>JAGAXM010000014.1 GCA_017940895.1 Clostridiales bacterium | reverse complement strand
ATTTCCATTGTTAAAATCACTGCCTTTCTTCTCCTTATAAGATTTTGGAAACGAAAAAATCTTATAAGATACATTTGCAGTGGTAAACAAATTCAATAGCGTTTGGCTCAAAACTGGTAAACTATTTCAGTAGCGTTTACAAAAGCCCGGAAGATGCGGTTCCGAGCTTTTCATAAAGAGGTATAAATAATGTTCCTTAGCCTTCTATGTTAATAGTGTTATTCTCAGGCAGAGCCTCAAGTTCCTTCTTCGGGATCGTGAGCTTCAATACTCCGTCCTCGAACTTTGCCTTAACATCTTCCTTCTTCACTGCATCACCGACATAGAAGCTTCTTTGCATAGCACCTGAGTAACGCTCCTGACGGATAACCTTGCCATGGCGCTTCTTCTCTTCATCATGTCCTTTTGCTGCACTTATCGTAAGATAGCCGTCATCGAGCTTGATGTTGATCTGATCCTTCTTAAATCCCGGAAGATCCATATCCATCTCATAATTCTCTTCCGTCTCATGGACATCAGTACTCATCATGCGCTGTGCATTCTTCCCATATAGTCTCTTGTCCAGATTGGCAAGCTCATGCTGTGTAGGAAAACCCCAAAACTCATCAAACAAATTCTCTCCAAATAAATCGGACATCAACATATAAATCATCTCCTTTGATTGTTGTTATCCGAGCATCGAAGCGGAGGTCTGATCTATTGATCTTCGTTCCTTTGTTCTGACACCATTATAGTCCTCTTATTAGCACTCGCAAGTAGAGAGTGCTAATCAAATTGAACCATCTTTTTCCGGCTGATTTGTGCAGTTTTGAAGCCGCCGCCTAAGGTCTACGGGACTATAATATATGGGGTTGCGCACTTATTACAGCTGCCTGATTATTCAAACATCTCCACAAAGTAATTAACTGTATCATCAGTAAGACCGTAAGAATAATCATCATCACCCTGAGGCTGAACGACGACGCTGTAGCTGAATCCGTTTGCCTGCCATGTAACTACGCGGGCTGCATCAGGTGCATAAGATCTGCAGGTGGCAATACCGCGAGTGTATGTCGTATCGTAAGTATTGTAGTCACCGGAGATATCTTCACCCAGGGAATCCAGACCTTTACGGATAGTGATAATACCGGCGCCGATGTAACCTTGAAGCTCGATCATTCCGTCTGTATAACGGATAGCATACCAGGAGATCATACCCTGATCAGTATCCTCACTTCCGTCGGAAGGATAGGAGATTTCCGATATCCCGGAACCGTCTATAGCCTCGAGAATATCATTCGTCTCAGTCCAGGGATTGGGGATCTGCTCATCACTCTGCGAAGCTTCTGTCTCCACTTCTACTGTCTGCTCCGCCTCTGTAGTTTCCGAAGGCTCGCTGCTGCAAGAAGCAAATGATAATACCATTGCCGTGGAAAGTGCCAATGCGATTAATCTTTTCATAAATGTTTCCTTTCTTATGAGTTAAATTAGTGTCTGCCCAACAAGTCGGTAAAAATCAAGCAACATCAGGCAAAGGATCATCGATCAGAATAAACTGATCTTCTTCGAGAGCCATTATACCATCCCAGAAATAGAGAACAAAAATCCGGGATAGCACTCGTTTACTCTACTGTCCATTAACACCACTCGGGAAGGGCGTCACGCAGCACCTACAGTCCGATCGCATACCCTGCGACTATGCCGGCAACAGCCGATATACCGATCAGTAGTATCGGGTTCTTTTTTCGAAAGGCCAGGACCGCGGTCACGATAAATATTAAGATGCTTACAAACGTTGCCGCCGAGACAAAGTACCCGTCCGGGAACATCACTTGCTTTCCCAGGGAGATGAGAGCTGCCGCGATAAGTCCGATTACTGCCGGCTTTACTCCCGACATAGCGCCCTGCACGATCTTACTTTTCCGGAACTTATCGTAAAGTTTGGAGACGATGAGTATAACGATAAAGGACGGCAGCACCACACCTAACGTAGCGCATAAGGCTCCGGGGATACCGGCGGTAGTTCTACCGATAAACGTCGCGATATTTACTGCAAAAGGTCCCGGCGTGCTCTCGCTTACCGCAATGAAATTAATAAGCTCCTCCGCGCTCGCCCATCCGTGAAGAGTAACTTCTTCCCTTATAAGCGGGAGCATTGCATAGCCGCCGCCGAAAGTAAAAAGACCTATTTTAAAAAAAGTCAGAAACAAATCAAGATATATCATTCCCGCTTGCCTCCGACCCTTAATGCAACGATGCCTATAACCGCGCAGACAGATATGACGACGATGGCGTTGACGTTAAAAAACAGCACCGCCACGCCGGATGCAGCCATCAAAAGATATGTAAAGATATCCTTGCGGCTCTTCTTGAACAACGACCAAAGAGCCATGAGGATCAGCGCCAAAACGCCGGCCCTTATGCCCCAGAAGGCATATTTTATGATCTTTAAGTGCTGAAATGCTTCGAGAAAGTATGAGACCGCGACAATGATTATGAACGAGGGCAGGACGACCCCGATTGTCGCACATAACGCACCTATAAATCCGCCGACTTTCTTCCCGATAAAGGTCGCTGCATTTATAGCTATGGGACCCGGTGTCGATTCCGCTATGGCTACGACATCCAAAAGCTCGTTGTCGGTGATCCACTTCTTATTATCGACCGCTTCCTTCTCGATCAGCGGAAGCATGGCATATCCGCCGCCAAAGGTAAACAGGCCGATCTTGGCAAATGTTAGAAACAAGTCCGCCGGGGCACTTCTCATCCTCAGTCGTGGCAGCTCCCTTCTTCGTAAGTAACTTCAATTCTCATAATAAACTTTCCGAGTAAATCGAGGTTTCTTTTTGATTATCGGTTCGATCAGAACGTTCTCTCATTGGCGTGCGCGTATATGATCCTTTTCGGAGCGGCGCTAAGCAAGGCGTCCCAATCAGCCTTTAGTGCCTTGTTCTCCTCGTATGCCTCGAGGTACTCGAGAGGCTCCAGGTCACCGACGATGCAGGTGCCGTCATCAAGAAGGACCGAGATGCTGTCCGCGCTGTGACTCGGGGTAGAGATGATCTCCCCTGCGATCCCGAGCTCTCCCAGAAACTTACGAGACTCCTCGAAAAGCACAACCTGTGCCTGACTCTCGTCTATCGGCTTAAACCCGAGGTCGGGTTCTCTCGCGTAAATCTCGTCAGAATAGTGAATATGCTCCATCTGCGTTTCCATAATGATGAGTTTAACGCCAAGGCTCATAAGCTCACTTATAAGCCCCATATGATCCGGATGGTAGTGCGTCGCCAAAACATATGTGATATCGGATACTTTAATGCCAAGCCCCTTGATGGCCTTATAGAACGCGGGCAAAGTACCGGCATAGTCAGTATCGATCAGGATGCTGCCTCTGTCTCCTCTAAGAAGAACCGTATTCGTATTTCCGTATTTTATCTTGGTTAACATAACGACCTCACACTTCATATGGCTTGTCAGGAATGTCATCCTCTGTCTCGTATCCGTTTTTGTTCAATATGCCACAAAACAAAGTTATTCATTATAGTAAACGGATCATCTGAAAAGATCTTCAGCGGTAATTACCGACTGTATGTTTCCGGCATAGGATGTTTCTTCAATTCCATATGTAGTTATCAATGTTGAGTGTAATGCATGTTTTGTGCCAGTTGCATTTTGTAAATCGGACATCCTCCTGCGCATTGCTTTATCAAATGCCTGATCCGGTGTGAATTCCGTTTCCGAGTACTTCATCTCACATACATTTATCACTTGATCCTTTCGAACAAGTAGAAGATCAATCTGTGATCCCTGTATCCCTCTATCAGAATCAGCTTCGCATTTCCATGAATTGACGGCTGTTTGCACTCCGGATATTCCCAGTGCTAACTTGATTTGATCGACATGTTCCAGACAAACCTTTTCAAATGCAATTCCGCTCCATGCATTAACTTCAGCTGAATTGCTTATATTTTGCCAGTATTTGTTATCATAGACCCTGTTCTTTATAAACTTATGGTAAAACAAGGTATAGTTATCAATCAACTGATATGTTGCTTTTTTTGTTTTATACCCAAACGGTATGTATTTTCTTATGAATCCGCATTTTTCAAGTTCATCCAGTTTTCTTGTCAGATTCCCTGAACTGGCAATACCTGTCTTTTGACATATTTCGTCTCTGGTAATTCCTTTGTTAACAGAAGTTAGAGCCTCAATTATCTTGATATGCTGCGCCGGCAAATCAAATAATGCCTTATATAAGTTGTCGTACTCATCCTCTAGTGGAGCTCCCTCTTTAAAAAATATGTCATCGATATTTTGAGGCAGGCTCTTACCCTTTTTCAACAGGCTCCAATAATATGGAACACCGCCAAGAATCATATAACACTGCAGAATCTGATAAGGATTAAAATTAATATGCTTCGATTCCAAATATTCTTGGCATTCTCCCAAAGTGAAAGGTTTTAAATATATCTTACCTGTTAGTCTATTATGCAACCCGCCTTTTGAATTAACAATGTAATTAGTCATCCAATATGTAGCAGATGCACATACGATCAGTATGATATCTTTTTCTTTTCGTGAAGTAACCCAACCATTCCAAAAACTTTCTAATGCTGAAATAAGGCCATTATTGTTCTTGGGATCCATCCACGAAAGCTCATCTATAAATATAACTTTTTTGGGTTCTTTTGATCGTTTGATTACTTCTTTAAGACAGCTAAAGGCTTCATTCCATGATGATAACGGTTTATCCAAAACATAACCTGACTCCTTAAGTGACTCTGCAAACTTATCGAATTGTGCCTGTTTGCGTGCTCTCTTCTTTAGAGAATTGTTACTGAGACCTGTATGTTGGAAAGTGAATTTATAATCGAAGCTCTCACGTATCAAGTATGTTTTACCGATCCTACGCCTGCCAAACACGGCAATAAACTGTGATTCTTCTTCTTTCAGTAGAGATTGCAATTGCTTTTTCTCTTCAATTCTTCCAACCATACGTTTCCACTTCCCTTCCAAAACAATAAAATTTCTGGAGTTTTGGAAATTTTCTTACTCATACAAATTGTATGATCCATAGGCGTACATGTCAATATTTTTCCAAAACAGGCAATTTTCTCTATTTTTGGAAATATAGCAACATATGACTAATATAGGAGATGGACAACAATACCTTGTTCTTAATCTGCTCAATCTTGAATAGGGTCGGTCTTTTCTCATTAATTATGAACTCAAATCGATTCATTATCATTACCCCCGGTTCATCACGCTTTAGTTGTAATCCGCTTATAGGCTGACTCGTAGAGCTTTATGATGTTTCCCACAAGGACGGCCGCGATTATGCTTCCTTCCCTGACGCCCTGAAGCTTATGTAAGAAGAAAAGGCAGATCAACGCGGACACGACAATGTAGATCACGTCAAACAAGATCTTTATATTCTCATAACGCTTACCGCTTCTGATGCTTATCGCTCTGTTCATCGCTTCTCCAGGAAGCATGGCGACGTTGCCCTTTACCTGGATCCAAATCCCGAGCGCAAGCACGAAGCAGCCTATAAGCATATAAGCAAACTGCACAGGATAAGTGTCAGCAGTAAGATCCTTTATAAGGAAGCACGAGAAGTTCGTAAGATACCCGTAAACAAAGGCAAGTACTGTCTGTATCGCGATCTCTATGTAATTACACTTAAACTTCATGACCACGATCTGAGTAATGATCTGGATCACACTCAGAAGATTAAGCCAACCTCCGAAGGTCAGAAGATCACTTACAAGGGATACCGAATAAGGAACGGACGCAACAGGTGATGTGCCGAGCCCCGCTTTCGTCGAGAACGCCACTCCCATAGACGCAATAAACAGTCCTATGAGAAACAATGAATAACCTTTTAGTTTAGCTTTCAACCGTTTACTATCCTTATCTGCATCACGCCGCTTACGGCGGACTTATTTATACTCTGCCCTGACTCTTCTCTCGGTATCGGTGCAGTATGCTTTTATCTCGATGCTGTTCATGTAGTTGTCGAGAACATGCGACTTATTCTCTTTGACATACGACTCCGGCAGATACACGCGCACCACCTGAGTCTGATTATAGAAATCAATCTGCATGGGCACCTTCATGATGCTGCTTACGCCTGCAAGAGTAAGACAGCCGTGCTCATCCTGAAGGTCTTTGACATCACGAAGCCTGCCGCCCGCCTGCTTCACCTTATCCGTAACATCGATCGGCTCAGTATTGGCAAGATGTGACCAGGTAACCTTATCAAGTCCGGTTTTCCAATCAACGTCAATCAGAGCCTGCGCCGCGTCAAGCATGAAGTCCCATCCGTAGCCCCATGTCGCCGTATATCCTAATGATTTCCATCCGTGAGATCCATTCTCGATAGTTCTGAATATCATAATCCGTCCTCGCTACTTAATACAGATGTATTCTAATCCGGCTGCTGGCCGTCATGAGCCTTCCAAGCACATTCTGTCACCTTAAGATCAGTGAAGACCGCCCTAAAGCTTGAATCCTCGGGGCTGCAGGCATAGATACCGAAACTTATCTTCCCCGCGCCTTCCCACATGTGGCAAACACGCATCTGCGAGAAGTTCTCTCCATCCGTAGAACACTCTATGCAGTAGTCGTCCTCCCTGCGGCTGAACCGGTACCACATACTCTTCACAGCAGAAGGGATCGCGGTCGTCGCCCAGTCGGAGTAGCCGCGGTTCGTGACAACAGAGCCAAGATGCTGAAACTCCTCATTCTCGTATTCCACGGATGCTTTCAGCCAGTTCTCGGAATCCAGATACATAACGATCCCGCATTGGTCAAAGCGGTGATGGCTATCGGCAAAATCCGTCTTCACGATAAAGGAAAAGAACTTCTCGTCCGTTTCCAGCTGGAGCACAGGCGCATTATCGTTGCGAAAGTGATAATACGTCCTCTGCCACAGATCGGTATGAGGCTCCGTCGTGACCTCTATGCCGTTCTCGTTCAGGACATAATCCTTCGGCGCCCTCGTCCATTTCATCTGTTCGACAATACTCATCTGATCCTCCCTTCAGGAACTTACTTCTTAATGATATCCTTGATTCTCTGATACGTCTCATCGCTAACCTTATAGATATTGATACCTATAGGCTTACAGTTAATAAAGACATTATTCTGCCAAGTCTTTATGAGCGTGACTTCAGTGACATCGCTATACTCGACGGTTCTCTCGATCTTGCCTTTCCTTATCAATTCCATCTTCGTCTCGTAAAACACAAAATCGTACTTCGGCGGAAGAAAAACGCTAACCCCATTTGTTCCTTTAGCCGTGAATCTGAAAATCTCATTCATAGTCTTACTCCTAGCATTTAATGTCGTAGCTTCATCATTACCGCTTCTTTTTCTGCGATGTAACGAGGTAGCTTACTTCCAGCAAACTACAAATCTCGTCAAGACTGACGGTACCGTCAAGAAGAATCGAGATCCAATTTCCGCGACTTATGTGATACCCCTTCATGTATCCCGGCTGACGGATAAGATCATCTACCATTATCGGGTCGTCAAGCTTAACGTTAAGGATATCCACGAGCCCATCGCCATCCAGTCCGAGCTTACTTCTCGCAACATCCATAACAAGCCCGAACCACTTCCTGTTACCTTGATGCCTGAAGACGATATAGTTCGGAAACTTCTCCCACAGATGTTCCGGCTCCACCCCGTATTGTTCCTGAATGTACTTAATTAGCTTGTCCCTCATAACGCCCCTCTAAAGTGTTTGCGGCTTCCTATCGCTGCTTCCTTCACAACCTATAATGACTCAATCCCACAGAATCAACTCTTCATAGTCCATATCTCTCGACCGCCACAGTACAGACAAGGAAGCGAGTGAATCTCATCTTCACTCGCCCGATGCATCCTGCCTTTGCACTTTGGACACTTATGAGAGAAGTGTTTACAGGTTCTATAATACATCTTAAGTTCTTTCCTCATTACATAATCCTGATCGATTACAGATTCATAGCCATCTTTAGGCTGATATAAAGTAAGCCCGAGATCAACTTTCCATGCATGGCAGACGCTACAGCAATACACATACTCTTTGTCATCAATACAATAATCGCAACATCTTTAGAAAACCCGTAAACACCGGAAGAGATAAGAGGGAACGCTATCGATTTACACTTATATTGATATGCAAGCTCCAAGGAATTCAAATAGCAGTCTCGAAGGATTTCACGTTCGTCCATATTACCGCCTTCCCAAACCGGTCCATTCTGCTTTATCGTAAGCAGAACACCCATTATCATCTGTTCAATTTGGGCATACGTTGCTCCATCAAGCAATCCAAGTTCACTAACAAATCGGCTCTTGATACGCGATACGACTTCGCCAAAATCAAAACCTAAAACGCTACAACCTGACTTTTCCAGAGAACGACCGATCCTGGCAGACATTCCAAATTCCAGCATAATCTCATATTCGGCTCGCATTGTAACGGATTCCATAAAGGATGAGCCTTCTTTGTCAGCCACCCAAGAGCCTTAGGTTCAGATAGCATATTCTTCAACGAATTCTTAAACACAAGATTCGTTATCGGAAATGTCGTATCTATATAATCCTTAAGACCGTTTTGTATTTGCTCTGCCAAAACTGTTGGTATCATAAGCCTTCTCCTACTGTGTTATTTGTTGTATCCGCATACATCTCGCATGAATGATTTTTGTATAACATGGTACAAATGATCATCATTACGCTTTCTTATAAAATTACGTTTCATAAAAAATGATGCTTTTGCAGGGTCAATTTTCTGTTTTATCATTTCGAATCTGCCCACATCCTGTAGCATGATAAACACTGGTATATTATTATTCAATGAATAGTCTAAAAGCTTACTAATATTTCGAATTCCTATTTCCCAGTTATCTCCATAACAGTTTCTAAGGAAATGATAGCCAAATATCAATTCCTTAATTCTGGGCAAGTTCATTAACTGATAACGTGACCTTTTATCACTATCGGGAAACAACGGAGAAATAAACCTCCATTCATTCTCGTACTTCCAATCCAAACTCTTACAAAGAATAGAGACCATAACAGCCAATTCAATAGAATAAGGGTAATCAGTATCCTTTTTATAAAGCAAAGAGGAAACGTTAATAGGCTTATCTCGATAAGCTACAGGAAAAGTATACAGATTCAATGGATTAATCTCACCACTAAAATCATATTTGACACAGATTCCCCTGTTAGAATCGCCATAATGTGCCCACATCAAAACAGAAGAGTCAACAGGAGAAAAGCAACATAAATGTGCTCCCATATAATCAATGGTACGCTGTTTAAGGTCAGCTTCTGTCTCAAAATAAGTTCGAGACGATTCCTTAAGTGAATTTGTCTCAATTCCATATTTTCTCAACTCTTCAAGATCGTCTTCAACAAGTTTGCTCAACTGTTCTTCATCCGAATAAATACACATTCCACAATCAAACATGTCGTTATATTCTTTTACAGATGTCACGGTAATCCTATTATTGGTTATATCATTTACAGCATATTCAGAAATCTTCATGTAACGATATAAATCTGGTTTCTTTACAGGGATCGTATATTTATCGCCACAGGTTCCATTAATGATTTCTATAACTCGATTAATAAAATCATTATCGCTCATTAACTCAGAAAAGATCTTCAATAGTTGTCACCTCCAGCAAAACGTTTCGCAAAGTTCACCCAAACTTCTTCATAATCTTTTTCTCGATTACATCGATTAAATGGGGCTACATATTCGATTATGCGTTCAACAGGACCATTAGGAACTGTGTCATAAGTAATAGTCTGAGTTACTGTACCTTCAGACATATTTTTAATCACTTCCCACTCTTTTCTAGATACACCAACTCCTATTAAGCTACGATTAACTGTAAAAACTATTCTTCCGTTTTGGTCATACCAAGTATCCTCTTCGTAACTTTGTAAAACAGAAAACTGAATTCTGTACATTGTTATTAATTGTTCCAAAGACAATCCAAGTGCCATAGCCGTGAGAACATCTATCTCTACAAGAGCTTCCCTTCTCTCGTAATCAGAATACAGAGGAACACTAGGTGTCCAATTACAAGTAAGTGAAGTAAATTTGTTGTCTGATAGTCTTTTCTCGTCGTCTACATCGAATAAAAAAGGATCATTCATGCTGTCTCTTGTTATTGCCGTTATCTTAGGCTTTTGAGTCCGCACCGTTTTTATGGCTTTGATCTTTCCTGTATCAAGATAATATGCGATCCGCTCAGTCAGTTCCGCTTTTCCGCCGGATGTCGGCAATCCGTTTTCACGGCAGAAACAAACCAATTCTTCCTTGAGAAAATAACATTCAAGAAACTCTTTTCTCTTCAATTCAGTTGTTAATTCCGGTCTGTCTGACATTATCAGCTATCTCCCAAAAGCCATTCTGCAGCATCGATTATCTTTATTCCTTCGTGATGGTACTCGGGCTGATAAGTCCTCGCTATTATCATTTTCTTATACCCATCAGCTATCTTTAGCAGGGGAGCGATCTCTCTTTCAAAAGTCTTCGGTTCTGTTATGTCGTATGAAACCTGTATGTATGTCCTATCGCCTTGTTTCATTGCTACAAAGTCGACTTTCTTCCCGCCTGCTACACCGACATATATTTCATAACCCCTTCTGATCAATTCCATAGCGACTATATTCTCAAGAACATGACCATAATCCATATTCTTTGTCCCAAGTCTGGCATACTTGAAACTGTGATCAGACAAGTAATATTTATCTTCTGAGCGGAGGTATTTCTTTCCTTTAATGTCGTATCTTCTAACCCGGTAGAATGCAAATGCATTGCACAGATACTCAATATATTTACCGATCGTTTTATAGGTAAATCCACGTTGCTACAAATGTGAGGTCATTTCATATTATCTAAGCATCTATTTCGCTGTCTCTTATTCCATGTGCCAGAGGTTGCTTGTGTCGTAGCTATCCGGGAGCTCTTCCCATCTGCCCTCACCAGTCTCGATGTACCAGCAGTCTTCGACGGTATCAAACTCCATGTTGCCGTACCCCGGATACTCCGAAGAAATTCCGTCGTACCAGTACTGCCAGATCGGCGGCTCCACATAGTCGTTATAGAAGAAGTAGCAGTCCGTGTCATAATCGTAATACGCTTCCTCTTCAGGAATCCATTCACATGTCCTGCCTATCGCTTCGACATAGATTGATTCCTGATCCATGTACTTGCCTGTTCCCATCTCGGGCACGTGCCAGAGACCTGACGTGTCATAAGAATCGGGCAGCACTTCCCAGTTGCCGTTACTTGTCTCTATGTACCAGAGACCCTCGTCGTAGTGGTACGACATCCAGCCGTAATCACCGTAGTCGGACGATATGCCCTCGTACCAGTACTGCCACTCAGGAGGGTTGACCTCATCGGCGTAGACGAAGTAGCAGTCGGTCTCCTCGTCGTAGTAGCACTCGTATTCGTCATCCCAGTAACACTCTCTTCCAAGGACATCGATGTAGATGCTGTCGTCCGCGACCTCCTGCACATATTCCGTACGGGGGCTGCTGTCGATGTTCATGATCTTGGTCATGCATGCGTAAAACAGCGTGGGCAGAAAGAAGAAGCACGACAGTGCGATGATAATAGGCTTTACACAGCCGCTTCCTGAACTTCTACTGTAGTTGCCGGAAGATACGATCTGATCCTGAAGCGCGTCCTCAACAACAGCATTGTCGGCTACACTCGTAAGCTGCGCGCCGCAGTTGGGACACGAAGGAATGGCTCCCTCCTCCCACTTAAGCTTGATCTGGGTACCGCAATATTCGCACTCCAGAAGCGTCTCATAGCTGCTGCCTTTCTTGACGGCGACGTTCTTGTAGTACTGACCGTTCTCGTCGTAGTAACCGGCCTCATACTGCGTGCCTGTGGACTCGTCGTACCATCTTGAAGGATAGTACTGATAATCGTGTCTCGAAGATCGAAGCAAGGGGGCTACGGTCGACCCGACGTAGCCTCGAGGCTGGTTGGTGCGCTGTCTCTTCGGCGGAGTTACGGTCCTTGTCTTCCCGTAACTTCCGAAAGTATGCGACCCGCCGGAATAGCTCCTGCTGCTGTGGGAACTGTGGCTGCTCCTGCTCGAGGAATGGCTCCTGTGAGAGCTTCTGCTTGAACTTCTGTGTGAACTTGAGCTTCTGTGCGAGCTCGAACTTGAACTTCTTCTTGAAGGCGGCATGATCTTCCCTCCATTATTCCATGCTGATTGATATTATAACCGAAGATTATTCAAACATCTCCACAAAGTAATTAACTGTATCGTCAGTAAGATATCTTCGATTGATAGGCGTGAGAGTTCATTTTTCTCGCATTATGACCCGAAGATGGTGGAATGGTTTGTGAAGACGGTTGAAGAGAGAAAGACGAAACATAGAAGCGAAGATGAGAAAAAAGCGTGGTAACAATAATCAGAAATTAAATGAGCCAAAGGCCTTGGAGCAAAATCCGAGGTTTTTTTGAAAAAGATCTTGACTTAGAGTTAGCTCCAAGTTGTATGATTGAATCAATCATAAGCAAAAAAATACGACATCGCGCTGGAGAAACTCGATTATAAGATCGGCAGATACGAGATCGCACAGAAGACCGGTGAACTCACATGGGACTGAGAAAAGCAACTGTTCTTATTGCAAGCATATCCTTGATAGCGGTTTCCGGATGTACTTCTACCTCTGCTGTTACAACTGAACCAACAGCCAAACCGGACATAACTATTAACGAGATAATTGAGACGAGTTCAAATGCTTCGGAATCAACTTCTGCACCAACGGAGACAACTATCGTTACGGAGGAGGCAGCATCAATGGTATTAATGATTGGGGACACTGAAGTTCCTGTAACCTGGGAAGATAATGCTTCTGTGGAAGAACTGAAGACACTTGCCGGGGACGGGCTTATGATCAGCATGTCCATGTACGGCGGGTTTGAGCAGGTCGGATCCATCGGACAAAGTATTGCCCGAGATGATGAACAGATAACAACATCTTCCGGAGATATCGTTTTGTATTCCGGCGATCAGATAGTGATCTTCTACGGGTCTAATACTTGGGCATATACAAAGCTTGGAAAGATCGATCTGTCTGAAGAAGAGATGACTTCCCTTCTGTCAAATGGGGATGTAACGATAACGCTAATATATCAGTAAAGGAGAAATCAAGATGTTAGGTAATTTCAGCTACAAGAATGCAACAAAGCTTTACTTCGGAGATGATTCTCTTAAGTACTTGAATGAGGAACTCCCGAAGTACGGTAAGACTGTTCAGCTCATTTACGGAGGCGGGTCTATCAAGAAGAACGGTGTCTATGACGAGATAGTAAAGATCTTGCAGGAAAATGGCAAGACTATCGTGGAAGATAGCGGTGTCATGCCCAACCCCACCATCGAAAAACTACGTGAAGGCATCAAGATCGCCCGCGACAATAATGTTGATCTTCTTCTTGCAGTAGGTGGAGGTTCTTGTTGTGATTATGCCAAGGCTGTTTCTGTCTCGGTTAATTGTGATGAGGATCCCTGGGACAAATACTATCTGAGATTTGAGGAGCCGACATGTGAGATCCTGCCTGTCGGATGCATCCTCACTATGGCCGGAACAGGATCAGAGATGAACGCAGGTGCCGTAATTACCAACCACGAGCAGAAGCTTAAGATAGGACACGTTTTCGGAGAAGAGGTCATGCCGAAGTTCTCGATCCTTAATCCGAAGTTTACGTTCTCACTCCCTAAGAGACAGATGGTCGCAGGCATATATGACATCTTCAATCACATCTGTGAGCAGTATTTCTCAGGAGAAGACGACAATACGAGCGATTATATTGCAGAAGCTCTGATGAAGTCCCTTATCCACAGTTCTCTTATCGCGATCGAGGACCCGGAAAACTATGAAGCAAGATCGAATATCATGTGGACAGCCACATGGGCACTCAACACCCTCATATCAAGAGGTAAGACAACAGACTGGATGGTACATATGCTCGGTCAGTCAGCCGGCGCTTATACCGATGCCACCCACGGTATGACTCTCTCTGCTGTATCTCTTCCTTATTACCGCTATATCATACCGTACGGTCTCAAGAAATTTGTCCGTTTTGCTAAGGAAGTCTGGGGCGTCTCTTCTGAAGGCAAGTCAGATGAGAAGGTCGCAGAAGAAGGTCTTGTAGCAATGGAGAACTGGATGAAGACTCTTGGTGTCGCAATGAGCCTTAGCGAACTTGGAGCGACAGAAGACATGATCGACGGTATCACGGATGGGACTCTGATCCTTGAAGGCGGATACAAGGTGCTTACCAAAGATGAGATACGAAATATTCTGAAGGAGTCTTTATAACTGCCAATATAACATACTACTCATCCCGAAGAAGTGCGTGTCGTCCGGGCAATAAAACCTGCTAACAAAAATCAAGAGTTTGTTGGCAGTTTTTTGGGGTGCATTTTAGGCATGGCAAACAGGGGTTGTCTCAAAAGTGACTTGAGTTCACCGAGAGGCAACCTCTTTAATTGTTCAAAAAACAAATTGTTTCCTGCTCTAAACAGCTACAAAGCACTACAATACCCTCCCAATGACAAAAAGTGTGACTGATTGAACGAGTTGGTCAACATTTCAGTCACTACAGCCCTCTCAGTGACCAAAAGTGTGACTGATCGAACGAGTTGGTCAACGTTTCAGTCACTACAGCCCTCTCAGTGACCAAAAGTGTGACTGGTTGAACGAGTTGGTCAACATTTCAGTCACACTACTCGTCAGGCTGAAGAAGATCGACTGCTTTGACTGTTGCTGCAACAGTCGGGTGCCTTAGTGAATGTTCACTTTGAGACACCCCCTTTGTTTTAATCGAAAATACTTATGCTGCTTGGTAAACCTCCATCACTCGTGCGTAGTATATGCGCAGAAACTTGTTTAAGCCCGCTATCTTGGTCTGTTTCTTGCTTTTGCCATCGTGCTTTTTTGTTATTTTAAACATTGCGTATAATGCATATATGTAATTATCGATGATTATCGGGAAAGAGGTGTCTGATATGAAAAAGGTATATGAGATTGCGTTGATTACAGCATGTATAGGAGGACTTGTTATTGGTTGCTCCAATGATTCGGGAAGCAGGGAATCCGAAGCTTCCGATGCACAGACAGAGGCGGCTTCGTCGATCGTTAGCGAGACCGCTCCCGCAGAGAGCTCTTTGAGTGATGCGGAATCGATGTCTTCCGTTACGAGTCTTTACGGCGGGATACTCGATACTATAAGTGAATGCCACAGCGGTCAGGCTGATGATGAGACCATGTCCTCTATGGCGGAATTAGTCTCTCCCGACCTGATGTATGTTCCTTCCGAGGATCCTATCTACTACACGTTGATTGATGTGGACGGAAACGGCGTGGACGAACTTCTTATATATCAGCATATGGTAAATGAAGACGGTGAGGAATGTACCGTCATCTATGACGGTTACACGGTTAGAGACGGTGAGCTTGTACACTTTATTGCAGGCGGAGCACGTAACTCTTACTATCTTTGCTCTGACGGATCTTTCTATAACAGAGGATCAAACGGTGCCGCATATGCATGCCTTGCAAACTACACTTACGATAACGGTGAGCTGACATTGAACAAATCCTACTTCTCCGACGATGAGACGGGTGAGATTGCCTGGTACATGAGCACGACAGGTATTTGGACGGATGACAGGACAGAGGTCACAGAGGAAGAGGCATTGGAGTTCTTCGACTTCGAGTATATGTTCATACCGAATGAATTAGAGGTGTGATCCGAACAGGCTGATCTTCCGCGAGATTCGCGAATAACAAATGATCGTTGAACAAACTGAAGTAAAGAGCATCGACTCTTCTGATCTCGACCTGTTTATCAGGGCGACCGAACCGCAACTTCGGGAAAGAGGAGTATTCATCGCAGAGACTGCAAATGTGTGTCTTCGTGCCATTGAAGAAGGGTACGTGCCTTTGTCGATGCTTGTCTAGAGACAAAATCTACAAGAGAAAGTACGATACAAAGGAAGAGGGGGACAGGGGCATTGAAGCTTAAAATATGATCAAAGAAACAAACAGATCATCACTATGTAGCAGATAGTCTTGGGAATCATAAGCATCCCCACCATCGGTTTCTTCCTGGCAAACAAAACAACCGGAATATAAAAACCGAAGCTTAGAATAATCAGTACGGAAAGAAGATACATCCCCCAGCCGTAAACGATGCTCCTGTAAAGAAGCCATCCTACCATAAGGATACCCATAATAACGAACGGCACATTACGAATAATCGCCCACTTCAAATCTCCCACACCGTCAAACCATCGGTTAGAAGGAACAAGGCACAACCCGATGCGTACAACAGCAAGGATGTCGAGGAGCACCATCACCGCATAATCCGCCGTGCCGACATCATGCATACCGTTCATGTAGCATACGACATAAAACATCAGCACATAAAAAAGAGTCATGGTGATCGACGACACAAGATTGCCTAGACCAAGATAAAACGAAGAACGGGAAGACGGTCCGCGAACATTACGGATAATACGCGGTACAAGATGGAACGAATCGCCGAAGCAGAGCACGAGCACCATTATCCCCGCATAGAGCATGTACTGATTTCCGTCGTAACGAGACAGCATAACAATGCCGGCAACAAGTGCAAAAACCAGATACCCTATACAAAATACGCTCTCGCCTATCCTCATCCCGAGAGGTGAATTGTTACTTTCCGACTGCGACATAAACTCTATCCTACACCTGCTTCAAATCTTCCAAAGCTCTTTTACATTCATCGATAACAAACCGAGCCTGAGGCGAATCCTCAGAAGACACAGACTCCATCAGGTTCCGTATGCCTTCATCGTCTCCGCGAACAAAGCACGAGTTGATCACACTAATCTGATTCATTACACTCTCGCGAAGGATACTTATCCGGCTCTCCTCCGTCTTGAAAACGACATCCGTCTTCTTCTCGAAATGATGCCGCCACTTATCAACATTGCTGTCGTGAAGAAGAGAGTCGGTCATGTAGATCCCGAACTCAAGTATCCTGTTCCACGTCCCTCCGACACCTCCTGAGGATTCACGTCTCAGGCGGCGCAGCTTCGATTTAATCAATGAAGTACCCTTTATAAAAACGGCATAATCGTCAAACAAAGACGGATCTCCAAAGAACAGATAGGTCCATATCCCTTCAAGGATAAACTTGCGATCCTTATGCGAGGCCGCATACTCACACGCATATTCTATGAAGTCGACAAAGACTTTGTCATGCTCTTCAAAAAGATTGCGTTCCTGTCTCGAGATATAGTATTTGGACCCCGCTCCCGTAAAGAAGGAATAAAGCATCATGCTCTCACGTCGAAGTCCTTCGATACTGTAGTGATCCTTAACGCATACAATATCGTCAAGCTCGACCCTCTCTATATCGGAACCTATGTACTCTCTGGTAAGAACAGACTTACCCGAACCCGAGTAGCCTATAACAAAGCACAGATTTATCCTCCCCGAATCAAAGGCATCCTTGTTGTAATAGATATCGGGCTCCGATACCAGTATAGTATCATCGGACTTGATCAAGCTCTTTACATCAACCTTAAAGCTCTCGTTCAATGCGAAGAACATACTCGGAACAGTACACCCGTATATCTGTTCGGAATAGTAATCGGAGAATCTCTTGTCCCGTCTCGTAAGCTTCAGATACTTACCAAAAGACCTGACAAGCTCTGCCCTCGACTCTGTCTTATCACTAATAAGTGCGATATCAGGATCACTAATCACACTTTCGATATCTATTGGATCCTTAATAAACTTATTCATACCTTACCAACGACGTATCTTATACTGTCCGAACGTCATCATCTTCTGATACATCATGAACACACCCGCCCAGCTAGACAATATGTAATGACCCCCGATTTGTAGGTTCGTGGATTTACCCATATACTACAAATCGTTAGAAAAAACATGTGGTGATGGGAGTTACCGCATACAAATGGAGGTCACATATGAAGTAT
>JAGAXM010000013.1 GCA_017940895.1 Clostridiales bacterium | reverse complement strand
AGTTCTATGAATCTCTTAAAGAAGACAACAATTCGTACCCGAAAGACCGTAAGATCATTCATAACGGAATGATCATGAGATCGTTTTTTGAATCCGATGTTGCTCAAGTGCTCGAGAATCTGGGTATCGACTACAAATACGAAGTCTGCTTCAGATTAGGCAAGAAGGACATGAGTCCGGATTTCTCAATGGATTTCCCGGAGTTCAACCGCTGTAGCTTTCTGGAAGCAATAGGCGGAATGGGGAATCTGTCATATGTTCAGAGTAATGCTGAGAAGTTCGCGAATTACACTAATAACGGTCTGTATCTTAACCGCGACATAATATTTATTACCGGAGATGAATCATATCGTCCGGATGAGATATCTGCCAAGCGAATAATCGGCGTAATGCTTGATGCTCTTGCCAAAATGTATGTTTTCCGTAAGACCTGATCTGTGATGTGGCGGGTGATTGCCTGAGAATGTGCCCGAATGTAGTGTTACGGGCACACATTCAGGCAAATAAGGCTGTTTTTGCCTCAAACTGTGCCTAGTCAAGCGTTGTTGGGCACACTTTCAGGCAATCGGATGAAAAGTGGAGAAAGAATAGCATTGCGAAGCGACTTCCGCACAAGCTAAGGGCGGAGGACCCGAGCGAGCAAGCTATTCTTTCGACTCTTCAGCCTTGATATACAGCGGGCGACGCTTTACTTCGATGAAGGTGCGGCCGATGTATTCACCCAGGACGCCCAGGGACATGAGAGTCAGGCCGCCGATGAACAGGATAAAGCACAACAGTGACGGATAACCCGGAACTTCGTTATAGATGCGAAGGATGATCGCACGGACGAAGTAGTAGATGAGATAGAAGAATCCTAATCCTGCAAATCCGAAGCCTAAGTAAGTGGCAAGTCTTAACGGGGCGGTTGTGAATGCGACGATACCGTCGATCGCATACTTAAACAGCTTCCAGAAGCTCCACTTGGTCTCGCCGGCGACTCTTTCTGTATTAACATACTCGATCCACTTGGTTCTGAAGCCGACCCAGGCGAAGATACCCTTCGAGAATCTCTGGCGTTCGTTAAGATCGAGGATCGCGTCGACTACCTGACGCTTCATGAGACGGAAGTCTCTTGCACCGTCGGCAATCTCGACTTCTACCATGCTGTTGATAAGCTTATAGAACATTCGGGCGAAGAATGAACGAATCTTTGGTTCACCTTCGCGGGTTACACGGCGTGAAGCGATTATGTCCGCTTCGTCATTCTCGATAGAACGGATCATTGAGGGAATAAGGGAAGGCGGATCCTGCATATCGGCATCCATGATGGCGACCAGATCACCGGAGGATTTCTCGAGTCCCGCATACATCGCGGCTTCCTTACCGAAGTTTCTTGAGAAGATAATATACTTAACGTCGGGATCATTCTCGGCAAAGCCTTTGATGACCGAAGAAGTCTTGTCACGGCTGCCGTCATTAACGAATATGAATTCAAATGTATGATCAGTTACTTCCTTACGGACATCGCACAGTGCGTTGTAAAGGAAAGGCAGTGCCTCTTCTTCGTTGTAACAGGGAACGATCAGACTTACGAGCATACGATCCTCCAAGGGGCTGAATACTTAACCCGCCTACTAATATAAATAAGCAGTTTGTATTATAATAGCACACATGAGGACTGCAGATACACTGACGACCGGACCTAAGCTTAAAGAAGCCGAGGTCACGATAACTAGGGGAAACTTCTTTACGGCTTCCCTGATTTATCTGACTTTGCCGATCGTTATCTTTTTCTTCGGTTACTTGAAGATCGTGTGGGCATTGTTGTTCAGCGCATTGACGATCACCGCAGTGGTCTTCGCGATAAAGCGATTTAACAAAGAGAAAACAGGCGATCACACAGACAAGATCACACTCAAGCCCTCATACTTCGCGGTAGTCATTCCGCTGATAATCATATTCCTCTTCCTCGGAGGCGTCTCCGAATACAGCTGGACCACGATCGACCACCGCGTCAGATATGCGATCTTAAATGACCTCATTAACTACAAGTGGCCGGTCATCTTCGACTTCTCCACTCAGGAGAACCCGATCGTAGCTGCACAGTTAGGCGAGGGTAAGGTAGCTTTCGCATATTACTTCGTATTCTGGATGGTTCCAGCGGTTATCGGTAAACTGACAAACCTCGCAGTCGCAAGAGTCGCATTGTTCATCTGGTCCGGTATCGGACTTTTTCTCGTATCGCTCGGCGGAAGCTTCCTTTATAAGAAAGCCTCCAAGACTATGTTCATCGCGATCATGTTCTTCTCGGGCTTCGACGTGATCCCGGGATATATCAACGATTTTCTTAACATACCGAGTACCTGGGAGGGCTGGAATATCCACCTTCACATACACGGCAATTTCTATCAGATCATGAATGTCTTTAACCAGAGCATTCCTGGCTGGCTCATCACGATGTTGCTCATGCTTTGCGTAAGCGGCAGCTGTGTCGGTCTTCTCGGATCGCTCATGTTCTGCTACTCACCGTGGGCGGCGATCGGATTCGCGCCTCTTTGTCTGTGCAGACTTCTCATGAACAAGACAAAGGAGAACAGGAAGACGATCATTACAGATCTGCTTACCCCCGGCAATCTCATCGCTCCCGTGGTATTCATCATAGTATTCGCGACATACTTCACTGCGAACTCGCAGGCGACATCGGGCAACGGACTTATCTGGAAATTCTATGATTCAACAACAGAACTCATCATCGACTACATCAAGTACGCAGTATTCGAGTTCGGCATTTGGGCGCTGATCCTTTTCAAAAGACACAAGAAGGATCCTCTGTTCTGGACTTCCATCGCGACGCTTCTTATCATGCCGGTATACAAGATCACGATCGCGAACGACTTTATCATGAGAGGTTCGATGGCTCCGATGTTCCTTATCGGAATCTATGCATCGCTGTTCGTTACGGATAACTTCCATCGCTGCCTGAACGATAAGGGCTTCGTGCTCAAGACTCGTCTTGCGGTTCTTGCTTTGATCGTCGCGGCATACGTCCCGATCAACCTCATGATCACGAGTGCCGTCATGACATACGAGATCAAGGTCAACAAGGGTCATCTCGAAGACGACTGCACACACGATATCGACTCGTTCGGCAACATCAATCACGAAGACCAGCTCGAAATGGTACAGACTCAGTTCTACGTCTATAACTATGAAGACACGATATTCTTTAAATACTTGGCGAAGTGAAGGTAAAGAGCATGAAAGAAGAGCAAACGCTTAAACGTTCATCACTAAGATTAAACGGTAACTCATGGAAAGAGAAAGCCAAGCATCCTGCATGTGCTTTTCTTGCCACTGCGATGTGCTTTATCTGTATGCTTCTGTTCGCACAGAAGTATCCGGTCGGCGACTACACGGTTCTCGTATCGGACCTCGAGGCTCAGTATGCGCCGTATCTTTTCCTGCTTAAAGACAAATTAATCAACCTGAACTTCGCCCGTTTCTTCTCTGATTTCGGCTATTCGTTCCTGCTCGGTGCAGGTAAAGGAATGGCGGGTACGTTCGGTTATTATCTTGCAAGTCCGTTTAATCTGCTGGTACTGTTTTTCGACGCGTATCAGGTGAACGAATTTGTTATGCTGCTGATGGGACTCAAGGTCTCTCTTGCATCAGCTTTCATGACGGCATTCATCGAGGAAAGAGCAGAGAAGAAGGGCACACGCTGGCCTATCCTGTGGGGCATCATGTATGCGTTCAGTTCATACACGATGCTGTTCCTGTTCCACATCATGTGGCTCGACGGTTATATGCTGCTGCCGCTGCTTCTGTTGCTTATCGAGCGTTACGTCAAAGCGGGCAGTAAGGGCAAGCTTACCGGCATCACGGTCGTCCTGTTCTTCCTGTTCCTCGCGAACTACTACATCGCTTACATGGCGGGCATCTACTCGTTCATCTACCTGCTGTCGAGAATGTATCTTCTCGGCATGTTCAGCAAGAAAACCAAGCCTCTTACAATGATCGGAAGATTCGTCTTAAGAGCGGTCTTCACGGGGTTGACGCTGTGCATCATACTGTTGCCCGTCGGTCTCGATACGATCCGTAACGGCGATCCCACGCACAGCAGCGGCGAAGCGTCTTACATAGGATTCACTTTCACGAGCTTCCTCGACCGCATCTTCATGGGTTATCCCGGCGAGTTCAGCGACATTCTCATCAATAATATGCCGCTGATATTCGTGTCGCTTCTCGTCACGATCCTGTGCACGGTTTACTTCGTAAGCAAAGCTTTTACAGGCAAAGCGAAAACATTTTATGCGGTCTGCTTCATCCTGATTTACGCCACACTCTGCATCGATTTCCTTGATGTCGCATGGCAGGTATTTGATAAGCCGAATTGGTTCTGGCACAGAGAAGCATTTTGCTTTATCCCGCTGTTCCTGACCGTCTCATATACGGTGTTCGAGAACTTAAAGAAAGTCACGTACACCGAGATCCTCAAGGCTGCCGGAATACTTGCAGTCCTGCTTCTCATGGCGCAGAGCTTCGGCGCGATGAAGAGTGAGGGTAAGGTGTTCCTCGCGAACCTGATTATGATTCCGGCGATCATCCTTCTTCTGCTCGGACTCAAGAAGGAAGACTGGAAAGGTCAGCTCAAGGATATGGGCAAGATCATCCCTGTTATTCTTGTCGTGCTCACTGTATATGAAGTCACTTTCTTATCTCCGATGCTGTCTTCGGGAACCGCAACTCTCTCGGTATTTACCTCTAAAGGTAAGGAATATGTCGATGCGGTACTCTCGTTCGAAGACTGTGTTATCGCTTCCGAAAATCTCGGCACCGGATTCAGAAGTGAGTACGACAATATAAGAGCGATCGATGATGTCGGAGTAGGCGGTTCCGAGCAGCTTGCAGGTTACAGGGGAATCTCTTTGTTCAACTCTAATTCGAATAAGGCATTCGGCAGATTCCTGAAGCAATTGGGATGCAATGTTAACTATAACTATTTCGCTGCAGGTCACGGCTATTCGGCGCCGTCCATTGATACGTTCTTCTCGATCGGAACTTTGTATTCGACAGACGACAGTTACAGGGGAATGAATTACATCACAAGCGACGACAACCTCTCGTTCTATACCGCAAGAACAGTGCTGCCGCTTGTATTCACGGCGGATGAATCCGCAAGGGACTTCGACTTCTATTCGCTCGAGACTGCGACTGAAGAAAAGAATTATTTCGACTTCCAGAATGACTGGTACAGATCGCTGTTCCCGACATTTACAGAGGACTTCTTCGTATCCGTTGATGAGAGTGATATCGAGTTCGAGATGCTTAACGGTGAAGCGATCAATATCGGCGACTATCAGTCTGATGAAACGGATCCCGAGGAGAGCATCTCAAGTGAAGAGGAGTCGTCGGCAGTATTCGATCCCGACGATCTCGGTCAGGAGATTGTCTCTGATTACTACAACAACCAGATCGATGTTTACAGGAGCAACAGTAAGCTGCCGATCATCCTCGATTATGAGGTCACGGTCGACCGCGAAGATGAGCTCTATGCCAATATCAGTGTCCCGAGAATTAACAGCGGCTGCGAGGTTTATCTCGACGGAGATCTTATCGGTTATTTCTCACCGGCTACAAACTATTCGACCATCTTGAGACTCGGTTCTTACGAGCCCGGCGAGAAGGTTCAGTTCACGATCATGGCTGATCACGATACATTTACCTATATGCAGATCAATTTCGCTTACTTCGATACAGCTGCGTTCGAGACGCAGTTCGCGCAGGTCAACACGGATTCCACGCAGATCACCGAGGCTGACGACGGATACATCACATTCACGGCTGACGTTGATGCGGGCGACATGATCCTGACTACCATCCCTTATGAGGACGGCTGGACGGCTTATGTTGACGGCGTGAAGATCGAGATCAAGCCTTATCAGGAGGCTCTGATCGCGCTTGATGTTGCTCCCGGTCACCATGACGTGCGCCTGCAGTACGCGCCTCCCGGAGTTAAAGCGGGTGCGGTCCTGTCAATCGTCGGAATCATAGGCCTTGCGGCACTTTCGGTCATCGACGGCAAAAATAAAAGATAATTTAACGACTTTTACGATATAATAACCGCGGAAAATCTATTTTAAAAATAAGGAGATTCATATGAGCGCAGCTGATATCTACAAGATTTGGAGCACAGACCCTTTCTTTGACGAGACTACAAGAAACGAGCTTCTCGCCATTGCTGATAACAGCACAGAGATCGAGGACAGATTCTATAAGGATCTCGAGTTCGGTACAGGAGGCCTCAGAGGCATCATCGGTGCAGGTACCAACAGAATCAATGCATACACTGTAGCAAAGGCTTCCGCAGGTCTTGCAGATTACATCGTATCTAACGGTGAAGAGGCTAAGGAGAGAGGCGTAGTTATCTGCCACGATTCAAGACATTTCTCTCCCGAGTTCGCTCAGGTTGCAGCTCAGGTATTCGCGAATGCAGGAATTAGAGTTTATCTTACTGATGAGCTTCGTCCGGTACCTATGTGCTCATTCTCGGTAAGATACTTCAATGCCTTCGCAGGCGTCATGATCACGGCTTCACACAACCCGCCGAAGTACAACGGCTACAAGGTATACGGTGAGGACGGCGGTCAGGTTACGGAGGCAGCTGCAGCAGCTATCCTTCAGAACATGGAAAAATACGCTGATGTTAGAACAACCAAGATGGCTGACTTCGACGAGGCTCTCGCAGCAGGAACTATCAAGAGATTCGGACCTGAGGTCGATATCGCTTATACAGATATGCTGAAGGAGCTCGTAATCGACGCTGAGGCTATCAAGAGACAGGCAAACATCTCAGTCGTTTACACACCTCTGCACGGCTCCGGAAACAAGCCCGTAAGACGTATTCTCAAGTCCATCGGACTTAACAACGTTTATGTTGTACCCCAGCAGGAATTGCCTGACGGCGCTTTCCCTACAGTTAAGACACCTAACCCTGAGGACCCCGCTGCTCTTTCCATGGGTATCGAGCTTGCAAAGAAGGTCGGAGCTGATCTCGTATTCGGTACAGATCCTGACTCCGACAGACTCGGAATCGCAGTAAGAACAAAGGACGGCGAGTACAAGGCTCTTACAGGTAACCAGGTAGGTCTCATGCTCCTCGACTACATTCTCGATTCCAAGAAGAAGCTCGGAACACTCGAGGACAACTCATTTGCTTGTACAACGATCGTTTCCACAAAGCTTTGCAAGGCTGTATGCGAGGCTTACGGCGTAGAGCTTCAGGAGACACTCACAGGCTTCAAGTACATAGGCGAGAGGATCAAGGTTGACGACGAGTTCGGCAATAAGCACTTCCAGTTCGGATTCGAGGAGAGCTACGGCTACCTCTCCGGCACATCGGTAAGAGACAAGGACGCAGTTGTAGCAGCAATGCTTGTCTGCGGAATGGCTTGCCAGTCACAGGATATGGGCGAGACACTTATCGACAGACTTTACAGGATCTACAACAAGTACGGCTACGGCTTCGAGCAGGCTGTATCCTTCACACGTGAGGGCAAGGAAGGTCTCGAGAAGATCAGAAACGGCATGGCTTCCATGAGAGCAGAGCTCGAAGCTTGTAAGACAGCAGAGGATGCAGCTAAGCTTATAGGCGGTCCTAAGCCCGTTGCAGTAAGAGACTACCAGAAGGGCATAAGATACGACTTCTCTGAAGGAACTGTTAAGACTTCCGAACTCACACTTCCCAAGTCCAACGTACTTCTCTATGAGCTTGGCGGCGACAAGGGACTCGACTGGGCATGCGCGAGACCTTCAGGCACAGAGCCTAAGCTTAAGATCTATTTCGGCGTATACGATAAGGACGAGAAGACAGCTGCTGACAGACTTGAGTCTATCAAGGGCCAGATGAGCGCATTCGTAGAGAACAAGCTCGGATAATATGCTCGCTTTTAATCTGCAGCCCATCGCGGTAAGAGGACTTACCGGCATAGGTAATTACACGGCCGAGGTCGCGCGCAGGCTGATAGATAAAGATACCGAGTTACATGCTTTTGATTTCCTCGGACGTAACGGCGTCCGAGGGATTTTGGAAGAGAATCTTAAAATGGAATTGGGCGGGAACGATCTGCATATTGTCAGATCGCTCCCGCTTTCTGCGTATATAAGGATGGGCAGTGCAGGGAAGATCCTGCCTTACAGCACCCTTACGAGATCCAAGGCGGATCTTACGGTGTTCTTTAATTACTTAACTCCCGGCGGACTTAAGGGTAAGAACGTCATCACGATCTACGATCTGGTCTCTGAAAGATTCCCTGAGACCATGGATGCGAGGAACAGAAGACTTCTTCAGGGACACCTGCAGGATTCGGCTTCGCGTGCGTCTTCGGTGCTTACGATCTCGGAGTTCTCTAAGCGCGAGATCATGGATGTATTGGGGGTTCCCGAAGAGATTATTTTCGTAGGGTGCTGCGGTGTTGATACAGACTTCTATACTCCCGGCGAGGGCTTTACCACGGGCGCGGACAAGAAGTTTAACATCGACGGACCGTACATACTTTATGTCGGCACGCTCGAGCCCAGAAAAAACATCAAGACGCTCGTCGAGGCATTCGGGATCATCGCGGACAAGTTCCCGCAGGTCAAGCTCGTACTTGCGGGCGGCAAGGGCTGGCAGCCCGAGGAGACGGAGCGCGCGATAGGTGAGAGCCTTTATAAGGACCGCATCATAAGAACGGGTTACGTCGACAATGAGACGAAGCGCGATCTTCTGCGCAATGCTTCCGTGTTTGTTTTCCCAAGTATCTACGAGGGCTTCGGAATGCCCGTTACCGAGGCGATGGCATGCGGCACCGATTGTGTAGTATCAGAAAGTTCGAGTCTCGTCGAGATCGGGAACGGCCTGCTGCCGCTGATCCCGCCCAAGGACGTCAACCTGTTCGCACAGGCGATCGAGGACAAGCTCATGTACCCCGCGGATCAGGCTCGCAAAGATCAGCTTCGCGCCCACGCATGCTCATATACATGGGATAATGCGGCAGAAGCAGCACGGTGTGCTATTAAACACGCGTATATGTTATAATCAATAAGTTAAGAATCTAATAACAACCACTAGGAGAGGAATTATCATGAAGAAAGCATTAATCACAGGTATCACAGGTCAGGACGGTTCTTATCTTGCAGAGTTCCTTCTCGAGAAGGGCTACGAGGTACACGGACTTATCAGAAGAGCATCTGTAGTTACAACAGAGAGAATTCAGCACCTTATCGATGCGAATTCCATCATTCTTCATGAGGGTGACCTCTCCGATTCATCAAGTATCTTAAGAGCAGTTAAGGACATCGAGCCCGATGAGATCTATAACCTCGCAGCTCAGTCTCACGTAGGCGTAAGCTTCGAAGCTGCCGAGTACACAGGCGAAGTTGACGCTATCGGCGTTCTCCGTATCCTCGAGGCAGTACACATCATGGGTCTCGAGAAGAAGACAAGAATCTATCAGGCCTCCACTTCCGAGCTTTACGGCAAGGTTGAGGAGTGCCCTCAGAACGAGAACACACCTTTCCATCCTTTCTCACCTTACGCTGTAGCTAAGCAGTACGGCTTCTGGATGATGAAGGAGTACAGAGAGGCTTACGGAATGTTCTGCGCTAACGGAATTCTCTTTAACCACGAGTCTGAAAGACGTGGCGAGACATTCGTTACAAGAAAGATCACAAGAGCCGCAGGTCGTATCGCATGCGGACTTCAGGATCACCTCGAGCTCGGTAACCTCGATTCACTCCGTGACTGGGGTTACGCTAAGGACTACGTAGAGTGCATGTGGCTTATCCTCCAGCAGGACGAGCCTGACGATTACGTAATCGCTACAGGTTTTCAGCACACAGTTCGTGAGTTCACAACACTCGCTTTCGCCAACGACGGCATCGAGCTTGAGTGGAAGGGCGAGGGTCTCGACGAGAAGGGCTACGACAAGAAGACGGGCAAGATGCTCGTATGCGTTAACCCTCAGTGGTTCAGACCTACAGACGTTGTTAACCTCTGGGGCGATCCTACAAAGGCTAAGACAAAGCTCGGCTGGAATCCTCAGAAGACATCCTACGAGGAGCTGTGCCGAATCATGGCTGAGCACGACCTCCAGCTTGCCAAGAAGGAAGCCGGACTCATCTGATGAAAGCACTTATCTTTGGTATCGGAGGCTTCGTAGGTCGTTATCTTACCGAAGAACTTAAGGCACACGGGTATGAAGTCGCAGGAAGCGATATCATGCCTTCGTGCGGTCTTGAGGGAGTCGCGTATCATGAAGGCGACCTTCTCAATGCCGATTTCGTGGCGGATCTTGTAGAGAAGATCAAGCCTGATGCGATCGTTAACCTCGCGGCTATCTCATCCGTCGGTGCTTCCTGGAAGATCCCGCAGACGACCATACAGGTCAATGTAGTGGGCGCTCTTAATATCCTTGAGGCAGCTGGCAAGCATGCCCGTGATGCGCAGATCCTGTTCATCGGATCTTCCGAAGAGTACAGCCAGAAGGACGGCGCGATCAACGAGAATGATCCTCTTTGCGGCAACAATCCTTACGGCATCTCCAAGATGACTCAGGAGCAGTTCGTAGAGTGCTACAGAGCGCGTTACGGACTTAAGATCCACTATGTAAGACCTTTCAATCACACGGGTATCGGACAGAGAGATTCATTCGTTCTGCCTTCATTCTGCAAGCAGGCGGCTGACCTCGAAGCTTCGGGTATCCCCGGCGAGATCCGTGTCGGTAATCTTACGGCAAAGAGAGATTTCTCCGATGTCCGCGATATCGTACGCGCATACAGAATGATTCTCGAGAGTCCCGATGACCGCGTTATCTATAATGTCGGATCAGGCAAGGCTTACGGGCTCGACGAGATGCTCGATTATATCGTCAGTCTGTGTAAGACTGAGGTCAAGGTGGTCGTAGATCAGGAAAGGTTCCGTCCGATCGATACACCGATCGTTCTGTGCGACAATTCGCTTATTAGGGAGAAGCTCGGCTGGGAGCCTGAGTATTCCATTTTCGATACTTTAAAGGGAATGTTCGAGTATTATCTCAAGAATGAATAAGCTTAAAGAAATCTATGAATACAGGCTGATGGTATACAGCCTTGTTAAGAGAGACCTTAGAGGCAAGTACAAGGGCTCTGTCCTCGGCTTTATGTGGACATTTGTAAATCCTTTGCTTCAGCTTCTCGTGTATAACATGGTCTTCTCGATCATCATGAGAGCGGGAGTGGAGAAGTTCTACCTTTACCTTTTCGTAGGTCTTATACCGTGGCTGTTCTTCTCGGCTGCGATCACGGGCGGATCCACGTGCATAATCGCGCAGAAGGACCTGATCAAGAAAATAAGGTTTCCGAGGGAGATAATCCCCATCTCATTCGTCACATCGCAGTTTGTTAACATGCTGCTGTCGTTTATCGTAGTTATCATCGTATCCGTCGTGTCGGGCGTTAAGCTCACCGTCGGAGGCATACTGTGCCTGCCGGTCATTATGCTCGTCGAGTATATGATGGCGCTCGGTATCGCTCTCATCTCATCGTCGCTTACGGTTTACTTCCGTGACTTAGAGCACATCCTCGCGATCGTCGCTATGGCATGGCTTTATGCGACGCCTATCTGCTATCCCGAGACGATGGTTCCCGAGAAGTATCTGTCGCTTTACAGACTTAATCCGGTAACGCCGGTAGTCAATGCTTACCGTGATGTTCTTTATTACGGCAAGACGCCCGATCTTACTACGCTGCTTCTGGCGGCGGGTATCGGACTTATCACAATCCTTCTGGGTGTGTTGATCTTCGGCAAGCTCCAGAGAAGATTTGCGGAGGAGCTGTAATATGGAAGATAATGTAGCCATCCGCGTCTCGAATCTTACCAAGAAGTTCAAGGTCTACTACGACAAGGGCCGTTCGCTCAAGGAGGTCATCCTTTTCCGTAACCGTAATAAGCATGAGGTTCGTACGGTTCTTAATGACGTTTCCTTCGATATTAAAAAGGGCGAGGCGGTAGGTCTTATCGGTCACAACGGCTGCGGTAAGTCGACTCTGCTTAAGCTTATCTCCGGCATCCTTTACCCCGACAGCGGTTCGGTGGAGATAGCAGGAAGAGTATCTTCGCTTCTCGAGCTCGGCGCGGGCTTCCATCCCGACATGTCCGGACGTGAGAACATCTATATCAACGCATCGATCTTCGGCCTTACAAGAGAAGAGATCGAGGCGAGACTTCAGACTATCATTGATTTCTCCGAGCTTCACGGCTTTATCGATAACCCTGTCCGCACATACTCTTCGGGTATGTACATGAGACTTGCGTTCTCCGTCGCGATCAACGTTGACGCTGATGTTCTTCTCATCGACGAGATCCTCGCGGTAGGTGACGCGAACTTCCAGGCGAAGTGCTTCAGTAAATTGCAGGAGATCAAGGAGAAGGGAACGACGATCGTTATCGTATCGCATTCCCTGTCCCAGATCGAGAATATATGCGACAGATCCATCTGGATCAACGAGGGCGTCATCAAGGCTGACGGCACGCCTCTGGCGGTTCATTCCGAATACCTCGACTTCATGAACGAGCAGCGTCAGGCTGCAGGCGGCAAGGCTCTGGATATCCCTCCCGAGTATGTCGCTTACATGCAGGAGCGCCGCTATAAGGAGAACCTGAAGCTCTCCATGATCCCCGAGCAGCAGGCTGCGGTCGAAGCTAACGGCGGACAGTACCGCTGGGGTTCGGGTGAAGTCAAGATCACGAGCATCACGGCATCAGGCCCTGACGGCGTTGGCAAGAGACTTTTCGAGGTCGGGTCTGACGTGTACTTCAAGGTGCACTACCATGTCGAAAAGCCCATCAAGGACGCGGTCTTCGGCATAGGCTTCTTCAGAAATTCAGGCGAGAACCTCTACGGCACCAACACGAGGATCGACGGCAAGCCGAACTTCGACATCGACGAGGACGGCGAGTTCACGATAATCATGAGGAAGATCCCTCTGATGCCCGACCAGTACACGGTAAGTTTCTCGATCGAGTACGGCGACGGCGTGCCGGTGGATTACTGGAAGGACGCGCTTAAGATTGATACTTACAGAAAGACACCTGACGTCGGCGGCTTCTTCATGGAGCACGACTGGGAATACGGCGAGCACAAGGCTCAGGATTAAGAGGCGAATATGAGCGAGACTAACGGCATCGATGTTACGAAGATAATGGAGGAGATCCGCGCGAATATTAAGGAGAGTGGGGCAGACAGGATCCCGCTGTCTTTCCAGGATACTTCTTCCGGCGCATCCGCTTCGACTCTTGACGAGGCTGTCCGCTATCTTGCATACAACTACGAAGTTACGGCATACCAGATGCTCGAGGGCAATAAGCTCAAGCGATTCTTCAAGAAGTGTATTCGCAAGGCGGGTTCGTTCTTCGTGCTGCCAATCGTTGCCCAGCAGAACAAGCTTAATTACCACTACTACATGGTCTGCGAGGCCGTGAAGAATCAGAAGAACGAGATCGAAGATCTGCAGAAGACTCTGACTTCACTTGAGGCTAAGGTCGACGCGCTGGAGAAGAAGGCATGAGTGACGGCATGAATGCACGAGAGCTCTTTGCTTCCAAGGTAAAGGCTGACGGCCTCGAAGGCACGGTTAAGCTTCCCGTTGATTTTAACGACATCTCGGTCCTGATGGGACTGTCGATGGAAGACTCCGTCACGCGCGAGCTCGCCTATATCGAAGAGAATAAGAAGGTAGTTCCGCAGTATACGTCTCTGGCGAAGAAGCTCGGCGGCATGTTCTACGGCTTCTACTACAACCCCTGCGTTTACGCGCAGAATGATATCAACGACAAGATGCTTACGGTACTTAAGGAGTTCCGCGAGCAGGAGAAGATCAAGCAGGATCTTTTCGCACGTATTAACGTCCTTCAGGACAGACTGGATGAGCTCTCATGAGGATCTTCCAGGTCTTAACAACGCTGTCCCGCGGAGATGCCGTAAGTAACGACACTCTCGCGATCCAGAAGCTTCTCAAGGCGAACGGCATCAAATCCGTGATCTACGCCGAGCACCTGGATCCGAAGTTCATAAGCAAGACGATCAAGCCTTATCACGTGCTGCCGAAGATCAGGAAGGGCGACCTCATGCTCTATCATCTTTCCACGGGCACCGTGCTTAACGAGAAGATCAAGGACTTGCCGTGCAAGAAGATCGTGATCTACCACAACATGACACCGCCGGATTTCTTCGTGCCTTACTCGGGTGCCGCAGCGAAATTGTGTTCTCAGGGTATTGATGAAGCGATCTCTTTGAAGGATACGTTCGATGCCGGTATAAACGATTCGTCGTTTAATATGCACCAGCTTCTGGGCTACGGTTACAAGTGTCCGATGAAGGTGTGCCCGATCCTGGTGCCGTTCGAAGATTATGCGAAGGCTCCCGATGCCGCTTTGCTCGAGCAGATGGGCGGTCCCGCTGCTGATAATAACCACGAAGTTAAGAATATCCTGTTCGTAGGACGTATCGTTCCGAACAAGAAGCCCGAGGACATTATGACGATGCTCTATGCTTACCGTCAGATGTACAAGGAGCCCGTGCGCCTTATCCTCGCCGGCTCCACGCAGGGCATGGAGAAATATACTGCACGCTTGAGATTGTATGCGAAGAAACTCGGACTCGATGATATCGTGTTCACGGGTCATATCACATTCCCGCAGATCCTGGCTTATTACCGTTCGGCCGATGCTTTCGTGCAGCTTAGTGAGCACGAGGGTTTCTGTGTGCCGCTTCTGGAGGCGATGTATTTCAGGATTCCGATTATCGCATTTGATTCCTGTGCCATGCCCGAGACTTTGGGCGGGACCGGTATTCTGCTTGATAAGAAAGATCCCGCGCTCATGGGACAGGCTCTGCACGAGGCTCTGTTTAATCAGGAGCTTAGGGAGAAGATCCTTGCCGAGCAGGACGAGAGGCTCAAGTATTTTACTTATGAGAATGTTTCTTCTATGTTCATGCAGCAGTTGAATGAGTTCAGGGAGGCGCTGAAGTGAAGGTCTGTTTCGTAGTACAAAGATACGGCCTCGAGGTCAACGGAGGCGCCGAAGCATACACCAGAGAGGTGGCAGAACATTTGTGCGCGTTGCCCGGATATGAGGTCGCATGCCTCACCACGTGTGCGGTCGATTACCAGTCCTGGAAAAACGAGTACGAACCCGGTGTAACAATGTTAAACGGCGTAAAAGTCGAGCGTTTACCGAATGTTGCGGAGCGTGACGTATATTCGTTCAACAAACTTTCCGAGAAGGTTTTGGGTGCCGCGGCGGCCCGTCAGCCCCTGTCAAAAGAGAAGGAAGAGGACTGGATGGAGCGTCAGGGACCTTGTTGCCCTGCTCTGCCGAAGCGTCTTCGCGAGCTGCACGACGAGTACGATGTTTTTGTGTTCGTGTGCTACCTTTACTACACGACTTATTTCGGTCTGCCCGAGGTTGCCGACAAGGCGATCTTCATCCCGACCGCGCATGAGGAGACTCCGATCCACTTGGGGATCTTCGAGAATATGTTTACGCTGCCCGCTGCCTACTACTACAACACGGTAGAGGAGAAGGAACTGACAAATGCTCTGTTCCCCGTGTCTTTGAGTAAGCCCGACAACGGCGGCAAGGGCGGAGTAGGAGTCGAGATTCCTTCGGGCGTCGACGCTGCGAAATTTGTCGAGAAGTACGGTTTGTCCGACTTCATGCTCTACATGGGGCGTATCGACGAGAACAAGTGCTGCCCCGAGCTGTTCAAGTATTTTATCGAGTATAAGAAGAGAAATCCGAATTCAGAGTTGAAGCTCGTGCTGATGGGTAAGCCCGTTATCGAGATCCCCAAGCGCGACGATATCATCTCGCTGGGCTTCGTGTCAGAGGAGGATAAGTTCTCAGGTCTTGCGGCGTGTAAGTTCCTTGTACTTCCTTCGAAGTTCGAGAGTTTGTCGATCGTTGTTCTTGAGGCGATGAAGATGAACAAGCCCGTGCTCGTGTCCGCGGATTGCCCAGTTCTTAAGGGACATGCTCTTCGCTCTAATGCGGGACTTTATTATTCCGGTTATCTCGAGTTCGAGGGATGCGTGAATTATCTTTTGTCTCATGATGCTGAGGTGGCCGCGATGGGCGATAACGGTGTCGCTTATGTCGACCGCGACTACTCCTGGTCCGCCATCTGCGAGGGCTGGGATCAGCTGATCAGAAAAGTTGCAGGGATTAGTCTATGTGCTCAAGAGCAGTAGGCAGGATATAGTCGTATACGGTCTTCGCGAAGCCGTCATCTTCGCATCGCGGGGCGATATAGTCGGCGAACTGCTCGATTGAGGAGTCTTTCATGGCGATTGAATAGTCGGCGGCCTCAAGTAAAGGCAGATCATTCTCAGAATCGCCCAATGCGAAGGTCATCTTAACGCCCAGCGACTCGGCGATGAATTTAAGCGCCAGACCTTTGGAGGTGCCTGCCATCATAACATCGTAGAAGTTCTTCGCTGACGATACGACCTGAAGACCGGGGATACTCTTGATAACTGAAACAACAGTCTCAGAAGGTCTGATCAGCAGGAACTTATTGAATGAATGAGAAAGATCAGAAAGCTCAACAACCTTGATATCATCAGGCACCGAAGCATTATAATCAGCGATAAACCCGCGTCGTGATGAATTCTCGAAGAAGTACAGACCGTCGGAGGAATACCCGGTAGCATCGACGTTCTCGCGAATAAACAACGATACCAGAGACTCAAGCACAGAAGCAGGGAAATCCACGGACTTCACGTCTTTGAACAAGACGGGATCGGAGATTGCAGCACCGTTAGATGTGATAAGGGGGATCTTAATACCGAGATCACGCGCATACGAACCTGTCAGATAGAAGGTTCGGCCCGTAGCAAGAGTCACACATCCGCCGGCTTCATAAACGGCTTCGACTGCGCGCTTGTTTGCCTCGGAGACAGGCTGTCCCGGAAGCAGTAAAGTATAGTCCATATCGGTCGCTACGAGAAACTTATAATCACTCATGTTGTGATATTATATTATTCATAATAAAAACAAGCAAAGAGGTATCAGACTATGCAAAGAGCGGCAGTCATAATGGCAGGCGGCGGCGGAACAAGATTCTGGCCGGTATCAAGAATGACGACACCTAAGCAGTTGGTAAAACTTACGGGTGATGACGTTATGATCAATGAGACCATCAAGCATTATGACAGCGTGATTGGCAGAGAGAATACCTTCATCGTTACGAATGAGAAGCAGGCTGCACTTATGGACAAGGTGCTTTTCGACGAGGTCGACAGAAGCCACATCCTGATCGAGCCCGTTCAGAGAAACACGGCACCCTGCATCATCTATGCGGCGATGACTTTGAAGAAGCTTTACGGCGATGCCATCATGGCAGTGCTTCCGGCTGACCACCACATCGGTAATATCAAGGAGTACGAGCGCGTACTGAATCTCGCGATGGACACCGCTGAGAAGACAGACCGCATCGTAACGGTAGGACTTAAGCCGACTTTCCCTTCGACAGGCTACGGCTATATCAATTACTCGGAGAAGGCATCAGAAGGAACTGAGGTTTACGATCTTTTAAGATTCGTAGAGAAGCCCGATCTTGCTACTGCAACAGAGTATGTTAACTCCGGAAGATACCTCTGGAATTCCGGTATGTTTATCTGGAAGGTAAGCGTTATCCTTGATTACTTTAGAAAGCTCTTGCCTGATATGTACGAGGCTATGGAGAATATCTTTGATGACTTAAGAACTGACAGGGAAGCAGAGGCTATCACGAATACTTATCCGAACCTTCAGAAGATCTCCGTCGACTACGGCATCATGGAGCACGCTGAAGGTGTTTACTGTATCCCCGCTGACTTCGGCTGGAACGACGTAGGTTCATGGGATTCACTCGATAACGTCTTCGCAGGCGATAAGGACGGCAACATCGCTGCGGGTGAGGCTATCGGCAATAACCACAGATTCGAAGGAACAAAGAATACGGTTATCTTCGATGCGGCGGGCGATAAGTATGTAGCTGCAGTCGGACTCGACAACATCGTTATCGTAAACACGAAGGACGCGATCCTCGTTCTCAACAAGGACAAGGCGCAGGACGTTAAGAAGATCGTTGATGCTCTCAAGGAGAGCGGAAGAGAGGACCTTCTTTGAGGATCGCTCTCGATCTGACATCTACACCCAAGAGTAAGACCGGCATCGGAAGATACATGCTCGGCCTGCTTAAAGGTTTGCAGGAAGTCGATGATGAGAATGAGTATCTGCTTTTCGCGCAGGACGACGACCTCGACGGCTTCGGCGTGTACAAGGACAACTTCAAGTTCATCCCGTGCAGTTCCAAGACGCTTCGCAAGCAGTGGGTGCGCATCATCTGGGAGCAGGTGGTGTTCCCGTGGCGACTTCGGAAGGCAAAAGCCGACGTGCTTCTTTGCCCCAATTACTCCATGCCGTACCCGGTAAGGTTCGTGCATCATAAGATGGCGGTCGTGAATGCTTTCCACGACATGGCGTACTTCATGTTCCCGGAGCTTTACATCGGCTGGAAGCGCGAGATCTTCAAGTGGTATATCAAACGTTCGGCACGCTCGACAGACAAGATCATAACGATCTCGGAGAACTCGAAGGAGGACATTCCGAAGTTCTGTAAGCCGAAGAACAAGGACATCACTGTAACTTACATGGGTGTTAAGGAGGACTTCTTCGAGGGCGCGCCCGCAGACGACGTGACATTAGCCAAGTATAGAATCACAGGCGAGTACATCTACTATGTCGGCACACTTGAGCCGCGAAAAAACGTTAAGGGTTTGATCTCCGGTTACAGACTTCTTCCGAAGGAGACCAGAGATAAGTACAAGCTCGTGATCACGGGCAAGAAGGGCTGGTTCTACGATGAGCTCTTCAGCATGGTAAATAAAGATCCCGAGTTAAGGGAGAATGTGATCTTCACGGGTTTTGTGGACGACGAGGACATGATCCCGCTTCTTAAGAGGGCGAGTGCGTTCGCGTATGTGTCGCTCTATGAAGGCTTCGGTATCCCGGTCGCAGAGGCGATGGCGGCGGGCGTGCCGTGCGTTACGTCGAACCGCTCATCCATGAAGGAGATCGCGGAAGGCTATGGCTTCCTTGCGGATCCCGACAGCGCCGAGAGTATAAGAGGCCAGCTGAAAGCGGCTTTAGAAACAAGCAAAGACAGCGATAAGATAAAGTCCGCGCAGGAGCATGCGCGCATGTTTACGTGGAAGGCTTGTGCCGAGGGTACGATAAAGGCTTTCAGTGAAGCCTGCGGTAGACGAGCTTCCTGATAAATTCAGGCATAATGCAGACAAGATAGTGAGGGACTGCGCCGGTAAGATAATCCGTGCGTGTCGTCCATCCGCGCGCCATAAGCTCTTTATGGAATGACAGCATTATCCTGCCGTATTCGCGACCGCCGCGGCGCAGGAACATCCCTTCATTGGTGCGCATGTACAGGAGCGGCTCTTCGATATTTGCCGCACGCGCGCCGTTCATGAGCATTCTTATCCACAGATCGTAATCTTCGAAGTAAGGGAAGTTCGAATCGTAGCCGCCGGCCGCGAGCACGGAAGCCTTGCGGAACATAACGGAAGGGTGGTTGAACGGATTGCGCTTCTTCGAGAAAGCGATGATCTCATCCTGAGTGAGAGGAAGCTCGCGGCGCCCTGTTATATTAGAGATATCGCCCTCGAACTCGAGTATGGAAGAGCTTACGATATCAAGCCCCTCGCTCATGCGGGCGAACTCCTTGCCGAGACGCGAAGGCATGCAGATGTCATCGGAATCCATGCGGGCGACGATGTCGTAAGTCACGTGCTTCAGACCTTCGTTAAGCGCGGATCCGAGTCCCTGATTAACGGGCAGGCGCACGACTTTAAGCGTAGGAAATGAATTGATAACTGACTCGAGTGAATCATCGACGGGACCGTCGACTACGAGTACGAATTCTGCAGGAAGAAACTCCGATGCCAGTACGCTCTCTATGGATGCGCGAAGGTTGACCGCATTCTCGCCCGAGTATACGGACATCAGCACCGAGTAGGGATTGACCACTTAAGCTTCCTCGTGAGGGATGATAGTGGAGTCGGTCGATACGACAGTCTCGCGGTTCTCCTCGAAGCTTTGGTTATAAAGGTGAGGAGTAAAGATAGCACGGACAGTCAGGAATATGATCTTGATATCCTGAAGGATGGAATAATTCTTGATGTACAGAAGATCGTAACGAAGCTTGTCCTGAGCGGTCGTATCGTAGTTGCCTGCGACCTGTGCAAGTCCCGTGATACCTGCCTTAACCGCGAATCTCTGTGAGTAGCCGGGGATCTTCTTCTCGAAAGTCGCTACGAACTCGGGACGCTCGGATCTCGGTCCTACTACGCTCATCTCGCCCATGAGAACATTAAGGAACTGAGGGATCTCGTCGATCTTGGAGCGGCGAAGGAAACGGCCGATCTTGGTGACACGGGGATCGTTCTTACCTGAGATGACCGCGCCCGTCATGGACTCGGCATCGACTCTCATGGTACGCAGCTTATAGATCTGATAAGGCTTGTTGTTGATGGTAAGGCGCTCCTGCTTGAAGAATACGGGTCCGCCGTCTTCTGCCTTGATGAGGATCGCGCTGATGAGAAGGATGGGGGATGCGAGGATCAGTGCAACAATTGATACACCGAGATCCAGGATCCTCTTGAACATCCTCTGCTCGAAGGTAAGGCCCATTCTGTCCATGAGCATTACCATGAGGTCATTCAAGTAAATGATCTTCGACTTATAAAGAGAGATCTCGTAGAACTGCGGAACAACATAAACGACGGTGTCGTAACGCGCGCAGTCGAGGATGATGTCCGACTTGACGTCTTCGGGGACGTCGGGACACAGGAAGATCTCGACGTTGCTTCGGATAACCGACTTTACCGCACGCTTGTCGGAATACCTTACAAGACGCGAGAAGTCGAGGTCCACGCTCTTCAGGGAAGGTGAGATCTTCGCCTTGACCTGGTTCATTGTGGTGATATTGGAGCCGATGATGACAAGCGAGCCCGTCTCGAAGACACGGCGGCTTATCGTCATGCAGATCATCTGCCACATGAAGATGTAGATCATGAGGACTACGAAGCTGAGCACAATAACCGATCTAGGGAAAGCACGCAGCTCGGTCAAGTCCTTCGCGGAAAGCGTTATGAGCGTCTGGATAAAGCTGAACTTGATGGAATCTGCCACGACTTCGACGTTTTTCTTACGGAAAAAGCGCGCCATCTGCAGGAAGTCGGCGAGCACAAAGCTCGAAAGGGAGATGACAGGCATGAGCAAAACATAAGCGTCGTAGTTGTTGGCGCCTGATTCAACGTTCTCCATCTGGCGGCCGAAAATAACAAAGAAGCTCGTGATATAGGCGAAGTTAACCATGACCACGAGACCGCACAGAAAGATGATCTTCATTATATGAGTCAGTGTGACTTTATTCTTGCTCATACGCACAGATTATAGCATATAGTCTAATGTAACAAAATTGAGCAGGTAAAAACTCTATTTCTTTATAAATAGCTCCTTGAAATTTGACGAGGGGGTAAGTATATTAAATGAGTTATAAAGTTTTTTTAGGGAAGAGGAACTTTGTTGATGAAGAATGGTGTAAGACCTTCACATATTCAGGGCGGAAATGCTCCTGTAAGAGTCGGAGCCAAGGGTGGAAAGGCTCCGTCCAAGTCAAAATCTTCGAAGCCCGCGGGCAGATCTGCTTCTTCTAAGCCGACAAAGAGAAGAAGAAAGGCTCCTGTCGGCACGAAGTTACTTGTTTTCCTTCTTGTACTCGCTATCCTTGGCGGTGCAGGCTACTTTATGTATATGCAGGGATTTTTTGATCCCAAGTATGAGATAACCCTCTCAGACGGTACTACAGATAAGGTTTCCGCGAAGAAGCTGCGTGAGATGCTTGATAACGATACATTCCTTTCGGGCATCATCATCAACGGAGTTGACGTTAGCGGAATGACCAGAGATCAGGCTTTGACGACTCTTAGACCCAATCAGCCCGCAGAACCCACACTTGATATAAGCCTCGACCTTGACGGCGTGGTCTATCCGCTCGATTTAAGTCCTCTTCCCCTGACTTCCACACTCGACAGCGTGGTAGATAATGCCTACAACTACTTAAGACTCACAGGCAACGAGGACGATCAGGGTCTTGTTGATCTTTATAATCAGCGCATGGCTCTGATGAATAACCCCGTAGAGTTCAATTCCGCTTACACTCTGTCCACGGAATCCGTAGGTCAGATCGTAACGGCTACACTTTCAGATTCGACTTCCGTTGCTCAGGATGCAGTGATCACGGGCTTTGATCCCGAGGCTTGCGTCTTCCAGTACACGAATTCGAGCAGAGGTTACGAGATCAACCTGGATGAAGCCGTAACAGACGTTACTTCACTTCTCGAGAGCGGCGTATACACGGGCGTTGTTCCCGTAGTTGCGCAGGTTACCGAGCCTTCGCTCACGACAGAGATGATCCAGAATGAGTTCGGTCTCATCGCTTCATCCACATCCACGACTACTTCGAATGCAAGCAGAAATCACAATATCTCGATCACATGCCAGAAGATCAACGGTCTGGTTCTCCAGCCCGGAGAGTCTTTCTCATTCAATGACTTTGTCGGACCCAGAAACGAGTCGACAGGTTATGAGGTAGCAGGCGTTATCGAGAACGGACAGTCTGCTCAGGCTTACGGCGGCGGTATCTGCCAGGTAAGCTCCATGATCTACCAGTCCGTAATCAAGTCCGACCTCGAGGTCATCGAGAGACATCCCCACATGTGGCCTTCCTCCTACGCTACGGTAGGTACGGATGCTGCTGTTGACTGGGGTAATCAGGACTTCTCGTTCAGAAATTCATCCGAGTATCCTATCGCTCTTACGGCTTACTGGGATCCCGACACATCCAAGATCACGGTGTGCATCTACGGTCACCAGCTGCCGGACGGTCAGTATATCCTTTTCGAGGGTGAAACGGTGTCTACGAACCCTGCTGGCGTGCAGTATATTGCCAACGCTTCTCTGCCCGTAGGCGAGACGAACAGCATCAGAGGCGCTCATGACGGCGTTACGGCTGCTTCCTACCAGATCTGGTATGATTCCGACGGCAACGAGATTAACCGCGTAGAGCTTCCTACATCTTACTATTCGACGATATCCGCTCAGATCGAAGTCGGTACTCTTAATCCCGACGGCACACAGGCTACGCTCGATCCCGCTACAGGCGCTCTTACAGGCGTTGTAGAGGGTCCTGCCGAGACAGAAACTAATCCTAATCCCGATCAGCCTGTCGATCCCGGAGCAGAACCTCAGCCCGGCGAGAACCCGGACGGCGAGGCACAAGAGCTTCCTCCCGAAGAAGTACCAGCAGCCTGATAAGCGATGGCTTCGAAGGAGAAATATTCAGAACTTCTTATATCTGATACTTTAGTTCCGGATATCTTTATCGCCCGGTATATGCCTATGTTGGGCAAAGATGCTGTATCCGTTTACCTGTGGGCGCTCATGACTTATAAGGGCGGAGCCTTCACCTTGAAGGACGTCCTGTCTTACGGCGTAATCCCCGAAGAAGATACGAAGACGGCGCTGGCGGAGCTTGTAACTGCGGGCGTTCTCGTCAATTCTGCCGATACGAAGTTCTCGTTCGTTGATCTTAAAAAACAAGAGGTCGACGAGTATGTGAATTCCAAGACGGACGAGGAAGGCATGCCCGTCATGAGAAGCGACGAGAAGAGACGTAATCTGCTTGCGACTTCCATCCAGAAGACGTTCTATGCGGGGCATATGCCTTTTGTTTTCTATAAGCTGATCGACAAGTGCCTGTACGAGTATAAGTTCGAAGACCAGGTCGTGTACGCACTCTTTGAGGAGGGCAAGGACACAAGGATTCAGTTCGTCGTGCCCAAGATGTACGATCTTGCCAAGAAGTGGAATGACATGGGCTACACGACACTAGAGTCTCTCAAGGATTACTACGAGACAAGGCAGAAGAGGGACGGTATCGTCAAGCTCACGGCCAAGATGTTAAGGAAGCGCCTTAACGAGATGGATTACGAGCGCATCTACAGGATGATCGAGCTTTATAAAGTCGACGAGCAGATCGTTGAGTATGCGATAAAGTCGCTCGAGTGGAAGGACAATATCCGTGTGCTCGACATCGAGAATAAGATCAAAGAGTGGTATGACGCGGGCGTAATGACGATCGACAAGGCGGTCGTATATGAGGCTGAGCGCCATAAGGAGAATAAAGCGAAGGCTTCACGCGGAAGAGGACGCTCTAATGTAAGAAAGAGCGGCAAGGAGGCGGGTATAACCGTGTCCGAGAGCGAAGACAAGCCTTCTCAGGAGCAGCCGCATCAGCCGCAGCAGGACGAGTCTTTCCACGACTCGATCCTCGACATGTTCGCAGGAGATGACGATGAAGACGATAACTGACGCCATTAACGAGAGACTCGCACGCACACGTAATCTGAAGCAGATGGATGCCGAGGACATGATCGAGTCCGTATACAGGAAGCACCCCAAGCTTTCGAAGATAGACGCCGATATCATCGAGGTTCGAAGCGCCCGCATGATCTGCTCGATCGAGCACGATAACGAGCCTCTGCCCGCATTGAAGAAGAGGGAAGAGGATCTGCGTAAAGAGCGCGAGGAGTATCTCGAGAAGCATCATATCCGCCCCGACTTCGACCGTGAGCAGGTAGTATGCACCAAGTGCGAAGATACGGGCTTTGTGACCAATTCCGACGGCAGACGCATGGTATGCACCGCCTGCATGAAGGACGCGATCAAGGAGACTTACGACAATTCCGGCATGAAGGACTTCGGCACATATACGCTGAAGAGTTTTGATCTTAATTACTTCAAGGATAACGGTGAGCGTAAGAAGAAGTTCACCGCGATAAGAGATCTTATCGAGGGCAGAAGCGCTAAGCCCCTTATGGTGCTTAACGGCGGCGTGCAGTCGGGTAAGACTTATCTTGCCATCGTAGCCTGCAAATATGCGGCTTTACAGGGTCAGTCGTCCTACTATCTTAAGGCGGACCGTTTAGGTTCTCTTAAGAGGGACGAGCTCGATGAGCTTAAAGGATACGACCTCATCGTAATCGACGATTATGCGCCCGAGGTAACACAGGATAAGTACAATTCTTCGGCGCTTCACACTTTGCTCGAGGCGCGACTTGCATCCGGACGCGCTACGATAATCGTCTCCTCTGCGCCCCTCGAGGTGCTCGTATCGGATTCCGAAGAGAGGATCGCGGGTAAGCTTAAGTCCGCGGGCACGCTCTGATATGAATGTCAGAAGCGGTATTGATGCCGTTTATATCTCCAGGGTGGAGAAGCTCATCGTTAAGGACGGCTTTATAAAGCGCACGTACACGGAAGCGGAGCAGGAATATGCGGCTTCCGTTAATTCAGACCGCCGCTGTGCGGAAATATACGCGGGAAGATTTGCCGCGAAAGAAGCGGCTTCGAAGGCCCTCGGCACGGGCATCCTTACAGAAGGCATCGCGCTGACCGACTTCGAGATAGTTACAGGTGAATCCGGCGCTCCTGAGATCGTCTTCCACGGGAAAGCAAAGGAGAAAGCCGATGCTCTCGGTGTCACTGCCGCATCCGTCTCCATCACTCACGAAAAGGATTATGCCGCAGCCGTCTGCGTGCTTCTTACCGAATGAAAAAGTCTAATAAGTCAGAAGACAATAAGGGCAGTTTAAGGCCCGATCTTCCGTATTCCGGTACCGACAAGGGTATCAGGCATGTCGAGGACGCCGCGTCTTTCCTGAACGAAGCGGCTGATCTTAACGGCGAATACGGTAGAGCCGAGGATATGTATGATATGTGGGGTCTCGGCAGAAGAGACTCGACCGTGCAGATCAAGAGCCACAAGATTCTCATCAGGTTTATCGCAGCCATACTCGTCACGGCGATAATCATCGCTTCGGTCTTCGTCATCCTGCCGAAGACTTTGCCTGAGCTGTTCAGAGGTACGAACATCGAGCTTTTCGTGCAGAAGGAAGTAAATCTCATGTATGACGACTCGTACCGCGTCGTTAACGTCACGGCAACCAATGTGCTGACGCGCCCCGACAATACGTCGGCGAGGATCACGCAGGTGCTCTATAACGAGCCCGTGCAGGTGATAGACGACTCTGATGCGGAATATACCAAGATCAGGACGGAAGACGGCATAGAAGGCTATGTACGCGCCGCTGACCTTATAGACGACACGTCTTCGGTCGAGCCGGACCTTCACGAGTATATGCTCGTTATATCCGATACTTCTAAGAATGTAATGACGCACGCGAGCCAGGGAACGCTTATTACGCAGGTCATGATGAATACCGTGCTGTATTCGGATATCAAGCGTGACGGCGTGTATCAGGTGTCGCTGCCCGGAGGAGAGACCGGATGGGTAGGATCGTCAGGTGTTATCGAGATCGAGCCGAGGTCCTCCATCGAAGTCGTATCTTCGAGATATTTCGTATCATCGGCGCTGTCACTTGTTAATGCGACATACTTCGAGAACGGCATCACGAAGCAGGGAATATCCGTAAACGGCCTCGTGTACGTCTGCTCGTGCGTAAACGGTATCGTAATGCCGAGAACCCTCGAGGAGCAGATGGAGGCGGGCGTTTCCGTGCCTCTCGAGTATGACGCGGTCACGGGAGACCTCATGATCGAGTCCATAATCCCGGGAGACCTTGTTTTCTTAAGGTCGCCGACGGGAATAGGAGAATATGACGAGGCGATATGTACCGATACGGGGACGCTTATAATGCGTTCGGAGGCGGGTACTACGATCAGACTTCGCAACTTTACGGCGGACAGCGATATCGCGTCCAGAATCGTAAGCGTAAGAAGGGTATTCTCCGATTAATTTAGTGGTTGCAAAGCCGTTTTGCATGTGGTATCATCTCACTTGCGTTTTAAAGAAGAAAAGATAGGAGGTGTATCCGAATGGCTAAGTGCGAAGTTTGTCAGAAGGACACATTTTTTGGTAGAAAGATAAGAATCACACGTTCACAGATCTCCCGTCGTGCCCTCTCACAGCAGCAGCCCAACGTTCACAGCGTAAAGGTCGTTGTTGACGGCACCCCTAAGACAATGAAGGTCTGCACACGTTGCCTTCGTTCCGGTCTCGTAAAGAGAGCATAAGGAATTAAGACAGCAGGTCTTTTATATCAAAGCAAATAATAAGGGCGGTTCATTCGAACCGCCCTGTTTGTTTATCTTATTACTTGTTCGGGACTTCGATGACGCTCTTGCCGCCCATGTAAGGTCTTAATGCCTCAGGGATTCTGATGGAGCCGTCTTCGTTCAAGTTGTTCTCAAGAAGAGCGATGAGCATTCTCGGCGGAGCTACGCATGTGTTGTTAAGTGTGTGTGCAAGGTATGTGCCGTTCTCGCCCTTGATGCGGATCTTAAGTCTTCTTGCCTGAGCGTCGCCCAAGTTAGAGCAGGAACCTACCTCGAAGTACTTCTTCTGACGGGGAGACCATGCTTCTACGTCGCAGGACTTGACCTTCAGGTCAGCAAGGTCGCCGGAGCAGCACTCGAGTGTTCTTACAGGGATATCGAGTGAACGGAAGTAATCGACTGTGTTCTTCCACAGAACGTCATACCACTTCTTGGAGTCTTCGGGCTTGCAGACGACGATCATCTCCTGCTTCTCGAACTGGTGGATACGGTAAACGCCTCTCTCCTCAATGCCGTGAGCACCGACTTCCTTACGGAAGCAGGGGGAGTAGGACGTGAGTGTCTGGGGGATCTTGTCCTCATCGATGATTGTATCTATGAACTTGCCGATCATGGAGTGCTCGGATGTACCGATGAGGTAGAGGTCCTCGCCCTCGATCTTATACATCATGTTCTCCATCTCAGCGAATGACATAACGCCCGTCACTACGGAAGATCTGATCATGTAAGGCGGGATGTAGTATGTAAAGCCGCGATCGATCATGAAGTCTCTTGCGTAGGAAAGGCATGCGGAGTGAAGTCTTGCGATGTCGCCCTTCAGGTAATAGAAGCCGTTACCGGATGTGTCACGCGCGGGATCAAGCTCGATACCGTCAAGCTTCTCCATGATGTCAACATGGTAGGGAACCTCGAACTCGGGTACGAAAGGCTCGCCGAATCTCTCAATCTCAACATTCTCGGAGTCGTCCTTGCCGATCGGTACGGAAGGATCGATGATGTTAGGGATAACGAGCATTCTCTTTCTGATCTCAGCCTCGAGCTCTGTCTCCTTAACTGACAGTGCCTCGAGCTCGGCTGCCATGTCGGTAACCTCAGTCTTCTTGGCCATGGCTTCGTCTTTCTTACCCTGACCCATGAGCATACCGATCTCCTTGGAGACTACGTTACGCTTGTTACGGAGAGATTCAGCCTTCTGCTTAGCCTCTCTGAATTCCTTGTCGAGTGCGATGACCTCGTCTACAAGGGGGAGCTTCTCATCCTGAAACTTCTTCTTGATATTCTCTCTGACGATGTCAGGCTCGGTTCTCAGAAGTTTAATGTCTAACATATTTTCCTCCGATTAATATTAATTACTCTTATTAGAAACAACCTATTATACATCTTCAGGGTCATCATTACCGCCATAATTTCCTTCGGGGTAGATGACTGAAGCATTCCACAGGATATATTCGTCAAGTCTCATGTCCTGGATCGCGCGAATCTGGGCGTTAATGGCATCGTAGTCGTACTCGAGATAATTGCCTTCGCCCAAGTAATATGCGGTAAAAGCCTGAACATAAGGGCGTACCGTGCAGTATCCTTCCTGATACCACGCCGAGCTTCCCATCGACAGCGCCGCGATCATCATGTCATACGGATAAAGGTCCGGCTTGTCGAAAGTGATTCCGCCGATCACCGTGCCCTGAGCATAGTGGGAAGGGTAGATCATCGGGCAGACGGAGTCTTCGCCCGCAAGACCGATGGTATACCAGTCCTGGCCGAGATTACGGCCGTCGTATTCTGAAGTAAGGATGATGCCGAAGACGTCGGCTGACATCGGGACGCCGAGCGTGTCCTGGATACGTACGCGTGCGGTTCTTACGAAGCGGTTGATGGCTTCCGTCTTATCGGGTACCGTGCCTTCAAGGCCGAAGTAAGGCTCTGCGCCCGACACGGTTCCGCCTGTAGGGAATCTTATATAGTCGAACTGGATCTCATCTACGCCTCTGCCGATCGCTTCTTCTGCAATCTCAATCAGGTACTCCCAGTTATCTGCGTTATAAGGATCAAGGAAGGCACGTCCGCCCTCGGAATTAAACTGAAGCACGTTGCCTGCACTGTCTCTGATGGCTCTCTCGGGATGGGCACTTGCAAGGTTCGGGTCCTTGAAGCATACGATACGTCCGATGACCCTGATGCCGTGCGCATGGCACTGCTCGACGATCTCCGAAAGATTGTAGTAGCCGTAAACTGCGGAAGTCTCAAGTGCGAGCTCGTTCGTGGTGTCGTAAAGAACGCCGTCCTGCTCCTTCAAGTCGATTACGAACGTATTGATCTCGGAATTCTCTGCAAGCTCGAAACACTCCTCGAGATTGGAAGCGGGACCCAAGTAGATGCCTCTTACGGGATAGTGCTCGTGAGGGACGGGGTTTGCCGCGGGTTCGAGCTCTCCCCACATAGCAAGAGCAAGGTCCGAATCCTCGAGATATTCGGGGATGACATATGCTTCCGTGGGAGTCGGGGTCTCGATGCTTCCGACTATGGACGGCACGCCGCCTGCGACGAACGTACTCTCGTCTGTAAATGCCTTGCGTCGCCCGATCAAGGCTCCGATAAGAACAAGACCGATAACGACCGCGGACACTGCAAGCGTAACGAAAAGCTTCTGCAGGATCGCTGTACTGTCGCTCCTGCCCATTCTGGCGCGCTCGCTGCGTCGAAAGTCCGATGTATCGTATTTACGGTCGCGATTGATCATAATAGGAATTATACCTTAATTAATGATAAAATATCTTTATAAAATATGGGGGGAAGTATTATGCTGATCAGAAACTGCACCGGCGGTATCGTTTTTAACGGAGACAAGGTTCTCATGATCGAGAACGATAAGCACGAGTGGGCTTTCCCTAAGGGTGTCATCAGAGTCAATCAGAAGCTCACGGAAGTCGTCGTAAGACGCGTTAAGCTCGAGACAGGTGTGGATGCGAAGGTTGTTGCCCCCTGTGGCAAGACTCACTATGAGTTCTATTCCATCACAAGAAGGAAGCCCGTTCATAACAATATCTCGTGGTTCATCATGAAGTCAGATGACGTTAAGCCCGTTGCAAATAAGGAAGAGAATATACTGAACGCGAAGTTCTTTGACATACAGGTCGCGATGGAGAAGGTCACATACAGTCAGGACAAGTCCCTGCTTCTCATGGCTTATCAGAAGTATAAGGAGTTGGGCTGATTGGCGGACGGCTTCATTACTTTCGCGTGCGAAGGCGAATCCAGGATAGAGATATCAAAGTCCGAGTTTATCGGTAACTCATGCGAGGTTAAGACCGCGCAGGAGGCCGAGGACTTTGTCGCGAAGATAAGATCGACTTACCCCGACGCAAGGCACGTGTGTTATGCATGGCGCGTAAGCGGGGAGACTTTCATGCAGAAATACAGCGATGACGGCGAGCCTTCGGGCACGGGCGGCATGCCTATCCTTAACGTGCTCGAGAAGCGCGGTGTCAGTAATGCGGTGATAACCGTAACGAGATATTTCGGCGGGATACTGCTGGGAAAAGGCGGGCTCGTAAGAGCTTATACCGAGGCTGCTTCGGAGGCGGCGAATGCATCGGGACTCGTAAGCGTGTGCAACGGCATCGTGTGCTCGATGGAGGCGGGGTACGATATGAGCGAGAAGCTCTTATACGCGCTTAACAATGCGGGGTGGAGTGTGCAGGAGCCCGAGTACGGCGCGAACGTAATCATAAGAGTAACGTGTCCTGCCGCGAAGGAAGGGGAACTTATTTCTTTCGTAGAGGACAAAAGCTTCGGACGCGTCAAAGCGGCAAAAGAAGGCGAGTGTCTTATAAGGGAGCCATTGCCCCAGAATTGACAAGGTTTTGTCTTAAAACGTGGTATCATCTTTGACAGATAAGGAGATGATCTGATGAGTGAAAATAATCAAGAAGTAAAAAAGAAGGGCAGCATACTTGTACCTGTCCTTGCGGTAATAACAATATGCAGCGTGGCATTTTCGATGATGCAGACGGTGTATATCTTAAGGCTGGCGTCAGGATCGATCGGCAACATGACTTATGCGCAGACTCCGGAAGAACAGGAAGAGTCCGTAAGCCGTGAAGCTCCCGAAGCATCCCCCGTGGCAGATCCCGAGTTCTCTCTCGAGCACGCTGCTTCGGTTACGGATCCTAATAAGCCGACATTAAGTACAGTCGAGATCGTAAACCGCGTCAGCCCCGCGACAGTCTCCGTATATGTCATGGGTCAGACGATGACAAGTTCCAATGCTCCCGTCTTCACGGGCACGGGATTCATCGTAAGCGAGAACGGATATGTGGTAACGAACAGACATGTAGTGGAAGAAGCCGAGGACCCCGAGTCGGGCTACAGTCTTATGGTTGTCGTTCCGGGATATGAGATCCCGATAGAGGCACAGGTAGTAGGCAGTGATATCCAGACCGATATAGCCGTCTTAAAGCTCGAAGAGCAGGATGAGCCTTTCCCTTATGTAACTTTAGGTGACTCCGACACATTGCAGGTAGGAGAGCTGGTAGTCGCGATCGGCAACCCTCTCGGGAAACTGCAGGGTACTGTGACAGTCGGTGTCGTATCCGCGCTCGACAGACAGATCAACAATAACGGCTATACGATGGAGCTGATCCAGACCGATGCTTCGATCAACTCGGGTAACTCCGGCGGACCTCTGATCAATTCTTTCGGAGAGGTAATCGGTGTTACAAATGCGAAGATAAGCAGCGGCGAAGGTCTGGGGTTCGCGATCCCGATATCCGATGTAGATGAGGAGATTCAGTCGATAATCAACTACGGCTATGTCGCGAACCGTCCTTATTTGGGTGTTACGGTAGGCAATGTTGCTTCCGATGCATACTATGGTGCGGTCGAAGGTGTATATGTAGCAGAAGTTGATGCGGGAAGCCCCGCGGAAGAAGCCGGATTAATGCCGGGAGATATGCTCGTATCTGTTGACGGGGTTGCAATAACACGGTCTGATGATATTATAGATGTGCGCGATCTGCATGTGCCCGGAGACGAGATCCCGATAGTGATCGAACGTAACGGCAGGCAGCTCGAATTGACATTGATTATCGGAGATTCATATGACGCAGAATAACAACAGTTATCAGAAGAGAAGATCAAGATCCGTAAAGATCATGGCTGCCATCCTCGCGATCGCGGTAGGCGGTTCGATATTCATGTCGATCATCGCGTTGATAATCGCAGGCATCTGATCTTAATTAATACAGTATAATAATAAAAAGGGGCTGTGAAAAAACCTCGACCTAAAAATCGAGGTTACACAGCCCCTTTCTTATGCTTGTAACTGTCTTTTGCGATAGCATTTTTACTCTTTATGTATTTTCTATTTACCGAGTTTGCCAGACGCTTAGCTGAAGGT
>JAGAXM010000012.1 GCA_017940895.1 Clostridiales bacterium | reverse complement strand
TGTGTCCACGCTTACCTCCTTTCTAGGCTATTCTGTCTAATGTTGATACTGGGTATTTTATAGGCTGTTTTGCCTAATGTCAATACCGATAATTACACTTCTTATACAGTGTTGCCTAATTTTTGTTGACTATCCGTAGTAGAGAAGGTATACTTTTCTCATCTACAGAATGTCGGTTAAGGCAGGAGGTATTACCATGACAGTCGGACAACTCATCAAGAAAATACGTAAATTCCGTGGAAAGACCCTGAAAGAAGTAGGCGTAGCTCTCGGTAATCCGGAGAAGACCGCAGACGTCCGTGTTGCCCAGTATGAGTCGGGCAAGAGAAATCCTACGGATGAAACTATCGAGCTTCTTGCCAAGGTCCTGAAGGTAAACCCTCATGCCATAGGACCCCACGAACACGAGACAATGATCGGGCTTATGCACACTCTTTTTGATCTTGAAGAGTCCTACGGGCTCCACATAGATCAGATCGACGGCGAACTTGTCCTTCGCATGGACAAGAGCCACAAGGAGTATGTAAACCTTTTCGACTCGATGCTCGAGTGGTACGAAGAGTGGAAACGTGATCAGGTAAGTGATGATCCTGTCGCATATGCGGAATGGAAGTTCACCTATCCGCATCCTATTAATAGGAAAAAGAAGTGATAACAAAAAGAGCTACCCGATCCTATATGAATCAGATAGCTCTATTTATAAGCTTTTCAGAAAATCAATGTTCCGGCAAAACTGTTGCCAAAACGTTGCCACAGACTATACTAAACAGCCTAACAACCCAGTAATTTCAAGGGTTCCCAGAGGGGCGATATTATTCGAGTTCTATCGTCGCCGGGGGCTTACCCGTGCAGTCGTAGAGGACTCGGTTAACGCCCTTTACCTCGTTAACGATACGGTTCGTAACTGTGCCGAGCAATGTCCAAGGCAACTGTGCTGCCTCAGCGGTCATGAAGTCTGTCGTCGTTACCGCACGGATGACTACCGCGTAGTCGTATGTTCTCTCGTCGCCCATGCAGCCAACGGATCTCATATTAGACAAAGCAGCGAAATACTGATTAGCAAGCTTATCGAATCCGGCCTTAGCCATCTCATCTCTGAAGATCGCATCCGCTTCCTGCACGATGTGCACCTTCTCGGGTGTGACTTCACCTATAATACGAATTGCAAGTCCGGGACCCGGGAACGGCTGACGGTAAACAAGCTTCTCGGGAATGCCGAGCTCGAGTCCGGCGCGTCTTACCTCATCCTTGAACAGCAGTCTTAGAGGCTCGATTATCTCCTTGAAGTCAACGCAGTCAGGAAGTCCACCTACGTTGTGATGTGACTTGATAACAGCTGACTTACCGAGACCTGACTCGATAACATCAGGATAGATAGTACCCTGCACGAGGAAGTCAACGGCACCGATCTTACGAGCCTCTTCCTCGAATACACGGATGAATTCCTCACCGATTATCTTTCTCTTCTGCTCGGGTTCCTCGACACCCTTAAGCTTGTCGTAGAACCTCTTCTGCGCGTTAACGCGGATGAAGTTCAGCTCATAAGGACCTCTGGGACCGAATACAGCCTCGACGTCGTCGCCCTCATCTTTTCGAAGTAAGCCGTGATCAACAAAAACACATGTAAGCTGCTTGCCGATCGCCTTCGAGAGGAGTACGGCAGCAACGGACGAATCAACGCCGCCCGACAGCGCGCACAATACGCGGCCGCTTCCTACCTTACGCTTCAGTGTAACGATAGACTCATCAACGAACGAAGACATCTTCCAATCACAGCGGCAATTGCAGACATTGCGTACGAAATTCGCGAGCATCGCCTGGCCTTCTTTACTGTGTGTAACCTCGGGGTGGAACTGCGTCAGGAAAAGCTTGCGCGTCCAGTCAGAAGCCGCAGCGATCGGGCAGGAAGATGAAGAAGCCGTAACGCGGAAGCCCTGCGCAACTTCAGTGATGCGGTCTGTGTGGCTCATCCATACGACCGTCTTCTTGGATACGCCCGTGAACAGCAGATCTGTGCCGTCCGTGGAAATCTCCGTGTGTCCGTACTCGCGGACATCCGCAGTCTCGACCTTACCGCCGAGAAGATATGTCATGAGCTGGGCTCCGTAGCAAATACCGAGCACAGGGATACCAAGCTCGAAAAGCTTCTTATCACACTTAGGGGAGTCGTCCTTGTAAACGCTTGCAGGACCGCCGGTCAGGATGATTCCCGTAGGATTCATCTTCTTAATCTCTTCTATAGACATTGTGTGAGGATGAACTTCACTGTAAACGGAAAGCTCTCTTACTCGTCTTGCAATAAGCTGATTGTACTGACCACCGAAGTCAAGAACAAGTATCATTTCTCGGGACATACGTACCTCCTGAGCGGGTTTATATCATTCAATGAATAGAATTATACTCGCTAGACACAAATGATAAAACCCAAAGATATTTATTTATCTGAACTGATACTCTATCATTATGTCCAACAAATCCAAAGTAAATAAAAAAGCCTGCCGCTCGGGCAGGCTTGGGAATCATGATTATCGATTATCTTCTGATGATCTCTTCTCTCTTAGGACCGGTCGATACGATCGATACATGTACGCCGCACTCCTTCTCGATGAAGAGGACATAGTCCTGTGCTTCCTTCGGGAGATCTTCGAATGATGTGAATCCTCTTACATCGCTCTTCCAGCCCGGCATCATCTGAAGAACAGGCTTAGCCTTGTTGAGCTTGTTGGGGTTCGGGAAATCCTTTGTAACTTCGCCGTCGATCTCGTAGCCTACGCAGACAGGGATCTCATCGAGGTAACCCAGAACATCGATATTTGTAAGAGCAACATCTGTAGCACCCTGAACACGGCAGCCGTATCTTGTGGCAACAGCATCGAACCAGCCGACTCTTCTGGGTCTTCCTGTTGTAGCACCGTACTCGCCCTTATCGCCGCCTCTGTCACGAAGCTCCTTAGCCTTGTCCTCATCGAGGATCTCACTAACGAATGCGCCCGCACCTACTGCGGAAGAATATGCCTTGGTAACGCAGATGACCTTCTTGATCTCATAAGGAGGGATACCTGCTCCGACTGCACCGTAACCTGCGAGAGTCGAAGAAGAAGTAACCATCGGGTAGATGCCCATATCGGGATCCTTCATGGATCCGAGCTGACCTTCGAGAAGGATGTTCTTGCCTGCCTTTACCGCGTCGAAAAGGAACGCGTTAGTATCAACAACGAAAGGCTTGATGAGCTTGCCCTGCTCGAGCATCTCCTTAGTAAGCTCGTCCGCATCGATCGGATCCTTATGGTAGAGGTTAACAAGAAGCGCATTCTTGATCTCGAGGATTCTGCCGATCTTCTCGCGCAGTGTCTCTTCGTCGAACAGCTCGCTTACCTGGAAACCGATCTTCGCATACTTATCGGAGAAGAAAGGAGCGATACCGGACTTGGTGGAACCGAATGCCTTGCCACCCAATCTCTCCTCTTCATACTTATCAAAATCTACATGGTACGGCATGATTACCTGTACTCTGTCGGAGACCATGAGCTTGGGGTTAAGACCCTTGGAGCAGATGTCGTTGTACTCGTTGATGAACTTTCTGATGTCGAGTGCCACACCGTTGCCGATAATGTTAACGATATTCTCGTGGCAGACACCGGAAGGCATCAGGTGCAATGCGAATCTTCCGTGCTCGTTAATGATCGTATGTCCTGCATTCGCGCCTCCCTGGAAGCGGATTACGATATCCGATTCGCTCGCGAGAAGGTCCGTGATCTTGCCTTTACCCTCGTCACCCCAGTTAGCGCCTACGATCGCCTGTACCATAATAAATACTCCTTACTCAAGACTTTATCTTGATAAAAATACGCAGTAATTATAATAGAGGACCCGCGTAATATCAATTACTGCTGGATCCCCTGCTTGCCTTCTATATAGTCAAGAGCCTGCTTACGGGCAAGATCTTCCGTCTCCGTACTGAGTTCGGGAAACTCGTAATCCTCTCCGTATTTACGCTTAAGCGCCAGTTTCAGCAGCATATCCGTAATGTCCGGATTCTTCGGAAGCAGGCTTCCGTGGGAATATGTGCAGAATGTATTCTTGTACTTGGCGCCCTCGAATCCGTCCTGTCCGTTGTTGCCGTGACCCTTGATCACCTTCATGAACGGTTCCTCGCCTTCACCGAGGAACGTCCTTCCGCTGTGATTCTCAAAGCCTGCGACCTTTACGGTCTTCCCTTCGATCTCGATCTCGTAGATGCAGTCGTTGATGAATCTTTCCTTCTTGCCTACCGTGTAATGAGGAAGCGCACCTAAGCATTCGATCCTGTTGCCGGTATGCTCCTCGTAATACTTGCCGAGCATCTGGTAACCGCCGCATACCGTAAGGAATACGACGCCGTCCTCGATCATCTCCTTAATTACATCGCCCTTAACGTTCTTTATGTCGTCGGCCATGATGTTCTGCTCACTGTCCTGACCGCCGCCTATGAAGCCGATATCGATATCGCCATTCTTCACATCATCGCCTATCGAGATGCGCTTAACCTCGACTTCGATTCCTCTTAAAGAAGCTCTTCTCATGAGCGCGAGGACATTACCCCTGTCGCCGTAGAGGTTAAGAAGATCAGGATAGAAATGTCCGATTACAAGCTTGCTCATATTCATCAATCCTTCCAGAAATCCTTGAGCTTAAGGTCTTTTACGAGTCTGCCCCGAAGGTCCAGCATCGCCGTGTAATTAGGCAGGATGTATATGCACTTGCCGTCCGGGCACTCTGAGATGGCACCCTTAAGAAGTGTTGTCGCATAGTCGAGCGAACCGTAGCCGTCTACCGTTCTTCCCGAATAAGAGACACGAAGCATCATGTCGCCATAACGCTGTCCCGATACATAAATATTCGAAGGAAGATCGTCCACCTTCGACTCGAAGTCGACATCCCAGATCCATGAGACATCCTTGCCGTCCGCGGTATTGCTGTTAAGAACGAGCATCAGCGAATCGGCATCCGAGGACTGCGCGACAAACGACAAAGCTCTGTCGAGACCGACCGGGTTCTTCACAAGGAGAATGCAGATAAACTTGTTGCCTACAGCGATCTTCTCCATTCTTCCGAAAGCAGCCTCTATCTTCTGCGTAGACTTGCATGCCTGCTCGAAAAGCCCGTCTTCCTCTCCCCTGTCGATCTCAAGGAATCTCGTGACCGCGGATACTGCAGCACAGGTGTTATAAAGATTGTGGCTGCCCGCGATACGAAGGTTCAAAGTATCTGTCACATCATGCTCTGTGTCGGTGATAGTGAAAGGAAATCCCTCATCGCTCGGATTACCGGAAGCGTCATAAGAAAGTTCGAATCTGCGGACAGGAGTTGCAAATCCGCATGACGGACATCTGTAATCTCCCAAGTGTCCGAAGCTTCTTGCCTGATAGTCATATCTGACCTTGCACTCGGGGCAGAATGCCGCATCGGAAGATGCCTCAAGTATGGTGTTATTCGGATGAAGTCTGTTATTGTCGAGCATCGTCTGAAGTGAGATGCCGTAATATGATGCGCGGTCGGATCTGGTCTTGCCCATTGATGCAACGAGCGAGTCGTCTGCATTAAGAACGATCTTCGCAGAAGTGTCATCTATGCCGTTCGCGATAAGGTCACGCGTATGGGTAAGTTCGCCGTAACGGTCCAGCTGGTCGCGGAAAAGATTAGTGACAAGACAAACCTTCGGCTGCAGGTCTTTCGCGATCTTCGCGAAAGCTGCTTCATCGGTCTCGAGTACATAAACGATCTTGTCGGGATCAGCTGTTTTCGAAGGCTTTTCGCACAGGAATGTCGTAGTGATGCCGGAAGCAAGGTTCGCGCCGGATACATTGGTTATGACCTCATATCCAAGAGAGCGCAGCATGCTTGTTATCATGTGTGTCGTGGTAGTCTTGCCGTTGGTACCGGTGATGGTGATGATCTTCTTCCCTTTGGCACACTTGCTGATGATATCGGGGCACATCCTGATAGCCACTTTACCTGGTAAAGTAGTGGCACCGCGTCCCATAATACGCAGTATTCCTTTAGTTATGAGCGCTGCCGCCTGTGCCGGTGCTTTAAGTCCCATCCTGTATGTGTCCTATTACCAAAAGTCTCATCTTACCCGTATCAGTATACACGCAAGTGATCAGAGTTACCTGTCTTGTATCCGTAAGTCCTCCGGCTACGTGGTTTAACATCTCCTCCGCAGTCACTACCTGTATATCGTCTACAAAATAAGTATACTGATGTCCGAGAAGATCCGTAATATTAATTATGTCGCCGATACCGACTTCCTCGAGACGGTTGAAGATGGAACCGTACTTGAGCATATGATGTCCCGTGATCGTACAGTTGCCGACAGCACCCGGGCTTACGGAATTTACATAATGACCTACGCCGTAACGGAGTGTGTCGGAATTTGTCGTCTCCCAGATGGGTACATGAAGATCGATGCACGGGATGTCGAGCATACCTACTCCCTGCAAAGTCAGATAGCCGGTATATGCGTCATTCATCTCCTGGTTTACTTGATCCCTCTGAGAGTTCAAAGCCTGCTGGATATAGTAATCATCATCGTAGAAGTCGTATTCCTCGCCATTGACTTCGAGTTCGGAAGGATCGACTATAAGTGTCATAACGGGTTCTGCGACAGCCGAATCATCACCGCCCGCAGCCTCGATGGCAGCCGCATTCTGTGCAATGACCTGATCCATGTTGGTTGCCGCATCTTCAATGACGGCTTCTCTTTTGTGGCGGTTATAGATATCTACAGACAGATAAATAATACCCCCGACCAGAAGCAGTACTGCGAGGATCAATAATGCGTTGCTGATTAGTAATTTTTTCTGTTTATTACTAATGTCTGAAAGCTTGAACATATGTAATATAAGTATAGACCAAACCGTGTTATAATTCATTTACTTTTCGCTTTGGAAGGTCTACCCATGAACGAAGAAATCTGGTCGAAAGCACTTAAGATCATCTCTCTTGATTCGAGAGTAGATGAGATCTATTACAACACTATTCTCAATAAGATGAAGCAGGTGTCGTATGATAACGATATCCTTGTTCTTTCATGCCGTGATGACTATTCCTTAAGTCTTGTTAAGGGACAGGAGCTGGAAGGCTTTATCAAGAGTGCAGTGGGAATGGTTACAGACCGCGATACATCGGTAATGTATGTTGTCGAGGGTGATAATGCTGCAGCCATCAATTCGATCGTTTCCGAGACCAAGGTAAAGGAGAAGGACCGCTCTGCTTTCTCTTCTTCCGAGCTGACCGATGAGTTTACTTTCGAGAATTTTATCGTAGGAGACTGCAACAGATTTGCTCACGCATCTGCCATCTCCGTTGCCGAGAATCCCGGCCTTCGCCAGAAGAATCCTCTTTATCTGTGGGGTAATTCGGGTCTTGGTAAGACACACCTTATGAAAGCTGTAGGATACAGAGTAAAGCAGCTCTATCCTAATAAGAAAGTACTTTATACGACATGTGAAGAGTTCACGAATGCATTCGTATCTTCGCTTAATACCAAGGCTATCGATGATTTCCGTAAGAAGTACAGAAATATCGATGTTCTTCTGATTGATGATATACAGTTTCTTATTAATAAAGAGGGAACCCAGATGGAGTTCTTCAATACTTTCGAGTCGCTGGTATCTGCGGGAAAACAGATCGTAATCACGAGTGATAAGTCTCCCAAGAGCCTTCCTGAGCTCGATCCCAGACTTACGACCAGATTCCAGAACGGCGTCATGATGGATATCCAGCCGCCGGATTATGAGACTCGTAAGGCTATCTTTATTAATAAGATGAATTCGATGGGCATATCTTTTGACGATGATATAGTCGAGTATGTCTGCGAGAACGTAACTAATAACGTAAGAGAGCTTAACGGTGCTTTTAATATCATTTCCACATACTATGCACTCGAGAACGGCAATATAAATCTCGAACTTATTATGTCGAAGTTAGCGCCTATCATCTCACCGAGCAAGAATAAGCAGATCACGGTCGAGGTCGTAATAGATGCAGTGTCCAAATATTATGACATTACTCCTGATAAACTGTTGTCGAACGTCAGATCTGCCGATATCGTCAACGCCAGATCAGTCGCTATGTATATCTGCAGAGACCTTCTGGGCATGCAGTATACAAAGATCGGAGAATTCTTCGGCGGTAAGAAGCATTCGACTGTCATGCACGCATGTAATAAGCTTGCAGACGATCCTGCTTTGATGTCTGACGTAAAGATCATAGAAAAGAGGATCGCGGACATATAAACAAAAAATGTTTATATGTTCATAAGTCTATGTAATTTTGATGTAGACGGATTGTTCACAAATTTACGATGTTCATATGAACAGATTTGTAAACATCATAATGTGACGATTTGAACACATAATTAACACTGTTAAATCCGCACCGTTATTACTCCCGTGAGGGTTTTACACATTTTCTTCAGACCATAATAATATGAATACGAAGTCAATAAAAAATGTGATAAAATAGGTGCGGTAAATTCTCGAAAGGAATATCGCTGTATGAAATTCAACTGCAACAAATCGGATCTTCTGGATGCCATCGTAATTGTTCAGAAGGCAATAAAGACTAATTCTACCGTACAGATACTCGACGGTATTCTTATACAGGCAGAAGACGGAAGCGTTAAGCTTACCGGTTATGATCTCGAGACAGGTATCGAAGCAGATCTTGACTCAGATGTTATAGAAGAAGGTTCTGTTGTAGTTAATTCGAGATATTTCGGTGAGATCGTAAAGATGCTTCCCGATGACATGACTACTATCGAAGTAGATGACAGATACAACGTATCCATCAGTTCAGGTGAAGCCAATACGGTTCTTAAGGGACAGTCTTCCGAGTCTTATCCCAAGATCCCTGTTATCGAGACAGATAATAAGATCACAGTATCCCAGAAGCTTATCAAGGATATGGTTAACGGTACTATCTTCGCAGTATCCAAGGATGGCACAAGACAGTATCTTACAGGATGTAATCTCGAGAGCGACGGTACAACTCTTACAATGGTAGCCATTGACGGCTTCAGAATGGCATTAAGAAGAGCTAATGTGGGATCCGACTTCCCTGTTATGAACTTCATCATTCCCGGTAAGGCTCTTAACGAAGCAGCCAAGATCTTTGACGGATCCGATGAGAATACTGAAGTAATTATCTACAGTTCCGCTAATCACCTTCTTTTCGATATCGGAAGCGTAAGAATTATTTCCAGACTTATCGGCGGACCGTTCGTTAATTACAACGCGATCATTCAGAAGAATCCCAGAACCGTTATCAACATCGACAGAAGAAAGCTTCTCGATGCTGTTAACCGTGCTTCCCTTATCATTAATTCAGATGAGAGAAGATGTCCTTTGCAGATCAAAATGAAGGATACTGCTACTCTTATCGTATCTGCTACAGCTGATGCAGGTACTCATAAGGAGACTATTCCGATCGAGACTGAGGGCGAGACTGTTGATATCGATTTCAATTCCAAGTATCTTGTCGATGCACTCAAGGTTATCGAGGATGATACAGTAAGGATCGAGTTTAACGGTAATCAGGGTCCTTGCATCATAGTACCTGTTCAGGGAGATGCTTACGTTTATTTGGTACTGCCTATCAGAAGATGATCATAAAGAAGATAGGTCTTACTAACTTCAGAAATTACGGAAGGCTCGACATTGAGGTCGGGCCTTCTGTTAATGTTATCTACGGTAATAATGCCCAGGGCAAGACTAATATCATCGAAGCCGTAAGCGTAGGTTCTTCGGTAGTTTCTCACCGTACATCCAAGGATAAGGAGATGATAAAGTTCGGTGAGAATGAGTATATTATCGACCTTCTGTGTCATGATGAGGTTTACGGTTCTGACGTGGAACTTAAGTCAGGATACTATACCGAGAAGTCCGAATTTAACGATAAGAAGATATCAGGGCGTAAGCTGTATCACGACGGCATGCTGATACCTAAGATTTCTCAATACATGGGTGTGTGTAACACTGTTATTTTCGCCCCTGAAGACTTAAGTATCGTTAAGGGACAGCCTGCTGCCAGGCGTAAGTACTTAAATCTTCTGATATGCAAGGTCTCCCCTTCTTATTACGACATGCTCGGCAGGACGAGGAAGATAATCGAGCAGAAGAATGCCTGTCTTAAGACTTTCAAAGGGCGTTTCGATAAGTCCCGTGAGAATGAGCTTGAATACTGGGACTTCTCCATAGCGGATCTGTCGGCTTATCTTATTATCGAACGCTTCAGGTATTGTGAGATGATCTCGCGCAAGGCTGCTGCGCATCATTCGGTTATTTCTGACGGCAAAGAGAACCTCAAGATCGTGTATTCCACTATAACGGGTTCAGAAGGCGTTATAAGAGGCTTCCTTTCTGATAGTGATATGTTTGACCAATTTATAGCAGGAACGCTTTCTGAGGGTATTCTCGCGCAGATTAGGGCTACACTGAGCGACATGATCCTTGAGAAGCTCCGTTCCGAGCGCATTACAGACGTCGAAAAGGGCATCTACGCCAACGGAGTGCACCGTGATGATATAGATATAAGCCTTAACGGTCTGTCTATGAGGCAGTATTCCTCCCAGGGACAGCAAAGATCCGCTGCATTGGCTCTTAAATTGGCTGAATTGGAGATCATAAAGGATAAGACCAAGTCCTCCCCCATCCTGCTTCTGGATGACGTATTCTCGGAGCTTGATGAAGGCAGAAGGGTAAGTCTGCTGTCCGGAATGAACACGGCTCAGATCTTTATCACGTGTACCGACAGGTCTTTTGTAGAGAATGAATTGTCTTCGATAGTGACTTCGAATGTCGATACCAGGTTCTTCAGAGTGGAATCGGGTAAGGTTTACTGCGAATAATCCAATATTTTTAATATTTATATATTATAATAAGCATATTATGTTATAATATCGCTTGGAGGAATTTGTCGATGTATGTGAATATCGGCGGCGATATATTCGTTCCTGCGGGAAGTGTAAGTGCGATAGTTAATCTTGAGACAGTACTTCCCTCTACACGAAGTGTTACCGATCTTATCGAGGCAGAAGACGATAATAACAGGCTTCAGTACCTCACGGAAGATATTCCGAGAACTCTGATTCTTACGGATTCAAGGTCTTACATAAGTTCGATATCATCACAAATCCTTCAGAAAAGGCTTGAGAACAGCCTGAGTAACAATGTTAAAACTTAAATCTATTTATTAATTATCAAGGAGATTTGATAAAATGAGTGATGATGAGAAGAATCTGAACACCGGTGCGGTCGATGTCTACTATCAGCCGATCGAGGATGCGGATGACGATGAGCTCCGTAACCTTGCCGAGAATCCCAGGGCGATGACGGAGAATTTCGCTGAGGAGAAGATCGAGGAGATCGAAGCCGTTACCGAAGGTCAGGATGAGTTCGATACTACTAATTCCAGTGCTTACGATGAATCCGATATTCAGGTTCTTGAAGGTCTTGAAGCCGTTCGTAAGCGTCCCGGAATGTACATCGGTGATACTACTTTAAGAGGTCTTCACCACCTCGTTTATGAGATCGTAGCCAATTCAGTCGATGAGGCTCTGGCAGGTCGATGCGATAAGATAGATGTAGTTCTTAATAAGGACGGATCGGTAACAGTTACTGATGACGGATCCGGTATTCCTGTAGGAATTCACCCGAAGCAGGGTATTCCTACTGTTGAAGTTGTTCATACGATCCTCCATGCAGGCGGTAAGTTCGGCGGCGGTGCATATAGCGTTTCCGGCGGTCTGCACGGCGTTGGTGCATCAGTAGTTAACGCTCTTTCCGATAAAATGACAGTACAGGTTAAGCGTGAAGGTCATATCTACCAGATCGGATTTACAAAGGGTGTAACTACCGAGCCTTTGCATGTTATCGGTGACTGTGAAGTAGAAGATACAGGTACAAGAACTACGTTTATCCCTGATAATACTATCTTCCCTGACATCACTTTTGACTTCGATACTATGATTACACGTTATCGTGAGATGGCTTTCCTTAACCGTGAAGTTACTATCGATCTTCACGATAACAGAGGAGCTGAACCTAAAGATGTACACCTTCATTATGACGGCGGTATCATCACATTCGTTGAGTATCTTAACCGTCACAAGGAGAAGATCAATCCTACTCCTATTTATATGGCAACTAAGGTTGACGACTGCTTTGTAGAGATCGCCATGCAGTATAACGACTCCTATCAGGAGACTGTATACAGTTATGCGAACAATATCGCTACAACTGAAGGCGGTACGCATCTTACTGGTTTCCGTGCCGCTCTGACACGTGTAATCAACGATTATGCAAGAAAATATAAGTTCCTTAAGGATAATGATCAGAAGCTTCAGTCTGAAGATACAAGAGAAGGTCTCGCAGCTATCATATCCGTTAAGCTTCCTGAGCCTCAGTTCGAGGGTCAGACAAAGACCAAGCTCGGTAATGCTGAGATCAGACCTATGGTAGAGCGTGCAGTATCCGAGAAGCTCATGACATTCCTCGAGGAGAATCCTGACGTAAGTAAGATGGTTATGGATAAGTGCCTTTCTGCAAGTCGTGCACGTGATGCAGCTAAGAAAGCACGTGAAATGACCAGAAGAAAGACAGTATTCGAGAATAATGCACTTCCCGGTAAGCTTGCCGACTGCCAGTCCAATGAGGCTGAATTCTGCGAGATCTTTATCGTTGAGGGAGACTCCGCAGGCGGTTCCGCTAAGCAGGGTCGTGAGCGTAAGTATCAGGCTATCCTGCCTCTGTGGGGTAAGATGCTTAACGTTGAGAAGGCCCGTATCGATAAGGTTTATTCCAATGAGAAGCTTCAGCCTGTAGTTATGGCTCTCGGTGCAGGAATCGGTGATGAGTTTGATGAATCCAAGCTTCGTTATCACAAGGTAATCATCATGGCCGATGCCGACGTCGACGGTTCTCATATCCGTACGCTGTTGCTTACATTCTTCTTCAGATATTTAAGACCTCTTGTAGACGGAGGATATGTATATATCGCTTGTCCTCCGCTCTATAAGGTATATCAGGGTGATGAAGCATATTATGCTTATGACGATGCCGAGATTGAAGCTATCAAGGAGCAGACAGGCTGGAAGAATCCTCTTATCCAGAGATTTAAGGGTCTCGGTGAGATGAGTTCAGAGCAGCTTTGGGATACAACAATGAATCCTAATACAAGAAAGCTTCTCAAGGTTACTCTTGCTGATGCTCAGGCTGCTGATGAGACATTCACATTGCTTATGGGTGATGAAGTAGACCCCCGTAAGGAATATATCCAGATGAATGCTAAGTTGGCTAATATCGATACATAAAATCTAATTGTTCCACGTGGAACATTTATAAGGAGACAGAATTATGAAAGTTTGTACATTCTGCGGTTTAAAGACAGATGATAAGACATCTAACTGTGCCAGCTGTGGATCGTCAGACTTTCTTAATGTCTGCCCTAACTGTTCTAATGAATTCGAAGGTTCATTCTGTCCTGACTGTGGTACCAGATACGACGCTCTGCCTGCAATATGTCAGGTATGCGGGACTAAGTTCTATACTAAGGCATGTCCTAACTGCGGATATATAGCAGGTACCAGAGTTAATAATGGTCCGAGCTATGGAATTAAACGGCCTTCCATCAGACAGGATGTAAGTTTTACCGCCAGATTCTCCTTAGCTTTGGGGATACTCGGAATGTTTATGATGCCGATACCTTTATCTATTATTGCGATTGTATTGGCGTCAAAAGAATTAAAGGTAAATAAAGATTCTTCTATGGCAAGAACCGGATTGGTACTGGGAATTGTCGGTGTGATATTTGGTGTATTGATGATAGTTATCTATGGTTTCAGTGTTATTGCTGCAATAGCAAGAGAATGATTGTTCCACGTGGAACAGTATGAGGGTTAGTATATGAAAGTATGTACATTCTGCGGATTAAAAACCGATGATAAGACATCTACATGCGCAAGTTGTGGATCTTCTGACTTTTTGAATGTTTGCCCTAATTGCTCTAATGAGTTCGAAGGTAAGTTCTGTCCTGATTGCGGAACTAAATACAATCAACAGCCTACAATCTGTTCTCAGTGCAGAACTAAGTACTTTACTAAGGCTTGTCCGAATTGCGGTTATATATCAGGCGGAAGTATTCCGAATATTAATTACAGTGCAAGAAACAGATCCGGTAATGTAAGATTCTCAGGTATGAATGCGAATGAGAGATCAGCTTTCATATGCGGTATATTGGGTATATTCTTCTTACCGATTCCTCTTTCTATAATCTCTCTTGTATATGCAGGTAAGGAAAAGAAGGCGGGAAATGATAGCAGTGCTGTAAAGATGTCCATGGTTCTAGGAATACTGGGCTTGATGATGGGAATTATTTATTTAATTTTTATGATAATCAGTTGTGTCGCTGCTATTGCAGGAAATGCTCGCTGAACAGATATCTTATCAGATAATGATTTTAGGGGATGTTCCACGTGGAACATCCCCTTTTGTTATACGAATATTGTTACTTGAATGTTATATATGACTGCTGTCCATAATGTTATTATCTTCTTATAAATTAATAATAAGGGGTGTTATATGGCTTACATTCTTACTTTGGCAAACCAGAAGGGTGGAGTAGGCAAGACTACCACGGCTGTTAATCTTGCTGCATTTCTGGGCAAAAAGAAGAAAAAGGTACTTGTTATTGATCTCGATCCTCAGGGTAACGCTACAAGCGGTCTCGGAATCGATAAGTCAGAACTCGACTCGACAATCTATGATGTTCTTGTAAATGAGGAGCCAATGGCAGATTCCATCTGGGAGTCTTCGGCAGCAAATGTAAGTATCTGTCCTACGAATATTAATCTTGCCGGTGCTGAGATCGAGTTGGTCAACGTAATGTCCAGAGAGCAGGTTCTTAAGAGTGCTCTCGCTCCTGTAAAAGATGATTACGACTACATTATCATCGATTGTCCTCCTTCGCTCAGTATTCTCACTATCAATGCTCTTACTGCATCTGACGGAATCATCATTCCTATCCAGGGTGAGTACTATGCTCTTGAAGGACTTACACAGCTCGTCGATACTATCAATATCGTAAAGAAGAAGCTCAATAAGAATCTCTCTATTCTCGGTGTAGTTCTTACTATGTTTGACAGAAGAACACAGCTCACAAGACAGGTAGAGGAAGAGGTTAGCAACTACTTCGGAGATAAGGTCTTCAATACCCATATTCCGAGAAACGTAAGACTTGCCGAGGCACCCAGCCACGGAGTAGCAATCCTCGATTACGATAAGAACTCCAAGGGTTCGAAGGCTTACGAATCACTGGCTGCAGAAGTAATTAAGAGAACAAGATAAACATAGATACATATCTATATATGAGGTGATATTATGGCTGTAAGAAAGACTACAAGGAAGACAACTGTAACCAAGGCGAAGGCTGCTTCTTCTAAGGCGAAGACAACTGCAAGAACACCTGCCAAGAGTACTTCATCAACAAGAGGTCTCGGTAAGGGACTCGGTGCATTATTATCAAGCGACGGTATCCCGGAGGATGCCAGTGACTCTGTAGTAGAACTTAAGATAAATGATGTTTCGCCTAATACAGAACAGCCAAGAAAGGTTTTCGATGAGGAGGCGCTTAACGAGCTCGCTTCATCCATCAAGGAGAACGGCGTAATACAGCCTATAATCGTCACGAAGAAGAAAGACGGTTACGTTATCGTCGCAGGCGAACGACGCTGGAGAGCGGCACGTATAGCGGGTCTGAAGATTATCCCTGCCATCGTAAGAGAGCTTACAAGTCAGCAGATCATGGAGCAGGCTCTTATCGAGAACCTGCAAAGAGAAGATCTGAATCCTCTTGAAGAAGCTTTCGCGATGGACAATCTTCTTAAGACACACAAGATGAGTCAGGAGCAACTTGCCAAGAAGTTGGGTAAGCCGCGTGCCACTATTGCCAACACGGTAAGACTTATCAACATCGACGAGTCGCTGCAGGACTACATCATTAACGGCGACCTTTCGGCAGGTCATGCGAAGGCACTTCTTTCTCTTAAGAATCCCGAGGATCAGCGTAAGGCAGCCAACGTAATTCTTGCCAAGGATATGACGGTCAGACAGGCCGAGGAATACGTTAAGAAGTATGCATACTCATTGGAGCATCCTGAAGAGGCACAGAAGGCTCCTAAGAAGGAATTAAGCACACAGTTCCAGTTGAGTACCAAGGAAGTCGAGACAACGCTTAAGAAGTCCCTCGGATCCAAGGTAAGACTTAAGATACTGGACAGCGATGCGGGAAGAGGAAAGATCATCATCGATTATAAGAACTATGAGGATCTCGACAGACTTATTGAGATGCTCAAGTAATCCTCTGTGGAACCCACGAAACGACAGGCGTCCGGAAATACCGGGCGCCTTTTATGTTGACAAAATCGTATTCCGTGATAACATATGAACAGTCACACATATGAGTAACGGCTCATACGATAGGAGGGTAAATATGTTTTGGAGCAGAATCTCAGGCGTATATGATCTTGTGGAGAACGTTTATAACGGTAAGACCAACAGAGCGGTAACGGACTATGTTGCGACCCTGATGGAAAGGGAAGATAAGGTTCTGGAGTGTGCATGTGGAACGGGAATGTTCAGTGTTAAGATCGCACCGCGTGCAGCAGAACTTACCGCTACTGATTTTTCCGACGGCATGCTTAAGAGGACAAGAAAGAAGTGCAGTAAGTTTAGTAATGTAACTGTGGAACACGGCGATATAACAGCACTTAAGTATGAGGATAACGTCTTTGATAAAGCGGTCGCGGCGAATGTAATTCATCTGTTGGACGACCCCAAGAAAGCGATAGATGAGTTAAGGAGGGTCGTAAAGCCCGGAGGAACGATCATAATACCCACGTATATCCACTTTAACGCGAGTGTGGCAGCAAACCTCTTTAACAGGGCAGGAGCGGGCTTTAAGAGGCATTTTGATGAGAATACGTATAAGGACTTCTTCGAGGGGCTCGGAATCACAGACGTGCAGTATCACATAAGCGAGGGCAGAATGGCCTGCGACACGGCTGTATTCGTTAATAAATAAAGAATTTGAAACTGCTTCGGCATTCTGTTATAATTTGCACCGCACGGAGCTGTATCGAAGCGGTCATAACGAGGCGGTCTTGAAAACCGTTTGGGTGCAAGCCCACGTGGGTTCGAATCCCACCGGCTCCGCCAGAACAGAAGCGGATACCTGAAAAGGTGTCCGCTTTTGTGTTGTTACGAAACTTGTGAGGGATTCGCTCCCACCGGTTGCTCTTGGCCGCGAACAGTGCGCTCGTCGCTTCTCTCCTCCGCAACTTGCAGAGCAACCGGGTGGAGCTCATATGAACTGCCGGTCGAATCCCACCGGCTCCGCCATCCGAGACCCTTGAAATTACTGCGTTTCAAGGGTTTTCTCTTGCCAAAATTGCGGTTCGAATTTTCGCTGATTTTGCCTGAATGATACTCCCAAAATGGTGCATCGTTCAACTCCATCACCCGGATCGCCCTCCAGCGTACCAAATCCATAAAACCGACAAAAAGGTACGTTAAAATCGGGTTCTCAACGTACCAAACTTGCAATAATCGAGAAATAGTACGTAAAATTTGCAAATCTAACGTACCAAAACTCCCAATAACGGAAAAAGGTACGTTATAAAGGCCAAATCAGCGTACCAAATCTCACAAAAAAACAAAAATGGTACGTTGACCTGAATGATACTCCCCAAATGGTGCATCGTTCAACTAAAGAGGCAGCTGAAAAAATGGGTTATAAACTAAATGATAATCTTTAACCAAGATAGCTTCATTTTTGGATATGGTCAATGGTTTGTATTCTATCTTTCGTCTTGATGATGACATTTAATGTGAATGGTACAAAAGGGACCTTTTAAAGCAGTTCCCTTATTGCTAATTCGATTTGCGGCAAACGGAGTCGAAATCCGCTGCGCATAGTATTCTATGAGTTCGAATATGGAAATATACCGTACTTGTTTTACAACGATATAACGTAACTTTCCTTTTGGGGTTATAATCAATGTAATGACATTTGAGTGAATGTGTCCCCAAATGTGTCCCCCAATATTAAATGACACTATGATATATGAAGGAATATATCTAGCTGACAGGTGTAAGCCTATGAATATTTACGACGAATTGCATGAACGAGCATTAGAGCTTGTAAAGAAGTGGAACAAGTTCGACTTTGAGAATTTGGAATATTGGGAAAACAATTCCAAATGGGCTTCTTTTATGAGAGCCTCAGAGAGTTCCGAATCGGATTCACTTTGTCTTGTCTATAACATATTCGAAGCAAGAATGTGCGCCTATATGGGGCGGATTGCTGTAATTAAGGACAAGGATAATCCTCATCTTGTGTTTACATCCAAGGTTTCATCTTATGTTGAGATATCCAATCCTCGATACACTAATGACGGCCGTTATGTGTTAATTCAAGTTTATACGCATGAGTTTGCCGGAACCCTGGTTATTGATGTTGTTAACAAAAGATATGCAGGTATTAAATATCCTAAGTTCATGCTTTGCAAAATTACTCCTATGGAAGAAAATGAAGTCCTCTTTACAAATCTTGAGGAAAGCAATAAGAACGATGTGAATGAGAGGTTAAAGCTGTCATCTCTTAATTGGCAGGTGATTGAAAATCCTGTTGTTGATTACATCCCCGCATTTGAGATTTATTGGTAAGTTGTGTCGAAGATATTCGGTATGTCTACAAAAGGTTATGTGGAATAAATAAACAGTAAGGACGACAACATGTTTGAGGAATTTAATGCTAAATATGAGGATTTCTGTTGGTACGAAATTACCAATGAACTATCTAAAAACAATATAGAAAAGCAGACAAAACAGGAAATATGGCCTTCAAGCCCTCTTTACGCAATTATTGATAAACTGGAAGCTGTAGCAAAATCTGAAAGACAAGATGATGTTTTGTTTTTTGATGGTTCAAAATATTACGTTATTCATTTAGCATGGAATAAAGGGAATGGCTGTGGACCGCGATATAAAGTGCTTCTTCCGAATGAATTATCCGAATATCTTGAGTGGTATCAATTGAACGTTTAATGAACAGTTAATAAGGTTAGGAAGTAGCCATGAATGATAGTGATTGGAGATTAAGCGGACAAGAGAAATATCTCAAGGGAATAGCATTTGAACTGAAGACATGGTGCTCTTATAAGTCTGGCTGGGATCATGATCACTGTGAATTCTGTTATGATAAGATTTCATCTCTTGATGATTGTATTCACGAAGCGTACGCATCAGCGGACAACAAATACTGGATATGCAAAAAATGCTATGAGGATTTTCGTGAATTGTTGTTATAGACAGTTTAATTAACAGCATAATCTGCTTAATGCAAGTTATATCAAGCTATTATGCGAAAGTGCAGTCTCAGATATGGAAGAGTTATGTAATTGGGTTTATATGAAATTGAACGGGTAAAGATTCATGTCAGATTTTGTAATCAGAATAATTCCAACAGATCCGTATCTTAGGATCCCAGAAGAATCGCTTCAAATTGCTAAAGAATTATTGGTCGATAGAATCACTTGTGACAATATTCAAATTCATTCTTTTGAGAACACTTCTTTTATTGATTGTGGGGGAAACCTTCAAAGAATTTCTTGTCCGCATTGTGGTAGTGAGGTTGATTTTGCTTGGTGGGGTGACGAAGTGTCGAAAGTATATGACAAATCATTTAAATCCTTATCTGTTTGCATGCCGTGTTGCAATAAGGTGTCTTCTATGAATGACCTCTTGTATGATTATCCATGTGGGTTTGCCCTTAGCGTTTTAGAAGTGTTGAATCCCGGAGTCGAGATAACAGCAGAATTAAAGGAAAAGATAGAATCTATTATCGGTTCCTCTATACGGATTATAAATGCTCACATCTAGATTAATATCAGCAGAATAGACAACTAAATCCTGAATATTATGAGCCGGTGAGTGGAATCACTAACAGGAGAGATATGATTACTAAACAGATAGTTGAAAATACAAAAAAGACAGCAAAGACCAATATAATAGGCGGCATCATCTGGATGACCGTATGCGTTCTTCTTTTCATTGTTTTTCCAGTTATTACCGGTGTTGAGAACTTGACTGAAGTTCTGATCATGGGTGTGATCCTGACGCTCATCGGGATTATGTTCCTTCTAATCGGAATAAGGCGTGCCAAGCTTTCAGAGAAAGAACTTCAAATTGCATATGAACAGGTCATGAGCAAAAAGAAGAATGCACGTATTTATGACGGCCCGTTGAATAAAGACATAAAGCGAAGGGACGAGCTTATCTTCGGTGATTATGACCCACTTGAATACTCAGGAAATAGCGGAGGAGTCAGAAAATTCAACGGCGTTTCCGCACAAAGATTAAGGCAATTACTCGAAGAAAACTTTACCGATCCGGATATCGATCAGAATGGTTCTCCTTCTATCATGGAAATGCTAGAATTCTCCGAAAAATGGAACAGCAAATATGTATTCGGCGGATATGCTGTGGAGATTTGGAGAGATGATTACCGTGTGTCGTTGGATTCAATATGGAGAGAAGATCTAGAAAATCTCTCGGAAGATGAGCGAAAAGCTTTTATGGATTTTGTCGGCGAAGTTGATGAGCTTGACGAAGAGAATATGTCTGCATGGTGGGATTAATCATGAATAAAATGAACAAAGAAGTATTGCTTGAAAATATATGGGATTAATAAGAGGAAAGGGCGGAAATGACCGCCTTTTCTTTTGAGGAGAAAGCGCAGAAGAACGCAATAAAATAGGGCGTTACAACATCTGAGTGACCTCGGACTTCCAGCCTAACACCCTAAAAGCGAACGGCCAGCAGTTTTTTGAGAATTGCCTTTCTCATAGAAAGTATCTAGGGTAATTGCGTTTGTGATACGATAATAGCAACGTTAATAATCAGGTTGCAAAGCTTAAGAGTTTCTTTTGGGAAAACCCTTGTTAATCCTGATAACAGTCAGCATTGAAGTGATGTAAGGAGCTATGGTTTATGGTCCTTTATTTCTCTGCTACCGGCAACAGCCTATATGTAGCCAGGAATCCGGATGCGGATACATACAGTATCCCACAGGAAATGAAGAAGAACGAACGGCGCTACAAAGCAGATCGAATCGGAATAGTCTGTCCTCTCTTCGAATTTGAAGTGCCGGATTATGTGAAGGATTTTATTCGCAGTTCTGTCTTCGATACTGAATATTTTTACATGGTCATCACCTATGGCATGCATCACGGCGGCGTTGCGGAACGCACAGCGGCTTTTTTTGAGAACCTGGGCAAACAGGTGGATTACATCAATACGATCATCATGCATGATAACGCCATAATTGTGTTTGACATGGATGAACAGAGAAAGCTGGAATCAGAGAAAAAGGTGGATGTGTAAACGCTACTGAAATAGTTTACCAGTTTTGAGCCAAACGCTATTGAATTTGTTTACCACTGCAAATGTATCTTATAAGATTTTTTCGTTTCCAAAATCTTATAAGGAGAAGAAAGGCAGTGATTTTAACAATGGAAAT
>JAGAXM010000011.1 GCA_017940895.1 Clostridiales bacterium | reverse complement strand
TACATAAACCGTGCTATACTTCATATGTGACCTCCATTTGTATGCGGTAACTCCCATCACCACATGTTTTTTCTAACGATTTGTAGTATATGGGTAAATCCACGAACCTACAAATCGGGGGTCATTACATATTGTCTAGCCTCCCATTCGCGGCAGGCAGCATGCCCAAGTTCGGTTATGGGCATGCGTTTTTGTATTGGTTCAACTTACGTGGAGTCTTTCTTTCAGCGCATCCTGAAGGATCTGTGAGAAGTTGAGTTTCTCTTCCAAAGCAGCTTCGTTAAGCCACTCGGGGATGGTAAGAGTTTTCTTAACGGATCTTTTGCTGAATCGTCTTCTGTATTCAGTGGTATCGCAGACTATATATGTTACGAATGAATCCTTGCCGTGTTTAATCTTGTTGATAGGTGAAGGTTCAGGTACGGGTATATCCTTATCTTCATAGTTGTTGTAGATCATAAGAGCGAGGACATCTTTTGCCATAAGGAGTCCGTCGGTGATGTCGTCACCTGAAGTGTAGCAGCCGTCAACGTCGGGAAAGGTAATGGAGTAGCCGCCGTCATTTTCCTTAGTGAATACTGCCGGATATGTGTATACGGAATTCTTTATCATGATCAGTGCTCCTTGTCTGTTCTGCTATCCAATCCGGCATCTTTTAAAATGGCTCTGAGAGTGCCGGTTCGGACTTTGTGTGAATCGTGCCTTGGTACAGCAAATTCTTTGCTGGTGATCGGGCTGAACCATATGTCATGGTTTGCCCCTGACCTGTGTCGGTAACAACCATTTTTCTTAAGCAAGCGCTTAAGTTCAGAGGTTTTCATTTGACTTACCTGTGATAATAGTAACACGTATAACACGTATTATCAACTTATCCCTTTCATATTCATTGGTAAGAGGATAGCAGGCTGCAGGGCGGATTTTTTCGACAATTTTCGACAATTATCGACAAAAAACGACAAAGCAAAAACATGGGTGTTTAAACTTTGGGATTAATGACAATAGTATAATTAGTATTAGTGGATATAAAGGATGGTGATCAATATGAGCAGAGAAGACAACATTATAGTTTTTAAGGATACCGAAAGACTTTGTGAAAGTAATGACAGACTCAGGGCTTCTGTGAAGGCTGCGACTGAAGGGCAGAGCCTGATACTTGAGTCAGATGACCTTCCTTCTTCGAAGCGCGATCTGTATGAGTCTGCTGCGAAGATAGTGGTGTCCAAGAAGCGCACTTTCGAGGCGGCGGAAGCATATAAAGGAATGAAGACCGCAGTGCACAATTTCGCTTCGGCTACTACTCCGGGAGGCGGTGTTGTGAAAGGGTCAAGTGCTCAGGAGGAGTGTCTTTGCAGATGCTCGGGATTGTACTTCAGTCTTAATACTCCTGCTATGTTTGACGGGTTCTATGGACCTCACCGTGCCGTGCATGATCCTCTGCATAATGACGATATTATCTATACGCCGTCGGTAACGGTGTTTAAGAGCGATACTGCGGTGCCGGAGCTGCGCCCTGAAGACGAGTGGTTCGACGTCGATGTAATCACGTGCGCCGCGCCGAACCTGAGGATCTATCCGAGTAATCCGTATAACATGGGTGACGGCAATATGCCTGTCGATATCAGTGATGAAGACCTGCAGGCGTTGCATGAGAAAAGGCTCAGAAGAATACTCGAGGTTGCTGTTATGAACGGTGTGGAAGCGGTCGTGCTCGGAGCGTTCGGATGCGGTGCTTTCGCGAATGATCCCGAGGTGGTCGCGCGTGCGAATCGTAATGTGATTGGAGATTATCTGCACGCATTTAAGGTGATCGAATTCGCGGTGTATTGTTCTCCTCGAGATGAGAGTAATTACAAAGTGTTTGAGAGGGTGCTCGGGAGATAGTTGACAGTAACAGTAAATCAGATTAAATTCAAATAAGATCATTCTTATGGATTCGCAGGTGGAATGATCATACAAATCTTACACTTCAAAGTACTGCGAGATTAATGATTTTTAATAGATAGATTGATGAAATTTCGGAGGTGTAAGATGTTTTATTCTGATGTTGATCCTGTTGCAACGGGTAATAGTATTAAGGTGCTTTGTTATAAGTGCGGTTTATCCGCTTCTGATCTTCGGCGTGAGCTCGGTCTGGAGTCGGTTCAGGCAGTCTACAAATGGTACAGTGGCAAGTGTATTCCAAGCATTGATAAGCTCTTTGCGATGGAAAAGCTGTTCTCTGTTTCTATACATGAGATAGTCGTTTTTTATCAGAACAGACAAGAAGTCATATAAGAACCGGTTTATGGAATGACGGTTTTCAACCACGGGTTTAATGACTGAGAGAGCATGTGCGTCTATACTCATTATTGAAAGGAGTAATTGCTTATGTTTACTAATATTTTCAAACGTTTTGTAGCTTTGTTGATTGCTGTTGCTGTTATATTTGCAGGAGGTGTCGGATTGACGGCACGTTCGGTGCTTGCATATAACGCGGGCATCGAGACCTTTGTTAACAGTCTGTATTCGGACTGCCTCGGAAGAAGTGCGGATCCTGCTGGTTTTAATGACTGGTGCAACAAACTTGCGACAGGTCAGATTACAGGTAAGCAGTGTGCGTACGGATTCTTCTTCAGTCCGGAGTTTATCAACAGAGTGTTTACCCCTGCGGAGCTTGTTGATGTCTACTATCACGTTTTCCTTAACAGGGATGCCGATCCCGCGGGAAAGCGATATTGGCTCAGCAGGATTAATACCGACGTGGATTTCACTGTAGCGGATGCTTTGCTGTTCCAGGGCTTTGCAGACAGCACGGAGTTTGCTGCCAAATGTGCAAGCTACGGTATCATTGCAGGCGATCATACGGATACCGGTGTCGACACTTCCAATGTTACGATTACCGTGTCTGATGACAACAGCGGTATCAATATGCCGGCGGCTTCCGTCGAGGCACTGGATGCTTATTGGCACGGTCAGGGATATGAGACATTCTATATCGATCTGGGCAACGGAAATACAGTTAAGTGTTATGCGCTTTTCTATGATATGTCGTCTCATTATGCACGCGTGAATGAGTATCGTGCTTCATTCGGATTGCCTACGATTTATACTCCGACTGACCCTAATGATTCCAGAGTTCAGTGGGCAAGAATGAGAGCAGTGGAGTGCGCATTCTGCTTCTCTCACAAATCTCCGTACGGTTATATTACCGGTGGCTATTCTGACGATCGTATGCCGGGTGATCATATCGGCGGTGCCGAGAATATCTACAGCGGAATGGCGTACGGGGGTAACGGAAGTCAGAATGCTTTCGAGGCGTGGCGTACTTCGCCTAATCATAATGCTGCTATGCTCGACGGTGCTCCCCCGGAGATCAGCGGTGCGGTAGGTATCAGCAGCCCCGGTATGAGCGGTACATATTACAGTGCCGAGGAAGTGTTCAGAGACTATCCCCAGTGGCGTGATAATCCGAGTTTCCATTGGGGCGCGGGATATGTTGCAATGACGGCTGCTTCATGTACGATCCGCGTTGTTGCCGCAGACGGATTAAGTATTGTCTCAGGCGGAGTTAGCGCTAATCCCAATTACTATCTTGGCAGAAGTTTCACTGCGACAAATACAAGAGCCGAGGAGTTCGGTCTCCCTGTAGGCAGCGGCAGATCGTCGGTTCAGTGCTATTGGCAGAGCTGATGTGAATGAGAAACAACGACAAAATAAAAGGGCAGTTGCGAACGGCGAAGTTTATACTCCGCCGCGCAAAGCTTCTATGCCATCACCCAAGATATATCGGCTTAAAACCGAGTAAAATAGGGTCAAGAAGTTTATGGCTGACAACGAGGAGTGATAGGGTATGAACTACTACATTTCTGATACTCATTTTTGTCATAAGAATATAATGAGGTATGACTCGCGGCCGTGGAATGATGTCGTGGAGATGGAACTCGACATGATTGATTGGTGGAATGCGAAAGTTAGTGATAATGATGATATTTATATCATCGGGGATTTCTGCTGGGGTGATGCAAATGATTGGAAGAGGATCCTCCCGAAACTTAAGGGGAGAAAGCACTTGATCCTGGGTAATCATGACGCCAAGGCATTGAGGGAAGATGTGAGCTCGTTGTTCGCGGAGAAGCCGACTCATTATAAAGAGATAAAAGACGGCGAGTATAAGATTGTTATGAGTCATTATCCGATGATCTCGTATCACAACGATACAGACGCGAATACACTTATGTTTTACGGACATGTGCACGGCACTCTTGAGTTTGATGCGGTGATGGAGTCTGTAAAAACTATGAAGGAGTGCTGCAGGGCGGTTGCTCTTGATTACAGAGGCAGGCTTTATAACTGTTGGTGCGGTCTGTACGGATGGACCCCGGCGACGCTGATGGAAATCCTGACGAATAAGTATTCGCACGGAAGTAAGAAGATATGAGTACCTATGTAATGTCTGACATACACGGTTGTTATACCGAATATATGGAGATGCTCGAGAAGATCAAGTTCGATCCGAAGAAGGACGAAGTGATCATCGCGGGGGATATCGTTGACCGAGGTCCCGAGAATCTCGAGATGCTCCGCTATATGGAATCAAAGCCGGAGTCGGTTGCGTTTCTGATGGGGAATCACGATTATGACTTCATAGGCTATTGTCGCGGAGTTGAGATAATGTGTGATAAGGGGGATGGTGAATGGTGCAAACCCTCGGAAGCATATTTGTATAGAAAGAACTACAAGCCTTCGGAAGCTTATCATAATAAGAAGTATTACGATTACTTCAGTGATGATTATGGGACCGTTAAGAAGTTGATAACAGGTTATGATGAATTGATGGCAGAAGACTTTAACCATTGGAAGCAGCTAATGTGTGAGTTCCCTTATTATGCGAAGCGAACTATTAATGGAAGAAACTATATCATAGTGCATGCCGGCTATATTGATGAGACGGATTTTCATCTCGATTTGAGCTTTTCTTACCCCCGTGGCATTAATGAGTTTTATATTTGGGCTCGCGATGATGCCATCATTTACGGCGGGGCAAGGGATTCAACAATAGTATTTGGTCACACGCCAACTATTTTCCCTGGCGAGATTTTCTATAGCGGTGGGCGTGTTTGGTATGACGAGAACCCCAAGAAGAATTGCAGATTCTTTAACATCGATTGCGGATTGGTCTATGGCAAATATGATGGAGTCCATAATGCTAATCTTGCGTGCATAAGGCTTGAAGACGAGAAAGTGTTTTACCTGTACGGAGATATGTAACGCAACACTATTTTCTGTATTTCTCGAAAAGGTGCAATGAAACGGGTGTTTTCTTGCACCTTTTATTGTATTTGAAAATTAAGTGCAAAATTATCGGCGATTATTGCACCTATTATCAGATGATGTAAAAAAGTGCAACAAAGAAGACGGTTTGTTGCACTTTTTATTAAACTCTCGAATTAGGTGCACGCGCGATGAGTTTTTCGCCACGCAGCCTCTGCTTCAAACTACCCTCTCAGGCTCCGGGGGCACATCGGGTCTTCGAAGATCTTGTAGCGCTCGGTGACGAACGGCTTCATGCCGCGGCGGATTACGATCACATGTCGGAGCTCGAGGTTCATGATGTCCTTAAACGGTTTGTCGATTCTGCGGCTGATGTGTTCGCAGGTGTGCGTGTTGTTTCCTCCGAGATAGACGTAATTGTCGCAGTTATCGAGGATGGTGTCGGCTCCGTATTCGCCGTAGATGTCGAACAATTGCTTCTCTGACTGCAGCAGCATGATCGCACTGATGCCCGCGCTTCGGAAGATCGAGATGTATGCATCGAAGTCCTTTATACGGGTGCCGCACGCGAAGTCATCGAATATGATCTGAACAGGCACCTTAAGTCGGTTGGATCGTGAGGCTTCAGCAGTCTTCATCAGCACTCGAAGTATTGTCGAGTAAATGATGTTGACGTACGTATTTTTGGTCTTGTCGAAGGTAGACGTAAGTATGAACAGCGCTGTTTTGCGGCTGCCTATGGATGCTATGTTAAGTGATGGCAGACAGGATGCTTTAATGACAGTGTCAGTGAAGATCGGCGCGAGACAAGTGCTTATCATTGAGAAAATGCAGGATGCGGTCTTCTCGGCTACGCGGGAGTAAGTGCGCCATGCGCCGGAAGCGTAATTATCGGGGAACAATTCTTCTGCTTTGTCGAACAGGGGATCGAGCGTCGTTCCTTTTATATCGTTTATTCCGCTGTTTCTGGTTGACAGTGCCCTAAATAGAAGGTGAAGCGTCTCGAGTGTCGGGGTCCTTCCGGTAAGCTTGGAATTAAGCAGCAGAATGTACAGCATGGCGCTGATCGAGTCTGCGACTGAGTTTTCCCAGTATGCGTCGTCTTTTATTGCGCAATCGCTGCTGATAGATTTCGCGAAGTCCATGCAGTCCTGACCGTTCTTAATATAATCGAAGATATTAAACCCGACTGTTGACAGCTTCCCGTCGTCGAGATCTATCACCTGTACATTGTAACCGTGCTCCTCAAGAACGGGCTTGCATGAGGTTAGAATCTTGCGCTTGGAGATCGGAATTATCATGCTGTGATGCCTGTTGTTGATAAGCAAAGGGGCGGCAATAGACATGCTCTTGCCGGTGCCCGTTCCTCCTACGACGAGTGTATTGGCGTTGATGCCGGAGACTTCCGGATCAGAAGGGAAGACTGCGCCTTCGCCTAAAAATAATCTGTCAGTATTCTTCATTGGGTTCACCTCGTTTTTCTGCGTCCTTACCGCTTGTGTAGGTGTCGACATAGTTGCCGTACGTGTTCTCAAATTCTTTCATGGAAGAGAAGTCTTCTTTGCCGTCGGACTTGAGGATCATAAGGCGCTTCTCGAGGGGACAGAGGGATGCCGGGGTGTTCTTCCTCGGCTTTCCGTATCTGTGTCTGCCTGACAGGTCGTCTGCCGCATACTTGATATTTATCGCGGCGAACCACTTGCGATACTCATGGTTCTCATGGGGGTACATTCTGTGTCTGTCATCATCATCGTAAGAGACGAACAGGTGCTTTTTTTGCCTCAAAGCATCGTAGATCATACACACGAGCTGCGGGTAAAACTTTCTGTGCTTGTACCGCTCGAGCATCTTTACTTCTTCACCGCGAAAAGCAGATCTCACCAGATCATCGTAAACTTCTTCGAACAGCCCGCCCTCGGCATACAACCTGCCGTAGTTTTTAAGCTGATTGCGTTTCTCGTCGTGGAGCATATGTGCCTCCTTAAATTCTCGTGGCGGCAAGAAGAGCGCCGTAGCCGTCCGCGTCCGTTATTATCTTGTCAATCAGCCCGAACCGCTGTGCCTCCTTCGCGTCGAAAAAGTGATCGTACAATGTCGCTTCATCGATCTCTTTTTTCTTCCTGCCGGTACATTCGGAAAGTATCGTGTTAAGCATGTCCTTGGTCTGCAGCAGCATCTCGGCGCTCCTTTGAACACTCGAAGCCGCGCCACCCAGTCCGTCTGCTATCAGAGGTTCGTGTATCATGACTTTGCTGTGGGGCAGGATATATCTGTGTCCCTTATCGCCGCTCGCGAGGATCACCGCCGCCATCGATGCTGCGATGCCAATGCAGTAGGTGTTTATCTCAAGACCGATAGTTCGAAGAATGTCGTAGATCGCAAGTCCGGCGGTGACAGAGCCTCCAACTGAGTTGATCAGAAGGTGGATGGGAAGCCCGCGTTCCTTACAGTAGAGTATCTGCGTGATTATGTTTTCTGAGGTTTCTTCAATTACGGGACCCGACAGGTATATGATTCCGCCGGCAAGATTTCTTGTGTCGAGCGGGATCAGTGACTTGCCGCCGGCGGTCTCTTCAATGCATCCGGGGATTCTGTTCATCATGGTAATAACCTCCTTTTTCATAAGTGTATTAAGGTTGATCTGTAAGGTCATTAAACTCGTGGTTGAATGGCTGAATAAACGGTTGAATGTTTCTGCTATTGGAGCAAGTGCGCAGAGAATACCCTGTTGCTTAAGCGACACATCAGACATAGATTGTTTATTGGTTTGCCGGGTTCCTTATGGTTAATTATCAGTGGATAATAAATCACAAGGAGAATAAGAGATGGCAAAGCATACATTTAAGAAGACAACATCAAAGCAGATTGAGGAGAGTCTCAAGACCTTAAGAATGCTTCGTAAAAGAATCAATAAATTGAGCAGATCGACGGCTGTTTTCGGTTAATACGGCAAATTATTGATGCCGGGTTCTGTGTTAGAATACAGACGGGTTGGGGTTAATTAACAATTAATCTTATAAAGGATAGAAACAGAACTTATGGCAACAGCACAAGAAGAATACATTAAAGCGAGAAAGCTCGGAACCAAGGAGTATCAGAAGGCCTTGAGTGAAGGCCGCTACCCTTATCTTCCGGCGCTCGATCATATGCTTGAGAAGAGGACTACTCTTAATGAAGTTCCCGTAGGAACCATAGAGATCCCGATCTCTTTAATTGTAGGTACGGTAACGACGGGAAGGCAGGATTCGTTCGCTCGTAATTTCATGCCTCTGCTCGGACCCGAAACAGAATTCGGAACCAAGTGGATAAGCCTTATGGACTATCAGACGGAGCACGGTATCAACGATGCCATCACCGTCATCGAGTTCATGGGTAAGTTCTATGTCCAGGAGGGCAACAAGAGAGTTTCCGTAATGAAGTATCTCGAACAGCCGACGATACTTGCCACGGTAACGCGTGTCATGCCTCCGCAGACGGACGAAGAGGACAAGGAAGTTAAGATCTACTATGAGTTCCTGAAGTTCTTTAAATGCACTTCGATCTACAACATAACCTTCACTGAGGAGGGCGCTTATCAGAAGCTCGCGACTGTCGCGGGACAGACACTTGATGAGCCCTGGGACGAGGATGCGATCAAGGATCTGAAGTCTGCGTTCTTTGCCTTTTCGAAGGTGTACATGGCTACGGGCGGCAAGGCGTACACGACGATCACTCCCGGTGATGCGTTCCTCGTTTATCTTGACATGTACAAGTACGACAGCCTCAAGATCCCCGTGCAGGATGAGATCAAGAAGAACCTGTCGCTGATCTGGAAGGAGATACGTATCCGCGCGAACGGCAATCAGATCGTGTTCTCCGAGGAGCCGCAGCTTCAGAAGAAGACGGTGATCCCGATCATCGACAACATCATGAAGAAGACATACACGGAGCAGAACCCGCTCAAGATCCTCTTCCTCTACGACGGTGACGCCACGAAGTCGCGTTGGATTCATGGCCACGAAGAAGGCCGAAAAGATCTCGAAGAGGTTTTCCCCGGCATCGTAAAGACGCTCGCATGCGACTGCAAGGACACGGAAGAAGAGTTCGAGGAGTCAGTCGAGGCGGCTGCGGAAGACGGCGCGGATCTCATCATCACTACCTCACCCGTACAGATGGAGTTCGCGCTCAAGGCTGCGGTCAAGTACCCGAAGATCAAGTTCTTGAACTGCTCGGTACACCTGTCGCATGAGGCGGTAAGAACATACTACGGAAGAATGTATGAGGCGAAGTTCCTGCTCGGCATGATCGCTGCGACTATCTCGAAGGATCACCGCATCGGTTATGTATCGACATACCCCATCTGCGGCAACATCGCCAACATCAATGCGTTCGCGATCGGTGCCTCCATGGTGGATCCTAACGTTAAGATCCATCTGACGTGGTCGTGTCTCAAGGAAGAGTATTGGCGTGAATATGTAAGAGAGAATAAGTTCAGCGTCGTATCCGGTCCTGACCTTATCAAGCCGAAGAACGCAGATAACGAATACGGACTGTACACGATAGGCGAGAACGGCGAGATCACCAACATCGCGTTCCCTGTATGGAACTGGGGTAAGTACTATGAGCTTATCGTGCAGACGATCCTCAACGACGCGTGGGATGCCGCGAGCGCAGATGCGAAAGACTCCGCCATCAACTACTGGTGGGGAATGTCCTCGGGAGTTATCGATATATATCAGTGCGATACGATCCCGTATGAGACGTTAAAGCTCGTGTCGATCATGCGTAAGGGTCTGACGTCCGACGTTCTTAATCCTTTCGACGGAGAGCTGAGGTCGCAGGACGGCGTCATAAAGGATGCGCTGAGCCCTAAGCTTGATAACGAACAGATTATCAATATGAACTGGCTGTGCGATAATGTAGTAGGATCTATCCCGACTTTCGATGAGCTGACCGAGTCCGCTCAGAAGACGGTACTGGCGAACGGCATGCCTATCATCAGCACCGCAGAGAAGCCGGAGAAGAGCGCAGAAACAGAAGAATGAAGATCTTAGCCGTAGCCGATATTGAAGATAAGCTGTTATACGACCACTTCGACAAGAAGAGGGTTGAAGGCGTTGAGCTTATCGTAGGCTGCGGCGACTTAAGATCTGATTACATAGATTTTCTGATCTCCATGATCAACGTCCCGATGATCTACGTGCGGGGCAATCACGATGACGGTCAGATAAAGGAGCCGCCTCTCGGTGCGATCTGCATCGAGGACCGTATCTTCGAGTACAACGGCGTGAAGTTCATGGGTCTCGGAGGCTCGTACCGCTATAACCCCAACGGCAAGAATATGTACACCGAGCGCGAGATGAAGCTGCGTGCGCTGCGTCTGCGTCCGAAGGCTATGCTTAAGGGAGGAGTGGACGTTCTCGTTACACACTCTCCCGCGAAAGGCTACGGCGACCTCGAGGACCTGCCGCACAGGGGCTTCGACACGTTCAACGACATTATGAATAAATACCACCCCGAGTTCATGGTCCACGGTCACGTGCACATGAATTACGGAAGGATCAAGAAAGAATACGACCACCCGTCCGGCACCAAGATCATCAACGCCTGCGGGTTCAGCATAATCGATGTCACCCCGGGACAATAACGACCGCGACTACACCTTCTGCAATAGTACGCAATTTGCGAAAAAGTAAAGGTATGCTATATTAGACCTATGGCAGAATTCCGCGAAGAAGATTACGAGCAGGTATATACGCCTGATTTTATGAGACTTTCCACTCTGATCGAGAGAGCAAGAGAGGCAGGCGGATATGCTACCATGGCTGATTTCGCACAGGCGTGCGGTGTGCAGCCGTCGACCTTTTCCAGGATCAAGACTAAGAATATAAAGAGACCTCTGTCGTGGGATATGATCAAGACGATCGCGGATCACACGGGTGAAGAGAACGAGTTTATATTTAAGCAGTTTATCCGCGCCAATGGTCTGAAGCTCAAGAAGGACCTTCAGGAAAGACCGATACCTGACTATATGAAGGATTTCACGGAACTGGAGATCCGCGCGAAGAATGCAGTCAGAGATCTTGTAGTTAAGATGTTTGATGAAGATGATCAGGATGACGATATAACTTATGCTATCCTGCCACGCTTCCCGAGAAATGTCGGTTATTCCGACAGATTCCGCATGTATCTGCCCGCGGACGTGGTTGCAGAGAACAGGGGATCCGATAAGGACTATCCCCGGTTTTGGGGATTCAGGATCCTTTTCCCTTGGGGCGGACCCCGTGCCGGTGCTACGAGAAGTGTTCTGTCTGCCAACGATTATGCTGCGGTTTTCTTAAGGGATCTGTGGGAACCGGAGTCTTTTAAAGATATTAAGTATTCTTTTGTTACAGTAGATAAAGATGATTACGATGCTACGGTCGAGATGTATTCGCAGACCAGGGTAAACGGGGATATCTCCATAATCCTTCTTGATATCGAGAATTCGTCGATAACAGAAGAGTATACCTTCGAAAACAACTGATTTTTCTCTTTGATGCGCGCAAGTGTCCCATTAATGGGTGAGATTGCGCGTAATTTCAAATTTGCAACAAAAAAATATTTACAAGCGCTTTCCAAGTTGCTATTCTCACACTAACAATTCAAACAAACAATAACAATTCGCAATTCGATGATCAGCAAATACATATCATGTGTATTTGCGCGCTTTAAAACACCCAAATGACGTCTATGGGCAAAAACTTTTTAAAAATCAGGTTTAAAGCCTGAGAAAAAGAACTACAACAATATTAAACAAATTAAAATTGCGAATGCGCGCAATTAGAGCGCAACAGCACATCGGCCAAGGAGGGCCAGTAATTATGTCTGAGAGAAAGAACAGTAATGAGAAAACAGCTTTTGAGAGTCTTGAATGTATTCTTGACCCATACACTCCCGAGCAGGAGAAGGACGCTTTCGAGCGTCTTAAGGCAGGCGATGAATTCGCCGAAGAAGAAATCACTATGCACAATATCAAGCTTCTTATTGATACTGCCAATAAGTTCATTAAGAGGAACAATCTCTGTCATTGTGACAGAGGTGATGTTCAGGCTGTGGCTTATGAAGGCCTGCTCAGTGCCATCAGGGGATTTGACCCCGCGGCGGGCAATAAGTTCAGCACATATGCCGTCACTTGTATGAACAGGATTATGCAGAAGAAAAGACAGAGCTTCGACCCCTATTGGACAATGACTTCCAAGCAGTACAAGTCCTATATGGAAGGGCAGGAATTCATTGCTCTTTTCGAGGAAGAGTACGGGTGCAGACCCACAGAAGACGACATTATGAAGGCACTTAAGTGCAAGAGGGGCACCGCCAGGATGATTCTGTCTGAGAAGCCCTCGGTGTTTTCAGTTGATGCTCCTGCTGCGGACGGGTCAGAAACATCGCTTGTAAATTCCATAGCCGATGACAATCCTGACCCCGAGGATGAGGCAATTCTCAGGGCTTTGGGAGATTCTGTCCACCAGGCTATATACGAGATTCTTGATGCCAGGGAACGCGAAGTGATATGCCGCCACTTCGCAGTTGGCTGTGAGCAGGACAAGCTCTCTGATATAGCCAGAGACTTCGGTGTAACACCTCAGTTTGTTTACAAGCTTAAGGACCGCGCCGTGGCTAAGCTCGCGGCAGCACTGGATGACTACAAATATTAATTAGGAAAGGAAGGTTTAAAAATATGAATTTGGTACCTACAGTAATTGAAAGCACAGGATTCGGTGAGAGGGCTTATGACATCTACTCCAAGCTTCTTAAGGAGAGGATTATCTTCATAGGCGGCGAGATAACGGAGGCGCTCGCCACTTCGGTGACGGCGCAGCTTCTTTATCTCGAGTCACAGGATCCGAAGGCGGACATCAGTATCTATATTAACAGCCCGGGAGGTTCTGTCACGGCAGGTATGGCGATCTACGACACGATGAAGTTCATAAACTGTGATGTCTCCACGATCTGCGTCGGTGTGGCTGCGAGCATGGGCGCGTTCCTTCTTGCAGGCGGCACCAAGGGCAAAAGGTATTCTCTGCCCAACGCCGAGATCATGATCCACCAGCCTTTGGGGCAGACCGGCGGTCAGGCGACGGACATCAGTATTGCTGCCGAGCACATTTTGAAAACAAGGCGCAAGCTCTACGCGATGATGGCAGACAACACGGGAAAAACATCCGAGCAGGTCGCACAGGACTGCGAGCGTGACAACTGGCTTGACCCCGAGGGTGCGCTTGCATACGGGCTTATAGACAAAGTGGTTAACAACAGAAAGTAAAAGGGGAGGTACACTATGCTTTTTTATCATTACTATCTTCAGGACAAGGACTTTAAGAGCAGGAAGGGGCGCGACAGAGATTCGGATCTCGATTCCGTAAGGCACTTCAGGGGTATCGATAATAAGTTCTCCGAAAGCGAGATCGACGCGATGAATGCCGAGTTCAAGAACGATTACCAGCGTGACAAAAAGTACGTTATCGCCATTACAAAGTGCATGGAGTATTCGCTCGAATTGTGTGCGGCCGTCAGCGTGGATTCCGTGGATAAGTCCGACTTCGACGAGAAGATAGCCGCTGCTTTCCCGGACATGGAGATCATAACCAGACGGGAGATAACGGTAAAAGACTTCAAGCGCGAGATCGACAACAGTAATTTCTACGGAACGGGAAAGCTGATGAGTATTCTGAATCTTGATTTCAGAGCTTCGGTGTTCGATCCGTATCCGTTCGATCTTAATGAGGATCTCGTGGATGTTACCAAGATGAGCAAGAAGCAGTGTGTGCAGAGGGCAGAAGAGATATTGGCGTCTAAGTCTTTTCGAGAGGAGATTGACAGGATCTACTCCAAGAGCAATGCCAGGGAGTACCACGGTCATCCCGTGCACTACATGATCAGTGCAGGTGACTTGGGTGCGGTAGATGATATAAGTACCCTTCTTATTAATGCTCTATATAGTAACAACAGACTGCTGTCGTGCAGACGCGCTGTTATAAAGGATTTCCAGAGGGGGATCCTCAGAGATCAGAGATACCGTCAGGTCATCGATGCCTGCGAGGGCGGTGTCGTCATGATCGAACTCAAGGGCAACGAGAGCATGGGTAATTTCGCGACGGATTTCCATGAGTTCACGAAGCTTACGGGAGACATCTTAAGTAACCGCAAGAAGGATACGCTGTTTATCTTTGTCGAGCTCACGGGACAGTCCATGAAGGACGGCGATGCCATAAGCAATATCACATCCAAGGCGGATATAATTCAGATCTCGGAGGGTACCGGTACTTATGAAGATGCCAAGAGCTATCTTCGCGGGCTGACTTCCAGAGTTGATTTTGATGTCGAAGATGAAAGTGAAGCATTCAAGTATCTTCCCAAGCGCGATTCGTATACCGTCACGGATATCTTCAATGCTTATAACGCATGGTACGGCAACGGTCTTAAGAATCATGTATATAAAGCATATAAGACCAAGGAGTCCTATAAGGTCGAGGTTACGACGATCGAGAGCAAGCCTTACGAGCGCCTGCAGAGGATGGTGGGTCTTACCGAGATCAAAGCCGTTGTCGATCAGATCATCGCGGCAGGCAAGGTAAGATGCGTAAGAGAACGCATGGGCCTTGATATCACGGGCTCTTCTCTTAACATGATCTTTACGGGAACGCCTGGCACAGCCAAGACGAGTGTAGCAAGACTTATCGCTCAGATCCTTAAGGACGAGGAAGTCATCAAGTCCGGCAAGTACATCGAGTGCGGCCGTCAGGACCTCGTCGGCAAATACGTCGGCTGGACTGCCAAGATCGTCGAGGAGAAGTTCCGTGCGGCTGAAGGCGGCGTGCTGTTTATCGATGAGGCGTACTCGCTCGTTGACAGCAGCAATACATACGGCGCGGAAGCGATCAACACGATCACGCAGCTTATGGAGAATTACCGTGACCGTGTCATCGTCATCTTCGCGGGTTACCCCGACAAGATGAAGACATTCCTTGATCAGAACGAGGGCCTCAGAAGCCGTATCGCTTTCCACCTGAACTTCCCGGATTACAACGCGTCTGAGCTGACTTCGATACTGAAGCTCATGATCGAGGACCGCCAGTACAGAGTCGATGATGAAGCTTTGGAATTCTGCCGCGGGATCTTCGAGGTCGCTTCGCAGGCTGAGAACTTCGGTAACGGCCGCTACGTGCGTAATGTCCTCGAGCGTGCTATAATGCGTCAGGCTGAAAGAGTCGTGGCGGAATGCGCCGGTTCGGCGATTACCGAAGACGACGTAACGAAGCTTCGCAAGGAAGACTTCTGCATGATCCCGACGGGTCAGAAGGCGACCGTAAAACTCGGCTTCGCGGTATGATCACCTTAATTGCTGTTCGATTATCCTGTCTAAGACTCTTACATCGAGAGGTTTATCCTTTGACTCGAAAGTAGCAAATACCCGCTCGCCGAATAACAGCCCGTTAAGTGAATAGTGATTGATCTTCCATAGTGTGCTGTCGGAATACTCTTTATCATCCATTCTGCCGAAGTTCTCAAGGTAGACCTCCTCTCGGTCGCTCATCCTTAAGATCGTGAAGTCAGGATGGATGATATATTTTCCGACCTGTAGCGGGCATTCATATTTATAAGGAATATTCTTATTGTAGAGCCTGTCGGCGATCAGCTGCTCGGACTTTGATCTTACACGCTCTCCTTTTAGTGTCATATAGTAAGGGTCGCCGTTGCCGAAGCCTTTCCCTTTGTAAGGCTTGCTGAGCCAGTTGTTTATGAATTCGTTATCCGGCAGTTCGATCGGGGTGATAAGTGACTGTCGTTCTTTGTTGATCGTTCCGTAGATGTCTTCAATTGTCTGTTCCGGATACCGGTCGATCAGACGCTTCAATTCCTTCTTCTCCGCTTCCGCCGCTTTAAGGACGGTCTTGATGTAGTTCTTCTGCGCCAGCTGATGTATCAGATGTTTGTCTTTGATCAGGGTTCCGTTGTCCCGTCGGTTCTCGTCCGCTTGGTAATAAGATGAGGACTTGGAATTATGCTGAATTCTGAGTTTCCCTTCAGGTAGCTGTTCCAACTGTTCTTGATAGTAAATAATGATCCTGCAAATCCACTGATATCTGTTCAGCAGTTCTTGTTTAAGTGTTTGTACTCTCATAATGATCCCCTTATTGACCTTGATTATAAGTGATGCTGACGGTGATTTGGGGGCGATGTACTACATTCCCAAAAGTTGGGAAAATAGTAGGCGTTTGGAACGAATATGCCTACTACGCAAGTGAAAATGAGCAGGTAGTAGGCGGAAAATGCGGATTGCCTACTATATATGTAAAAGTGATGAAATAGTAGGCAAATCAATGGAAATCGCCTACTATATGGTGTAAAATCGGCGAGTTAGTACATATCAGCAACGGCGGAATAAAGACTCTTGTTCCGTGGGAAAAATTAGTGCTTGCAAAGTAAAAGAAAGCAATGTATAATCGTCAAGCACGTTTGAAAGAACAACCAATACCTTTAAGATGGAGGTGAAAATATATGGCACATCCTAAGAGAAAATGGTCTAAGGCCAGGACATCACGTCACAGAAGCCTGTGGAAGCTTTCTGTTCCGGGTTTTGTTGAGTGCCCGCAGTGTCATCAGAAGATGCTTCGCCGCACGGTTTGCAAGAATTGCGGATATCTTGACGGTAAGGCTGTTGTTACAGTAGGCGAAGAAGAGTAATTCTTCCTTAAACTAACACGAACCAGGCGGTGCAGATCATCTGACACCGCCTTTATTTTGCCGGTCAGTAAGGAGAAGGATCATGAGTAAACCTACCGTAGCCATAGTCGGACGTCCTAACGTAGGAAAGTCGTCGCTTTTTAACACGCTCTACGGTGAGCGCATATCGATCGTACATGATACCCCCGGAGTTACGAGGGACCGTATTTATGCGACTGCCACATGGCGCGAGCGCGAGTTCGTGATCATCGACACGGGCGGAATCGAGCCCGCGGGCGATGATATCATCCTTCAGGGCATGAGAGCTCAGGCAGAGGTAGCTATCGCCACTGCCGACGTTATCGTATTCATGGTCGACCTTAAGTCCGGAATGACCGCATCCGATAAAGAGATTGCGGCAATGCTCAGAAAATCCGGCAAACCGATCGTCATCGCAGTAAACAAATCCGATAAGGTAGGCGAGCCGCCTGCTGAGATGTACGAGTTCTATAACTTAGGACTCGGCGAGAGCGACATCATTCCGATATCAGCGGCTCACAGACTCGGTATCGGCGATCTGCTTGATAAGATTTTCGAGTATTTCCCTGCGCAGGGCGAGGGCGATGAGGACAACTCCAGGATCAGAGTCGCACTTATAGGAAGACCGAATGCGGGCAAGTCGAGCCTCACGAACAAGATGAGCGGCTCCGACAGAAGCATCGTCTCCGACATCGCAGGCACAACAAGAGATGCGGTCGACGTCATGATCGACAACAAGTACGGCAAGTTCGTGCTCGTCGACACGGCGGGTATGCGTAAGAAAAGCCGCATCGAGGACTCTGTCGAGAAGTATTCCATGGTAAGAGCTCTGTCTGCAGTAGATAAGGCGGATGTGTGCGTCATCATGATCGACGCGTCCGTAGGTATTACCGAGCAGGACACGAGAGTCGCGGGCGTCGCGCACGACAGCGGCAAGGCTTCCATCATCGTTATCAATAAGTGGGACATCGTCGACAAGGAGACGGGTACGCTCGAGGCTATGACCAAGATGGTCAAGGAGCGTTTCTCTTTCATGGACTACGCGCCGGTACTCTTTATCTCTGCTAAGACAGGACAGCGTGTCGACAAGCTGTGGGAGGCTATCGTCAAGGCTAACGAGTCTTCCGAGAAGAGACTTACCACCGGTGTATTTAATGACATGCTCACCGAGGCTGTCGCGATGGTACCGACACCTCAGGATAAGGGTAAGCATCTTAAGATCTACTACGGAACGCAGGTAGCGATAAAACCGCCGACGTTCGCGCTGTTCGTAAACGACACCGAGCTGTCGCATTTCTCCTACGAGCGTTACATCGAGAACCAGATCAGACGTAACTTCGGCTTCGAGGGCACGCCGATTAAGATATTAATGCGTAATAAAAAGGGCGAGCAGACCTAAAACTTTGTGCATATAGTCTTATATGTAATACGCGCGCGAAGTAGTTTAATAATATAGGCATTTTTATACAGCAGTTTTCAACACACATTGAGAAAGAACATTTGGAGTGTCAATTTATGAAGATCGAGAACTTAAGAAACGTCGCTATCATCGCACACGTTGACCACGGTAAGACAACCATCGTCGACTCCATGCTCAAGCAGGCAGGTATCTACCGCGAGAACGAGCAGATCGTCGAGCAGGTTATGGACAGCAATGATCTTGAGAGGGAAAGAGGAATCACTATCCTTGCCAAGAACACTGCGATCGACTACAAGGGTATAAGGATCAACGTTGTTGATACTCCCGGACACGCTGATTTCGGAGGCGAGGTAGAGCGAGTACTTAAGATGGTTGATGCGGTTCTGCTCGTAGTAGACGCATTCGACGGACCTATGCCCCAGACAAGATTCGTTCTTCACAAGGCTCTCGAGCTTGGCTTGAGACCTATCGTATGTATCAACAAGATCGACCGTCCCGATGCAAGACCTTTGCAGGTTGTAGACATGGTACTCGATCTGTTCATCGAGCTCGGTGCCGATGAGGATCAGCTCGACTTCCCGATCGTATATTCATCCGGTAAGGTAGGAATTGCCTGCTTCGATCTTAAGGATTACACAGAAGGCAGAGCTACAGACTTCTGCCCCGTTCTCGATACCATCATCGAGAATACACCCTGCCCCGAAGGTGATCCTGACGCTCCCATGCAGCTTCTCGTTTCCAACATCGACTCCGATCCTTACATTGGAAGAATCGCCATCGGAAGAGTCGAGAGAGGAACTATCAAGCAGGGCGAGCCTTGCGTCGTAGTTAACATCGAGCAGGAGGGCAAGAGATCCGCAAGAGTTGTTAAGCTTCTCCGCTTCTCCGGTCTCGGCAGACAGGAAGTAAGCGAAGCTTCCGTAGGTGAGATCGTCTGCGTTGCAGGTATCTCCGACATCGGTATCGGCGACACACTGTGCGACCAGAGCACACCCGAGGCACTGCCTTTCGTTAAGATCGACGAGCCTACGATCGCTATGACATTCTCCGTTAACGATTCTCCTTTCGCAGGTCAGGAGGGTAAGTTTGTTACTTCACGTCACTTAAGAGACAGACTCTTTAAAGAGATCGAGACCAACGTTTCCATGAGAGTTGAAGAGACGGATACGACAGAGTCCTTCATCGTAAAGGGAAGAGGAGAGCTCCATCTTTCCATCCTCATCGAAGAGATGAGAAGAGAGGGCTACGAGCTCCAGGTAAGTAAGCCTAAGGTTATCATGAAGGAGATCGACGGCGTATTGTGCGAGCCTTATGAGGACCTCGTAATCGACGTTCCCGAGGAGTTTGTAGGTGCTGTAATCGAGAAACTCGGAAGCCGTAAGGCAGAGATGAAGAACATGCTTCCTCCGTCAAAGGGATACACAAGACTTGAGTTCAATATCCCTTCCAGAGGACTCATCGGATACCGTACCGAGTTTTTGACCGACACTAAGGGCAATGGTATAATGAACTCCATAATCAGCGGCTATGAGCCGGTCGCGGGACAGATCGCGACACGCTCACATGGCGTCCTCGTAGCGTTCGAAAGCGGCACGGCTATGACCTACGGTCTTTACAACGCACAGGACAGAGGAAACCTTCTCATAGGTGCCGGCACGGAAGTTTACGAAGGTATGATCGTCGGTATCAATCCGAAGCCCGAGGATATCACCGTAAACGTATGTAAGAAGAAGCATGTAACCAACATGCGTGCAGCCGGAAGTGATGATGCAATGCGTCTTACACCTCCTCTTAATTTCAGCCTTGAGCAGTGCCTCGAATTTGTTGAGGATGATGAGCTTTGCGAGGTAACTCCGAAGAGCATCAGACTGAGAAAGAAGATCCTCAATACCGACCAGCGTCTCAAGGCCGAAGCTAAGAAGAAAGATGCTGCCAAAGAAGCTTAAGTTTGTAGTTCATATACTTATAATCCTGCTCCTGCTCGTGTCATTCGCGATCATGGGCGTTTATGTAGGCTACAATTACGTAATTACACAGGAAGAAAGATTTACCGCCCTCGAGGCGAGTATTGAAGACGGCTCCTTTAAGGTGGACATGAACACTGAGGGAGCCATTCCTTTTGTCATCAGAACCGGTGACATGACGTCGGATATCGCGGATCAGTTGTTCGAGCTGGGTCTTATAGATAACACATTCATGTTCTCACTGCTGTCCAAGGTCAACGGCTTCGACGGCGCGTACCAGGCCGGTACACACTATCTGCTGCAGGGCCTCGACTACGATGAGATCATGTTCCTTCTGACGCAGAGATCCGTAAGCGTTACCGTCACGTTCCCGGAGGGTATTACCTACGAAGAGATGAAGGTCAAGCTCCACGAGGCGGGACTTACATTCTCCGACGAGGAGATGGACGAGTGCATGGACAGCCCGAACCTGTTTACGGACTACCGCTTCGTATCGCAGATCGAACTTGTCGAGGGAAGAGACCACGTCCTGTCGGGCTACCTGTTCCCGGATACATATGAGTTCGACGTTAATGCGAGTGCGGAGACGATCATCTCCACTATGCTTAATAACACGGAGAATAAGCTCTACGACGAGTACTACGAGCGTGCGGAGTCCCTCGGAATGTCGATGGATCAGATCATGACGCTCGCATCCATCATCCAGGCCGAGTCTTCGAACATGACCGACATGATGTATATCTCATCCGTATTCAGAAACAGAATGAATTCGTCTGACGAGAGCATGCATTACTTAGGATCCGACGCGACCGTCAACTTCATAAGAAGAATGAACGGACTTGATCCCGACCTCTTCCTTACAGCGGACGACATCTCGCTCGACAGCCCTTATAACACATATATGTATCAGGGACTTCCGCCGGGACCTATCTGCATGCCCGGTCAGGATGCGATACAGGCAGCTCTCTATCCGGAGCCGAACTCGAACTATATGTATTTCTGTGCCGACGGCTACGGCGGGACTCTGTTCGCAGTTACTCTTGCAGAGCATGAGAATAACGTCGCGACATTCCAGGCTAACTGGGAGGCAAGACAGGCCGAGGAGGCTGCCCAGGCTGCGGCTGAAGCTGCAGGTGTTGATACGTCTGAGACTTACCAGGAGGCAGGCTGATGAGCCGCCGTCCCGAAGTACTGTCCCCCGCGGGCTCTCCGGAGAAGCTCAAGACAGCTATCGCTTATGGCTGCGATGCCGTATATATGGCGGGCAAAAGATTCGGACTTCGTACATTCTCCGACAACTTCGATCACGACGATATGAAGTCATGTATTGCCTATGCCCACGAGCGCGGCGTTAAGTGCTATGTCACGATGAATATCATGGGCCTCGAGGCTGACATGAAGGTGATCGATGACGAGATCGACTTCGTTGCACATGAGGCTCATGCCGATGCAGTACTCGTAAGTGATCCCGGAATCTTCGTGCATGTTAAGAGAGTTGCTCCCGATCTCGAGATCCATATCTCGACGCAGGCTTCCACGACCAATTCCGACGCATGTAAATTCTGGTATGAGCAGGGTGCGCGCCGTATAGTTCTCGCGCGCGAACTGTCTCTTTCCGACATAAAGCAGATAAGAAATAATATCCCGTCCGACCTCGAGCTCGAGGCGTTCGTGCATGGCGCGATGTGCATCTCGTATTCGGGTCGCTGCATCCTGTCTAATTACTTTACGGGACGCCGCTCGAACGGAGGTGCGTGCGCACAGCCTTGCCGCTGGGGTTATTCACTCGTCGAGGAGAAGCGCCCCGATGAGGCTTTGCCGATAGAGCAGGACGAGCGCGGAACGTACATCTTAAGCTCCAAGGATCTTTCTATGATTGAGCACATCCCGGACCTCGTCGATGCGGGTGTTGACTCGCTTAAGATAGAGGGACGCATCAAGGGCGACTACTACGCCGCGGTAACGGCGAAGGTCTACCGCGAGGCTGTGGATCTGTATCTTAAGGACCCTGAAGGCTGGAAGGTTGATCCCGCGTGGCCCGACCTTCTCGAAAAGCTGACGCACCGCGATTACGACACGGGTTTCTTCTACGATTCTCCGTCGGACGACGCGAAGGTCGCGCTCGACAGGACATACGTTAAGCCCGCTTTTGTAGTGGCGCAGATCACGGGAAAGAATCCCGACGGTTCCTTCAGAGCTGTGCAGAAGAATAAGCTCTATGCAGGCGATACTCTTAATGTGTTGAAGCCCGTGGGCTACGAGGCTCCTCTTAAGGTCATTTCCATAATGGATAAGGACGGCAGCAGACTTGACAGCGTGCCGCATCCGGGGACTGAATTTGATGTTGTTTTCGACCGTGAGACAGACCTTCCCGAGCTTACTTTCTTAAGTCGTGACGGAGATAAAGACGGCGGCATCTCACCGATGGCGTGAAGCCTGAATTACTTCTCCTCGGCTGTAACAGTATTCTCCCCATTTTTATTATCATCGTCGTCGTTATTCATGAATTTGGTCAATACGAGTGACAGGAACTTCTGAAGTTTCTTGTCGAGACCGAAGACCTTGAATACATCGAGCAAGATAATGAATACGACAGGTCCTAACAGGAATCCGATCGCACCCCAGACATAGACACCCAAAGCCATGGAGATAAGCATCATGAGAGGGTGCAGGTGCAGGCTCTTGCCGAGGATCGCAGGTTCGATGAATCTTCTGATGACGGTCATGATGGCCATCGCGATGATGATAATGATCGCGCCCTGGATGTTGTCATGTAATGCACAGTAGATGATGACCGGCCACATAGTAGCGGAGATGCCGAGGACCGGCAGGAAGTCCAGGATTGCTGTTACAAGTGCAAGTACAAGTGCGTACTCGACGTTCGCAAGTCTGAAGGCGATCCATGATTCGAGCATGGTGATCAAAAGCAGCAACAGATATCCGCCCAAAGCTCTGAACAATGTAACGGAAAGGTTGTTGATAAGTTCGATCGAAGTTCTTCTGAATGTGTGGTTCGGAACGGTCTTCATATAGCCCTTGAGAACCGTGGGACCGTCGCTTATGAAGTAGTAGCCGCTCATGAAGACGCTGATGACAACGAAGATGCCGTAAGGAATGTTGCCGATGATGCTCCACAGGGACGTAACTGTCTTGCTCAATACATCCGGGATCTGCTCCATAATGCTGACCTGGATCTGGTTGATATTAGCCATGATGGTCTCGATGAAGGAGTCCTTGATGATGCCGCCGTTGCTCTCGGATATCTTCTGCAGCGCATCCCACAGCTTGCCCGTGTCGGAGAAGTCAGCGGCGTAATTCTGCAGTGAAGCGAAAGCACGCATGATCTGACCGATGAGGGAGAAGATGCCGTAAGCTGCGGCTAATAATATAATGACGACAAGGAAACCGTAGATGATCTTCTCTGTTCTCTTCTTGCGCTTTAAGCTGAGCGCATGCTTCCTTCCTTTGAACTGATTTATGGGGGTGGCAATGGCATGCGCAGTCCTTGCCAGAAGGAAACCTATAAGGAAAGGAATGAGAACGGATACAACTCTTAACGCGAAGAAAATAAGCAGAGCCGATACGGCCGCGATAAGCAGATACTTGATGATGCTCATGACCGTCGCGCGGTCTTTTATATATCTCTCGTGATCGTTCACAGGTAAACTCCTTTAAGTATAAGGACCCACAGCGTGATAAACGCTGCTAATGTCAATAATAAAGACAGATTAATGCTTTTGTCAAAGGCAGGGATCGATTCATCGTACTCGCTTCCCGTGATCTCGTGTCTTACTGATATGGAGAATGAGTCGAGCATCCTTATGAAGAACAGGATCAGGACCATGCCCATGAAGAAAGACGGCAGGGAAGAGTAGAAGTAAGTGGAACCGATGTCGGCATATGTCTGCACTTCAAAGATATCGATGCGCGACAGGGTGCCCGGCAGCAGCATCTCCGACAGTTTCATGGAGATAAGGCACAGGAAAGGCCCCCACATATTGTGCACACGCGATCTTAAATAGCAGCACCAGATGCCGGTCGCGATGAGCGCGAGTACAGAAGTGTAATCCATCGAGAACAGCACGAAAACGGCGGTGATAACCACATAAGCCTGAAATCTGTCCGTGCTCTTGAAGCGTGTCCACAGGAAGCCGAAGAAGAACAGCGCGATGCCGAAAGCGGGAATGATGTTGTCCGACAGGATCGTAAGCGCCGTCGCGTAATTCGAAGTCGGATCTGCGTGGAAGAATACGGGATAGACCGACTTGCCGCCTAATCTTAATGTAACCCACGCCATTATGTTGTACAGCGGGATCCTGATCATCATGAGCGGGATGCCCGAGATAAGCGAGAGGATAAGCGTGCCGATGCCCGTGTAATAGCCTCCGGTCTGATCTTCGATGCCTCTCGAGCACAGAACGGCAGGAAATACGAGCACGCACAGCGTCTCGAGGATGAGAAGCGCCGAGCATCCGACTATGGATGTCGCGGGGAACAGGAAATCAGGATCGTTAAGAAAGCATCTCAAGCCGAATACGGCGAGAGTTATAAGAGACATGAGCATTACCGCCCACCCCCATGTCATGACATGAGGTCTGCCGAAATTATGCTTTAATATCGCAAGTGCGGGGATGTTCTCTTTGTTATCTCCCATATCAGAATGCCAGCTCGAACAGTTCTAAGTAACCGAGCATCTGTGATGCGAAGTAAGGCTCGAGAGCCATATATACGGCAGTTCCGAGTGCAAGGAAGGGTCCGAATGCGAGGTAGTCGGGATCGTCTGCGAAGTGGATCTGGGACTTGCGCTTGGCGATCTCGCGTCTTTTCGCGCCCGGGTCCTCTGCTTCTGCGATCTCCTTCTTCTCGGCGGCGATCCTTCTGTACTTTCTGATAAGAAGCGGTACCGCGAAGAACAGTGCCGTGATGATGCCGACGTAGATGACGACGACGAGACCGTAGCAGCCCGTGATGAGACCGCATGCGGCAAGAAGCTTCATGTCGCCCTGACCCATGCCGTCCTTGCCGAGAAAGGTCAGGCAGATGAAGTTGATAAGGAAGAGCACGCCGCCGCCTACCAAAGCCGCGAGAACCCTGTTAAGAAGCGGAATGTACCATGCAGCCTGCTCCGTGAACCACACGTCTCTCTCAAAGAAGTCGCCTATGAGCAGGAAAATGCCGATAAGAGCGAGCGCGATCGAGCACTCGTCGGGGATGATCCTGTTAAGTCTGTCCGACATCATGACGATAACGATGACGGGAGTCGCGAGGAACATCGCGATAATATGGAAGCAAGCGGGGGGATTGACGTAAACATTGAAGCAAACGACCGTGAAAAGCGTGTAGATGACCGCGCAGAACAGCGCAGAGAGCACTCCGTGGGGTACGAGCTTCATTCTCTTACTTAAGCGGAAATCGGGGTCTGTCTCCTTGACACCGTAGTCCTGAAGCCATTTCTCGGGTATCTTCGCGAAAACAAATGTCTGTGAATACCCGACTATCGCACCGACCAGTGCCGCAACCATTGCTGCCGCCCAAAAACTCATTTATATCGTCCGCCTTTTGAATTCCTTTATATTTAATAAAGTTTAATATAGGAAGCGCGTATTATCAACTTAATTTGTAGATATTATATAATTTACACTTTGGACATTTGTTCAAATTGACCTGTCCGCCCGTATTAGTTAAAATAGGTGCAGTTTTTATTAGGAGGGTCGTTATGGCCAAGAATATAACAGCTAAGTTGCTTGAAGAGAAGATGCAGGCTCATATGAGAGCCAGCACGGGACTTCCCCTTGAAGAAGCTACGCCTTCCGATTATTGGGAAGCACTGTCAAAGACTGTAGTAGAACTCATTTCTGATGATTTTCTAGCTACCAGAAGAACATATCTGCCCGAGAGACAGGCTCACTACCTTTCAGCTGAGTTCCTTGAGGGAAGATCACTTCTTAACAACCTCGTTAACCTCGGTATCTATGATCAGGCTAAGGAGGCTATGGATAACTTCGGTATGAATCTTACCGACATCCTCGAGGAAGAGACGGATCCTTCACTCGGTAACGGCGGTCTCGGAAGACTTGCAGCATGCTTCATGGATTCATGTGCAACGCTAAACCTCCCCGTTGACGGTTACGGAATCCTCTACCGTTACGGACTCTTCCGTCAGCAGATCGAGAACGGTTTCCAGAAGGAGTATCCGGATTCCTGGATGGAGCACGGCTATCCTTTCACACTGCCCAGATACGACCGTAAGGTTAAGGTCCACTACAACGACATGGACGTATGGGCTGTTCCTTATGATCTTCCTATCACAGGTTACGGCACAAAGAACATCAATCTTCTGAGACTTTGGAAGGCTGAGCCTGCTCAGGAGTTCGACTTTAATCTCTTTAACTCACAGAGATTCGACGACGCTGTTATCGAGAGAAACAGAGTTCAGGATATCTGGAGAGTTCTCTATCCTAACGATTCTTCTTACGACGGTAAGGTTCTGCGTGTAAGACAGCAGTACTTCTTCGTATCCGCTTCACTGCAGGATATCATCAGAAAGTATAAGAAGGCTCACGGCGACGATCTCCATGATTTCGCTAAGTACAATGTAATCCAGCTTAACGATACTCACCCTGTTATCGGTATTCCCGAGCTTATGAGACTTCTCGTAGATGAGAACGGCATCAAGTGGGAAGACGCATGGGAGATCACAAAGGATACATTCTGCTATACAAACCACACTGTAATGCAGGAGGCTCTCGAGAGATGGGATATCTCCATCTTCAGATTCCTCTTCCCGAGAATCTACGAGATCATCGAGGGTATCAACAACCAGTTCAGAGCTCAGATGTACGAGTCCGGTCTGTATTCAGACGTTATCGACCGTATGAGCCCTCTGTCCGACGGTAAGATCCAGATGGCTTGGCTCGCAGTTTACGGTTCTCATTCCGTTAACGGCGTTGCTGCGCTCCACACAGACATCCTCAAGGCTGAGACACTTAAGGATTGGTACGAGATCTATCCTGAGAAGTTCTCCAATAAGACTAACGGTGTAACGCCCAGAAGATGGCTTCGTACATGTAACCCCGAGCTTGCAGCTCTCATTACGGAGCTTCTCGGCAGCGATCACTGGGTAACACATCTCGACGATCTTAAGGAACTCGAGAAGTTCGCTGACGACGAGAAGGTTCTTAAGAGATTCCTCGAAGTTAAGAGAGCTCAGAAGGCTACACTTGCCGATTACCTCGAGAAGAAGCAGGGCGTTAAGCTTAACCCTGATTCCGTATACGATATCCAGATCAAGAGACTCCATGAGTACAAGAGACAGCTCCTCAACGCTCTCTATGCTCTTAACCTCTATGACCGTATCAAGGAGAATCCGAAGCTCGATATGCCTCCGGTAACCATTATCTTCGGTGCCAAGGCTGCTCCCGGATACTTCAGAGCTAAGGCTATCATCAAGTTCATCAACGAGATCGCGAAGCTCATCGAGTCTGATCCCAAGGTCAACAAGAAGCTCAAGGTCGTATTCGTAGAGAACTACAACGTATCTAACGGTGAGAAGCTCTTCCCTGCAGCAGACGTATCCGAGCAGATCTCCACAGCAGGTCTCGAGGCTTCCGGTACAGGTAACATGAAGTTCATGATGAACGGTGCCGTTACACTCGGTACTATGGACGGCGCTAACGTTGAGATCTCCGAGTCCGTCGGTATGGACAACATCTATATCTTCGGATGCCGTGCTCAGGATATGGCGGCTACAAAGGCTTACTACAATCCTCAGTGGCAGTATGAGAACATCCCCGGCCTCAAGAAGGCTCTCGATCGCCTGATCGACGGCACATTCAACGATGAGGGCACAGGCATGTTCAGAGACCTCTACAACGGTCTCATCTACGGCGACAACTGGCAGCCCGGCGATCCTTACTATGTACTCGGCGACTTCGACGATTACAGAAAGACTCGTGACCGTCTGTACAAGGATTACAAGGACGAGCTCGGATGGGCTAAGAAGTGCTGGCTCAACATCGCTAATTCCGGCAGATTCTCCTCCGACCGTACGATCCAGGAGTATGCTGACGAGATCTGGAAGGTTAAGCCTGTTAAGATCAAGTAATCGCTTTGATTTACAGTGTTTATCAACTGCAGGCGTCCGTTACAGGACGCCTGTTGTTTTATGTGTTTTTGCAATAAAACTTCAGATGGGGTAAATTTTTTTGTTATTTATGCCAATGCGCCGATTGTTGTTTAAAAACCTCGTAATGCTATCATTGAATTGTGATCAGTGCTTGACACCTTGGTCACTCTCATAAAAATTTTGCCCGAACTTTTTATGTTGTTGTTTGACAGACCGCTTACCCGAGCGGTTTGTTTTTGTTTTGGGACTGGTAAGTGTAAAAAATCTTTTAACATTGCCGCGGGGTGTTGTTTTTCGAGCATAGGGGGCTACAGTAGAGGAAAAGAAAACTGTGGGAGGCAATTTATGCGCGAAGGAAACATCATAAAGAGAGCATTTGCAGCGTTGCCTTTACAGGGAGTTTGATTGTACCGCTGAATACAATGCCATCAATAATTACAGAGCCGGTATGGGTCTTGCTCCTTATAATGTGTATACAGACGGACCGTTCCATGATTATGTGCTGATCAGGGCGATCGAAGTTGCATACAATTTTGATCACTCTTCTCCATGCTATTGGGCATATCCCAAGTATATGAATGTCGTTATTCCCGAAGAATCTCATCATGCCCCCGACATGCCTGTGTTAGGTGTGACTGTCACAGAGAATATACTCAGCGGTTCTACTGATATTTATCTGCCGTTTGACTACTATGTGAATTCTCCTATGCATGAGAAGGAGTACAGATACCGTATGTTCTGGGACGGATCGGAATATGTGGACCTTGGGGATAATCACCAGAATCATAATATGGCTGCCGCCAGTGTTGAAGTTTATTTTGTTCTTGATGACGGCACTATCACAAGCAGGTCGCCTATGGCTACTGATACTACTATAGTTCATCATTTTGAGGACATGCCGTTCAACTCTTTCTATGATGAAAGAACTACCGGCAGATCTGAAGTCGAGATCTTCTGGATATAACGCAACAGAACAGGGACCGCTTCTTCGGAGGCGGTTTCTCTTCGAAAATGTAACATAAGGTGGAACAACGTTCATATTTTCCCTAACGCCGATGATTATTGAATCGGCGTTTTTTGATGTCCTATTAATGACCCTGACAGCTCCGTTTTTGACCCCGAAAAACGGGAAAAATCAGGGGTTCAAGTCTATTGCATCATACTGCTGATCGAGTGTAAGGTTTTTTATATGGAACCGGGGATTATTAGTAAAGAATACTATATCGGACGATATATCTATCTGACCGGAGAACTGAGGAAACTTCCGGACATTTCTTTTGCGCGCATCGGAAAATATGACGGAGTGTGCATCAGGTTTACGGATCCCGAGACCGGTAATCCAGTGCGCAAGAGATTGACTGAAATGAATAAGGATTGGGAACGGTACAGGGTAATTGCAGTATGCAAACTTGAACTTCAGAAACAGCTCAATAAACTTCTTGCGAACTGGAAATCAGATCATAAAGGCCGCCTTGATGTTTTGGCGCAGGATTATGAGCTTTGTCCCGACACGGATAACAGATTCAATTCAGAGTTTTGGAATTCATTGGAAGCGGATTGCAATCCTTTTCCTAAAGAGTTTCCGACTGTGCATAACGGAATAATCATGCGTTCGGATTTTGAGGCGGAAGTTGCCGGATTATTGGAGGATATGGGTATCGAGTATAAGTATGAGGTTGCTCTTGATCTCGGATATCGTAAACCGTTCTATCCTGACTTTGCGCTTCATTATCCGGAGTTCAACCGATGCGGATTTGTAGAGGCGCTGGGCGGACTCGGCGGTATGAAATATGTATCTCACACATCATTTGGTTTTGATGCCTTTGCTAATAAAGGTCTGTATCCGAACCGCGATGTTGTCTATATTCCTGCGGACAGGGAGTACAAGCCGGATCAGGAATCCATAAAGCGCATGATAGGTGTTATGTGTGATACTTTGGCGAGGCAATACATAAGGCGTAAGAGCTGATCGTTGGCTGAAATGTTGGCTAAATTCGAAATAAGCCAATGATTTTGACAATAGAAAGCATCTATTGGCTGAAACGTTGGCTAAAGTTGAAAAAAGCCAACAAATCAGCCAACAGAACTTAAGAATACACCTCGATCACGTTAACTTCGGGTCTGGCGCCGATGCGAAGCGGCAGGAAGACGCATCCGACGCCCTTGGAGATGAATAACTTCATGCCGTTGACTTCATGAAGTCCTGAGATTATGCCCTTATACGGCAGCTCATCGTGTCTTAACTTGAATTCGAGACCGAAGGGCGTGCGGATCTGGCCGCCGTGAATGTGTCCCGATATCATCGCATCGACCTTAAAGGGCACAGAGGGCATATGCAGCACGAGATCCGGGTTGTGCGACAGCAGAATATAGGATTTGTACTCTAAGCCCGCTGAGGGCGTCGGAGGCGCATACCAGACGCGTTCATGCCTTCCTGTGTCTTTGACACCAGCGAAAGCGATATAGGAGCCGTCACGGCGCGATCGTAAGTACTTGATGCATCCGTCCATGTTGTCGAAAGGAAATATCCCCAGATCTTCCGGATCTGCCATAGCATCATGGTTACCTGTAACAGCCATGAAGGGGATATGAAGTTCGCGGCATACTGTGGCTATTTTAACAAAATAGTCGAGCGCCTTAAGGGCGTGCTTACCGTGGCTTACGATATCTCCTCCGAAAATCACTGCGTCAATACCGCCGGAAGCGTTCTCCTGACTTATTATGCGGGCGATCTTATTCGCGGGGATAAAACAGAATTCTTTATGAAGGTCACTGAAGTAGAGAATGCGAAGATCGGGGGTCTCGGGAGAAGAGGAGTCAGACGACCCTCCCAGAACAAGCCTGTCGCGGGTGACTTTAAGACAGCAGGCTTCGATAAGCCCCCAGATAAGGAGTATCACACCGACCGCTATGACCGCTGCAATTATTATAAATAAAGCAGTTCTCATAAAATCTTAATTTTCTTCTTTTTATTATAATACTTTTATTATATAATACGTGATAAATCGTAAACAAATGGATTAAGGAGGACTTAAGTCATGCCTAAGACAGAGATCAAGTACGAGATCATCAAGACTATCGGAACTCTTGCTACCAACAAGTCAGGTTGGAAGAGAGAGGCTAATATCGTTAAGTGGAACGACGGTAAGGCCAAGCTCGACATCAGAGATTGGGGTCCGGACCACGAGAAGGTAGGTAAGGGCATCTCCCTTAACGCTGAAGAGGTTGCTATCCTTAAGGAACTCCTCGAAGATTACGATCCTTCCGAAGCCGAGGCTTGATAATTGAGAAGCGAAGAGCGCGCCGGTATAGTAGCGGCGGTTCTTCTGCTGCTGTGGGGGACAATTCTTACCTTTCCCTTTCACCTGTTCACGGTATTCCTTGAGCGGATAGTAAGCACCGCATGCGGTGTTGTATTGGGATCGGCTCCGGTCATTGTGGTACAGATCATTAAGATCGTTCTCCTGTCCGGTATAGAAGTATTTCTCCTTCTGGTCTCCAAGACCAGATTCGCCTGCTATATTCCCGTTACGGCTCTTCTTACGACTTCCGTATCGTTCGTTCTTCGTTCGATACAGACAAGATCTTTCGATACGAAGACGGGTATAGCGCTCGCAGTCGTACTTATATTAACTGCATTAATCCACCTTTTCAGAGCGGAGAAGATACTGCTTTGGGAAGGTGATATTTTTATCTATTCGATCAGTATCCATCTCATTACGAGTATAGTCGCGGCGCCGCTTGCCGCTTCATATGCCCTGATGGATAAGATCCTTTATATCGATCACTATCATGATACGGACATGTCCGGTGCATTCGCGGGATTCCTTACGCTTCCTGCGTTCGTCTGGGGACTGTTCTTCATGATCATTTTGTCTTTGCCGGTTGTCTATTACAGCTTCTCGAGGAAGAAAGCCTGACAGGAGATTAATAATGGAACAGATGAGTCTTTTCGAGCAGGGGCTGGGTGAGCCTTCTGTCCCCGCGGATATCAAAGAAGAATACGGTAAGCTCGTAACGGAGCTCAACTACCATGCCAAGCGCTACTACGACGAGGATACGCCGGAGATCAGCGACTACGAATACGACATGAAGAATAACCGCCTGAAGGAGATCGAGAAGGAGTATCCTTCCATCGTGAGTCCCGACTCTCCGTCTCTTCGCGTAGGCTGGAAAGCAGGCAAGGGCAAGAAGGTTAAGCATAACGTCCCCATGCTCTCGCTTCAGGACGTGTTCAGCAAAGAAGAAGTATACGAGTTCGTTAATTCCATGAGGGAAGAACTTGGCGACGACACTGAGTTTCTCGTCGAGACCAAGATCGACGGTCTGTCGATGGCTCTTCGTTACGATAACGGTATTCTGACCACCGCCGTCACGAGAGGCGACGGTATCACGGAGGGCGAGGACGTCACCGAGAATGCGGTCGAGATCGAAGATGTCGTAAGGAAGATGCCGCACCCGATCGAATACATCGAGATAAGAGGCGAGGTGTACATGACACGCGAGGCTTTCGACGCAGTTAATGAGGCTGCAAGCGCCCGCGGAGAGAAGACTTTCGCCAACCCCCGAAACTGCGCTGCAGGCACGCTAAGGCAGCTTGATGCGGGCGTAACCCGCGACCGTCATCTGTCGCTTTTTATATTCAATGTCCAGGAGACGCGCGGAAAGGAATTCAAGACTCACAGCGAAGGCTACGAGTTCCTGCGAAGTAACGGCATCAGAACGATCGACATGTACTTTAAGTGCAAGACTGCAGATGAGGTCTGGGACGCGATACAGAAGATAGGAGATGCGAGGGGAGACCTTGCATACGATATCGACGGCGCTGTCGTTAAGCTTAACGATATAGAAGCTCGTAAAAGGCTCGGCAATACGATCAAGTTCCCTCGCTGGGCGATCGCATATAAGTACCCTCCGGAAGAGAAGGAGACGAAGCTTCTCGAGATCGAAGTAAACACGGGAAGAACAGGAAGAGTAACTCCCGTCGCGGTCTTCGAACCGATAAGTTTGTGCGGCACTTCCGTGTCCCGCGCGACGCTTCATAACCAGGACTTCATCGACGAGATGGAGATAGGTATCGGTGACACGCTGATCGTCTACAAATCGGGCGAGATCATCCCGAAGGTTAAGGGCGTAAATAAGGCTAAGAGACCTGCTGACTGGCAGCCGTACAAGCTCCCCGAGATCTGTCCCGTATGCGGACATAAGCTCGTAAGGGAAGCGGACGCTGCGGACCTTAAGTGCGTGAATCTTCAGTGCCCCGGAACGATCGTGAATTCGATCCTCAACTTCGTAAGCCGCGACGCCATGAACATCAAAGGCTTCGGCTACGAGCTCGTTAAGGCTTTGGTCGACGGCGGTTACGTGAAGGACTTCGCGGATATATTCACGCTGAAAGAGAAGCGCGACGAATTGATCGAGAAGAAGGTCCTGGGACTTGCGAAAAACACCGACAAGCTTCTTGCTGCTATCGACTCCGCGGTTAAGGAAGCCTCGGCAGAGAACGTGCTGTCGGGACTCGGTATCCCGAACGTCGGCAAGGCTACTTCAAGAGACCTTCTTAAGGCGTTCAAATCCATCGATAATATATGCGACGCATCTGTGGAAGAGCTGTCTTCCGTGGAAGGTATCGCTCTCGTGTCCGCAGAGGGTATAAGGGGCTTCATGAGCGACGAAGGCAACCGTGATCTTATAGGAAGACTTAAGGCCGCGGGACTTAATTTCGAGAGTGAGAATAAGGTGCTGTCGGAGGTGTTCGCAGGCAAGACGTTCGTTATAACGGGAACGCTGCCGACGATGTCGCGTGACGAAGCTGCGAAGTTTATCGAGAGCAATGGCGGCAAGGTCGCATCTTCGGTATCCAAGAAGACGTCGTACCTCGTAGAAGGTGAGGCTGCAGGCTCCAAGGCGGTAAAGGCAAGAGAGCTCGGCATCACAATCATTAACGAAGACCAGCTTAAGGCTATGGCGCAAGGTGAAACATGAGTGATATCTCGTGGGAGAAAGCCCATATCAGATCTCAGATAAGAGAACAGCGCAAGTTCATTACCAAGGACGAGCTCGAAGCAGCAGACAAGGCTTTGCTTGATGAGTTCAAGGCGGTACTTAAGCAGGATAAGAGCTTTAAGAAGATATTCGATAAGGCTCATACTGTCGCGGTCTATAAAGCTGTCGGAGGCGAGCTTCCGTGCGATGCCCTGGCGGCTTATATCCGTAATACTGGAAAGAAGACCGTGTATCCTCTGGTAAAGGGGGAAGACATGATGTTTATCGAGGTTAAGAATCCCGGCAAGGAACTCATTCCCGGCAGTTACGGCATCCCTGAGCCTGATGAGAAGAAGGGGATATTTGATGACGGGAAGATTGATATCGTGATATTGCCCGGCATCGCATTCGATGAGGCGGGTATCCGCTTAGGACAGGGAAAAGGCTACTACGACAGGTGGATCGGAGGCTTAAAGAAAGACAGTACACCGCTTCTTATCGGAGTGTGTATGGAGTTTCAGATGATGAGCATGATCCCGACTGAGACTTCCGATATTCCCGCAGATATGCTATTGTGCATATGAGGTGAGAATTTGAAATACTATATTGCCAATCTTGCAGTACACGTTGTGGTCACGTTGATAATGATCGTGTCCGTGATAGTCTTCTCCAACCGTAACAGGAAGAGAAAGGTCAGGTATGTGGCAACTTATTTTCTGCCTACCGCATTGGCGGTTGTTACTGCATTTTATATGTTCTATATAACGGGTCCGAGACTTCTGGATCTGTCAGATGTGGCAACGCAGAATTATTATTCCTACACTGGAGTTATAGAAGAGAGGTCTTTGCTTAACAATACTTTGGTGATCGACGGTGATACATATTACATCAATCCGTTAAGAGAACTGCCTCCGGAAGGCTCCAAGGTAAGGATCCGTTTTACGAGATTCTGTAATTACGTTATCTCTGTCGAGTCTGTCGAGACTCTTGATATCAGCGGTGCGATAGACGAAGAGATGGAGACTGCTGTAGAAATTCCCGGGTAACACCCGCTAAAGCCCGTAATCATTGAAAAATTTGTTCCAAAACGCCCGATTTTTCCCGACTTTTGGGAAACGGGCTTTTTTGCTTGCATATTAAGCCCCGCTCATAGCACAATTATTACACCTACCAATTATCTGTCGGGGGATAGAAAATGAATTGCAGAGATTATCAGAACAACAGACGCGGTTCTGAGACAGGCATATATATTGTCTGTTCAGATAAAGGACTTCTCGATAAGATAAACAATATGTTGAGGTTTAAGGGGATCATCGGAGTAGCTGATGCGGAAGGAAAATTTCATTATTTTGTAGACGGCAGGAAGAGGATGTCGCGGGCTATAACCAAGGTGGAAGAGATCGTTACGAAGAATGCGGCTAACATTGAGCTCGATGCACCGGAATCAATGGTTGTATCCGCACTGCGGGCGGTTCTCATTTTCTATGATTTTGATATGTCGCTCATCGGTACGACTGCCATGTACGAGATAATCCGCCGCATGGTCATTTACAGGGATGTGTATTATCACGGTGTAAGGGAGCTGTACGGCATCGCAGCCGACCGGCTCAAGCTGTCGTATGAGCAGACTGAGAGGGATATCAGGTATACGGTAAAGAAGAGCAGCCTTAACAATGAAGGGATGAAGACGACGGAACTGCTCAGATTCCTTGCCGATGAAGTAATATACAGACTTGAGGAAATGAAAAGGCAGCCGGTTTAACGGCTGCCTCTCTTAAGAACTTAATCAAAAGAAGTTATATTACTTCTTGCACTTCTTCTTGGAGTTTACCTTCTCCTTGAGCTCCTTACCAGCCTTGAAAGCGGGAGCCTTAGAAGCCTTGATCTTGATTGTCTCGCCTGTAGCAGGGTTACGACCCTCACGAGCAGCTCTCTCCTTAACCTCGAATGTACCGAAGCCTACGAGAGTAACCTTGTCGCCGGAAGCGAGAGCGCACTCGATAGACTCGATAGTAGCCTTAAGAGCAGCCTCAGCGTCCTTCTTGGAAAGGTCAGCCTTCTTAGCGATTGCATCAATCAGTTCTGTTTTATTCATAGAATGCCTCCTGTTAGCCTTAAATATAGGCAATTTGCATAAGTAATTATCTAATGAACATGGAATGATGTCAAGCCTTTTTGCTAATTTAATTGCAGTAATTTAACAATGTTATTTCCTTTAACTGCAAGGGTTTGCGGGTTCATGACCATCAGTAGACGGCAGCCTTCAGCTCGATGTGGAAAGTGGTACCTTTACCGATCTCACTGTCGACGGATATGGTCGCGTCGTGACGGTCGATGATCGTCTTGACGATCGACAGTCCGATACCGGTTCCCTTGATGTTCTTGCCCGAGTTTTTCGCGCGGTAGAATCGGTCGAAGATCATGGGTATCTCGTTCTCGGGAATACCGATGCCGTTGTCCTTGATATCGATGTTGATAGTCTCGTACGGAGTCTGCTTGTCAGCTTCGCGGCGCCATGCGCGGACCTCGATCTTAGCCTCGTCGTAAGTGTAGTTGATCGCGTTGGATATGAGGTTCTCGAATACACGGCTCAGCTTCTTCGGATCGCCCTTTATAAACAGCAGATCGTCGTCGGGAAGATCGACTGTGAATTCCTTCTTCGTCTCCTGAAGATCCGCTTCGTACATCATGCAGATCTCATCGAGAAGTTCCGTCACGGATACATCGATGAACTGGAATTCGTTGGTGTTGGACTCAAGACGCGTGAGCTCGACGATGTCGGAGATGATCTGCTCCATCTGCTCAGCTCTTCTTATGATATTGCGAAGGTAGTTCTGCTGCTGTGAAGGGTTCATGTTCGCGCTCGGCGACAGCAGGATCTCGGCGTAACCTCGTATCGCGGTGATAGGTGTACGCAGGTCGTGGGACACGTTCGAAAGGACGTTCTTACGCGCCTGCTCGTTCTCGAGAAGCTTCTTGTTGGTGTTGTAAAGATCTTTGTTGATCTCTGAGATTCGAAGCGTCTTCTCCTGAATGAGGTACTGCATCCGGTCCATCGTGTCTTCAAGAGTTCTTGCCTGGATAACATAACGCGAGATGAAGTAGAACTCGAGCGTGAGGTTAGCGATAACGAAGTAGACGGAATACGTCGGTACATTCATTACTCTGTTGTAGTTGATAAGTGCGTTGGCGCTGAAGAAGATCTGGGATATGACTGCGATCGTGACGAAGAAGGATGTGTCTTCGCCGTAGTGCACCCAGATGAGGTTATACGCGGTAAGCAGCGTTACGAAAACAGTGAAGATGACTTCGGGCACTAGAGGGAAGTACAGGTTAAACGGGGGTCTCTCGTAGATCGCCCACAGCACTATCAGCATGCCTGCGACTATGACCGTCATGGGAGCGCCGCGTGCGATGATGTACTTCTTGACTTTGTCCTCGGAAGCAAAGAACGTGTCAATGAATACAAATACGGTTGTATTAAGTATGATGAAGACAACGAACTTAAGAAGATCTCTCGAATACGCGTCGAGGACTACGAAGTTACAGTCGATGACCGTGTACAGAAGCGCCAGGAACTCAACTGTTACGAACAGATAGAAGAAGGCTTTGTTCTTGAATGTTCTTGAGATAAGAAGACCGCCGATAAGAATAGACAGGAACAGTGTCAGCTGTATCATCAGCCACAGCGAAGGAACGACGGATGCCCCCATCGAATCCGTTGACGGTGTGATGCCGGGCGCAGAAAGGATTCCCGGGTTCTTGATCTTAACGTTGGTGCTGACCGCGATCATGATCCTCGCGACGCCGTCGGCATTCGGAATGATCGGGACATAACCGTAACCGAAGCCTACCGTTGGCGTCCATTCGTCTTCGCGACCCCAAAGGAAGCCCAGGCTGTCTTCATTACAGTAGATCTTTACAAGACCGTTCGCGTTCGGGATATCAAGATAATAAGTTATATCAGGATCGTTGAAGACCAGCGTCACAAGATAGACTCCGCAGATCTTCTGCTTACCTTCTCTCTCGATCACTCTTGCTTCGGGCATACCGTCCGAGTAGTGCCATACCGCATCCTTTCCGAGGTCGTTCCAGCCTCCCAGGGCGGATACGTTGACACCGGATGCGTGGGGGAGTCTTAAATAATCGAAATAATCGAATTCGCCGGAATCTATATCCGTGTAATCAACATTGGGGACAAATATATAGTTGCCGCTTAAGTAAGCGGTGTCGTTAAGAACGGGTACTCTGTATGCTCCGTTGACATAATAGATGTCGGAATCCTTACGTGTATTGCGAAGATTGAGCGTGTTCGACAGAAGAACGCATGCAAGAATAAAAAGCAGCACCAGGAGGAGCTGCTTTGAGATATTCTTTTTTTCTTTGTTCTTCCGGGTGCTCAAAACGAGGTTCCTTATCAGAACTCGTTATGAAGGCTGTTTTTTACCGGAGGATTGGCGAATGAGTAACCGATACCCCACTCTGTCTTAACGAATGTGATGTCGGGTGCGATCTTGTCCATCTTCTTTCTCAGGTAAGAGATGTTAACCATTACGAGGTGGTTGTCACAAGGTGTGTCGTCGCCCCATACGTGAGAGTAGATCCTTGCGAAAGGAACGATAACGTTAGGAGTCTCAGCGAGGAGTCTCAAGATATCGAACTCTCTGTTTGTAAGATGAACGGGAGTGTCCTTAAGAGTAACTTCTCTTGTCTTGATGTTGATCTTAAGAGGCGGGAACTCCATAAGGAAACCTTCGGACTTCATATTACGTCTGATGTGAGCGTTGATACGAAGTGACAGCTCAGGCAGGGAGTAGGGCTTCGTGATGTAATCGTCGGCACCTGACTTGAATCCCGTAACCTTATCCTCTGCCTGCTCTCTTGCAGTCAGGAAGATGATAGGTGCGTTGGAATATACCTGGATCTTGGGAGGAAGCTCGAAAGCACTTCCGTCGGGAAGCATTACGTCGAGCACGATACAGTCAAAGTTATATGTCTGTACCTTCTCCATTGTCTGTGCGATAGATGTCGCAGTGGATACTTCATAACCCTCGCCTTCGAGGAAAGCTTTATTGATCTCGAGGATGTCTGTATCGTCATCTACGAGAAGTACTCTGCTCTGATCCATTTTTTGACCTCCTTGATTGCCCCTTATTACAAGGTTGTTACTTTATATTCTTTAATTCTTTTGATTTTTTATAATGTTTATTATAACATCAGACATCAGAAAAACAACACACTTAACAAAATGTTTATATAAAATATAAGAATGAGGAGAACAATCTTTCACATTGATCAGAACTGCTTCTTCGCATCCGTGGAGATGATCGCGCATCCCGAGTACCGGAATGTCCCTATGGCGGTGACCGGCGACGCGACCAAGCGCCACGGAATAATACTTGCGCGCAACGAACCTGCCAAGCAGGCGGGGGTCAAGACGGCAGAGGCGATATGGCAGGCGGAGCAGAAGTGTCCGGGTCTGGTGAAGGTTAGTTCACATTACGATAAGTATGCGTTCTACTCGGGGAGACTTCGCGCGATGTACGAGGAGTACTCCGACAGAGTCGAGCCTTTCGGCATGGATGAGTGCTGGGTGGATCTGACGGATGTCATAGGCGACCGCGATCCGAAGGAGCTTGCGGACGAGATACGAAGACGCGTGCGCGACGAGTTCAAGCTGTCGTGCTCGATAGGAGTGAGCTTCAACAAGATCTTCGCGAAATTAGGTTCCGACTACAAAAAGCCCGACGCGACCACAGTAATCACGGAAGAGAATTTTCGTGAGGTTGTGTGGCCGCTTCCTGCCGCGGATCTGCTGTTCGTCGGAGGCGCCACGGCCAATAAACTTACTGAAGTTAATATCAGAACCATAGGAGACATCGCGAATACTCCGCGCGAGTTCATGTCGGATTACTTAGGTAAGCCCGGCGACAGTCTGTGGCTGTACGCGAACGGTATCGACGATTCTCCCGTTGCACCCGCGGACGCGGAAAGGCAGTACAAGTCTATCGGAAATTCCATGACGACTCCGCGTGACATTATGAACAGGACGCAGGCATGCGGGACATTCCATACGCTCGCGGCGTCGGTCGCTTCGAGACTTAGAAAACACGGGCTTCTGGGCTGCAACGTCGCGATAACCGTGCGCGACAGGGACCTGATCACATACGAGCATCAGCGCACTTTGTTCGAGCCCACTAACAGTGAGAAAGTGATCTACGAGACCGCGATGGATCTGTTCGACGAATCGTACGACTGGCATACCGCGATAAGAAGCGTCGGCGTACGATGCGCGAAGGTTATCCCGGAGGATTCGGGTGTTCAGATGTCGATGTTCTCCGAGTCGCAGGAGAAGCGTGAAGAAGACAGTAAACTTAATAAGGTAATAGATGACATAAACAGAAGATTCGGCGACGGTACGATAAAGAGCTGCGCCTCGATGCAGGGCATCATGTCGCCCAACTATAACCCCGAGTTCTACGACGGCGGAATAACCGAAGGCAAGAAGGATCCGTTCAAATGATAACGGCCGCGAAGTACTTTAAGGAGAAGTTCGGACACAAGATGTATAAGGCTGCGATCAGTCTTGATGTGACATGCCCGAACAGAGACGGCAAGGTCGGAAAAGGAGGCTGCGCTTTCTGCTCCGCGGGAGGTTCGGGTGAGTTCGCATCTTCATGTGTGCTTCCCGTACGCGAACAGATCGATGACGCTATCGCGAGGCTCTCTCGCAAGGTGCCTTCCGATACGGGATACATCGCGTATTTTCAAAGCTTCACGAGTACATACTGTGATCCTGAATATCTGCGCATTTCTCTTAACGAAGCCATGGATCATCCGAAGGTCGAAGCACTGTCTGTCGCGACCCGTCCGGACTGTCTTCCTGAAGAGATTCTGGACGTGCTTGAGGAAGCTGCCGGAAGGATGCCGCTTTATGTCGAACTCGGTCTTCAGACGTGTGATGATGTGATAGCGGATTCGTTCGGAAGAGGGTACAAAACTCATGTCTACGATGAGGCTGTCGCGGCATTAAGGTCACGCGGGATAAATGTGATAACCCATATCATCTTCGGGCTTCCCGGAGAAGATAAAGACATGATGCTCCGAAGCGTGAAGCACGCAGTGGAACAGGGCACGGACGGACTCAAATTCACGTGTCTTTATATCCTTAAGAACACGCGTTATGAGAAGCTGTATGAGGACGGTCAGATTGAAGTTCTTGATCAGCAGGAGTATTTTGATATTGTAGAAGAAGCACTGAAGAATGTGCCCGAAGATACGGTCATTCACAGGCTTACGGGAGACGGTCCGAAGAGCCTTCTTATCGCCCCGATGTGGACAGCGGATAAGAGGCAGGTCATCAACTATATCAACAGGAGATTTAAAAATCTTATATGAAGAAATATATCCAGGCTTACATGAATGAGATCAATAACTTTATCAATAATGAATTGTCTTCGGCAGATGCGGAACGCATATACGAGGTTCTCGAAGAGTTCGAGATCAAGATCTCTTACTTCCAGCATGAAAGACTTATTCATCTGATCGTAACCGTGCTTTTCGCAGTGCTTGAGATAATGGCGATAAGCGTGTGTCTCATAAGCCCGCAGCTTGCCGCGGTGGTCTTCAGCATCATGTTCCTGGTGCTTCTCGTGCCGTACGTAATGCACTACTATTTCCTCGAGAACAGCGTGCAGGAAATGTATAAGATGAGAGATAAGATCGTTACTTCGCTTCAGTCGAAGAAGTAACCTTATAGTGCTTTAATCCGTAGTCTTTTAACGTCGCAGTGATGTTGCTTCCGAAGGCGGAAGTGTACTCGCAGTATGTGTCGTAATCTGCGATGTCGACAGTAAAGAAGACCTCAACGGGAACACCGAATCCGGATGTCGAACCCTGTGTCCTGCACTGTGTCGCGAAGCCCTTCTTGTAGTGGGGATCGGCCATGATAGTCTCGAGTACGCTGTGTCTCCAACGCGTAAGATTCGTCTCGTCTCCGTCCATTACGATAGAGTCGGGATCGACGGTGATCTGGTACTTTACCTGACGCATCTTGTTGCGGATCGTCTTGTGCCAGTTCTTAGAAGAAGTCGCGACGAAAGTGCTCGCGGGAAGCGTGTGCATGATGTTGTCGAAGCCCTGGATCTTAACCGAGATCAGAGCGATATCCTTGACCTCGCCTTCGACACCGAGCGAAGGGATGGAGATCCAGTCGCCGATCTCGAACATGTGCTCGGAGGTAATCTGGATACCTGCGACAAGACCTGCGAGGGCGTCCTTGAAGACGATCGACAGAACTGCCGTGAACGCACCGACACCGGAGATGAGAACTACCGGATTCTGGTTAAGAAGAGCCGAGATAAGTATGATCGCGAACAGGATGCAGATCGCGACTTTAACGACAGACAGGATGCCCTTGATGGGACGCTGCCTCGAGATCTCTTTGGTCTGATACAAAGCATTTATGATATCGACTACGCTGCACAGGAGCACCATGAGAGTGATGATGCTGCCGATGGTGGAGATCTTCGGGAAGGCTTCGTAGATAAGCGCGAAAAACATGAACACGCCCGTAAGAAACATGGTCCTCTTCTCGAAAGCAAGGGAAGACATTTTCTTCAAAAGCTCGACCTTTGACTTCGAGAACATCATGGTGTTGATAACACGGAGAATAAAGTATATAACTGTAGCGATCAGCGCTGCTATAATGAGCTTCAGAATTCCCGACACGGAAGCGTAAACAAGCCCGTCATCCATGTGTTCGAGCAGCCATTTGTCCAGTACATCGTACATATAAAAACCTCATGGAAAAGATGGAAAAGATGGAAAAGCAGGAATAAAGTGTGTGGAATAATGTGTGCATACTCCCGCACAACAATATAATTATAACACGCGTAAATACACCCCGCCACCCGCAATTCAGACCAATCTTTTTTACAGTTTATTGTTACTTATGTGACGTTGTTGTTACCCTCGCACGTTGGTATTATTAAGGTAGCTCCAGGGAATACTGAAGACGAAGTATTCGGACACGGAGGCCGCCTTACCTTAACTCAAGCGGGCGCAGGGTTGAACCGATAATGATGATCGTGTTGGTCATCAGGCGAAGCCGAAGAAACGAAGCGGGAGATCTGCCTTAGGTGCATCTGATCCCGGGGACACGAAGCAGAGTATTGGGGAGAAGGAAGGAGATACGAGCACAGCGATTGACGGAGTGGCAGCTCGAAGAGTTCGACTCAAGAGGGGAGTCACTTACAAGTCGCAGTTGTAACAGATTAGTTGATTCGGATTTCGATCCGCGAGCTTATGAGATGTCATAGCCGACAGGTAGATTCCGAGGTACGACGGGTGTTACATCGGTTCGTGCAAACCGAGTAGCCGGTATTGTATACGGCAGCGGGTGACTTGACATATCGGACACCTGACGGTATACGGGAAGAAGCAATTTGGAATATGCGGCGAATGGGAGATGCGAGTAAAGACGATGTAGGATTTTAAGTCGATACAGTCAAGTCTGGTCGTTGCGATGATTAGAAGCTCGGGAGGTTAGTCAAAGGGCGCTGTTGGACGAGGATTGAGTTTATGGTTCGCTGGAGCTTTCATATGCGGTGATTGTTTACACAGTCACCGCATTCTTATATAATGCGAGGACTATGAACCCTGAAGAGACACGACAACTGTTCATTACCGACAGGTATGCGAATGATACTACCGAGATCGAGATCCTCGAGATAGAGGAGGGCTTCGCGAAGACCAGACTCGAGATCAAGAATAAACACCTTAACGGCAACAATGTCGTTATGGGCGGATGCATATATACGCTCGCTGATTATACATTCGGCATCGCGAGCAACTGCGGTCCGATGAAGTGTGTAACATTAAGTTCGAACATAGTCTTTAATTCACCGGGCAAGGGTAAATATCTTTACGCACAGACGGAGCAGATCAAGAACGGCAGAACGATCTGCAATTACGCGGTAAAGGTAACGGATGATGAGGGTAAGCTCATAGCCAATGCCGACTTTGTAGGCTACAGGAGCTGAGGGAATTGCCGTTGTATTTCCACATTTTCGGCAAGGAAAAAAGATAGAATTGTAACCGGACCGTAGCATTGATTTGTTACAATCCGATTGGAAGTAATTTATGAAGAATACAGATAATTCGAAGAAGAGCGTACTCGCTCTCATAGTTTGTATCTCGGTGGCACTCCCTGTTGTGTGTTTTCCTTTAGGGTTAAGGGAAGGTCTTGCACCTTCACTTAAGGTTCGTGCGGCGTACGACGAGACTTTCCCGGAGGAGGAGTTCGAGCCCGAGACCCCTCCCGAAGACGTTCAGGCTGAGATAGATTCCGGAGAATACGATTACTGGATGAACGGCGGAACCGTAAGCGCCGACTATAACGAGGACTTCCAGGTCGGCTATCTCGATACCGAGTATCAGGATGTTGCCGCTTATACGGTAGTCCAGGGATTTGATGAAGCGGGTCTTCCCGTAGAGCTTCTCGATCCGCAGTATTTCGCTCCGGACGAGACTCAGTACTACATCGCAGCGCAGAACTCCATCCTCAAGGAATACCCTGACATGAGTTCCATCACACTCCAGACTCTTGACTATGCCGACGGCGTTACGCGTATCGGTATCGGTGATACTTGGTCAAGGATCAGGACCGAGGACGGCGTCGAGGGTTATGTTCTTACGAATACACTCTCATACGAGATGGTATGGGTTGCCATCGACAGAACAGTATGGGTTGATACCGGATCCCTGATCCTCCGTGCCGAGCCTTCCGTAGAATCGGAGCAGGTCGGCATCCTCTATGATGAAGACCGACTCCACTGTATCGGTGTTTCCGATAAGTGGTATCACGTTATAGCCGAAGACGGAACCGAAGGATATGTCTACATCTCCTACACGACACAGACACCTCCTCCTACTCCTACGCCGAGACCTCAGTACACAGGCGGCGGCAGAAGCGGCGGCGGTGGCGGCGGATCTTCCGGCGGAGGAGGCGGCGGAGGAGGCTGGGTCTCCTACGGTAATAACGGTTATACGATCGCAAGTATCGCGGAGTCCATGGTAGGTACACCTTATGTATGGGGCGCTTCGTCCAGTTCCGCAGTCGACTGTTCGGGTCTCGTATGTTACTGCTACGCGCAGATGGGCATATCGCTGCCGCACTATTCACAGTCGCTGACGAGTGTCGGAGTCGCGGTTCCCCGTGATCAGGTAATGCCCGGTGACATCGTATGCTGGGGATCGGGAGGCTACAGCGGTCACGTAGGAATCTACGTCGGCAACGGTCAATGCGTCGACGCCAGAGGCCGTGCGTACGGAACCGTTTACGGATCGATCGACAGATCGAGTATCGTAGCGATACGAAGGATTTATACAAGTTAAGACCATACGCGGGTTGATAAGACCCGCGTATTGATTAGGAGGAATTATGAAGAGAAGAAGCGTTGCGGCGATGCTTGTTATGACGGCGGTGATGGTCTCGTCATGTCAGACTTTGACTACAGTAAATACCGCGTACGATACCGTGCCCGAGACTGATGCGCAGGTGCAGGAAAGTACTGCAGTTGAGACGGCTGAAACCGTCGCAGTAAGCGAGACGCAGCCTGCTGCTACTGTGCAGACAGCGGCTCCGACACAGATAACCATGTCTGAGACTTCTGAGGCTCCGGAAGCACTTGAAGGCGAGGTGTTGACGAACGAGCAGATGCTCGAGTTTTTCGCGCAGTATGCTGACGAGTATCTTATGAGCAGCGGCGTAGGCGGATGGGCTTCGTATCTTAATGTGAGTTCCTCGGGTTCGTTCACGTATAACTACCACGATTTCGATGCGGGTGCGTACTATATCTGTCATGCACAGGGACAGCTGTCGAACATGATCAAGGTCGATGACAACACATATACGGTTGAAGTAATTAACATGAACTACGAGCATAACGAAGGTGAGGCGTGGATCGAGACTGACACCGACGGAACGGAGATCAACTATGTTGCTGCGGACTCCTACGGCATCCATCAGGGTGACACGCTGACGTTCTACGTGCAGGAAAGTGCTGTCGCGGATCTGCCGGAAGGATACGTGGTCTGGTATGCGATGCCGCGTGCTCTCCCGCTCGAAAACATCCCGGATCCGTTCCCTCTGTCGGGGTTCTATAATCCGGTTGATGACTGTTCCTTTATTGAAGACGACTACGAGTAATTGTCTCGCTACGTAGTCGGAACAAAAAGGATTGCTATGCCGCCAGGATCTTCCTGGCGGTATTTATTCGGCTTTTAACTGTTCCGGTCGGACAGTTCATTATCTTTCCTATCTGCTCATAACTTAAGCCTTCGAGGGCATACAGGCGAAGTGCCCAGTAGTGGTCGTGCCCCAAGCTGTTGCCGACAAGAAGGTCAAATGAATCTTCCGGATCTCTCGTAAGCCCCGTGGAAGCGACGGCGTCTATCAGTTCTTCTTCATATGCGAAAATATCACCTCTGATCTTAGCGGTCTTGTCGCAGCAGATCCTTCCTGCGACTGTCTTAAGCCAGCCGTAAAGCGCCTCGGCGTCTCTTACCGAAGCCATGGACTTATATAATTCTATATATACGTCATTAACAGCTTCTTCCTTGAAACATTCGATCTCATCACGGTCTTTTACCCACCAAAGCTTAGCGGCGGCATAGTTGTTTACTGTCTTTCTTACAAAGGGAAGAGTAAGTTGATAGATCTTCTCGAAAGCGGCTTCGTCGCCGTTTCTCATGGAAATAAATAAAGAATAGTGTGTTGTGTGTTCCATACAGGAACTCTTTCCCTGATGGGATGATTTAGGGCGCGTGTACCCTACCCATCAGTTCCAACGCACTATTCAATTGTCTGCCTATATTACTGCTCCTGAAGAGGGCAAAAGTCAAGTCAAAAAATTTTTCCCAAGGCAAATGAACTTTTCGGCAAGTGCGGCAGACATATACATGTGAAAGCACCCGGAAAGGAGGGCGGAGCATGGAAAGCATAACGGAAAAGGAAGATATCGGCATGATAGTAAAAGAAGTTCTTGGCATGACGTCGGATCTTTTCCCTCCCATGAAGAATACGCTTCTGATGGCGGTGATAGACAGATTTCCGCCGGCAGCCGCAGTGTCTTTGTCGGACGGGACTTATGAGATCCTTGGCGAATTCGACTTCGGGGATCTGGTCGAGTTCACGTACTTAAACAATAAGGATTTTGTTGATCAGGATATTTTTCTGTTTGCGATGATGAACGGTCTTTATCAGGCGATGTCGGACTCGGTTGAAGTGAGGCTCTTCGCAGGCATCAGCGTCAGAGCAATGATCGAGCAATACACGGACTGGGATGTCGGAGATCTTACTTATGAGGAGACGATCGGAGACCTTTTTATAAAGCCTTTGATCGGCAAGTCGATGATGCCTTTCGTCGACAGGATAGATCCGAGGCTCGACATAAAGAGAAACGGATATTTCATGGATTTAAGGGTAGTGTTTCTGCCTCTTCTCAAAAGAATAAGAAACACCATGGAAACGGAAGACTTACAGGTAAAAACAAAAAGAATATACAGGAGGTTAATAGACCATGAATTGCAGACCGGCGATTATTAAGGAGACATCAAGAGGGATAGAGACAGTCGATACATTAAGTGAACTTTATTCATCCGAAAGGATGATCTTCCTGAACGGGAAAGTCGACAGCGACACCTGTCAGGATCTGATCACGAGCCTTATGTATCTTGAGACAAAGGATGACGACAGACCGGTAACGGTCGTGATCAATTCGCCCGGCGGCGAGGTCAGAAGCGGGCTTGCGGTCTACGACGTATTAAGGCTCATGAAAGCTCCCGTTACGACCGTCTGCATGGGCAGCGCATCTTCGATGGGATCGATCATATTCCTGGCGGGCGATAAGAGGATAATGATGCCCCACAGCGAGCTCATGATCCACGATCCGTCTTATGGAAATCTCAATGTGGATCACATGAAGCCTCATGAGATCCAGGAGAGAGTCGACAGCCTTAAGAAGACCGGCGATGAGCTTATCAGGATCATCGCACAGAGGACCGGCAGATCCGAAGAAGAGATCAGAAACAAGACAAGGGAAGACTCGTTTTTCGCTGCGCAGGAAGCAGTGGAATTCGGGCTCGCGACAGCAGTCGCACAGACACTCAAGGAGGTGACGAACATATGAGAAACTACGGTACACGCGTACTCGCCGGTGACTACGAGGTGAGCAATGATACAAGGCTGACGGGTCTTAATAACAACGATCTGATCATCGGTGCGACGGGCAGCGGCAAGACCGGCGGCTACGTCATTCCGAATCTTCAGAGGACCGACCACAGCATGATAATCTCCGACACCAAGAGGAACCTGTACAGGATGTTCAAAGGTGATCTCGCGAGGCGAGGATTCAAAGTTCACGTTCTGGACTTTGTCGATCCCGAGAACTCCTGCGGGTACAACCCCATCGACCACATCAGAATGAATCCTGATGGCACTTACAAAGAGCAGGATATAGCGATAATCTCGAATTGCCTCGTCCCTGTGATGGACATAAACGAGCCGTTCTGGGAGATGGCAGCGAGGACGTATCTGTCCTTCCTGATCGCGTATATGCTCGAGACGACACCGAAGTCCGAACACAATATGTCCACGGTGATGGAGCTTCACACGAAGTACTGCAGAAAGTCCTCCAGACTCGAGTTCGACCTTTATTTCAAAAGGAATCCGCGTACGCTCGCATCCCGCACTTATGCAAGGATCTCGGCTACCGAGAGTGCGGATAAGATGTGGTCGAGCATCATCGAGTTCGCGACCGAGGCCCTGACTCCGTTCGATTACAGGGAGATGCGTATCATCTTTGATCAGGAAAAGTCTTTTCAGGTAGAAGACTTGGGAAGGGAGAAGACGGTTCTGTTCCTGAACCAGAGCGACACGGATCACACATTCTCGCGGGTGGTGAATCTGTTCATCACGCAGGCGTTCAGGTTGCTGTGCTACGAGGCTGACTGCGAGCCCGACTCGCGCCTTCAGGTGCCTGTCAGGATCATACTCGATGACTTCGCGACGGGAGCGGTCATACCCGACTTCGACAAGTTGATCTCTGTCATCAGAAGCCGCGACATCTACGTGTCGATCATTCTGCAGAGTATATCGCAGTTAGACTCCGTCTACGGCTCTTCGCACGCGGGCAACGCGGTCACGAAGACCATCGTCAACAACTGCGACACCATCCTTTTCCTGGGAGGGCAGGACGAGGAGACGGAGCACTTCGTTGCCAAGAAGTGCCTTAAGACCGAGGACACAATACACACCAAGCCGCGCGAAAAGGCGTATCTCATGGTAGCGGGCAAGATCGGGCGGCTTACGGACAAGATCGTTCCTTACAGTACATTGGAGGTGAAAGATGGATCTGATGAATATATTTGATCTTCCGCTTACGGAGCTTATAAGCGAGAGAGGCGATATGTGTGCCGCGATGGCAAAGCTTACGGGAGATACGCTCCCCTGCAACTCATGGGAATACCTGACGGTAGGGGAGCTCCTGTGCCTTCTGGAAGGTGCGGATACCGTGTATAAATGCGGTGCCATAAAGCCCTTGTTCGAAGGGATAATCGAGAAGTATGACAGCGTTGCCGAAGTGCTTATCTTCGGCAGGGCGCCGCTTTTTGAAGGTGCGCGAAAGACGCCTTATCTTGTGATAGATAAATGTCTGAAAGAGGTCAAAAAATATGATCGCATTTACCTTTGGATCAGCACTAACCATGAGGGGATAGAGAGTCGAAGACAGATACCTAAGCTGCTGCTTGAAACTTACGATAAAGTGTTCGGCAGTATCATCAGAAGTCACGGGTTATGTGATAAGCGGGAGGATGTCTTAATGAAGCTTCAACTTATAAGTCAGGTCAGTAAAGTATCCTGATTTTGCGGCAGATTTGGAAGAATTAGTAAAATATTTTGACAGTCAAAGTAAATTTGGTATACTGACCTTAACATCAACTTATCTTTACACTTCAGGGATAGGAGGTAAGAGTTATGTTAGGGTTGTTATCGATATTCTTTATATATTCAGTAGCGATTACGGTTGCCGTAATCGTCATCACCATCGAGAAGGATAAATACTACAGGAAGTTCCGCGCACTTGAAGATGAGCTCAAGAGGATCAAATCTGCGCAGCCTGCGGCTCCTGTTGATTCAGCGGTTCAGACGACTGTTCAGACACCTGCGCCTGCAATGCAGCCTCAGGCTCAGCCCCAGCAGGTATTCAAGCCCGCTCCGGCACCTGTGCCTGCGCCGCTTCCCGTGTATACGCAGAAGACTCAGTCTCCCGCACATCAGAAGAAGTCCGGCCTTACTGCCGTCGGCGTATCTTTCTCTGTCGGCGTTCTTCTCATGGTCATCGCAGCTGCGGTATTCATCTCCGCCACATGGCAGACGATGCCTGCAGTGGTTAAGTGCATCGTGCTCCTGGTTGTCGTATCGGGTGTGTACGGATTAAGCACACTGTGCCGCAAGAAGCTTAAGCTCGAGAAGACTTCGTCGGTTCTTTATATGCTCGCAAGTCTCATCACACCTTTGGCGATATTTGTCGGATTCCTTGCATTCGGTGCAGAGGATTCGATGTTCACGCTCGTATGCTGTGCGGTCTCGCTCGGCGTGTCGGGTTTTGTCGGATATAAGACCTTCGGCTCGAAGCTGCAGGTCGCGATAAGTTACCTGGGCTTTGTATGGTCAGAGATATTCCTGTGCATGCAGGTCTTGGGCAACACCAAGGGTATGGCGTTCGGTATGTGCGCCGCGGCGTTTATCTCAGGACTTATCTATTTCTTAAGACCCAAGCTTAAGTTTTTCGACGTGTTCGCTGAAGTTTCTGCTTATGTGGCGGTGATCGGTCTTGTTATGACAAGCGCCTTCGGTAAGTACTCGCTGCCGCTGTTCATTGCTTCCCATATTCTGTATTGGGTTACGCTTCTCATGCTCACACGTAAGAGAAAGTGGATCGCATACGTGTCCGCACTGGTTCCCGTGTTTACCGTTACTTTGCTGGGAGTAAATTACATAGAGGGAAGAACCGGATTCATGATACTGGTGCTCATCATGATCGCGTTCCTGCTTGCTTTCTACAGGATTATCAAGCACGAGAATCTTGTGAGCAATCTGATCATCAGCGTCGGCATGTCGCTTCTTGTCATAATAATGGATTCTGTTACCCGGCTTAATAACAGCGGTGACTATATCCGTGACTTCATGCATTACACGACTTATCTCGTCCCGATCCTGACGTGCGGTGCGGTTTATATAATGACTAAGAATAAGTTCGAACGCGCACTTTATACTTACCTTATAGTCGCGTCGGCAATTGTCGAATGCCAGATAGTTCTGCAGCAAGGCATCGTTCCGATCATCATATTCCTTGCGCTCGCAGCCTTGTCGATAATTGTTAACTGCAAGTACAAGATGATTCATCTTAAGATCGCGTCATGTGCAGCAGCGGTTATTGTCTACATTATTAACTTCTCGAACGGCGATACGGATCTGAATACGATCGTTTATGCTTCGGCTGCTATCGCACTTTATGCATTTGCGGTGCTTATCAATAAGTTCGGAACAGTGGAGAAGATCACGCACATAAGCACACGTTTCAGCCTGCTTCCGCTTCTTATCATAAGCAACCTTATGCTGCTTATTCGCGACGTTACAGGCTCGCTTCCTTGCTTCATCGTACTGATCGTTATCGACGTGATCTTTACGGCGCTCACGCTGCTTGATACGGACAACTACTTCGGGTGTCTGCCTGCGGTTACGTTCATGACCGCGGTCATGTTGAAGCTTGTTCAGAGTGACGTCGACAAGGCGGTCGTAAGCATCATATTCATCGCGGTATATGCACTTGTCGGACGCTTCATCTGCAGAACTGTAGTCTCCAAGACCCGCATCGACTGGTTCACGTTCCTTGCGGCAGTGGCATGTATGGTGCCTGTAAGCGATCTGTCTTTCACACTGCTTTTCATGACGTTCTATATCATGACATTCACCGGAAGATTCGGTAAGGAAGGCGACACGTTGAAGGAGAGACTTTCGGCGAAGTTCAGACTTATCGTCTCATGCGCGATCGGGTCTCTGACACTGTGTCTCGTGACACTCGATATGGATTTTTCATCAGTCGCGGATACAGAGATAAGACTCATGTTCATGCTCGTCGCGGCACTTGCGATCTACTTGTTCATCCTGCATTGCGACGCAACGAAATGGATATGGTTCTCGACTGTCGCACTCTCCATCGAGATCGAGGCGTTCCACGCGATGGAACAGCAGCAGATTCTGCCGCTGACTCTCATCTCGGTATGTGCGGTCGGCATCTTCATCTACTCGTTTATCTTCAAGAAGAGAAGCTGGTTCATTCTTGCCATCGGAACTATCGGAGAGTTCGCGCTGCTGTTCGCGATAGTATTCTGGGACAGCAGACTGTGGTGGATATATCTGCTCGTATTAGGCGGCATCCTGATCGCGACTGCTTCTGTCAATGAATATAAGAGACGTAAGGCTGTCGAGTCGGGTATGGAGGATAAGAAAGTCCGCTTATTTGACGACTGGCAATGGTGAATTTCTAAAATAGCAAGAAATTCTGATAATATTGTGATATTATTAGAGTTGTAAACATTCTGTTAACTGTAAGCAGGGTGAGGAGATTGCTATGGATAGACCGGTTACTACATTATTTATGCTTATGTCGGTTGACGGCAAGATCAGTACAGGCGCGACTGACGAACTCGATGTTGACCGCGACTTCCCGCAGATCGAGGGAGTCAAGGAGGGTCTGCGCCAGTATTACGAGATCGAGCAGACCACTGATCTGTGGTCATTCAATACAGGACGCGTTCAGGCGAAGATGGGAGTCAACGAGAAGGAACTTCCCGAGAAGACTCCGGTATCTTTCGTAGTCTACGACAACCGCCATCTCACGGGTCACGGTGTGCGCTACTTCTGTGCGAAGTCCAGGGAGTTCGTGCTCATCACAACAAATCCGATGCATCCCGCTTTCGAGGAGAAGGAAGATAACCTGCACATCATTCTGCAGAAGCACCTCGACCTTGGGGCTGCACTGTGTACACTGCGTGAAGAATACGGCTGCGAGCGCCTCACGATACAGTCAGGCGGCACTGTTAACAGCATCTACCTGCGCGAAAAGCTTTTCGATTATGTCGACATAGTTGTGGCTCCGATCCTTATCGGAGGCAAGGATACATCAACGCTAATCGACGGCAAGTCGCTGATGAGTAAGGATGAATTGTCGGGTCTCGGCGTACTTAAACTTATCGACTGCAAGCCTTTGCAGGATTCGTACGTGAGGATGCGTTATCAGGTAGTAGGTTAAGCTTACCCGTTGTTCTTTTTCTTCTCGCACTCGGGGCAGTTAGCCGTAGGTGCGACGGAGAGGAAAGATTCCCTCCTATATCCGCACTTGGAACAGATGAAGACGTACTTCGAGAATACGCCTCCCTGTGTGGTGCTGACGAGCCATGTGCCCTGAGTCTCTTCGCTGGGCTTGGGAAGCTCGGGCGTCGCGTGCACAGGTGCTGCTTTTTTCTCGGCAGGTTTGGGCTCTTCTTTGATCTCGGGATTAACTTCAGTCTTGGTTTCAGACTTTACCTCAGAAGGCTTGGTGTCACCGCCGAACCATGTGGCCGGCTTAGGCTCGCCGAAGAAACACTCGGAGCCATGGAAAGGACAACCGGTACAGTCGTCTTTGCTTGCACATAATCCGGAAACGCCTCTTAATAACTGATCCAGCTGCTGATCCCTGTTATCCTTTGCCATAGTATTTCTCCTTGTGTAATTATTACTTAACTACGATGTTCGCGATCCTGCCCTTAACGTAGATGAACTTAACGATCGATCTTCCTGCGAGTGCATTTATGAATCTCTCGTCGTTCTTGATGAGCTCTTCTACTTCAGGCTGCTCAGCCTCAGAAGGAACATCCTCTCTGAAGATGATCTTACCGTTCAGCTGAACTGCTATCTGTACGGAATCCTTAACGAGAGCTGACTCGTCGTAAGCGGGCCACTCCTGATTGAAGATCGAGTACTCGTTGCCGAATGTCTCGCACCATGTCTCCTCACAGAAGTGGGGAGCGAAAGGTGAGAGGATGAGGATCAGCTTCTCTACAGCATAGCGGTAGAACTCGGGGATCTTGTTCGGGTTCTGGCTGTACTTAGAGATCGCATTCAGAAGCTCCATCATACGCGCGATGGAAGTGTTGAACTGGAATCTGTCGATGTCTGCAGTAGCGCTCTTGATCGTGTAGTTCAATGCGTAGTTCAATTCCTTTTCAGCCTCGCCCATCGTGATGCCGGAGATGTCTGCGGAAGGCGCGGAAGCAGCATCGGAAGCAGCATTCTCGATACGGCGGATGAACTTGAGGATAGCCTGCAGACCCTTGTCGGACCAGGGGCCGCCTTCGATGTAAGCGAAGCCGAATCCGAGGTATGTTCTGAATACGTCGGAACCGTACTTTAAGATGTAGTCGTCAGGTGCGACTGTGTTGCCCTTGGACTTACTCATCTTCTGTCCGTCGGGTCCGAGGATCGTACCCTGGTGAACGAGGCTTGTGAAAGGCTCGTCGAAATTTACAAGACCCATGTCACGCATAGCCTTCGTGAAGAATCTTGCATACAGAAGGTGCATGCATGCGTGCTCTGCGCCGCCGACGTACTTGTCTACAGGGCAGATCTTGTTGATGATGTCGGATGAGAACATCGCATCGGAATTATGGTTATCCGGATATCTGAACTGATACCAGGAAGAGTCAACGAAAGTATCCATCGTGTCGGGATCTCTTCTTGCATCGCCGCCGCACTTCGGGCACTTGCAGTTCATGAAGGAATCGCACTTTGCAAGAGGGGACTCACCGTCAGGTGTGAACTCAACTTCGTAAGGGAGGAGTACCGGAAGTTCCTTCTCGGGAACGGGTACAACACCGCATGAAGGACAGTGGATCATCGGGATAGGTGTACCCCAGTAACGCTGTCTTGAGATGAGCCAGTCACGGAGTCTGTAGTTGACCTTCCACTCGCCCATGCCGATCTTGGAAAGTTCTTCTACGATAGCCTTCTGAGCCTCGTGCATCTCCATGCCGTCGAACTGGTCGGAGTTAACGAGGTAACCCTTCTTCTCGCAGTAAGGAAGCTCGTCGTCGACGCCCTTCTCGGACTGTACTACGCGGATGATGTCGAGTCCGTACTTATGCGCGAAATCGAAGTCTCTGTCGTCGTGTGAAGGTACTGCCATTACGACACCCGTACCGTAACCTGCTACAACATAATCTGCAGCCCAGATCGGTACCTTTCTGCCGTTTAAGGGGTGGATGGCATAAGCACCCGTGAAGACACCTGTCTTCTCTCTTGTTGTGGACATACGGTCGATCTCGGTTACCTTGGAAGTAGCCTTCTTGTACTCTTCAATAGCGTCGCGGCACTCGTCTGTCGTAAGCTTGTCGCACAATTCTGACTCAGGTGCGATAACAACATATGTAACGCCCATGAACGTATCTACACGTGTTGTGAAAACTTCGAGCTTCATGTCAGTGCCGTCTTCGTTCTTGAGTCTCTTGCCGTCCTTCTCGACCCAGAGTGCCACCTGCGCGCCCTGAGATCTTCCGATCCAGTTTGTCTGAAGCTTCTTTGTCTTCTCGGGCCAGTCGAGCTTCGGCAGATCGTCGAGGAGTTCCTGAGCGTAGTCGGTGATCTTGAAGAACCACTGTGTCATGTTCTTGTGCTCTACCTCGGAGTGGCAGCGCTCGCACTCGCCGTCTACTACCTGCTCGTTGGCAAGAACGGTCTTACATGAAGGACACCAGTTAACGGGTGCATTCTTTCTGTATGCGAGGCCTCTCTCGTACAGCTTTAAGAAGAACCACTGGTTCCACTTGTAGTACTCGGGCTCGCAAGTCTTAACCTCATATGACCAATCGACGGTAGTACCCATGGCCTGCAGCTGCTTCTCCATGGTATCGATGTTCTTTAATGTCGAATCCTTGGGGTGAATACCTGTCTTGATAGCGTAGTTCTCGGCAGGAAGACCAAATGAGTCAAAGCCCATCGGGTGGAAAACGTTATAGCCCTGCATACGCTTGAATCTTGACCAGGAGTCTGTCAGTGAATAGTTGTACCAGTGACCGAGGTGAAGGTTGGCACCGGAAGGATATGAGAACATCTCAAGGCAGTAAAGCTTCTTGCCTTCCTTATTCGGATCGAACTTGTAAAGTCCGGTCTCTTCCCACTTCTTTTGCCACTTACGGTCTGTTTCTACTGAATAAGACATACTATTTACCTCTTATTATTTATTAGCAAGCAATTCTATCACGAATGACATGTATTTGAAACATATGACGGAGCCCGAATTGTTGATTTAAAAGTGAACTATCTGTATTATTAAAATGCTTTATTAGGTTAATACACCGTTTTATGCGGTGTTTTCGATATATACGAGGTATTTATAATGGGTTTAGGAATGGAAATCGGTATCGATCTCGGTACCAGCAGCGTTTTGATTTATGTTCGCGGCAAGGGTGTAGTTCTTAAGGAACCGTCGGTAGTCGCAGTTAATAATAAGACAGGCCGTGTTCTCGCAGTAGGTGAAAGTGCTTCTTTGATGCTTGGTCGTACACCGGGTGTAGTAGAGGCTATCCGTCCTCTTCGTGAGGGTGTTATCTCCGACTTCCGTGCTACTGAAGTTATGCTCAAGGCTTTCATCGGTCGTGTATGTACGGGACTTCGTGCAACTTACTTCAAGCCTACTATCGTAGTCTGTGTTCCCTCGGTTATCACACCGGTTGAGCAGCAGGCAGTTGAGAATGCATGCCGTCACGCGGGCGCCAAGGACGTATTCCTTATCCGTGAGCCTATCGCGGCTGCCATCGGTGCAGGTATCGATATCACGAAAGCATCCGGTTCCATGGTAGTTGATATCGGAGGCGGTACGACGGATATCTCAGTTATTTCTTTGTGCGAGCCTGTAGTAGATGCATCACTGAAGGTTGCAGGCGACAAGTTCGACGAAGCTATCATCAAGCATGTAAGACGTAAGCATAATATCCTCATCGGTGAGAAGACAGCTGAGATGCTTAAGATCCAGATCGGCTGCGCTTATCCCCGTGATGAAGAGCTCACATTGGATGTAAGAGGACGTAACCTTATCACAGGTCTTCCTGCTGCAGTTACAGTATCTTCCACTGAGATGCTTGAGGCTTTGGAAGAGCCTGTATCTTCCATCTTCGAAGCAGTACACGTAGTGCTCGAGAAGACACCTCCGGAACTTATGGCTGATATCTCACAGAGAGGTATCGTTATGACGGGAGGAGGAGCACTTCTTTACGGTCTCGACCGTATGCTCGCGACAAAGATCGGTATCGATGTTTATATCGCACAGGATCCTATCTCCTGCGTAGCTATCGGTACAGGTAAGGCTCTCGACATGATGGATAAGTTCGCTGCTCTCGGTGATCAGTGATATTGGTTAGATAGATTTCTATAAATATTTATCAGCATCTATATTATCGGCGGCGTCATCGGTTCCTGCATTGTTATCTTTATCATCAAGCTGATCAAGAAGTGATTCTTATTTTTATTCAGTTAATCAAACAGGGTTGTCTTAAGTGACAACCCTGTTTTTGTTCTTGTGTTTTATTGTTCAGGTTATCTGATCAGATCGCGTGAGCCTCACATAAGGTGTTATTTCAGTGCCAAAAATCAAAAAGTGTCACTGCTTTTGTCACTGAGCGTGTCACAGTGACAAAACTAGTGCCAAAAATAAAATTTTGGCACTGGAATCACAACTTCTTAAACCAGATCAATGATGACCAGCTCGGGTCTGTTGTACAGACGCGGGATCATTGTTGATTCGCGGGCAAGACCGCGGGAGACGATCATGGTGGTGCCGTCCTCTTCATAGAGACCGCCGGCGTACTTCGGGAACAGTCCCTGGTTCGGTGCGTACAGACCGTTAAGGATTCCCGGAATTCTCCACTGACCGCCGTGTGCGTGACCGCACAATGCGAGGTCGTAATCCTGCGCGGTATATGTATCGAAATACTCGGGTCTGTGAGACAGGATAATGTTGTACGAAGATGCATCGAGATTTAAGTAAGCATCGACGAATTGATTCTCGAGGATCAGTTCCGAATCAACAAGATGCGAATCATAATCGTCGACACCGACAAGACCTATCGAATTTCCGTTGATATTAAGCGATAACACATCACCCTGAAGACGCGGGATACCGAGGTCATCAAGTATTGACATTTGCACATCATACTGATCGACGCCGCCCCAGAATTCGTGATTGCCGGTAACGTAATAAACAGGGTAACGGCCTGCTATGCCGCTTAAGAAATCCACCGTATTATCATTAGGTAATTTATCATCAAAAATATCGCCGCCGAGAAGAATCACATCGGGTGACTGCGAATCAATAGCAGCGATCAGTTCCGACTCGTGATCGCCGTACTTGCATGAGTGAAGATCCGTTACCAAAGCGATGCGTACGGGAGTCGTAATCTTATCCGATTCGAGGGTGTAATTTACGACCTTCAGCTTGTTGTAAAGACCGGGGCAGATGAGTGCCGCGAGCACCCCAAAAACAACGACTCTTCTTATGATCTGTTCGCGTGTTAACTTAACCAACTTCATATTGACGTTAATTATATCTAATGATAATATTTGCGCAAGGTTGACAGAACCTTACGAATTCCCGACTTAATGTTAGAAAGAATTTAAGATCGTTTTTCAACAACACAATTAAATGAGGTATACATGTCAGAATTAGACGCTTTGATGTCAAAGTCAAAGGAAGACCTTGAAGCAATTGCCGCGCAGTTCGGCGATTACACACCTTCCGTGGCGAAGACAAAATCAAGAGAAGAACTCATTGCATCCATCACAAGAATGTCCGTAAGAGAAGTTCAGGATGTAATGGAGAAGGCAGCGGCTCCCGCTAAGGAAGAGGCTCCCGCACCTGTCGCAGAGAAGACAGAAGAAAACGCTCCCGAAGCATCGCAGAAGGAAGAGAAGCCCGCCGCTAAGAAGCGCGCTCCCAGAAAGAAAAAGACTGAGGAAAAAGTCGAAGAAAAGTCTGAGGAGAAGGCTGAAGAAAAGGATGCCTCTTCTGAAGAGAAGCCCGCACCCAAGAAGCGCGGCAGAAAGCCCAAGAAGAAGGAAGAGGAAGCAGCTCCCGAGCAGATCACTATAGAAGAGGCTGCACCTGAAGCAACTGCTGCGGCTGAAGAAGCAACAGCAGAAACTCCCGCTCAGGCTGAAGAAAAGAAAGAAGAAGCACCTGCTGCAGAAGCACAGAAGGAGACTTCCAAGAAGCCTGAGAAGAGAGGCAGACAGAAGAGAAGGATCGCTTTCGGACCTGAGACAAAAGCTCACGAAGTTGAGATCAGTCCCGAAGAGAAGGCGGCAGAAGAGCAGGCGGAAGCAACGGCTGAAGAGAAGCCCCAGCAGCCTGAAGTCCAGTACATCGAGATCGAGGGTATCCTCGAGATCGGCTCCGGCGACAACAAGAATGATTTCAACGGTTTTATCCACAAGAACAATTATCTCCCCGGCGAGGAAGACGCATACGTTCCGGGTCAGGTCATAAGAAGACTCGGACTTCGTAAGGGCGACAAGATCAAGGGCCTTGCAGTAGCTCCGAGAGGCAAGGACCGTTACGCTCCGCTTCGTAAGGTGCTCGCAGTAAATGACATCGAGATCCCCGAGGATTCCGATTATGAGATCACAAGAAAGCGTCCGAGATTCGAGAACTTAACTGCCATCTATCCTGACAGCAGATTAAAGCTCGAGACTAATAAGGAAGATCTTTCGTGCCGTATCATCGATCTGTTCTGCCCGATAGGTAAGGGACAGAGAGGTATGATCGTATCTCCCCCGAAGGCAGGTAAGACTGTCCTTCTCAAGAAGGTCGCGAACGCGATCACTACCAACAACCCCGAGTGCAAGGTTATCGTTCTTCTCATCGACGAGCGTCCTGAGGAAGTTACGGACATGCAGCGCTCAATCAAGGGTGAGGTTGTTTATTCCACTTTCGACAAGCGTCCCGAGAACCACGTTCGTGTTACCGAGCTGGTTCTTGAAAGAGCGATGAGACTTGTTGAGCTCGGACAGGATGTAGTTATCCTCCTCGACTCCATGACAAGACTCGCGCGTGCTTATAACCTTACTATCAACCCTACCGGCAGAACTCTCTCCGGCGGTCTCGATCCGGGCTCCCTCTACGGACCTAAGCGCTTCTTCGGTGCTGCCCGTAACATCGAGTTCGGAGGCTCGCTCACGATCATCGCATCCGCGCTCATCGAGACGGGTTCGAGGATGGACGAAGTTATTTTCGAGGAGTTCAAGGGCACGGGTAACATGGAAGTCGTGCTCGACAGAAAGCTTGCTGACAGACGTGTGTACCCGGCTATCGCAGTCGACAAGTCCGGTACGCGCCGCGAGGACCTTCTCCTTACAGAGGAGCAGCTCTCGTCCGTCTGGCTCACTCGAAAAGCTATCGCCGACGTCGATACGATCGCAGGTACCGAGGCTGTGCTTAACTTCCTCAAGCGTACTCCCGATAATGCTACTTTCGTTCTGTCTGCACAGAAGTCTTTCTCTGTCGACTGACAGAAAATGTGGTAGTATAATCAAAGATATTTAACTTTAGGGGGTATTATTATGAGTGATAACAACGTACCCAGCGAGTACAAGCCGATCAGTATGTGGGGATATTTCGGTTACGAGCTTCTGTTCGGAATCCCGGTAATCGGATTTATCATTCTTCTCGTATTCGCTTTCGGAGGCTCCGGCAACATCAACGTAAAGAACTTCGCAAGATCCAAGTTCTGCTACGTGATCCTCTTGTTTGTTATCTTTGTAGTACTCGCTGCCATCGGTATGGCTACAGGTGCTGCACAGTCTATCGCAGACATGATGTCATAATGTAAACCTTCTTGACAACCGCGGATAAACAATGTATCATTACGCGGTTACATGAAATCCGATACGGTATACGTGCGTGGAGTACGCACCGTGTCTTTGATTATGAGGTGAAGAAATGAAGACTGACATCCATCCTAAGACGTACAACGCTGTCGTCAAGTGTGCATGCGGAGCTACATTCGAAGCTATCTCTACAAAGCCTGAGATCAACGTCGATATTTGCTCTAACTGCCATCCGTTCTACACAGGCAAGCAGAAGCTTGTAGATACAGGCGGAAGAATCGACAAGTTCAACAAGAGAATGGGAAGAGCTTAATAAGATTGACCCGAGTAAGAACTGCCTTGAAACCAAGGCAGTTCTTTTTTACAATATAAGACATGTCAGAAACAGAAAACAAAACACAGATTACAACAGATACCAAACCCGAGATCAAGAAGACCACCATCGGCGGTCAGGCTCTTATCGAAGGCATCATGATGGTCGGTCCCAAGCGCACATGCATCGCGGTAAGAAAGGGTGACGGCACCATCCATGTTGAAGAGATCACACAGAGTGAGAGAGTAACTTTCTACGAGAAGGTTCCTTTCATAAGAGGCTGTATCAGATTCTATAAGATGCTCGTTAAGGGCACGGATGCTTTGATGAAGTCCGCGGATATCTCCGAGCAGGGTGCTCCCGAGGAAGAGGGAGAAGAGAAGAAGCAGCCTTCCGCACTCGATCAGTATCTTACCAAGCACTATAACGTAATGGTTACGCTGTCGGCGATCCTCGGAATCCTGCTGTCGGTCGGACTTTTTATCCTCCTGCCGTGGCTCATCGTTTTCCTTGCGACCAAGATCATGGGCAGCGCGCTTGCAGACACCACCTGGATGTCCGTAGTGCTTAACCTCGGCGAAGGTGTTCTTCGTATGATCATTTTCTTCCTTTACCTGAAGTTCGCATCCAAGATCGAAGGCATCGACCGCGTATGGCGTTATCACGGCGCCGAGCACAAGACCATCGCGTGCTATGAGGCAGGCGAGCCTTTGACGGTAGAGAATATCAAGAAGTATTCGAGATTCCACCCGAGGTGCGGAACATCCTTCATGTTCCTCGTGCTTGCGATCTCGATCCTTATCTACACGATAGCGGGTATCCTCGTAGGCGACGGTCAGTTCCTCGTCAACGCCCTTATCCGTATCCTTCTGATCCCCGTTATCTGCGGTATCTCTTTCGAGATCTTAAGAGCGGTCGGCAGAGGCAACAACGCTGTGTGCCGCGGCTTAAGCAAACCCGGACTGTGGCTTCAGAAGTTCACGACAGGCGAGCCGGACGCTCCGATCATCGAGGTCGCGATCGCGGCTATGCAGGCTGTAATCCCCGAGAACGCGGACGAAGATGTCTGGTAACATCAACAAAGCAATCGAAGTACTAACCGAAGCGGGCATCGATCACGAAGATGCCCGTTTTGATATAGGCGTTTTATTCACGGAGTTCGGCGAGGACGGGAAAGCGTTCGACGAGGCTGTGATGAAGCGCGCTGCGGGTGTCCCTGTCGCGTACATAGTCGGCCGCCAGCCTTTCTACCGCGAGGAGTACAAGGTCACGCCTTCGGTTCTGATCCCGCGCGCCGACACGGAGCTTCTCGTGGAGACCGCACTGCGCTTTCTGGGAGCTCTTGATCTTGCCGCGGGCGACGTAAACCTCGTGCCCGAGTCAGCTGAACCGCTCACAAGCCCCCGTATTCTGGATCTGTGCACGGGAACGGGCTGCGTGGGAATATCCGTGCTGAACTCTTTGCTTGCTAAAGGGATCCGCGCGCAGGCGGTCTTGGCGGATATATCGGATGAGGCATTAGCCATCGCGCGCGAGAATATAGAGAGTCAGGCGGCTGATAAGTCGGCAGTAAAAGCGATCAAACTGGATGTGCTCTCAGAAGATTTGCCGGAGGATCTGGGTTCATTTGATGTCATCACGGCGAACCCTCCGTACATCAATTCGGTCGATATGAAGGCTCTTGATAAAGAGGTCAAAGACCATGAACCTCACCTCGCTCTGGCGGGCGGTGAGGACGGCTTGGACTTCTATCTGCCCATCTGTAAACTGTCCCATAAATGTCTCAGGCAGGGCGGGATGCTCGCCGTCGAGCACGGTTACGATCAGGCGGAAGGGGTCTCGCAAACCCTTATGGCACAAGGGTTTAACATTGTTAAATCGCTGAAAGACTTCGGAAATAATGACCGGGTCACATTTGGAATAAAGTTAGGAGGAGAAGTTCATGCCGGGTAAGTTTTTTCTGTACAAATATGAGGTCGGTGACGTAGTCCGAATGAAGAAAAAGCACCCCTGCGGGAGCTTCGAATGGACGCTCACGAGAGTCGGCGCCGAGTGCAAGATGACGTGCAATAAGTGCGGCCGCCTCGCGGTCATGGACAGACCGACTCTCGAGAAGTCGACAGCGGAAGTTAAGAGGGAAAATTCCATATAACCGTTCCATAATTTTTCGTTTTCGAGGGCGATTTTCTGGAATTTTAAAGAAGACTTAGACGATCTCGACTGACTGCGAGATGCAGATGCGTCTTCCGTCGCAGTCCTCGATAACGAACTGGCGGTTCGAATCCGCTTTCTCGGATTCTTTCGCTTCGGGCAGCTCTTCAATGATCTTCACGCCCGCGGCCTTGAGCTCGTGATACAGAAGCATCGGCTCGGTAACGTAGATTATGAGCTCATACAGGCAAGGCGAAGCGATCCTCACGGGGCTCTCCACGAGAGCAATCACGATATTATCTCTTGTAAGTCTTATGTGCGGCATCTTCTCGTCGTCGAGGTGCGCCGCCTTGAAGCCCAGGTTCTTCTCGTAGAACAGCGAAGTCTTGAGCGGGTCGAGACACGGGAACACGGGCGCGCAGTTGTTCATAAGGTGAAGCGCGGAAGAACCTTCTTCCTGTTCCGGCTCAGCCGCTTCCTCGGTCTCGTTCGTCTCCTCATTAAACTTAAAACCAAGCAAAGGCTCACCGAAAGCCTTCTCGTGCTCCTCGAGCGAATCCATCATCTTGTGGCGCGCCATGATGTCCTCTGTCGTGGGGTTCTGCGGCAATTCACGAAGCGCATCCACCTTTTCGAGGTACTCGGCGAGGTTTAAGAAACGCACATACAAAGGCATAACATCCTGCGCCTGCTTAGGAAGCTCGGAAGCGGGTGTGCCGTGGAGCATCATCATGCCGTACTCGGACGCCTCCGGGGGCATATGCGCGAAAAGCTTATTAATAAGCGTCAGCTCAGCGCCCGTCTTGTCCGCGACGCCGCCCCGGTTGATCGTCTCCTCGAACATGTCGAAGACCTTGTTGATGTCGTGGAGCGGATAGTTTTTACTAAGCATGGGGGACCTCTTCGTATTAATTTTGTTTAATTATATCATCACTTCAGAATTGAATAATCTGCGCGATGCTATATAGTAGTTAAGGTTATGGCAGGTATGAAGAAGACAAACGCGATGCGCATGCTCGACAAGGACAAGATCCCTTACGAAGCGATGGAGTACGAGTACGACGAGAATGACCTCGACGGACATCATGTCGCGGAGTTTTTCGGCATACCTTATGAGCAGGTCTTTAAGACCCTGACAGCAGTTACCGATGCAGGTGAATATCTCGTGTTCTGTCTCTCGGTCGACGATGAACTCGACCTCAAGAAGGCGGCAGTCCTCGCAGGCGTGAAGCGAGTTGAACTCATTCACGTGAAGGACCTCCTCAAAGTTACGGGATACATAAGAGGCGGATGTTCCCCGATCGGCATGAAGAAGAAGTACCGTACATTTATCGATGAGATGATAGAGCTCGTGGATGTGGTCCATGTAAGTGCCGGAGCAAGAGGCGTTCAGCTGAAGCTCAAGCCTTCAGATCTCATAAGCTACACGGAAGCAGTCGTAGGTCCCATCACATTCTGAAGGCAGGTGTTATAAGTGGAGAAGTATGAAGTTTTTAGGTCGCTCGCGATAATCATAATCGCGGCAAAGTTCTTCGGTCTCGCAGCCCGTAAGCTGAAGGCCCCGCAGGTCGTAGGTGAGATAGTCGCCGGACTTATTGTCGGACCGTCGCTTCTTGGTCTCGTCGGCTATTCTGATTTCCTTGGCTATATGGCTGAGATCGGCGTCATGCTCCTCATGTTCACAGCAGGTCTCGAGACCCGAATATCAGACCTTCGTAAGACCGGATTCAAGGCGCTCTTCATAGCATGCGCCGGAGTGTTCGTTCCTCTTGTAATGGGAACCTTGCTGTACATGAGTTTCTACGGGTTCGCTCCGTACGGGGATGAGGAATTCTATAAGGCATTGTTCGTCGGACTGATACTGACCGCGACGTCGGTTTCTATTACGGTTCAGACATTGAAGGAATTGGGGAAGATCAGCGAATTCGTCGGAACGACGATCGTGTCTGCAGCGATCATCGATGATGTCATCGGCATCCTTGTATTGACCATCGTTATCGGAATGAAGGACCCGTCACAGGATATAAGCCGCACATTCTTAATGAGCGGACTGTTCTTCCTGATCAGCCTGGTCTTCGGTTATGCATTCTACCGTGTATTCAAGATCGTCGATAAGAAGTGGCCGCACACCCGCCGAATCCCGATCATCGGACTTGCGCTCTGCTTCATCATGTCATACTGCGCCCAGAGGTATTTCGGTGTCGCGGATATCACAGGTGCTTATGTCGCAGGCGTTATATTAAGTTCATTGGATGATTCGACTTACATCTCCCGTAAGATGGACATCAATTCATATATGATCTTCGGACCTGTGTTCTTCGCATCCATCGGACTTCAGACTGATATCAAGTCCGTCGATACGTCGATCCTTCTGTTCTCCGTATGCTTTGTTCTCGTGGGCCTTCTGTCCAAGATCATCGGCTGCGGACTGGCCTCCAGACTATGCGGGTTCAAGGGCCGCGATACTCTGAAGATCGGAATCGGAATGATGACCAGAGGCGAGGTTGCCCTGATCGTTGCCCAAAGAGCATTGTCAGTCGGCGCCTTAAGCGGCGCATATTTCACATCGGTCATCTTCCTGATCGTCGTATCGTCGATCCTGACACCTATACTGCTTAAGATCCTCTATACGGATAAATCCCCGGTCCCGGATGCGCATTAATTTAAAATAATATATAATAGTCTCCGAGTGAATTTGCTTAGGAGTGCTTATTATGACTAACATCAAGCTTGATGAGCTTAAGAGTAACGCGAAGATATATTTTGTGGGTATCGGCGGAATATCCATGAGCGGCCTCGCGCTGCTGACGAAGGGGTACGGCTTTAAGGTCGGAGGCTCGGACAATCACCCGTCTGAGAGGACTGAAGGACTCGCGCATCAGGGGATTACGATCTATAACTGTCAGGAGGCAAAGAACATCGACGAGTTCGAGCCCGATTATATCGTTAAGACTGCGGCTATCCTGCCTCATAACAAGGAACTCGCAAGAGCCATCGAGAAGAACATCACAGTCTTCGACAGATCCGAGTTCTTGGGCATCATTACGAATTCATACAAGAACGTTATCAATATCTCCGGAACACACGGCAAGACGACAACAACTTCGATGACCTCCATGATGCTCATCGAGGAGGGCGTCGATCCGACGATCCACCTCGGTGCTCCGTTCGACGGCATCGGAGGCTCGACCGTAAGACAGGGCGGAGGAAGAGATCTTCTCGTATCAGAGGCGTGCGAGTTCAAGCGCTCGTTCCTCGAGTTCAGATCCACAACTGCGGCTATCACGAATATCGATCACGATCACGTCGACTGCTATCCTACATTGGATGATGTAATCGATGTATTCGCAGAGTTCATTAATAAGATCGACGACGGCGGCAACCTCGTCGTTACCGGCACGGACAACAACATCAAAGAAGCGATCAAGAGAGCGGCTAAAAACCCCCGCGTTATCACATGCGCGGCTGATGGTTCCGACGCTGACTTCAAGGCTCTGAACATAACATACACCGAAGGTCTTCCGGGCTTCGACCTCATCGCTATGGGAGAGAACATAGGAAGAGTTCAGCTTCGAGTTCCCGGCGCTCACAACATCAGCAACGCGCTCATCGCATCTGCCTGCGCGTACCTTAACGACGCATCAGCCGAATCAATCATCAAGGCGCTTAATGAGTTCGGAGGCGCTGACGGAAGATTCACTATCAAGGGCACATATAAGGGTGCGGAAGTTGTAGTCGATTATGCACATCATCCGACTGCGGCAAGAGTCACTATCGATGCTGCGATGCACATGCCTCATAACAATCTGCTGGTTGTTTTCCAGCCGCTGACTTTTAACAGGGTAGATGCGCTTTTCGAAGAGTATGTAACGAGTCTGCTGCCGTGCAAGAAGATCCTGTTCTCTGAGATCTTCACGGACCGTGAGGTAATTCACGAGGGCATGGTATCGAGCAAGAACATCGCAGACGAGATCAACAAGCGCGGAGGTAACGCTGAGTTCTTCGCAGACAAGGAAGACCTCAAGAAGCGTATCGACGAGCTTGTGCAGGAGGGCGACATGATCCTCATCTTAGGACCCGAAGACATAAGAGAGCTCGGCAACGAGTTGTGCCCCGAGGGTAAGTAATGAGTCAAACAGGTAAGCAGCAGCCGCGTCGCAGAGCTCCGATAGTCGAGATCAGCCTCATCATGATGGCGGTCTCGCTTATCACACTTATCATTCTCTGTCTCGTCCCCGGAGCCGGCAAGAGTACCAAGAATCCGGTGCTCGCGATCTACGGCGATCAGGGCAATTTCCCGTCACTGTCTTTCAGAAACACGATGCACGCGGCGGGCTTCGAGTATGAGCTTCTGAACTACGGCAACGACCTTCCTGACGCGAGCGACATCGTAGTCGTCGGTGTCGGTGAGGATGCGGCTTACGTAATCAACGAATACAAGAACGATCCGCATGTTATAGGCTTCGTGCTGATCTGTCCCGAATATAACGAGGACTTCCTGACAGGACTGTCGAGTCTCGATCCCGTGTGCGACGTCGCGATCTTCGCAGGCCGTGACAACGCGGATAATGTCGCAGGGATGAAGGACGCCAGAAGAATCTACGAGAGAATATCGGGCGACGACACGCTCTTCGGCACACCTGTCAAAAGAGGCGGTCTGTTCGCATCGAAGGTCTACTTCAACAACGCCCAGAACCGCATGCTGTCGTTAAGCTGCTTCACGGTAAACGACGCGAATAAGTTGTTTTTCTCTCCGCTGTTCCAGAACGAATTCGCGGGCTACTTAAGCGTTACTTACATCGATGAATCCACAAGAGAGACATCATTCGGAAGGATCAATGCGTGGTTCGTACTCGCATGGCTCGCGACGGCTTTTGCTGCAGTAGCGGTCCTTCTTTATCTGTCGAATATGGGCCTGTCGCAGACCGGCAGCGATCCCAAGAAAGCACCCGTATCGAAGTGGGTGTTCGGGCTTATCGGAGGCATCTCGATCGCAGTGGCGATAGGTGTCATCGCGACGACATTCAGCCACATGCTGCTGGGTGCGATGCCGATGATCCAGGCGCTGCTTCCCCTCGTATTCATGCTGAGCCTTTTTATCATCAACTTCACATGGATCACGACCAAGGACGGCAAGTTCATCGCTTCGAAGAAGACATTCATCCCGGCGGTGTTCCTCGCGGTTATCATCGGTCTTTTCACGATGCTCATTATCTCGCTCGCGGCGGATCTTAAGGTGCACTTTATAAACGACGCCGGCATGTCGTCGGGCTTCATCGTATTGATGTTTATCGTCGACGCCGTGCTCGCGACGGGACTTATCTATGCTTCACGTAAATCATCGACGGCAGGGGAGGGTGCGAAGAACTGCTTCGGCAACAGACTCATCTTCGCGCTGATGTTCATCCCCTGCGCGGCGGCTGTGCTGTTCGGTCTCATCCCTGGCAGCACGGGCGTATTCTATGCGGGTCTCGGAGGACTTGCAGCGACCGGTCTGCCTTACCTTGCCGTAATCCCGGTCGTAAGACATACTGACAGATCTTTGGTGCCGGGAGTGCTTCACGGCATCGTTTATGCTTTGATACTGGCGGCAGCGCTATAAGTATAAGGAGAAGGGACTATGATAGATTTCTACAACGCGTTTATCTCGTACAGACACGCTGAGCTCGATTCGAAGGTCGCCGAGCACGTACAGCGCTCTCTCGAGCACTTCCACATACCCGGTGCGATCCGCAAGAAGACGGGCAAGAAAAGGATCGAGCGCATCTTCCGCGACAAGGATGAGCTGCCGATCACGAGCGACCTCACGGACACGATAAGCAACGCCCTCGAAAAGGCGGACTACCTCATCGTCATCTGCTCGCACAACACATGCGAATCCATCTGGGTCGAGCGCGAGATCAACTTCTTCCTTAAGAACCACAGCAAGAATAAGATACTGACTGTTCTCGCGGACGGTGAACCCACCGAGGTTATCCCGAATATACTGCAGCAGGACGAGAGAGTCGTTAAAGACGCGGACGGCACGGAGCGCACGATCAAGGTCAATATCGAGCCTCTGTCATGCGATTACAGAATGCCTTTCAACAAAGCGAAGAAGGAAGAGATTCCGAGGCTTGCGGCTGCTTTGCTCGGCTGCTCATACGATGAGCTCGTAAGAAGACAGAGAGCGTACAGGACAAAGCAGATCATCGCCGTAAGTGCTGTTATTGCAGCGGCGGCGATCGTTTTCGGCGGGTACATGTACAGAAGCAAGCTGAAGGTCGATCAGGCGCTGCGCCAGTCCCTTATTGATCAGAACCGTTACCTCGCGATACAGTCTAATATGCTCCTTGAGGATGACCACAGGCTGGATGCGATTCACCTCGCGCTCGCGGCACTCCCGGAGGACCTCAATGATGAAGGTGCCGTAACGGGTGAGGCCATGGCGGCACTCGCGACTGCGACCAATGCCTATGTTACTCAGCACGGATCCAATGTCGGTCCTGTCTGGAACTATACCACGAGCGGTTACGTCGTACAGGTCGCTGTGAATGAAGACGGAACGAGAATGGCGTCGATGGATACGCTGGGTGACATCATGGTGTGGGATACCGAGAGTCACGAGAACCTGTTCACTGTCATTAACAGCGATGCTCTTAACGGCGAGATAAGGTTTGTTGATGGAGATAAGTTCCTGGTCTACTCATCCGGCGAGCTCTCTGCTTACGATTCCGATACGGGTGAGAATCTCTGGACTTTGTATTCGACCGCGCGTGACGATATTATGACATTCATTAATTCGGACATACAGGTCGTCGAAGAAGGCAGGATAGCGGTGTGCTGCGGATCTAAGTACCTGTGGATCATCGATACTGAGAGCGGCGAGATATTAGAGGAATACGATGTAACATGCGAGATAGACGGAACCATGATGTATTATTCCAGATTCGATCTGTCTCCCGACGGAACAAAGGCCGCTCTGATCATCTACAACGGATTCGAGAGTTCCTATGTCGTAATGTACGATCTTGGAAGCGGGACGATGCAGGTATCGGATGATCTTGAGCTTTATGTCTCTAACTCCGGCTGGTATGATGATGACCACTATCTGGTCGCCGCTTATGTATTTAACGGGGATGAGTCATCGGTTCTCAATAACACATATTACCTGACCGAGAACGAGACGGAGATATACTGTTACGATCCCTCCAACTTAGACCTTATATGGAGTGCTCCTCATTCGAGTACGGGCTACAGTCTCCACAGGAGTTTCCTGATGCTCCCTGCGATCGGATGTGCGGCTTTCTATAACGGTGCCTCATGTACGGCCTATAACATCGCTGACGGTAATATCGAATACAACTGGGTAACCAACGACAGCATCATCGATATCTCGGACAGAGACGGCAACGGATACCCCCTGATCATAACGACAAACGGCGGAATGGCTCTGCCTTCGCTCGTTATGGGAGGCGATGTGATCGGCTTAACCTACGAGTTCGCATCGGATCTTTACGATGCCGTCGTCAATCACGGCGTATATACATTCCGGGATTACAGCAACGAGATAATCTATTACAATTCCGGCGTTTGCGATGAGGAATGGGAAGCGGTTGAAGATGTTGTGATACCGGGCAGCAGGGATTACTATATGGATGACGATATTCTCGCGGTGCTCTATGGTATGGATGAGCCGACGCTTCTGCTGATCGACCCGAATACAAATGAACTCATGCACGAGGTGCAGATCACCAACGACGCTGAATCCTACTATGGACTGAATATCCTGGGAGTTTATGACGGTAAGCTCTACATAGCGGATTCCTACGGTTCCATGATCCTTCACGAGATAGATCTGGAACGCGGTACCGAAGAGTCTACCGTGATCTGCGACAACTATTCTTATATGACTGACTACACGGCGCTTGAGAACGGGCGGGTGTACTATCTGCACCTTGATGGAGATGAGAAGGTTTTTGGAATCTATGATATCGAATCCGAGAACACAGAGGAGTTTACGCTTAATGTCGATTTCTTCACCGATATGCAGGTTATCCCTGTATTTATTGATGACATGGATCTGATCTATGTCGCCGCTCACAATATGAATTACATGATCGATACGACCAACGGCAATGAGATCAGAGTCGATCTTCCTGAAGGATCGAATGATATTATATGTGTCGTTCCGGATGTCGAGAGTGAACATGTGGTGGTTGCTAACGGCAGTGATATCATGTTCGTTAACCGTCAGGGCGATGTTGACTATTCGGTCTCGACTGAAGGCAAGCACCCCTTAGGAATCGATATTCTGACTAACGAAGAGGACGGTACGAGGATTTTGGTCGCAGCGTACGCCAACGGATCGCTCGGGCGTTACGATCCCGATACCGGGGCAGTCATCGGAATGACGGACATAAGCTCTTACATCAACCACCTGTCCCCCGTAACATTCCAGCCCGACTGGGATAACGGTTATCTCTATATTCAGTTTGACAGACTCACGGATGTCATCAATATGGATACCTGGTATCAGGAAGCGGCTATAACGGACTGCTTTGGACACCACATCCCGACGGACCGTTTCTTCTGCACTTCGTCTCCGGTGGCCGGAGAGGAAGAAGTCGGTTATTTCAGACACTATACGGTTCAGGAACTGGTCGACAGGGCATACGCCATCGTCGGCGAGGATGCCGAGATGCCTGAGTATCTGAGGGCTCGCTACGGGCTTTAAGCGGAAGCTTAGAGGAATTAGCGGAATTAGAGGAAAAGGCCCTTCGCTGCCGGCTTGTAAAGCTGGTCGAAAAGCCTGCCGCTTATAACGTAGATATCGTGAGGATCGTCTTCTCTTACCGCGATGTAGTCACCCGGCACGCCCGAGTAATACTTCTCGTCGTCCCACGCGGTGAAGAGCTTGATGTAATGGTCCAGAGGCTGCGCATATATTCTCGCGGAACCCGGAGGACTGATGACTGTCTTCGCATACGGCATAACCGGACGGATGTCTCCGTTTGACAGATTCCTTATTGTCGGGTCGTACTCGAACTGCTTGACGAAAGCAAATCCCGTCGCATTGTAGCTGTTCTGAAGCTTCTCTTCGGAGATAGGATAGATCTCGCCCTCGAGTCCGATCATGAGATATGTGTCGTCTGCGATCGTTATGTTGATGTCGCCCTCGAGAGTTCTGATCTCGACGGGTGTTCCGACCTCGAATACGTCGGACATCTTGACGACGCCGAGCTTCTGTTCCTTCTTCGTGAACATTCCCATGTTCGATGTGTCGACCGTCGCGGTCTTCGCATAGAGGACCTCGTAGAGACTGTAGTATTCACGGAGTCTGTCTTCGATGATGTCCGGAACATTCTCGGGCACCTTCTCCGGACGGATCGTACCGCCGGCCTTAAGAAGATGACCGCCGCCTCCGCCGATGCCTCTGGCGATGAACTCTGCGAGCTCGTTCGCATGGACTTCCTTGACGCATGACCTTACGGAGAACTTGATCTCATCCGGGCTGATGTAATAGGCGATAGCCACATCGGCCTCGGCGGTCTCCATCGAGAAGTCGGATATGACTCCCAAGATATTCGGGTCGCAGGGCTCTGTCTTGATGACGAGGCACCTGATGTTTTCGATGTATTTGTAGTCGAGTATCGCCTTGCCCGTGATCTTCAGCTCCTCGAGCGAGATGTTGGAGTTGCTCATCTTCGTGATGAGGCTCTTGTTGATTACGAGCGAGTCGATCATATCGCGGTCGAGAGGGTGGCTTATCTCGCTGAACTTGTTCGTATCGGTGTAAAGTCCGTAGTACAGAGCGGTCGCGAGGTCCTTATTCTCGTTGACGTCGTAGTTCTCGGCTCTTAACATGTCCCAGACCACCGTCGCACACGATCCGACGCTGCTTCGGATCTCCGCGAATCTCGGAAGCTCGACCGTGACCTGATGGTGGTCGATGATCGCGACGTATCTCGCCTTGGTCGTCGTGACGTTACGCTGACCGTACTGGCAGTCGCAGACCAGGAGAACATCCGGAACATGGTCGTATTCGGGCGCATACTGCACCGGAATGTTAAGCTCCTCGACCATGATCAGAAGATTGCTCTTGGTGATGGGGTGGACGCCCCTGTAGATGAAGACAGGCTCCTTGCCGTTATCCTTAAGGTATGTATAGAGTGCGAAGCCCGATGCGAGTGCGTCGGCATCCGGGTTGTCGTGGCACTGGATAACTATGTCATTATATTTTAGAATGTCTGAAAGACGCATGCGGTATTACCCCTGCTTGTGTATTTTCTCAAAAAATTATAACACCTTATATATATAAATAAAAAGTTGACACACCGGCACAATGATGATAGTATACGCGGGTGGCCGCATGCGACGGGCTTTTAAATCTGCGCTTTTTCCTTGATTTTTAAGGGCTTTGGGCAGTGCCTCGGATGGAGCAGCGAGACTGGAAGAACAGGAGGACACAGTATGTACGCAGTAATTAAGACAGGCGGCAAGCAGTATAAGGTTGCTGTCGGTGACGAGATCTTCGTAGAGAAGCTCGGAAGCGAGGTCGGTGAGACAGTTACTTTCGACGAAGTTCTTGCTGTAGGCGATGATAACGGCATCAAGGCCGGCGCTGATGTAGCTGCTAAGGTTACAGGCGAAGTCGTAAAGCAGGGCAAGAACAAGAAGATCGTTGTTCTTAAGTACAAGGCTAAGAAGGGCTACAGAAGAAAGAATGGCCACAGACAGCCTTATACAAGAGTACGTATTACGGGCATCGCTTAATAAAGGCGGAACGTAATGATCACCGTCAAAGTCGTCAGGGATCAGTCTCGTAAGGTAACCGGGTTGTTCGTAAGCGGACATTCGGGATACGCCCAAGCAGGATCCGACATCATCTGCGCAGGAGCATCGACATTGGTTTATACACTGGCGAATGCACTTGAGAGGATCTGCGGTATTGATACAGAGTACAGTACCAGGATCGAAGAAGATAAGGGTGACGGCAATGTGTGCGCCGAGATAATCATTCCGGAAGGAAGATTCAGAGATGAGGGCGCGGCTGACAGGGCACAGGTGATAATGGAGACTATAGTTCTCGGATTTATCTCCCTCGCACAGTCGGTTAACACAGACGGTAACAGATACATCAGTATCACTGAAGAAATTTGAGACACTAGGAGGTGTAAGAGATGCTTAACATGAATTTACAGCTCTTCGCTCATAAGAAAGGAATGGGTTCCACCAAGAACGGTCGTGAGTCCCAGTCCAAGAGACTTGGAGCTAAGAAGGGCGATGGACAGAGCGTTATCGCAGGCAACATTCTTGTAAGACAGCGCGGCACAAAGATCCATCCCGGCAACAACGTCGGCATCGGATCCGATGATACGCTTTATGCTAAGATCGACGGCCTCGTAAAGTACGAGAGAGTCGGTTCCACAAAGAAGCAGGTCAGCGTTTATCCTGCTAACTGATTTGGGCTTATAAGCTGAATTAACTGCCTGTCGAATCAATCTTCGGCAGGCATTTTTCTTTATTCGATTTAAGAAGGTATTTATGTTTATAGATCACGCGAAGATATATGTTAAGGCGGGCGACGGCGGGCCCGGAATGTGCTCGTTCCATACAGAGAAGTACATTACAAACGGCGGACCCGACGGCGGTGACGGCGGTAAGGGCGGCGACGTTGTTTTCGTTGCGGCAGGCAAGCTTACCACGCTGCAGTCGTTCCGCTTCAAGCATAAGTTCGTAGCCCCTGACGGCGCGAAAGGAATGAACCGCAAGATGTACGGCAGAGGCGGCGAGGACTTAAAGATCGCAGTCCCCGTAGGCACGGTCATCAAGGATGCCGATACAGGCAAGATCCTCGCGGATTTCACTGAAGACGGACAGGAAGAGGTCATCTGCGTAGGCGGCAAGGGCGGTCTCGGAAATATGCATTTCGCGAATTCCGTAAGACAGGCGCCGCAGTTCGCTCACCTCGGTATGCCGGGCGAAGAGAAGAATCTTCTTGTAGAGCTCAAGCTCATCGCTGACGTAGGTCTCGTAGGTTACCCGAATGCGGGTAAGTCGACGCTGCTGTCGGTCATGACGCGTGCGAAGCCCAGGATCGCGGATTATCCTTTTACGACGCTCGAGCCGGTGCTCGGTGTTGTGCAGGACTTCGACCAGTCGTTCGTTATCGCGGATATCCCCGGACTTATCGAGGATGCGCATGAGGGAGCTGGGTTAGGCCACGACTTCTTAAGACACATCGAGAGAACGAGACTTCTTATCCATGTTGTTGACGTCTCCGCGCACGACGGCAGAGATCCGATCGATGATTTTAATTCGATCAACAAGGAGCTTCGCGAGTTTAACGAAGAGCTCGCATCCCGTCCTCAGGTAGTCGTTGCGAATAAGTGCGACGACGCGCTCGATGAGGAGATCGAGATGTTCGAAGAGGAAGTCAGAAAGCAGGGCTACGAGGATTTCTTCGTTATAAGCGCTGCGACAAGACAGGGCGTGAAGGAGCTGACCGATAAGGTAACGGAGCTTGTAAGTAAGCTGCCGCCGCCGGTCATTCACGATCAGATCGAGAAGGACAGCAAGAAGGTCTATAAGTTCGAGAAGGAGCAGAAGTTTACGATCGGCAGAGACGGCGATATGTTCGTCATCGAGGGATCGTGGGCATCAAGACTACGTGCGACTACAGACTTCGATGTATATGATTCCGCTCAGTATTTCCAGAGAGCACTTGTTAAGGAAGGCGTTTACGATGCCTTGAAAGAGGCGGGAATACAGGACGGAGACGAGGTAAGGATCGACGATTTCGTGTTCGAATGGGTAGATTGATTACGGGTTTACAATTTGTTCACAAATATTCATATTGATGTCGCAATGCTTCGCTATACTAAAGTCATAGAGTAGTTACCTCCTTTTAGAGAGTAAGTAGAGTTTGTCAGACGACCTCCGGTGAAAGCCGGAGGTTTTATGTTACCCGCGAAGCGTTTTTTGTGTTGTATAATTATAAATATACTTTGATTAGTCGGGGTTATGTTATGGCTAAGACTGAATTTGAGCAGAAGATATATGATGACGTTCAGCAGCAGAAGGGAACGAGCTTTACCGTTAAGGCGAGCCTTCTTGAAAGACTGCTTGTAAAGAAGACAGCATGTACCAATCTTCACCCCAATGCGGATGATGAGTTTACATTCGAGACGGTGGGCCCCAGCATGAGGATCATCGGCGAGTATGAGCAGAAGTTCAGGACGGCGCTCAAGCATAACCAGGATCCTTTCGACGATGCGCTCATAGTAGAGAAACTGCACCCGAAGGGATATCTGCTTCTTAACGGCCACCACAGATGGGCGGCTGCGATGAGATGCCAGATCAAGAAGGTACCGATCAAGATCGTTAACCTCGCTCAGGACTCCGACATCGAGAAGATCCTCGAGAACTCGAAGCACGACAAGCGTGTCACTCTCGACCTCGACGAGGTAATCTTCAGGGGAGACAAGGACAAGTTCGTCGAGAAGGTGCCGAAGTTCCGCCTTATCAAGTTCAAGCAGAAGTTGAAGCTCGGCGTGCCCGCGCTGTTCCACTACCTGTCGAAGCAGGGCTACGACATCTGGGTATACTCCGCGAAATACTATTCCATCGACGATATACAGAGATTCTTCCGTGCGTATTCCGTGCACGTAGACGGTATCATCACGGGTACAGAGAAGCGTAAGGCTTCGAACTCCGCGAGTGCAGTACAGCGCGAGAAGCTGATCGCCTCGAAGTACAAGCAGACGCTTCATATCGATAATGATATGGTGCTTGCCACAGGCGATATCGAAGGCGCTAAGTATAAGAAGTATGAGCTGAATGTTCCGGATGATCAGTGGTCCAGAAAGGCCATCGATGTCATCGGAGAGATCGCGAAGAATGGCGGGTAAATTTGACGAAGGTAAGATGCGCATCTCGTTCGATCTGGACGAGGTGCTTTTCGTAAGGCCCGACACGCACAAGGTCGAGTCGAAGCTGATATTCCCGTTTAATCTCATCTTCAAGGAGAGGCTGCGCTACGGCACGCCGTATCTTATTAACGAGCTGCAAAAGCTCGGGTACGAGGTGTGGGTGTACACGTCGTCGTACAGGTCCGAGTTCTATATCAAGACGCTGTTCAGGTGTTACGGGGTTAAGTTCGACCAGATCGTAAATGCGCAGAGACACTTAAAGGAAGTGCAGGGCAAGCGCAAGCAGATGCTGCCGCAGAAGATGCCGAGCCATTACCACATAAAGCTTCACGTCGACGACGAGGGAGTAATCTGCTCCTACGGCAAACAGAACGGGTACGCGGCATATCAGCTCGACGCTCCTGATGACGAGTGGACTTCGAAGATCATCGCGAAAGCCGCGGAGGTCAAGAAGAAGTGGGAGTGGGAGCAGGAAGCTCTACACAGAAGGTAAACCGATGTTAAGTTTATATGCTCAGATGCCTGCGTAGTAGTTGTCGCGCAGCTTCTGCATGTGTGCGACCTTGCGCTCGATCATCTTCGGGTTATCCATAAGAAGCGAGAAATAACGCGTCATGTCGATGTCGCTGTAGTGACCGCTGACGAGAGCCGCACGGCAAAGGTAGAACAGACCTACGGAAGATGCGAGCTCATCGATCTCCGAGTTCTCGAGAGTCTGACGCGCCATCTTGAGAGCGAGGTCGTGCTGCATTCCCATAAGTTCGATAAGACTCGTGAGTGTATCGACGCCGAGGAAGTCCAATTGCCTGATATAAGGATCCGCATTGACGTCGGTGAGGGAGGCACCGCAGATCTCGGCGATGTCGTTCGTGAAGTTAATGAACTCCTCGTTATAGCGCATGAACTCGCGCAATGAGAGAGTATCGATCGTGATGCCCGCGACGTCGCCCGTGCGCAGCTGTTCGATGACTCTGTCGGAGTAGTTCTTAAGTTCTTCTTTGATCCTTCCGAAGCCCGCGTCGGCGACCTCGAGAAGGCTTGCCATCTGCGAGAATTCACGTCTTACATGACGGGGGACACCGAGCTCGTTCTTGTAGCCTAAGTCGTGCTCGATCTCAGCCCATGTGTGCTGAAGAACGGTCCTTATCTGGATCTCGAATTTAAAGTGTGTAAGTTCCTCATCGTATTCGTCGGAGGGGCGTAATGAACAGATGTAGTGGACCGACAGATAGCCGAAAGCGTTGGGCTTAAGCATCTTGCTCTTGTCGACGTAGTTGTCCCTGTCGATGTCGAACAGATTCTCAACGATCCGGCTTATCGGGTCGATCTGATCTGTGAAGTAACATATGATCCTGAAGCCTACGAGGTCGGTAAGATCTGTCGCGGTCGAGTATTTCTCGGGCTTTCTCGTGAGCTTGCCTGCTGCCGATTCCGCGGTCTTGACGCGGTGCGCGATCTGCATCGTGTGGATGTCTGATTCGTTAAGTGCGTCTGTGAGCAGGTTCTCGACGATCGCGTCGATCTGCTTATATTTATCTATATTGTCGTAGTAACTCAGCATCTTAAGCTGGATCATATAGGGGTGCCCTCCGGCTTGTTATTTATTTTCTACTCCTTATTATACTCGAGTATGTCGCCGGGCTGACAGTCGAGCGCCTCGCATATAGCTTCGAGGGTGGAGAAGCGGATCGCGGAGATCTTGCCGTTCTTCATCTTCGAGAGGTTAACGTTAGATACGCCGACCTTCTCAGACAGTTCGTTAAGTGACATCTTACGGTCCGCCATTACGCGGTCAAGTCTTAATATTATCTGTCCCATGATCTACTCCTCCTGTCATCAGAGCGTTTCGTCAGACTGAATCTGGAGAGTCTTACCGTAGTCCAAGATGCTGTAGACTACCAGCGTAACAAGTCCGCCGAGGATACCGAATGATGCGCCTGCAGTAAAGAAGAGGAAAGCACTTACGATGATCATGACGACAGTAACTCTCTTGATTACCTTATCAGTGAAAGGATTGTCTTCTTTCTCTATGATCGCGAAAGTTCCGCTTATGAGCTTCATGAGTACTGCACATACAGCGATCACTGCTGCGATGCCGAAGCAGTAGCCGCCGTAGATCGTTGTATAAGGGCGGTTGGTGAGTGCTTCCTGAATGGCGGGTACATCGGACTCCCAGTCATCGGGATCAATGCCTTCGATGTGGAACATCTTGGCTGTGCCGATAGATACCTTATCCGTATCGATCTTGCCCTCTTCGATCGCCTGTGCAATCTTGGGCTCCCACTCTTCAGAATTGGCATACATCGCGATGCCTCCTATAGCACTTAAGACGCATCCGCAGATGCAGATGATGCACATTATGGTTGCGATTACTTTGCCAATGCGGCAGTTGTTCTTGATCTTTGCTATCTTCTTATCCTGATCGTTCATCTTTATAACTCCTTATGTCTATCCTGTTTGTGTTAGTGTTCTGCTCTTCGAAGATGACTTAACTATACTATGTGTGTTAATCGAAGTCAATAACTTTTTAACGATAAACGTTAAATAATTTATGTCGAGAGTTAAAGAGTGCGACGCGTTGAATTGCCGTAAATCCATGTGTTATTATTGTTTTGTTCTTTATTAATAAAGACGGAATAGGGAGGATATTATTATGAGAAAGACTTTGTCAATTCTGTTGACGATCGTTATGGTCGTATGCGTCGGGTTTGCTTTCGCAGGGTGCGGAAGAAGAACTGATTACGCAAGTGTCGCCGATGCCGTGGAGGCATACAAGAGCGGCGAGAATCTCGTGGGTAAGACAATATCAGTTACGGCGAACATGGACTATGCTCCGGTGCCGGGAGGTGTAACAGGTTACGGCGGAGTTATCTTCTGCAGCCCTTTGACCGGTGCGAATGCCAATGTTTATATTTGTCCGAACGGCTCGACCGGCAGGGGAACGCAGAAAGGTGAGACTGTCGTTATGAGAGTCACTGATGTTGATGATCACCTTACATACAGCATCTACATCGCAGGCGATGTTATTTAAGACATAATTTCTAATATCTAATTCAGGAGAGAGACCATGAACGACAGAACTGCCGAATCAAGTGTTGCTACAGGATTAAGAATTACTTTCGCGATCATAGGCGCGATACTTATCATGATATTTACGACGTGTCTTGCGTTAAGACTCACGATCCTTAACGACCACTTCTGGTTTGACTTCGTTAAGAGCGATGAGTTCAAGGAGCTTGCAAGAGAAGAGATGGGTCTTGATATGGGTACTATTGCCGCAAGAAACGGTTCGGATGTCAGAATCGATTTCTCTGATGATGATGCGGCAGATGAGTTCTTCGATATCGTATTCGATGATATTATCGACTTCATGCTCGAAGGCGATACTGAGGTAGATGAGACCAAGTACGAGGATTTCTTCGATGAGTATGAAGACGAGCTCTTCGGTGATCAGACTCTGACGAGTGCGCAGAAGCGCGAAGAAGTTCAGGGCTTCATCGACGACCTGCAGGACATGTTCGATAACTATGAGGACGAGGAATTCTTTAGTGCTCTCGAGGCTTATAACGAAGCCGCTCGTAAGGTGCTGATCGCGACTATCGTAACAGGTGTCATTATCGCCGTAATGTTCGTTGTTCTTATCGTCATCCACAAGAATAAGTTCCGTCCCGTAAGAGCCATGGGTATCGCCACGGCTTCTGCAGGATTCCTTAATACGCTCGGTGCGTTGTTTATGTTGGCGGCCTTAAAGGTAGCGATCGAAGAGACATCGAACGGAGAAGAGGTTGTTGAGATCTTCATTGACAGACTCGCTGATTATTCCATGAGCTTCGTTCTTGTTATGCTCGCGACACTTGCTGTCGGTGTTGCCATGATCGTCATCGGCTGCGTCGGTGCAAGCAACTACAACAAGCGCATGCTTGAAGAGTGAATAAACTAATCACATATACCGAATGGTTCCTGGTCTACTGCGTGACCGGGTGGCTCTATGAGTCGATATGGTGCGCCATGATCGATGAGAACGGAGGGTTCATTAACCGCGGATTCCTCTACGGACCGTGGCTGCCGATCTACGGATTCTCGATGCTTGTGATCATGTGGGTTATCTGGCGCCTGAAGATCAAGCGTCCGTTCTTTATATTCCTGACCGGTGCGGTGTTGTCGACGACGGCTGAGCTGATCGGCAGTTACTTCATGGACTGGCTGTGCGGCGGATTCCTGTGGAATTATTCATCGTTCTTTATGAACTTCCAGGGACGCATCGCGCTCAAGCCCGCGATAATGTTCGGGTTATTGATCCTCGGAGGCGTGCTGGTTATTCATCCTAAGATGACCGCGCTCCAGGAGAAGTATAAGGATTCGATAGTTCATAAAGTATTATTCTTCATCGTTGCTCTCGCCTTCGCCGCGGATCTGGTGATCAGCTTGGTTGTTAAGACTTAAAGGTGCTTGTTGGCTGAAGTGTTGGCTGTTTTTGAAATTAGCCAATGATTATGGCAATAGAGCCCCTGTATTGGCTGAAACGTTGGCTAATCTTGAATTTAGCCAATAAATCTGGCAATGGATTATTAATTGAGATCTAAATCAAGTGCAATGAGTCTCTTAAATGATCCGTCGGCTGCTTCGATCTCGATCAAAGAACTCGGAGGCGGGACACTGTTGCCTTCTTTAAGTTCGCCTAGTATCCATCCCGAGGCGGCATCTTGAGCCATTGAGATGCTTTCTTCGATGTCATCTCCTTCGGTAACACATCCGGGAAGATCCGGAACTTCAACTGTATATCCGCCTTCTTTATCAGGTGTAAAAATCGCAGGGTAGATCAGTTTCTTCATGTCAGTCTCCTGGTCAGATAGAATTCTAGAGTATACGCATAATGCGTATCGTTATCAATGGTTCTTGGTCTAAGATCATTACATGCTATGGAGTTGATAACGTGAGAATAAGAACATAAGAAAAAGACTCTTGGCCCTCCGCTATCCAGCAGTGGGTCGAGCCTTTTCTTGATTAATCATTACATGGTTATGATTTGTTGTCAATTCCTTATAACACGATACATTGGTTTATTAATATTAAGAAGAAACGCGATTGCTCATGAGAACAATCGCGACTATATAGCTAAAGCTGACAGATGTATTACTACCCCCAGCAAACGTCCATAACGTAGTAGCTGATTTAAGATTACTTTATGAATCGGCTTTTTTCAAGTAAGCGGTAGTTACTTAACCGGGCAGTTGTTTCATGAAGGTTTAAAGCTCAAGTTAAGGGACTATAATATGTATATGAATTATCGATGAGGGAGGATTACGCGGATGATCAAATGCGTTGTGACCGGGGATAATCACTTTGGTAAGTCGTACGGCGGAAGGTTTGAAAGCAAGAAGAATATACTGATAGAGAAGAGGTTCGAGAGCTTAGAGAATCTCGTGAATAAGGCAAATGATATAGATGCCGACCTGTTCTTTGTAACGGGGGATCTTTTTGATGCAGAGTTGGATGTCCCGCGCGATGTCGTGAAACGGGCAGTTGAGATACTCGCGAAGTTTAAGAAAGATGTGTATATCATCCCCGGTAATCATGATTTTTACGGAGAACATGTAGAAGTATGGCAGTACTTTAGACAATGTAATCACTTTAGCAATGTAGTGCTTCTTTCATCGCCAGAACCGAGAACATTGACTGATGTCGGTAAGGACAAGGATACCGTTGTTTTGTATCCTGCAATATGCACAGCGAAAAACAGCGATACCAACGCTTTGGGTTGGATTAAGAAGCAAAGTATTCAGAAGAACGGTGTCATCAACATAGGCCTTGCACATGGTGCAGTGCAGGGAATGTCCTGTGATAATGAATTGCGTTACTACTATATGGGTATTGAGGAGCTTGAAAGAATCAATGTTGATGCATGGTTCGTCGGGCATGCTCACGTCCAGCGTCCTGCAGACCTTACCGAGAATGAAGAGGTCAGGACTGACAAGATATATAATCCCGGTACACACCAGCAGATAAGCTCCCACAATGACACCGAGGGGTGTGGCTTTATCGTCACGATCTCTAAGGATGGAAGCAAAGCAACGCTTAAAGCGAGCAAGTATTCCTGCGGCAACATCCGTTACGTTAAGAAGCAGATCAAAATTCCTGTCGCGACGGATGACGCGCTCCGCAATGCTCTCGCGGACGAGGTAAAAGACTACGACAAAGATTCGACTATACTTGAGCTGTCATTCAAGGGCACGGTGCTCGAGGATGAGTATATCGAGCGTAAAGAAATCTGCGATGAAGTGCTAGAAGGGTTCTTCCACGTCGACGATTATGGGTTTGGCAATCTCTATGAGGAAGCGACTCCCGCGAAGATAGACAGTGAGTTCTTAACGGGATCTTTCGCCTCTGATTTCCTGCATGGCATTACCGACTCCGTTGCGCGTAATACCGCGTTCGAATATCTGATTGATATAAAGAAGAGCAGAATTAAATTTACGAATAATGATAAAGTCAGTAAAGGCGCAGACGGGGATATCGATTACTATGTGTATAGGGGTAAGTGAGGTCGGATATGAAGATTAATAGAATAAGTTGTAATCATTTCGCAGGGTTAAACGGAAAGAAGCTCGAGCTTACGGACGGCATTAATGTCGTGTGCGAGAACAACGAGGAAGGTAAGAGTACGATAATTGACCTGATGTATCAGACTCTGTTTCAGCCGGCTGCCGACAAGAACGATAAGCCGGATAAGAACTTTAAGGCGAGAAATTTTCCTCAGAGGACTGATGGGGTTGAGACGAGCGTTATCGACGGAGATGTCCTGTTCGAGAAGGACGGAAACATAAGCACCATCAGCAAGAGGTGGAGCAAGAGCGGCACGGGAACCGAGTACTACTCAGATACCGAAGGAACGACTTATGATGAGTCCGATGCTATCGCGCAGAAGGTGACCGAGGTCTTAGGAGGCACTTCTGGCGTATACAAGGAAATCGTTTTTGATTCTAAACGTTTTAAATCTGAGACTATAAAGAATCTCTTTAAAGTTAGTGATAAAGAGATTAAAGACACTCAGAAGAATATATCTGAGTTGTTGCAGGTAACTAAGGACTCTTCTGATGGTGTATCTATGAGCAAGGTGGATTCGGTTATCGCGTTTAAGGACAAAATGTTTGGCGGAAACTGGGACTTCGATACGGACAGCATCGTCGACAGAAGTAAGAATAAGAAGGACTGGGGTAACATCGCGAGACTGACGGCACAGCTCGAACTTGTCGAGGAGACAAGAGATAAAGTTGAGCATCTTGAGATGGATAAGTCGCGAATTTATACGCAGTGGGATGAAAAAGAAGCTCAGCGTTTGGAGCATCAGAGTAAGCTAAATAAATTGGGAGTTGTTACTGATGCCATCAACAATAAGGTGGCGCTCGGCAAGGCGCAGGCTGAACTTAAAGAGCTTAATAAACGTCAGGCGGCATACGATACTGCTCGCGAGGTCAGCGACAAGGCGAACTTGCTTCATAAAGAGTATGAGGCTGCTGTAATTATGGAGCAGTATAAGAACGCTATCTCTCTGAAGTCTTCCTATGAAGACAAGAAGACGGAGCTTGATGCGCTGATTCCGGTGACGGACAAGGATACCAAGAAGATACGTGACCGATATGATCAGATCGATAAGCTTAACAACAGCGGCAGCGGTATCAATGTGACTGCGTTCGTGGAGCAGCTTGGAGACGCGCCTGTGCAGATAAAGTACCTTGACGGAACTACGGCTCTGGAAGGCGCGGGGGAAATTACGATCGATAGGATAGTCGAGGTAAGTGTTCCGGGAGTAATGAAGCTTACAATCAAGCCTAAGGGATTCGACATAAGCAAGGTCCGCGAGCAGATCATGAGTTATTCAGGTGAGGTCGCGAAGGACTTCGAGAAGTTTGGTGTCGACGGTATAGCCGAGCTGGATACGAAGGTGAGTGATTATAGGGAGCTGTCTGATGAAGTCAGGAAGCTCGAATCTGAATATATTAATTATCTCAGCCGTATCGGAAAGACCTGGGAGACGCTCGAGGAGCAGTATCGCATAATTCCCGATGAGTTTAAGAATGCGGATAATATGAGTGTAGATGCAGTTAAGGTGCGTATCGCAGAACTGTGCGGCAGTGTTGATATCGAGAGTTTCTGTAAGATAAACGAGAAGACAATCAGTGATTATGTGAACGACGATGTCGAAGGAAAGATAAAAAACACTACTGAAATCGTCAATTCACTTACTGCTAAGGTGGCAGATGATGTGCCGATTCCGAAAGAATACTCTGACATTACAGATAGTCAGCAATATACTGATGATAAGACGAAGCTGATCAATGAACTCGAGGATCAACTAAAGGTTTTGGCTTTTGATCTTAATGCAGTTAATGACAGTATTAAGGCGTTGAATGACGGACTTAGAAGTAACGTAGATTATGACTTCAGTCACTTCGATAATGATTATTATGAAGAGATCAAGCGTCTGAACGAGGATCTTGAAGAAGCAAAGCGAGAAGGTAAGATCTGGCATGATCTGAGACTGATATTTGAACAGGTTAAGGCGGCAAGACCTCTCGTGCCGCATGACGGTTTTGATGTTGACTTTATGAAATATATGACTCACATTGCCGGAGGTTCCGTCAGCGCAGCAGCTATGAACGATAATCTGTCTGTAAACGTCGTGAGCGGAGTCAATAAGATGAGTTACGAAATACTCTCTGACGGTACAGCAGAGACAGTAGCTTTGGCATTCAGACTTGCTATGTTGAAGAATGTATTTCCTGATGGCGGAGGCTTCGCGATATTCGACGATCCGCTGGTTAATATGGACGACGAAAGAAAGCAGAGATCCATCGAACTTATCGAAGAGTTTGCGAAGGATAATCAGGTCATATTCGTTACTTGCCATAATGAGTACGTGAGTGCATTCAAGGATGCATCGGTAAGGAAAATCGAGGCGGTGTGAATAAACCGAACTATAATAGCGGATCCCGGGAGTTGATCTCTCGGGATTTTTAGTTTGACAAAACAACACAGTGAATACTGATTGTTGCTTAAGCGACAAAAGGGCAGATCATTACTCATTGGTTCGCCTTCGCGGGAGTGTTTTAATTCTTCTGGATGAACAAACACGACTTACCTAACGAGGAGGGAACATTATGAAACAGTTAGACAGAACACAGCTTGAGAAGGTTACAGGCGGAATCGGAATTAAGCAGGATATATTGAAGCTTCAGCCCGTATTCGACAGACTCGCGCTTGAGAGCCGTTGCATCGCATTACATAAGCAGGCTGACTCTGCTTCGGTACTGCAGTAACAGATCTACACATCAAACAAGGAGAAAAGAACAATGACGAAAAACACCATGCATGAGCTTAATAAGTCACAGCTTGAGAAGGTTACGGGCGGCTCCGTCGCTTCGGATCCTAATACCATGATACAGGATGAGCGCCTTGCTGAGCTCGAGCAGAGACTTAAGCAGTTTATGAAGACCAAGCGGGGACAGGAGCTTGGATTGCCTACTGATCAGCCGAACGGCAGCTTCCTCGGAGGCAGCTCTCTCGGTGGAGGCTTCGGCAACGGTCCGTTCCCTGATCCTCTTGCGCTTCAGTGAGCACCTATATAAATAACCAATCACGAGTCGCCGATTGGCGGCTTTCTTTATGTCTTGAAAATGATATATACCACGATATATACTATAAGTGAAAGGCAGGTGAGGACAATGATGACAGCTAAGATTTTTGAGAACGGCAGAAGCCAGGCGGTTCGCTTACCCAAGGAGTGCAGATTCGGCACTGAAGAAGTTA
>JAGAXM010000010.1 GCA_017940895.1 Clostridiales bacterium | reverse complement strand
TATTACAGAACATATGAGAATTCTCAGATTACAGCCGTAGATATGCACAAAGAGGCAACAGACGGAGAAGCATTGATTCGGTATCCGATGATCAAAGAACAGCAGATACGATATCAAAACTGAAATCAAGATATATTTCAGGTTGTCGCGGGGCGTATAATATTTACGACACGATGAATAATCAAAGCTTGGGGTTGTTGTGGCAGATTTATTCTCGAAGATCGATTGTATTAAAGGACAGACGCTGGTCCTGAAGCGTATAACCTTTGACGATGCCGAAGGCTTACGTGATCTTGTGTCTTCAGAGAAGATCTATAAGTTTGAACCGACATTCCTGTTCGAGAAGAAATACAGCGATGTAAATACAGTCATTGAGCGACTCTATGATGAATGCATAAAGGATTCCCTGTTCCTCGGCATATATTCCGAAGGAGAGTTCTGCGGGATATTCGAGTTGTACAGCTTTGATGATTCGATCCATAAGGTAAGTGTCGGATACCGGTTAAGAGAGAAGTTCTGGGACCGCGGGTTTGCTTCGGAGGCGCTTAAAATGATGATCGATTATCTGTACACCAACACGGACATCGAGATCATTACGGCCAGCACTCTGCCGGACAATCAGGCTTCTGCGAAAGTGCTTCGTAAGAACGGTTTTGATCTCGTTGTACACAATTCGCCGGAAGACTGGGGATATGAGGCCCCGCTTCCTACCGACAAGTGGATAAGATAACAACACGGGAGAGGATGATTATGGTGTTGAAACAATATTCTGAAGATATCTACAACTACTTAATTCACGATGATGTGGTCGATCACGATAACCCTGCCGTTATCGAGCTTGCGGATATGCTTTATGCCGCTTCGAGGAACGAAGAGGAATTCATACGGAAAGCATACGAATATGTAAGAGACAGCATCTCGCATTCTGCGGACGCGGGTAAGGATGAGGTGACCTGTTCTGCCTCGGAAGTCCTTGCAGCCGGACACGGTATCTGCTTTGCCAAATCGCATCTTCTCGCGGCACTTCTTCGCCGAAAGAATATCCCGACAGGCTTTTGCTACCAGAAGCTGATATTGGATGATGAGACTTCGCCTGTGCTGATCCTTCACGGACTTAATGCGGTGTATATCAATGAGAGAAGAAAGTGGATTCGCCTTGATGCGCGCGGCAATAAGCCCGGCGTGGATGCGCAGTTTTCTCTTAATAAGGAGCAGCTCGCTTTCCCCATCCGTCCGGAGCTCGGAGAAGAGGACGGCATGGTGATCTATCCCGTACCCGACCCTGCTGTTGTGCGTGCTTTAAGGGAGCATACAAGCAGGGAAGACTTATGGAAAGATCTGCCCTCGAAGCTGGAAGGAGATCAAAATGGAGATCAGAAGGTTTAAACAGGAAGAAGCAAAAGAGGTGTCGGATCTTATCCGTGAGACTATAAGAATATCCAATACCAAAGATTATCCGCTGCAGTTAATGGAGCTTCTCATAGAATCGGAGACCCCGGAGCATGTGCTTGAGAGGGCGTCGTGGACTCACTTCTATGTAGCTGTTGATGACGGACAGATTGTAGGATGCGGTGCTATCGGTCCTTTCTGGGGCAAAGAAGACGAGAGCAGCCTCTTCACGATATTTGTCCTTCCCGAGTATCAGGGAAAGGGCGTAGGCAGAGCTATCATCAACACGCTCGAAAAGGATGAGTACTTCTTAAGGGCGAAGCGCATCGAGATACCTGCATCGATAACCGGCGTGCCGTTCTATCTTAAGTTGGGCTATGATTATAAAAACGGCATCACAGAGCCTGATGAGGAGCACCTGATCAGACTGGAAAAGAAGAGGAATGTTGTATGAGTATAAGAGCGATAGGCTATGACGATATACCGGAATGTGTGGAAGTGATAAAGGCGGGGTTCATGACTGTGGCAAAGCAGTTCGATATCACTCCTGAGAATGCTCCCGCCTTTACGGCATATGCTACAGATGAAGCAAAGATACGTTATTGGATGGATGAGCAGAAGCGTCCGATGTACGGGTTTTACGAAGACGGTAAACTTCTGGGTTACTATAATCTTATGGTCAGGGATGAAGAGTGCGAACTAGGAAGTCTGTGTGTATTGCCTGAATCAAGGCATAAAGGCATAGGAGAAGAATTGCTTAATGATTCTATTAAGCGCGCACGTGAACTCGGCTGTAAGATAATGAAGCTCAGTATAGTCGAAGAAAACAAGGTCCTTCGTAAGTGGTACGAGAGCTTCGGGTTTATACATACCGGTACGGTGAAATACGACTTCTTTCCTTTTACCTGCGGATATCTCGAGAAGAATATCTGAATATGTGATCCCGAAGATTATTTTGTGACCTGACCCTTGCGGTAGCGGCCGAAGAGGATGCCGTCATCGACATACTTATCTGCCTGTGATACCCACATCGGGAACTCACCCGTGGCAAGTGCAGTCTGACCGTTAAGCATTCCCGTATGGAAAGAGATATGCCTGAACTGGCGCAGAACGAGTTCCATTCTCGTGTGCTCACAGTTCTCGGGACACTCATAGAGCATGTCGTCCGTAAGTGTGTCCAGGTAATCCAAAGTCTTCTTTTCGACCTGATCGAGATACTCGAGAAGCTGCTCGTCCGAAAGAACAACGTCACAAGGCTTATCGGGGTTGTCCAGACCTTCCTTATGAAATGTTGGTTCCTCGTAAACACAAGGATTGATGAACCACTTGTCTGCAGAATGAACCGCGTGGTAAGCCCATCTCCAGCACGGCGCGCCGCAGCACAGCGCGTCTCTGTCGTAAGTCCGGATGGATGTTCTTATATTCATGAAGTTGGGTACAACCATGTCTTTTATGATCATGCAAAGTTCGTTCATATTACGCCTCCGCGAAAAGTATATAATCAGATTATAACTCAGGGGGATATGGGATTCATGAGGAAAGCCGATCTTCAACAATACGCTGAATACATTTCGCGGGCGCGGGCTGTTACGACAGATAACGCGTATCCTTTGTCGATCGCGCTTGGACTTCAGACCGGTGATATCTATGAAAGCGATGACGGCAAGGCTGTCCTGTTTTGGCATTACTGCGGGTTCGCGTATATAAGCGGCGATCCTTCTGACGCGTTCCTTGATGAAGTATATGATCTTATGGAAACGGGAACGCGCAGACTTATTCTCATCACGAATGATGACCGGGTGATCAGGTTCATGAGTAACTACGGTTGCAAGATCGATCACAGGATCGAGTATTCTTATGAAGGCTCTGTCCCGGTAACGATAAATACAGACAGATTCCGTATTGTTCCGGTCGACGAACATAACATCACAAATATTAAAGGAAGGATCATTCCCTCATTCTCTTGGGAGAGTGATGAGCAGTTCCTGAAGAACGGCGTGGGCTTCGTTGCGATGGAAGACGATAACATTTGTGCGGTTGCTTTCTCTTCGGCTGTAAGTGATGAAGAAGTCGATATCGGAGTCGAGACTTACGAGGAATACAGAAGGAACGGACTTGCGGCAGCCCTTGCACAGAAGATGTGTGAGGAGATAACAGCGGTTGGAAGAAGACCCGTCTGGTCGCACGCGGAAACAAATATCGGCTCCGGAAGCACGGCGCTTAAGTGCGGTTTCAAAAAAGAAAGAAGAGTAGTAACATGTCTGAGCGGCCGAAGTTAGATAGGAATTTGAGCGGTGCTGCTTTTCGTGCGTGGTACTGGCTTAAGAGCAACGCGGGCAAGACGTACAAAAAGAGTCAGCCGAGATCACATAAGTATGAAGATTCTGACCTTACGAATAGTATAATTAAGTGATGATTGATATTAGTAATTTAAGCAGTAAATATAAGACACGGATCATGGATTTGTCCTCGGCGGAGGAGGTCCTTGATCTTTGTGTGGGTAATCCCCAGTTCTATGATTATTACGAGTCGGGTCCGAGCAAGGACAAGGTTCATTATGCCCTGACGGCGACCCCGCCGGACACTGATGCGTCGGATAAGTATTTCGTCGGCTTTTACGACGGCGAGACTTTGGTCGCGATAATGGATCTTATCGACGGCTACCCGAGAGATGATATTGCATATATAGGATTCTTCATGATGAATCCTTCTTATCAGGGTAAGCAGATAGGAACGGCGATCATTGATGAGACAGCCGCCTATCTTAAGAGTATCGGCATGAGCGAGATAAGACTTGCGATCGACAAGGAGAATCCTCAGTCGAATCACTTCTGGAAGAAAAACGGATTCGAGGTCTTGGGTGAGGTCGAAGACGAAGGCATGGTCAAGCTTGTCGCTGCAAGGACTCTCGTCGGGATTCCTGCCGCGAGCAAGAAAGCTTTCAAAAAGAAGCCGTTCTTCCGTAAAAAGCAGAAAGATCCCCAAACGTAATATGCTTTTGATAAGAAAGTGTCTTAATGAAGATATAACTGCCGCGGGTAAGTTCTACGATCGTGTCGTGGAATACCTCGATGCGCATATCAATTACCCGAAGTGGCAGTATAAGATCTATCCGAATGAGGACTACGTCCGTCTTAACCTGATGAATGATATTATAAAGCCGAAGCAGTTTAATACTTAATTTTGATCAAGGAAGCGTATTAATGGGATTTAAGAAGGCCAATGCCGCTCTTGCACTCTTAACTTTTCTCACGGGAATCGTCCATATCGGCTCTGTCGTGTTCATGTATGTCATGGGTTGGTATTACGCGACATTCCTGCATGTGACGGCCGGAATCTTTATGACGCTCACGATGCTTCATGCCATCCTCGGAATCATCGCCATAACGGCATTGGGCGACGGGATGAAGAGGGATCCTTATAAGAAGCAGAACATGAATACGATCATCCAGCGCACATCGGGAATACTGATGTTCCCTCTTATGTTCCTTCATGCCAATACCTTCGAGCTTCTTACGAAGAATATCATCAGCAATAACATGATCGTCTTCGGGCTGCTTCTTGCCGTGCAGATAATCTTCTTTGCCGATGTGTTAACTCATATATCTCTGTCGGTCTCGAGAGCCCTGATAACACTCGGGTTCATCACATCCTGCGAGAGAAAAGATAAGGTCGACAGGGTGGTATACATATTATGCGGCTGCATGTTCGTGGCTGCTGCGTTCGCGGTTACAAGGTTCGATATTAAGCTTATAGACATGATTAGAAACGTATGAAGAATGTACTGATAATAGGAAGCGGAATATCCGGAATGTCATGCGCGGTAAACTGCGCGGAGAAGGGCATGCATGTAATACTTGCATCGCCTTTTCCTTCGGAGAGGGCGCAGTCTGTTATGGCGGCGGGCGGTATTAATGCGGTACTTGAAGACAACGAAGAGGACGATACCGTCGAATCGCATATCAAAGACACACTTAAAGGCGGCGCATATCTTGCGGGAGAAGAATCGGTAAGGGGGCTTTGTGAAGGCGCAGGGAAGATCATTAAGTATCTTGAAGATATCGGCACGGTATTCTCTTTGGACGATAAAGGAAGACCTGCGCACCGTGCGTTCGGAGGCCAGTCACATAAGAGGACATATTACTGCGGAGCTTCGACGGGTAAGCAGATAGTTACCGCTCTTAATATGGAAGTGCGAAGATTCGAGACGGCAGGGCTTATCGAGCGAAGACTCGGCATGTGTTTCCACTCGGGACTGATCAAAGACGGCATCTGTTACGGTGCGATATTGTACGGTGAGAGCACCAATAAGCTCGAGGCCGTCTATGCGGATGCCGTGGTTATGGCGACCGGCGGACAGAATGTGCTGTTTGGCAAGACAACGGGGTCGACGCAGTGCGACGGCTATGCTGCGGGAAAACTCTTCGAGCAGGGAGCGGTCCTGAAGAACCTCGAGTTCATTCAGTATCACCCGACGACTATGGAGACGGCGCAGAAGCGCATGCTGATATCGGAGGCTGTCAGAGGCGAAGGCGGAAGACTGTTCTATCTTGATGAGAATAATGAGCGCGTCTATTTCATGGAGAATAAATACGGTCCCGAAGGCAATCTTCAGACCCGTGACGTTGTCTCGCGTGAGATATATGAGACAGGTAAAGATGTTTATCTCGACATCTCTTTCCTCGACAGGAAAACGATCTTTGCAAGGCTGCCCGAAGTATACGAGCTCTGCCTTAAGTACAGGAATATCGACATAACCCGCGAGCCGATACCGGTGGCACCCTCGGTGCACTTCTTCATGGGAGGACTCGCGGTTAAGAACGACCACGAGACCAGTATCCGTAACCTCTATGCTGTCGGCGAGTGTGCTTCGATTTACCACGGTGCGAACCGTCTCGGAGGCAACTCACTTCTTGCCGCGGTCTACGGCGGCGGTGTCGCCGCGGATGCGATCACGCGCCGGGAAGACGGCGAGAAGATCCTTTTCGAGGATGTGCTTAAGAAAGAGCAGGAGAAGCTTACGCAGGCGGCGGACACGGAAAGCACTTTCGCTTATGCGCATATCAGGGACGATGTCGCGAAGATCATGCAGGAGAACTTGGGTATCGTGCGCGACGAGAAGTCGCTTATTGACGGCATGGAGCAGATCGATTTCTATATAAAGAGTGCGGGGCAGATAAAGTACGACAACAGTGTGCTGCAGTATTTTAACTACAGCCTTCCCGGCATTCTGATACTTGCGCGTGCCGTGTTGACGTGTGCGAGGTTCAGGAAGGAGAGCAGAGGCTCTCATAATCGAAAAGAATTTACCGAGATCGAAGCCGGGTTTAGTTATCCTACGCTGATCTCATACGATAACGGCAATTACAGCGTCAGGCTCGATAAGGAGGGTGAGTATGAAAGTTAAGGTTTTACGTCAGCTTTACCCGGGCTCCGAGCCTTATTGGGAGGAATTCGATTACGACGGACCTTCCGAGAATTCGATCGCAGGCGTGATCGACTATATTAATTTCCGCGATGACATCGTGACTTCCGACGGGAAGAAGACGACGAGGATCGGCTGGGAGTGCGCGTGCCTGCAGGGAATGTGCGGTGCATGCGCGATGGTAATAAACGGAATTCCTTCGCTTGCCTGCGAGACGTTCGTAAGAGATATCGAAGGCGATGAGATAGAAATAAGACCTCTTCGGAAATTCCCTGTCGTTCACGATCTTCTGACGGACAGAACTTGTATACAGGAGAGCCTTAAGAAGGCAAGTATCTATATTGAGAAATACGATCCCGCTTCGGAGGATCACGAGCACCAGTACCTCGCGGCCAAGTGTCTTAAGTGCGGTCTGTGCCTTGAAGTGTGCCCGAACTATTCGACGGGCAGGAAGTTCTACGGCGCGGCTTTTGCCAATGACTGTTATCTTGTATCGAGCCGTAATAAAGACAAGTCGAAGGAGATTCAAAAGGAATACGGCAAACACTTCGGTAACGCCTGCTCCAAGTCCATGTCGTGCATGGATGTCTGTCCTGTGGGAATTCCCACGCTTGCGACGATAGGAAAATTAAATCGCGGAAAATTCAAATAATACCTTGACACACGATATACCTCGCGTTATGATGTATCACATAACAAGGAGTATTTTGTGAGAGGAGGTATATGATGGATATTCAGTTAAAGCGCGGTCTTCTCGATGTATGCGTATTGGCCGCCATTAAAAATGAAGATTCCTACGGATACCAGATCATCAAGGACATGAAGCCTTATCTTGATCTGTCTGAATCCACTCTTTATACGATCCTTAAGCGCCTTGAGGCGGGACAGATGTTGACCGTCCGCATGGTCGAGCACCAGGGCAGACTTAGGAAGTATTACCACATCACGCAGCTTGGTATCGAGCGCATTGATGAATTCAAGGAAGACTGGAAGGATATCGAAGCGATCTACCGCTTCATAACCTGGGAGGACGGTTCTAATGAATAAGGCAGAATTCTTAAACGAGCTCAGAACGAAACTGAACGGTTTGCCTCAGAATGATATCGAGGAAAGAGTTTCTTTCTATACCGAGATGATAGACGACCGTGTTGAAGACGGTATGTCTGAGGAAGAAGCGATAGAGCAGATCGGACCGGTAGATAAGGTCGTAGAGACTATCGTATCCGAGATCCCGTTAAGCAAGATTGTTAAGGCTAAGGTTAAGCCCCAAAAGAAGATGCCTGTATGGGCGATCGTGCTTCTCGTATTGGGATTCCCCGTATGGTTCCCGATTCTTATATCGCTTGTCTCGGTAATCTTCTCGGTGTATCTGACACTTTGGATTATCGTAATTACGCTTTATGCGGTCGACCTGTCGCTCGCAGTCGCAAGTATCGCATCAATTGCAAGTGCCTTCGTCGCTTTCATAGGCGGAGAACCCCTGGTAGGTCTCGCATCAATCGGTTCATTTATGGTATGCGGAGCTCTGTCGGTGCTTATGTTCTTCGGATGCGGATATGTGGTAAAGGGAGTTGTCTTCGTAACAAGAAAGATGCTTCTGGGAATCAAGTCATGGTTTATAGGTAAGGAGAATTAATAATGAGTAAGATAGCTAAAGTAGCGATCGGTGCGGCAGTTGTGCTGGTTGTAGGACTGATCATCAGCGGAATCACAATTTACGCTCTTGCAAAGAGAGGGACAAACAGCGATGCAACGGCCTATGTTACAACAGAGTTTGATGTTGATGAAGATTTTAGCAACATCAACATCGATGTTATAGCGGATGATATTCTGATCAAGACATCTTCTGATGACAAGTGTCATGTCGAGTGTGTCGATTACGAGGAGATCGAGCACGACGCTTACGTTGACGGTGATACACTCTTCGTTACATCGAAGGAAAACGGCACTGTTAATGCAGGTCTGAACATTATGTTCAATACCACATCTCCCAAGATCACTGTATATCTTCCCGAGAATGTATATGAGGACTTTTACGTTCATGCCACGACAGGCGATCTTTATATCGATGAGGCATTCACTTTTACAAACTTAAGACTCGATGCCACAACAGGCGATATCAGCATCAACTCATTGAATTGCACGGATGCTATTGAGATGAATATTACTACAGGTGATATTGATCTTACTGATGTTGAATGCGGTACGCTGGTTTATAATGGAGTTACGGGAGACATTGACTTTATCAATGTAGTCGCGTCAGGCGATCTGAGTATTGAAGTCACAACAGGCGATATTAATTTCGATATGTGTGACGCAGCCAATATCTATGTTGACTGCACTACAGGCGATATTGATATGACTTTGCTCTCGGACAAGGAGTTTGATGTTGACGCTGAAATGGGTGATGCTGACTATCCCCGTTCCGGTGAGGGCGGTGTGTGCCGTGTAAGTGTTACTACAGGTGATGTCGACATCGAGGTTGCGTAAGCATTAATTAACGGGGCGGGTTACCTTGTTAGAGGTATTTTACGAAGCAACATTCATACTGTCTTTGCTTCTTGCAGGCGTATATGTATACATCTGGCATAAGCACTTTGATGTGAACTTCACGATGATCTTCACATTGGTGCCGGTGGCCTGCCTCGGCTATTACCTTTCCTCCGTCGCTGTCACTCTCGACGGGGCGATAAGGGCCCAGCAGATTATCTACATCGGCGGCAGCTTCCTGCAGCTGTTTGTGCTGATGAGTATATTCAATCTTTGTAAGATAAATGTTCCGAAGTGGGTGCGGGCGGCTTTGTTTGCCGTCTGCGCCGCTATATATGCGTCAGTTCTGACCATAGGAAAGAAAGACTTCTTCTATAAGAATGTTTCTTTGGATATCAAGGACGGAAGGGCAGTTATCGTAAGAGAGTACGGCTTCATGCATACGGTATTCTTTATCGTTTTGGCGGCCTTTTTCCTGGTCGGTATCATAACTCTGCTGTATTCCTGGTTTACCAAGAAAGACGTTCCGAGACAGATCCTGCTTCTGCTTGTAATTCCCGACGCGATCTGCGTATTGGGTTATACAGTCCTGCGTAATATCTACGGTACGGATATCGAATTTGTTTCCGTAGGCTACTGCATGGCGCAGGTCATGTATCTTCTCATTGCATACAGAGTTAATCTTTACGATGTCGGAGATACCGTTATCGATTCGATGGTGCAGGAAGAGGAGATCGGATATATATCTTTCGACTTCAAGAACCGCTATCTCGGAAGTAATGCGGTCGCTAGGAAGATCGTTCCCGAACTTAATGACGTTGCCGTAGATGAGGCGTTCGGCTATAAGCCCTCCGAGCGTAAGATCAGACATTTCCTCGAGGCTTTTAAGCAGGATCCGTCCAGCAACACCGGTATTCTTACCGTACATGATGAGGACAACCACGACAACGACAGATACTATGCCGTCAATGTTAATTACCTCTACGACGGCTCGAGAAAAAGAGGTTATATCATCACATTCAATGATGATACCGAGAACAGAAAGTACATACAGCTTCTCGATAACTTCAACGAAGACTTAAGACTCGAAGTTGAGAAGAAGACGCAGCACATAGTAAGCATGCACGATAACCTGATCATGAGTCTTGCCATGATGGTTGAAAGCCGTGACAATTCAACGGGCGGTCACATCAAGAGGACAAGTGAGGGCGTTCGTATCCTGGTAGATGAGATAAATAAAGAGGGTGAACTGGATCTGACGCCTGAGTTCTGTAAGAACGTTATCAAGGCAGCTCCAATGCACGACTTGGGTAAGATCGCGGTCGATGATGCGGTATTAAAAAAGCCCGGACGATTTACAGATGCAGAGTATGAGGAGATGAAGAAGCATTCTGCAGAGGGTGCGCGTGTTATCCACGAGATCCTTCTTCATACCGATGATGAACAGTTTAAGGTTATCGCCGAGAATGTAGCTCATTATCATCACGAGCGTTACGACGGTTCCGGATATCCCGATAAGCTTAAGGGAGAGCAGATCCCGCTCGAGGCGAGGATCATGGCAATCGCGGACGTATACGATGCCCTCGTAAGTAAGCGTGTATATAAAGAGGCTTTTGACTTTGAAAGAGCAAATAATATAATTCTTGAAGGGATGGGTACGCAGTTCGATCCCAAGCTTCGCACTGCTTATGAGAATGCCCGCCCGAGACTTGAAAGGTATTATTCGTCAAAAGAAGAATGAATCGTGAGAAAGTAATTGTAAGAACCGGAATTATAGGGATCGTCGCCAATGTTTTTCTGGCGGCATTTAAAGCAGCTGTAGGTCTGATGACTCACTCCATAGCGATCATACTCGATGCGGTAAACAATATCTCCGACGCGGGAAGTTCGCTTATCACCATCATAGGAACAAAGCTTGCGGGCAAGGATCCCGATAAGAAGCATCCGTTCGGCTACGGTCGTATCGAATACTTAAGTGCGATGCTGATCTCGGGTATCGTACTCTACGCAGGCGTTACTTCATTCATCGAGTCTGTTAAGAAGATAATCACTCCCGAACTTCCCGAATACAATGCGGCGGCTCTGATCATTGTCGGTGTAGCTGTCGTCGTAAAGATAGCTCTCGGCCGTTACGTAAAATCCGTCGGAGTTAAGACCAATTCCGATTCGCTTATAAACTCCGGCGAGGATGCTACACTCGATTCGATCATCTCGGCTTCGACGCTTGTGGCGGCCGGTGTATTTATGCTTTTCGGCGTGTCGCTGGAAGCATGGCTCGGTGCAGTTATCTCGCTTGTTATCATCAAGTCCGGCGTGGAGATGTTAAGGGAGACCGTCTCACGTATCCTGGGCGAACCCAATGATCCGCAGTTTACGCAGGGCATCAAGGATACCATAAAGGCTTTCCCCGAGGTGCAGGGTGCGTACGATCTTATCCTTCACAACTACGGTCCCGACACATGGCAGGGATCCGTTCATGTCGAAGTGCCCGACACCATGACAGCGGACGAACTCGACACTTTGACACGCAAGATTCAGGCTGCGGTCTTCGATGAGCACCGCGTTCTGCTTACTGCGGTAAGCGTATATTCGATTAACTCGCATGATGAAGAAGTGATGGCGATGAAGCAGAAGATCATCGACACTGTAACGGGACGCGAGTATGTCCGCGGTGTGCACGGCTTCTACATAAATAAGCTCGAAAAGCAGATGAGATTCGACGTGGTGGTAAGCTTCGACGCTCCTTCAAGACGCACTGTATGTAACGAAGCAGTGGCTGCGGTAAAGGAAGTGTTCCCCGATTATGACATCGAGTCGAACATGGATGCCGATTTCTCGGAGGTATAAGGTGAGTAAGAAAGATCCGCTCGAGTGGGAAGAGGTTAGTGTAGAGCATCTCATTCAGAATGAATGGATAGACTTCAGGATCCAGAGATTCCGTTTCCCGGACGGTTCGGAGTTCGAGCCTTATTACAGCTACTCGCGTCGTGATTATATCGTCGTGGTTCCTTTCGATGAGGACGGGAACCTGATCTGCGTAAGGCAGTACAGGCACGGTATCCGCGAAGTGACTACGGAGTTCCCCGCAGGAGGCATAGAGAGGACCGACGGCAAGGAATACGGCGGAGACAAAGACCTTAATGCGGAGGATGCGCTCGAGGCTGCCAAGAGGGAGCTTAGGGAGGAGACGGGTTACGCTTCGGACGAGTGGACGCATCTTCTGACAGTTCCTTCGAATGCTACTATCTCGGATAACTATGCATATCTTTACATGGCGCGAAACTGCCGCAAGGTATCGGACCAGGATCTTGATGATACGGAATTCGTAAATGCGGTTAAGCACACGCCGGATGAGATCGAGAAGATGATCAAGGACGGCACTTTCCAGCAGTCAGTTCATGTGGCCGCATGGCTTCTGGCACTGCGCGAATTATAAGAAAAGTATAAGTTGGTACCGCAAGCCGTTACGGCGGATTGCTTTGTGATATATTAATCTCGGAATAAGGAAAAGGAGGATTTTTATATGCCACACAGCGGAGGCGGAGGATCACACGGAGGCGGATCCCACGGCGGATCTCACGGAGGCGGAAGCTCAAGAAGAACTTCCCATACATATTTCCCCGGAGCAAGAAGATACAGACGTCGCTATCATGACGGCAGGCCGGATGAATATTTTTACAGCAACGGACGTCCTCAGAAGACGGGGCTTTCCGGTATCATCGCATTTTTTGTGTTCGCCCTGTTCTTCGGCGGGATAATGTTCTTCTCGATCAGAAGCGAGGCTCCCAGAAGACTTGATGAGGAATACCGCCGTCCTTCTTCCCGTGTTATCGACAATATCGATGTTATCGGCGACGAAGACAGACTTGAAGATGCACTCGAAGAGTTCAATGACATGACGGGTATTTGTCCGATCGTTTATACGATGTATGTCGATGATTATCGCGGCGACTACACGGATCTCGAGACGTTTGCTTACCATTATTATGTTGATAACTGGTCTGACGAGCAGCACTACCTCGTAGTTTATGCTATCCCGGAGAATGAGGCTGATGCATTCAGGTCCGGTGAACTGGAAGTCCCTGATTACCAGTTCGAGATCATGATGGGTGATGATACTGATGCAATTATCACGGAATCGATCGAAGACAATGTCGTTGATACGATTTATGACAATCTTGAGGACGGCAAGTCTTTGGACAGAGTATTTACGGGAGTGTTCAATTCACTTACCGATATAGCTGAAGACAGACTTGATTCCAAGAGCTTCAATCCGGCAATCCTGTTCCCGATCTTTATAGTCGGATTGTTCTTCATATTGCCGATCATCCTCATGATCAAGGCTTATATCAAGGATAAGAATTCGGATATCGATGAGGTTCCTCTGACGGAACAGGACGATCACTCGTTTACGTCGTCTTACACCTCTCCTAATGCAGGTGCTTCCGCGAAGTATCAGTCTGCAGCGGAATATCTGAATGAGAACAAGGGTGTCGGAACGGCGATAAAGGCGATATATGCAGTATTCCTGATCCCGTTCGTTGTCATCGGTATTTCCATGATCGTCAGGGGTGTGGCTGCACTGGCATCCGGAAATGACAACCCTGAAGGTCTGTTTACTTTGGTGTTCGGTCTTATCTGGTCTTTTATAGTCGCGATCATTCTGGTTAGCATATTTAAGGCGTTCAAGGCCAAGAAGCCCGAGGGACCTGCTATGACTGCAGAGTATCCGAAGGCCGATATGCCTCATTCGGAGTATCCGTATGCCGAGTACCCCCAGCAGGAATACAATTCGGCTACTCATGATGATTGCAGGTCAAGTCACGAAGAGGACGAGGACAGCATAAGAAAAGGCTACGAGTGATGCGGCATGAAGAAGAATAACATTAAGCATTTTTTACTGGTAGTTGTCAGCCTTGCGCTGAACCTCATCGGCAGTAATCTTGCTACGGCTTTCGGATGGCCGCTCTATCTTGATAACGTCGGAACATTCACCGCAGCCATACTCGGCGGATATATGCCGGGAATCATAGTCGGATTCCTGACTAATCTTATAAACGGTGTATCGGATTACACGACTACCTATTACAGCGTCATAAGCGTGTTGCTGGCCTGTGCTGCCGCATTCTTTACGGATAAAGGTTATTTTGACAGGAAGAAGCCCTGGAAGGTGCTTCTTCCTGTTATTACTTTTGTTATAATCGGCGGCGGAGTCGGATCCGTCCTTACTTGGGAGATCTACGGCAGTTCGATCGGTGAGGAAGTATCTGCATCGCTTGCGACAAAGCTTTATGAGAACTATATAGGTGTTCCTTATCTTGCTGAACTCGTTGCGGATCTTCTTATAGATCTTCCCGATAAGATCATTACACTTGCGATATCACTGCTTCTTATATTAATTACTCCGAAGTCCTGGCTTCCGAAGAAGAGGCACCTTGATCTTTCGAACCGAAATTCGGAGAGGCTGTCGCTCGGAACTAAGCTTATTATCCTCGTCAGCCTTGCTGTTGTCTCTGTAGCCGGCACCGTCGCTTTCGTAAGCTACAGGCAGTTCCGGGATTATACGATTACCGATAAGAGTCAGTATGCTTTAAGTGTTGCGCAGTTCGCTTCCTCCCAGATCGATCCCGATATGGTAGATACTTACATAGAGCAGGGAGAAGCGGCTCCGGGATATCTTGAGACAGAGCAGAAACTTCAGTTCATCTACGGCAGTGCCGAGTCGCTCGAGTATCTGTATGTATATAAGATCGAAGAGGACGGCTGTCATGTTGTTTTCGATATGGATACGCCGGAGCTTGAAGGAGGAGAGCCGGGAGATATTATCGAGTTCGATGAGAGCTTCTCCGAATACATTCCTGATCTTCTTGCCGGAAATCCTATTGAGCCGATCGTTACCAACGATACTTACGGATGGCTTCTTACGGCGTATGTCCCGGTCTATGATTCGGAAGGTAACTGCGTGTGCTATGCGGCTGTCGATCTCTCGATGCCGGATCTCGAATCGTCAGAGAGAATATTCGCGACCAAGATCATAGCGATGCTTTTGGGATTCTTTACGCTTATCCTTGCGTTGGGCGTTACGCTCGCTGATATCTTTATCATCGAGCCGGTTAACTCCATTGCCGCGGCGACTATGAAGTTCAACTACAACAGTGATGATGCCAGAAGCGAGACCGTCGAGAGACTTAAAGGTCTTGTCATCAATACGGGCGATGAGATCGAGCATCTGTATCATGCTCTGACGAAGACGACTCAGGATACCGTTGATTATATCTCCGAGTCACAGCGTAAGAGTGAAGCACTTGAGATGCTTCAGAGTGCGATGATCAACGTTATGGCGAACCTCGTGGAGAGCCGTGACGAGTCGACGGGAACGCATATCAAGAATACTGCCGAGTATGTTCAGATAATCGTCGATGAACTTAAGAAGGAAGGCACCCCTTACGCCGATCAGATGACTGATGAATATATGGCGGATGTAGTCGCATCTGCTCCTTTGCACGATATAGGTAAGATCATGGTTCCCGATGCCATCCTTAACAAACCCGGCAAGCTCACCGATGCCGAGTATGAGGTCATGAAGACCCATGCTGAGGAAGGCGGCAAGATCATCGAGGACGTTATCAGGAAGGTCGGCAACATCAAGAGCGGATACCTTAATGAGGCAAAGAACATGGCTCATTATCATCACGAGAAGTGGAACGGCAAGGGATATCCCGAAGGTCTGTCCGGCGAAGATATCCCGCTGTCTGCCCGTATCATGGCTGTCGCCGATGTATTTGATGCTTTGGTCGCAGAGCGCTGCTACAAGCCTCCGTTCTCATTTGAAGATGCCATGAGCATCATTAAGAAGGATGCGGGTACTCATTTCGATCCTGTTGTTGCACAGGTCTTCATTAATGCGGAAGAGCGTGTAAGAAAGGTAACGGAAGAGACTCACTGATCCTGTGAAGGTGCGGGATCTTCTTTAAACATCCTGATTATCAGTTTGATCAAAAGCCGGATAAGGAAGAATACGGCAAACATCAGGAAGAATCCGCCCATGCCGTAGACTATGTCCTTGAAGTCCATGTAGCCGGTCTTCGTATATCTCTGTCCTATCTCGATCGCGAATGTCATGACGATAAGAAGAGTTACAACATATATCCAGGATATCGCGAGCGTCATCTTCTTCTCGGCAAGATACTTGAATAAAGGGTGTATGACGAAGATAAGCCCCATACCGATAATGCCTACCACCAGGAAGTGCAGCTGCTTGTCCGAGAGGTTATATTCGTAGTTATCGTTCCATGAAAGTATCTTCTCGTGAAGATACGTTATCAACTCGATGATCTTGTAAATTAAAGTAACCATAGTGACCATTCTATAACAAAGATCCCGTATGTCTATAAACCGCCGCAAACTGCCGTGTAATTGCCTCAAATCAGTAATATAGATGTGCATCTATATGTTAAGAATTCTTTGTTTTACAAATGATAACCGCGACATTATAATTGGGGTATTGGTATAAATGTATGGATATATTTTCTTTTATTACGTTGTTCGGCGGATTGGCATTTTTCCTTTACGGAATGCATCTTCTTTCCGAGTCTTTGAAGAAGACGGCGGGAGGAAGACTTGAGAAACTTCTTAAGAAAGCTACTGACAATCCCTATAAGGGACTTCTCATAGGAATTCTTATAACGATCGCTATCCAGTCGTCGTCTGCGATGACCGTTATGCTGGTAGGTTTCGTTAACTCCGGCATTATGGAGCTCGCGTCCACGGTAAGTGTTATCTTCGGATCTGATATCGGAACGACGCTTACGGCATGGATCCTGTCGCTGTCGGGTATCAACAGCGAAGGCAATGTCTTCCTCAAGCTGCTCGAGCCCAAGTGCTTCTCTCTCGTAGTTGCTCTTATCGGCGTGATCATGATCATGGGCTCGAAGAAGCAAAGACGCAAGGACATCGGAATGATGCTCGTGGGCTTCGGTATCCTGATGCAGGGGATGACCATGATGAGCTCATCAATGTCGCCCCTTAAGGATTCCCCTTCGTTTGTTAAGGTGCTTACCGCTTTCGAGAATCCGCTCCTCGGTGTTCTTGCAGGTACGCTCGTTACGGGTGTCATCCAGAGCTCTGCGGCTTCCATCGGTATCCTGCAGTCATTGTCTTTGACCGGAAGCATTACTTACGGCATGGCTATCCCGATCATCATGGGTGCCAATATCGGAACGTGTGCAACGGCAGTCCTGTCATCCATAGGTGTTAACAGAGACGCGAAGAGAGTTACTGCTATACATGTCGCGGTCAAGCTTATCGGTACCGCATTTTGGCTTATCATCTTCTATTCGCTTAATGCTGTCATGGACTTCGCGTTCATGGATAAGACTGCGGGCATTGTCGGCATCGCGGCGTTCCACTCGATCTTTAATATCGGCAACACGATCCTTCTGTTCCCGTTCAGAAAGCAGCTCGTAAAGCTTGCCCACGTAGTGGTTAAGGAATCCGACGAAGAGTCTGAGTTCAAGCTCGACGAACGTCTCATGACGACACCTTCGATCGCCGTAGCCGAGGCGGGCAACTCCATGGCCAAGATGGTGCGTAAGGCTCTCTACGGTCTCGACAGAGCAACGGATATGCTCCTTAACGGATACAACGATGAAGACTTCGAGTTTATAAAGAAGAACGAGGAGAAGGTCGATAACTACGAGGACCTCATAGGATCGTTCCTTATGAAGCTGACGACTACACACCATCTGTCCGAAGTCGATAAGAACAAAGCATCGAGGATGCTGCAGGCGGTAGGTGAATTTGAGCGAATCGCAGACCATGCATCTTATATGGCTAATTCATCAGAAGAGATAATGAGGAAACAGATCGTATTCTCTCCCGATGCGAATCATGAAGTTAAGAAACTGATCATGGCTGTTAAGGAAGTATATTCCAAGACGATCGAGTGCTATCAGAATGAGAACGCCGATCTTGCCAAGGAGATAGGACCGCTCCGTATCGTAATAAGTGAGATGTGCGACAACTTCAAGGCTAATCACGTAGAGAGACTGTCGACCGGCGTATGTACTCCGAATCACGGCTTTGTTTTTAACGATATTCTCTACAGCTGCGGAAGGATCGCCGACCACAGCATGAACATCGCGGCTATCGTCTACCGTTTCAAGACGGAACAGAGCGGGGATACATATATGCACGACTTCAAGCAGCGTAAGGATCCCGAGAGCGAGGCTCTGTACAAGGAATATTTCGAGAAGTATATGAATATGGAAGCCTGATCCTTATCAGGCTGCTTTTCTTAATACGATCACATTCCAGGAAGAAGACTTGAGCGTGGCCTTGAGCACTCCGTTCCCGAAAATGATTTCTGTCTTGTCTGCAGGCTTGACGCGTTCGTTACCGGCGTCGTTCGTGAGGAGCATGTCGTCGCTCTCGAGCGCCTGCCAGGATGCTGCAGTAAAGCCTTCAAACCCGTTAAGTTCTACTTCGAGTTCTATATCTTCATTGACGTTCCTGTTAACTGCGAAAACAGTCAGCAGATCCTCATCCTTACTTAAGACAACGGCAGCCTCGACGTCGGTAACCTCGCCGTGCTTGACGGTGTTGTGTGTGTCTGTGATGATCTGAGCCCTGAGAGCCGTTCCTCTTCCGTACTTTGACGCGTGCTCATAAGGGTAGTAGATGGTCTGCTTCCAGGCGGGACCCTCTTTCTCCGTTCTAATCGGAGCGATCACGTTTACGAGCTGCGCGAGGCACGCGATCTTGACGCGGTCGGAGTGGTTGATGAACTTGATCAGCGCGAGACCGTTTACTACCGCATCCTCGAAGGTATAGTCGTCTTCGAGAAGGTGAGGAGCGAGTCCCCACGGATCGTTCTTCATTCGCTCATCGTCCTGTGCGATTGTGTGATACCAGCAGTTCCACTCGTCGAAAGAAAGATATACTGTCTTATCGCTGTTCTTGGCTTTCTTTACATCGTCGCATATGGAAGCGATCGTGTTGATGAACTCGTCGAGATTATCGATCGATGCGAAGAAGTCTTCCGTAGTGCCGTCTTTCTTGTCGAAGTACTGATGCAGTGAGATATAGTCGACATATTCATATGCCTGTTCGAGAACTTCCTTTTCCCAGGTCGCGAACGTAGGCTGGTCGATGTTCGCGCTTCCGCAGGCGACGCATTCGATCGAGTCGTCCATCATCTTCATGGCTTTCGCGGTCTCTGCTGCGAGGCGTCCGTATTCGTATGCCGTCTTATGTCCGACCTGCCAGTGTCCGTCCATCTCGTTGCCCATGCACCACAGCTTAAAGCCGAACGGTTTCTCATCGCCGTGCTCACGGCGGAGATTCGCATAGTAACTGTCGGTGTCGAGGTTACAGTATTCGAGAAGATTAAGTGCGTCGGCGGTTCCTCTAGTGCCGAGGTTGACTGCCATCATGACCGAGGTGTCTGCCTTCTTTGCCCACTTAACGAACTCGCTGATGCCGACTTCGTTGGGTTCCGTTGTGCTCCACGCCAGGTCGAGCCTTTTCTTGCGGTTTTCTTTGGGACCTACGCCGTCTTCCCAGAAATAATTCGAGACGAAGTTGCCTCCGGGGTAACGGACCACAGGGACATTAAGATCCTTTACAAGACCGATGACGTCCGTGCGGAATCCGTCTTCATCAGCACAGGGGTGTCCGGGTTCGTATATGCCGTCGTAGACTGCTCTTCCCAGATGCTCGATGAATGAGCCGTAGAGTCTGTCGTCGATAACGGAGATCGTCTTATCTTTATCTGTAATAAGTCGGGCTTTCCTGGTCATTTGCTTTCTTCTTCTTTGCAGTAGTCCTGATATTCTTTAAGCTGATCTTCCCAGTACTTCTTATCTTCGTCGGTAAGTTCGCGGATAACCTTACAGGGATTGCCTGCTGCGATTGTGTGTGAAGGGATGTCCTTGGTAACGACGGAGCCGGAACCGATAATGACTTCATCTCCTATCGTGACGCCCTGATTGATCGTAACGTTGCCGCCGATCCAGACATCGTTGCCGATGGTAACCGGAAGGGCATAGACGAGAGCCTCTCTTCGTATGACCGCGTCGGTCGGGTGGGAAGCGGCAAGGATATTGCAGTTGGGCCCGAGCATTACGTCGTTGCCGAATCTGACTTCGTTCTCGTCGAGGATGGTAAGTCCTGCGTTCGCGAAGAAGTGCTTGCCGAAGAAAACTTTGTCTCCGTGATTGAAGTATACGGGTGCGATCAGAACGAGGTCATCCGGCGCACTTCCGAAGCACTTCTTAAGCTTCTCGAAAGCGGTGTTGTCATGCCAGAATTCGGATTCGTTGAATTCCTTCTGAGCCTTATGGACGTCATTCCATGTGTCATCGAGGATCTTGAAAGGGCAGTACAGTTTGCCTTCAAGCAGTCTTTTTCTTTCTGATTCGTAGCTCATAAAAGAACCCCCTTATTATGAGAAGTTTAAGTACGTACAAGCACCATGCACTCTTTCGAATCTTTAAAGCCCAAAGACTCGTATAACGGGTGTCCGGATTCGGTCGCATCGAGGCTTATCTCGGTGGCGCCTTTTCCCCATGCGTCATCGATAAGCATCGTAACCATCCTGCGTGCGATGCCCTGTCTCCTGTAATTACTGTTAGTGTAGACGTTCATAAGGTGAGCACGTTTCCCGGTCGGGTGTGAGAATGTCGGCATAATCGTCATGTAACTCATGGACGCGCAGCCGATCACAGTCTGTCCGTCGAGTGCGAGGACCGTAGTCTGATCGCCGTTCAGAAAATACTCTCTGCTGTAATCAATAAGCTCATCAGAGAATTCGTAATCGACACTCAGATCATTAACAACATGCAGCATCTCAAGACGGCTGCTCATCATAAGATCTATATCCCCGGCTGTAGCAATTCTGAATTCGATCATAAAAATATAATACTACAAGGATAGGTTATAATGTATATATGATACTTCTCGAACCGACTGTGGAATATGCCAGGCAGATAAAAGAATTCCGAAGAGAATTACTTTTGTGCAGCGACACCATGGACGGCACGGGTGCACTTAAGATGTATGATGATCCCGAACGTTGGATCGCTTTCGTGACGGCATGTAAAGACCCGAACAAAGTGCGCCCCGGACTTGTACCCGCGACACAATTCATATGCGTAAGAGAAGAGGATAAGAAGATCGTCGGCATGATACAGATCCGTCACAGTCTCAATCCGTTCCTGGAGAAATACGGCGGGCACATAGGTTACTGCGTATCGCCGGGGGAGAGACGTAACGGGTACGGTACGAAGATGCTTAAGATGGCACTTAAGGAATGCCGTAAGATAGGGCTCGAAATGGTTCTCGTGACGTGTATCCGCGGAAATGAGGGAAGCCGCGGGGTGATAATGAGTAACGGCGGTATATATGAATCCACCGTTTTTGAGAAGAACCGCGGTCTGTATCTTGAACGCTACTGGATAGATATATCCTGATATAATGGCAGTGGAATAAGTCTGAAGAAGGGGATAGTAAATGGCTTCTTTATGTCAGAACTGCGGCGGAACCCTGATATTTGATCCGGCAAGAAATAAGATGTCCTGCAAGATGTGCGGAGCGTTCTTTGATGTGCGCGATGTTGAGGTTCAGGACAGGACGGAATATGAAGAGCAATACATGGATTGTAATATCTATGTATGCGATCACTGCGGCGGCGAGATCATAGTCAACAGTACCGAGGTATCGACGTACTGCATCTACTGCGGCAATCCCGCTGTTGTATTTAACAGAGTGGCAAAACAGAGGCGTCCCGAGTTCATTCTGCCATTCTCGATAACGAAGGAACAGGCGGTAATGATCCTTCGCGCAAGGATCCGGAAGAGTTTCTTTGTGCCGTATCATATCAAGCACTTTAAGCCCGAGGCGGTAAGGGGTATTTACATTCCCTATTGGATCGTGAATGCTGAGCACTATAATGCATCTTTTATTGAAGGAAAAGTACAGAACGGCAAGAGAACGGAGACCCATTATTACGAGAGGGCGGGATACTGCACATTCAATAATCTTCTTCTCGATGCTTCGAAGGCTCTGAACGATTATACTTCCGAGAAACTTGAACCGTTTGATCTGACGGCACTTAAGCCATTCAACGAGAATTATCTGGCGGGTTTCTATTCGGATATGTCCGATCTTAACGAGCAGGAGATCATAAATGCTGCCAACCGCCGTTCCGATGAGATGTTCAGAAGTGAGATCGTCCGCGATGTTCACGCGGACAATGTAAGGATAGTAGACAGTTATGCCTATACCGAGATCAATGATGACAAAGTTTATGCCATGCTTCCTGCGTGGTTCATTACGATGCAGTTTAACGGGGAGCCTCTTACCGTTCTGGTTAACGGAGACACGGGTAAAGTAGTCGGAACATTTCCTTTCGACAAGAAGAGGTTCATATCACTTACGGGATTGTCGGCGCTTATAATGGCGGCGGGGTTCGCATATATCCTGTATCACGTTATATCGTTCTTTCTTTGGATGTATAACGATGATGTTAATCCGAATCTTGTACAGTTCCTGGTATACGTAGGCGCAGGTGTAAGTGCGGCCGCAGCCGGTGCAATAAACAGACTCAGAAGATTCCGGGATACGCTTCGCCTGACGAAGTCATCGCAGACGTTGAAGTATGTAAGAGGGAGGCAGGGATAATGCTTAAGTTTATACTTGTACTGATCTTATCGATCCTTGCCGGAGGCGCGCTCGGAACTATTTTCTCTCTGTGGTTCTGGTCCAAGCGTCTTACAAAGTCAAATATATTGGGCGACAGCACGGGCGGATTTGATGAATATTCCGAACATCCGATAAAGCTTATCTGGGCGAGCAGTGATGTCGACAGAAGTGTCATGTCCAAATACTTCAGAAGTTTCAGAAATGACTATCTGATCCCGAACGGAATGAAGCCTGCAGATTATTCTTATCTTGATGAAGAATTTCCGGATGCAGATGATCTTCCGGATGTGGATATCCCGCTGTTTAAGCCGTTACAGTAACCGGGGTTTGCAACGAAAGTTAACATAAACCGCTATGAAATGTTCGCTTTGCTTGGTGGACTGTCTATTGCTGTGCTTATAGAATTATGTTAACGATAGTTGCAAAGGTGGGATAAATATGAGAAAGCACTATTTGGACAACGTAAGATGGATGATTCAGGTTCTGGTCGTCCTGTACCACTTGTTCTATATTTACGGCGCGAGGCATTATCCGGGTACATTAGGTATGATCACAAGCACGCCGTTCATTCCGGGAGAGGTATTCCAGTATGCGGTCTTTCCGTGGTTTATGACGGCTCTGTTCATCGTTGCAGGAATAAGCTCTAAGCTCTATCTTGATAATCACTCTGCCAAGGAATTCATCAAGTCCAGAACAACAAGACTTCTTGTTCCTTCAACGATCGGAGTTCTTGTATTCGGTTGGGTACAGGGCTACGTCAGCATGCAGCTTTCCGGCGCAGACCTTGATACATCTGCAGTACCTGCCCCGATACGTTTTCTTATTCAGTGCTTAAGCGGAACGGGAGTTCTGTGGTTCCTTCAGGTACTGTGGGTATTGTCACTCGTTCTTATCCCTGTACGCGCATTGGAGAAGGGACGCCTCAGAAAATTGGGCGGTAAAGCAAACCTTATTGTCATTATCCTCATGGCACTTCCTGTCTGGGGTGCGGCTCAGATTCTTAATACACCCGTGATCGTAGTCTACAGATTCGGTCTGTACGGCATAGCATTTTTACTGGGCTACTTCATCTTCTCGCACGATGAGATCATCGATAAGCTCAAGAGATTCTGGTGGCTGTTCGCGGGATTGGGCGTTGCTTCCGTTGTGGCTTTCACAGTGCTTAACTTCGGCGAATCTTACCCTGATGCACCGGTCAACAGAACATGGAGCTTCTGCTTCTGCTCTTACTTCATGAGCATCGCGGTACTTTCGCTCGGAGCAAAGTTCCTGGACTTCAGAAACGTCTTTACTGCATGGATGAGCAAGAGAAGCTTCGGGCTTTACGTGTTCCATTATCTCGGCATCTCGTCCGTTGCTCTGTTCATCGCATCGAAGGGTATCCTGCCCGCATGGCTTATATATATAATAAGTGTGGCGGCAGGCTTCGGCGGCTCGTTCCTGATAAATGAGGTCTTCTCGAGAATACCGTTCATAAGATGGGCGGTGCTCGGCATAAGCGGAAAGAAGGTAAACAAAAATGTTAAAGGATAATCTTGTCTCGCTTCGTAAGTTCCATGGTATGACACAGGAGGATCTTGCAGACAAGGTCGGCGTCACACGTCAGGCCGTCGCGAAATGGGAATCCGGCGAGTCCGTTCCCGACCTTGAGAAGAGCCGTCTTCTCGCGGAGGCTTTCGGGGTGTCTTTGGATGATCTTGTTAACCATGTGCCTGAAGACAACCTGGGACTCGGTGTCGCGCCGCGGGGAAAATACCTTTTCGGCGTGGTCACGGTAGGAGATAAGGGGCAGATCGTGATCCCCGCGAAAGCCCGAAAGGTTTTCGACATAAGTTCCGGCGACCGCCTTGTCGTGCTCGGAGACGAGGGTACAGGTATCGCGATAATGAAAGCCGACAGTTTCCTTAAGATCGCAGATAATATCCGCAAAGGCAGGGGCGGTTTGATATAATCCTATTATAGTCCGCTTGAACAGAGAGGGAGATTATTGAAGGAATTAGATAAACAGTTAAAGCAGAACTCCACTCTGATATGGATCACTTATTTTGTGCTCATCGTGCTTAGTATGGCCGCGGTCGTATTAAGAGGCACTGAAGGTCTTGAGCCCATTTATTACATGAATATCGGAATAGATGTGTTCGGCATGATCGTCATTGTCGTCATCTTTATCTGCTGTTCGCTTGATCCGAACTCGGATAATCCCGTGATGAGGTACTACAAGGCGCTGATAAACGTTACGTTCCTTGGGTTGTTTTCTGATCTTTATTGCTGGCTCGTAAACGGTCTTCCTGCATTCAGGACCGTTAATATAATTGCAAATACCTTGTATTATCTGTGTCTGCCTTTGGGCTGCTATCTGTTCTGGCGTTATGTCGAGAATATGCTCAGGGCGGAAGAGGCTCTTATAAAAAAGATCGATAATCTTCTTAAGGCCGGAATGTATGCGGCGGTCCTGCTAAGGCTGGTCAATGTATTCGCGGGAATGTACTTTACCGTAGGTGCGGACGGCTTTTATTCGAGATCGTGGCTCTATCCTCTGTCTATGGTCTATATGTTCGCGGTATCCGCTATCACTATGATCCTTATCATCCACGGGCGTAAGAAGATGGAGCGAAGGCAGATAGTTATCCTTGTGCTTTATGTTATCGCGCCGACCGTCGTGGGTGTAATAACAATGATGGAGTTCGGGCTGTCTGTAAGCTACGGTGTCATCACGGTCATCATGCTTCTTATGTACTGCATCGTTAATATCGAGATGAGCCTGAAGACGATGTCTGCGGAGAAGGAACTGAATCTGGCGGCGGAGATACAGCAGAGCATATTGCCGAATGTTTTTCCGCCTTTCCCCGCTAAGAAGGAGATAGATCTCCACGCGTCCATGGATTTCGCGAGAGCGGTAGGAGGAGACTTCTACGATTACTTCCTCATTGACGGCGATCACCTGTGCATGGTCATCGCGGACGTAAGCGGCAAGGGAATCCCGGCTGCCCTGTTCATGATGAACTCGAAGACGGTCCTTCACAGTATCGCGATGGTAAGCTCCTCTCCCGCCGAGATCTTAAGCAAGGCCAATGAAGCACTGTGCCGTAACAACCAGGCCGAGATGTTCGTTACCGTTTGGCTCGGCATTCTCGAGCTTTCCACGGGAAAACTTACAGCAGCGAATGCCGGGCACGAGTATCCGATAATCAAGAAGTTCGGTACTGATGCCGAGGTGTACAAGGATGCCCACGGGTTCGTCCTCGGAGGTATGGAGACAGTAAGATTCCGTGAGTATGAGATGACTCTCGAGCCCGGAACGAAGCTGTTCGTGTATACGGACGGACTGACGGAAGCCGTTGATTCCGAGAACCGGATGTTCGGTATGAAGAGGACTTTGGATGTTCTTAACCGTATGGAAGATTCAAGTCCGGAGAAGGTCATAAACGCGATGAGAAGTGCGGTGGAAGAATATACCAAGGGCACCGAACCGTTTGATGATCTGACAATGCTCTGCCTTGAGTATCTGGGTAAATAAGCGCGGCACATCTTGCCTTGGAGGTACCTGTATGAATATCAACCTTAATGAAATGCCTAAGCTTGGATTCGGATTGATGCGTCTTCCCGAGAAAGACGGCGCGATCGACCTTGAGCATGTATGCAGAATGGTCGATAAGTATATGCAGGCGGGACTTAATTACTTTGATACCGCATATGTCTATCACGGCGGTAAGTCGGAGGTGACAGCAAGAGAAGCTGTTGTCAAAAGATATCCCAGAGATTCTTTTATGCTGGCGACTAAGCTTCCCGCGTGGGAGATAAAGCAGGCAAGCGATGTCGACCGCCTGTTTAATGAGCAGCTGGAGAGGGCGGGGGTTGATTACTTCGATTTCTATCTTCTTCATTCCATTGAGGACGGCAATAACTACGATACTTATGTGAAGTACGATTGCTTCAACTGGGGCATTAAGATGAGAGAAGAGGGAAGGATAAAGCACTTCGGTTTCTCCTTCCACGGATCGCCCGAGCTTCTTGAGCAGATCGTGGACTCGCATCCCGAAGTCGAATTTGTTCAGATACAGTTGAATTACCTGGACCGCACGAACCCGGTTGTTCAGTCGCAGGCCCTGTACGATATTCTGGTGAAGCGTAATATCCCGATCATTGTAATGGAACCCGTAAGGGGCGGTATGCTCGCGAACATGGCTCCTGAGATAGAGGCGAAGTTCAAGGCGGTCCGCCCTGACGATTCCGTCGCTTCATGGGCCTTAAGATATGTCGGATCACTGCCGGGCGTCATGACAATACTCTCCGGTATGTCTGATGAGACCCAGATGGACGACAATATTAAGACTTTTACGGACTTCGAACCGATGAATGATGACGAGTTCCGTCTTATAGATGAAGTCACAGACGAGATCCTCAGTATGTCTCAGATCGGATGCACTTCGTGCAAGTACTGTGTTGACGGATGCCCGATGAGTATAAGCATTCCGGATATATTCCGTACGATCAACACGTTAAGACGTTATCCGGATGACTGGAGATCCAAGAATTTTTATTCCGGACTTATCCGGAGATCCGGCAAGGCGTCGGACTGTGTGGGGTGCGGCCAGTGTGAAGCGGTATGCCCGCAGCATCTGCCGATAATCGAACTTCTTGAGGAGGCGGCAGGTATTCTCGATAAGTAATATAATGCTTATATGGCAAGTGAGAATACAGCAGAACTTGTAAGTAAGGTCTTATATCCCGACGGACGGGAAGAGCAGAAGAAGACTTCCGTCATATCGGAGCATGTCCTTAATGTGTCGGTTAACGAGCAGCCCGTATACAGGCTTGTATGCACGAAGGATCATCTGAAGGAGCTCGTCGCGGGCAGGCTGCTTACGGACGGGCTTATAAGCAAGGGAGAGGATATAGATAAGATCCTCTTCTGTCCGGAGTATCTGACGGCAAGGGTGTTTCTTAATAATGCCGTTACTCTCGATCACGTCATCAGCGAGGATAAGTCCTGCTGCACCGGGAACAAGGTGTTTGCCGCGAATCTTAAGGGGTATGTGCTTAAGAAACTTCCGAAGGCTGAGTTGATACCGGAACAGATCTTTGCACTTGCCGGGGAGTTCTCGAAAGAAACTGCGCTTCACGGGAAGACCGGGGGAACGCATTCGTGCATCCTCGCGTCGGGAGGCGAGACTCTTTTCGTAAGTGAGGACATCGGCAGGCACAATGCCGTCGATAAGGCGGTAGGATTTGCTTTGTTAAACGGAATTGATCTTTTCCGTTGTATGCTGTTTACGTCCGGAAGGGTTCCCGTGGATATGGTGCAGAAAGTGATATCAGCGGGGATTCCGGTCCTGGTGTCCAAATCGGTCCCGACCGCGGAGTCTGTGGAGCTTGCAAGAGAGTACGGACTTAATCTTGTGTGCAGAGCCTGGCCGGATAAATGTGAAGTATATTGAAGCTTTATTATTTCTTTCTTTACATAAAAGTAACTCTTTCCCAAACCCGCCAACCTATAATATAATAAACAGGTCCATCTCGGACCTGACTCACATACATATTAAGCGGGGGCTATAAATGACACTTGAACAGCTTTATGAAGGTGTAAATCTTCAAGACTACTATTTAGGAAAGGTTACGCAGGTTTACAGAAGTTGCTCCATCGCGCAGATCGATAACCTTGAGATCATCTCAGACAGAAGCAGATTCAATAAATCCTTCCTTCCGAACTCCATCAACAATTTTGTTATCGTAGATTCGACTTTGGGTCTTTTCCTCGGAGAGATATTCGAGAACAAGGCGTCCAGAAAGAGCATCTTCGAGATGAGCTCTATCGCCGATGAGAAGACCAATGACTACCATGAGATCAGTATCGATACGATCGCTCTTATGACTCCCGAATCTAATAAGTTTGAACTTGCAGGTTTTAAGACTCTCGGTATTACCGACAAGGTCTATATCGCGACAGATCATGTTTATGAGCTGTTCCTGCAGTCTCTTGAGTTCTCACATGAGGACGAAGAACCGCTTCCTCCGTTCGCGACGTTCATCAACAGATCTCAGGCTCAGGTATCCCTGAAGCCGAGTACTTTGTTCAACCGTCACCTCGTATGTATCGGAGCTACGAACAGCGGTAAGTCCACTACAGCTCTTGCTATTCTCGACAAGGTCGTATCCACAGGCCGTAAGGCTCTTATCATCGACCCTACAGGTGAGTACAGAGACGCATTTTCCGACGATGAGATCACGAAGCTTACCCTCGGTGTAGATACTACGATCTCCCCGAGTAAGATCACAATGGAACAGTGGGAGAAGCTTTTCGAGACGGAGAACAGCAGCCAGGGTGCCGTTCTTTCCGAGGCTATCACATCCCTCCGTTACATGAAGAAGATCGGCGAGGAAGGTTACTACCCCAAGGTCGGTGAGAGCATCGATGAGGTTCAGGAGAATCTCGCATCCGTAAGTAACGGCGATACAGACTTTAATATCGAGCTGCTTCCTGAGCAGATCCAGGCCGAGTCTGTATGCGAGCCTGACAGAGACAATAACTACAACTTCAGATACTGCTACGATTCGCTCAAGGCTAACTCCAATGCTTCCCTTGTTCAGAAGATCCAGTATCAGATGACAAATACAAGCTTCCTGACGTTCTTCTCGAACGACCCGAGCATGTATAACCTCCTCGATGTAATCGATGAGTTCGTTCATCTTCCTGATGCCAGCCTTTATATCGATACATCACAACTCGGTGCTTCCGAGGGTATCGGCGGAATGGTAATCGACCTCGTAAGTAATTACGTTATTTCCAGAGACAATATCTGTCCGTTCGTATTCTTCATCGATGAGGTTCACAGATATGCCAAGTCCAGATATTCCGAGAAGGAATTCCACGGCGGTCTTACTCTCCTTGCAAGAGAGGGACGTAAGAAGGGTATCTTCCTCTATCTGACAACACAGAACCCTAAGGACGTTTCTACGGTTCTCTTCGGTCAGGTAGGTACGCTCCTTATCCACAGACTCATGCTTAACGATGAAATCCACGCGGTAGAGAGCCATCTCGATGATTACGCCATCAAGCACGTAAGAAAGCTCAATCAGGGAGAAGTAATCCTCACGAGCGTTAACCTTCTGCACAACATGTTCATCCATGTTAACAAGAGTGACAGAACACAGTTCAACGAGACTCCTCTGCTCTGATACGGCGGGTTTAATTAAGATCTGATATATATGCGGTCCGGAATAATTCTCCAGGCCGCATTAATTTTGAAGGGACAACTTATGATAAGAATTCTGTTTGTATGTCACGGCAACAGTATTTACGAGGATTCTGTACCTCGAGTATTTCCCTTCACGACTACGGCCGTTGTTACCGTCAGTGCGAAAAGCAGGCCGCCGATGATCGAGACGTTGTGAGAAAGACCCAGACCGATCTTCGAGCTCAGAAGATATGAGCAGGTGATAAAGGCGTAGAAAGAAAGCGGTATCACCGGCAGCCACATAAACTTTTTACGGTCATGCTGCATCATCCAGATCGTGATCGCGGCGAGCGCGAAGACTGCGAGCGTCTGATTGGACCAGCCGAAGTAACGCCATATGGTATTGAATCCGTTCGGATCGTTCTTTGCCCAGATAAGTACGAGGAGTGCTGCGGCAAATACGGGAAGTGCGAGCAGCAGGCGTTTACGGCCGCTGTCTTGCTTGATGCCGAATGTGTCTGCCAGGATTAGCCTCATGGATCTCAATGCGGTGTCGCCGCTCGTGACGGGAAGTATGATGACTCCGATGACCGCGATCATTCCTCCGACAGGGCCCAGCATATTCTTGCAGACCACACCGACTACGCTGGTTGCGGTGATAGGCTGAATGACGCCGTTGACATTGGCAAGATAGCTCCATCCCGCGTCCGTCTGTGCGATGGTTATGCCGGCCTCTTCGGCGCCGAGGCTTATCATTGCCATAGTTCCTGCCGCCCAGACCATAGCGATGAAGCCTTCTGCGATCATCATATTGTAGAAGGCCGTGCGACCCTCCTTTTCGCTCTCGAGAGTGCGTGTGACGAGAGTGATCTGGGTCGAGTGGAATCCCGAGAGTATACCGCAGGCCACGGTAACGAAGAATACCGGGATGAAGTGCTCGGACTCGAAGTAGTTGTTGTAGTTGAAGGCGTTAACGGTGTGCGGGTCCCACAGTTCGACGAGGTCGTAGCCTCTTATGAGCATTACTGCGAAGACGGCAAGCGCTGTGAGTATGAGGACGAGACCGAAGGCGAAGTAGACGCCGGTCGCTTTACTGTCTTTGATCCTGCCGGAGAATCTGTGGTAGAGATGAAGTATTACGATGGTGATCAGAAGGAATGCGGGGAGAATGTATTTTCCATTTAAGAGTCCGCCGTCAGGATTTATGCTCCCGCGGTATGTCATCAGGTCTGTCATGGGCGAGTTTTTGGTAAGCAGCATGGCAAATATCCCGATGGCGGAAAGTATGAGCACCGCGCCGAACAGCGGATAGATCCTGCCGATGATCTTGTCTATGGGAAAGACAGAGGCTATGAGATAGTACACGAAGATGACGCCGTAGATCACCCATGTCGAAGGTTCTTTCGCAGTTCCGCCGAAGCCGAACAGCTGCGTTGCCGCAATGTCGCCCGGAGTGTATATGAATACGACTCCTATGAGGAATAAGACAAGGCAGACGAATACAGTGTAGATCTTATGTATCCATTTGCCGGCGGTCCTTCGTACGAGCTCGGGCATCTGTATGCCTCCCTCGCGGACGGAGATCATGCCGGACAGATAATCGTGAACGGCTCCGCCTATGACGCAGCCTATGGGGATGGTAATAAATGCTATGGGGCCGAAGAGGATGCCCTGTATGGGACCTAGGATCGGGCCTGTTCCCGCGATGTTAAGGAGATTTATGAGCGCATTCTTCCACTTGGGCAGGGGGACATAATCGACGCCGTCATTCTTCGCATATGCGGGAGTCTTTCTGTCATCCGGCCTGAAGGCTCTCTCGCAGATATTGCCGTAAAGCCATCCTCCCAGAATCAGGAAGATGATCCCCATTATGAATGTGTGCAATTAATCTCGTCTCCTTCCCGTAAATCATTCAATACGATTATAATATTAGCAATTAAACGATCCAAGAGTTTGGCAACTGTAAAATCTTCATTTATTTGTCCACATAAGTGTAGTAGAGGTGTAAATATGCTTCTGCCCCCCAATAGATAAAAGGAGAGAGAAGAATATGGACACAAATGAATTACCGTTTCCGGTCACATCGGACCTTGTCAGGATGGATCACATAAGAAGTGAGAACATCGAATGGCTTTTCCTTGAATTTTGTGGTAAATCGTAATCATGATAAAAATACTGTTCGTGTGCCACGGCAGGATACGGCGAACAGCCTGAAACCCTAATAACTACAGGGGTTACAAGGATAATAGATGTCATTCTATCCTTCGTTTATCCCTTTCCACCGAACCCAGTGTGATATTACTGCATAAATGGACAATGCTATAATTACTACGATAAAGATAGGTGCTTAGTTGAGATAATCAACAGGATATATGACTAAGACAAATCGGATTTTATATGGGAGGAACTACAGATGGAACTGAAGAAAATAGATTATAAACTTACTGTTTGTAAAGTGGCAGACGCATCGAGTATCAACACAGAGTCCGATTTCTATTTTATAGGTAAGACGGATGAAGAATTGTCGCTTGTATGTAAAACGGAAGATACGCCACAAATCACGCTCGAACGTGATGATGGGTGGAGAGGCTTCCGTATTCAAGGAGT
>JAGAXM010000009.1 GCA_017940895.1 Clostridiales bacterium | reverse complement strand
GATGGTGATGATGCTCGTGCTCCTCGGCCTCAGCCAGAGCCGCAGCCATGTCGGCGGCTGTAAGAGGATTCTCGATCGCGCTTAAGATCTGAGCTCCGGAAAGCTGCTCCCAGGGAGTGGTGATGATCTGTGAATGGTCGTTGATCTCCTTGATGAGCTCAACAGCCTTGTCGAGCTTCTCCTGCTTGATGTCGGAAGTTCTCGAGAGGATGATCGTACCTGCGTACTTGATCTGATTCTCGTAGAACTCGGAGAAGTTCTTAAGATAAACCTTGCACTTGCTTGCATCGATAACCGTTACGGTGCCGCAGATCTCCGTGTCGTCGACCTTCTTAACTGCTGCGACTACATCGGAGAGCTTGCCTACGCCCGAAGGCTCGATAACGATACGGTCGGGGTGGAATCTGTCGATAACGTCCTTCAGAGCAGTGCCGAAGTCACCTACGAGCGAGCAGCAGATACAGCCGGAATTCATCTCCGTGATCTCGATGCCTGACTCCTTCAGGAAGCCTCCGTCGATACCGATCTGTCCGAACTCATTCTCGATCAATACGATCTTCTGCTTGTCGTAGCCGTCGGAGATAAGCTTCTTTATGAGCGTTGTCTTTCCGGCTCCCAAGAATCCTGAGAAAACGTCTACCTTTGTTGCCATATAAATACCTTCTTTCTATTATTAGCTGAAATATATTATCTCGGTCTCGGGCTTGCTCGTAATCGCATAGTCCGTGACCTCGAGGCAGGGAACGTCGACCTTCTGACCGTTCTGCTTGTCTTCAAAATATCTGACGGTGCCTGTTACCTTAAGCCACTGTCCTACGGGGAATCCGGGCTTTAAGTCATAGAAGCACAGCAGATGGATCTGACCGATATCGGCAGAGCAGCATGTATATGCCTGCCTCTGAAGAGCGAATGCCTTGCCCTTGAATTCGCGGAATGTAACAGCCTGACCCGTGAGCTTGACCTTCTTGCCGTTATATCTGGCGACATTATCGAGCGCGTCCGTCCAGAACAGACCGAAGTCGTCGGGAGTGATCTCGCACACTTCCTGATTAAGATCGTAGGGCAGGTAGTTGCCGATATCGAGCACCTGGTCATCTTTGCTTATGAACTGCAGGTTCACGCCGGGGTTAACAGACTTAACGGAGCCTCTTAACTTCGGGATATTGTTCACCTCGGGATCTACGCGGTTGAAGATCGCGGTGTCGCAGTAACGGTAGTAGTCTGCGAAGAAAGTCTGCATGTTTCTGTAGTATTCGCTGTAAGTTGTTGCGTCTATAACAACGACTGCGGCTGCAAGAGCCCACCTCTCGGGAACATCGACCTCGTCGAAAAACTTTCCGGGAGACACGGAGCCGTTCCACTCGATGAAGATAACATCGGGCTTGTGCTCGGCTTCGATCCTGAACATGAGGTCGCGGTTGACTTCAGTCGTCTCTTTCTCGATTATGACGGGTGTGCCGTCGGGGAAGTTAATGTCGTCGTACTCGACGTCGCCGTCTTCTGTTGCCAGGATGACGATCTTTCTTCCTCTGAAAGCTTCGTTAGAAGCCCACTCGCCTATGACGGTAGTCTTACCGCTGTCGATCCAACCCGTGAAAAAGTAAACAAGACAATCTTCCATAAGCACACTCCATAATTAGTCGCGGATTATATTTTCACGCGCTATATAATGAATTACAAGTGTCAAATGTATGAAAATTATGCCTGTTCAGGACCACCTGTGTTAGAATCTGTCCTATGAAAAGGATAATCATCGAGTCGCCCCAGCAGTACGTTGAGCAGGGAAAAAAGCTTCAAAGACAGATCGAGAATGAGACTGACAAGCAGGTCAGCCGCTTCTGCCTGTTCGAGCTGCGCAACCTCAAAAGGCTCCATGATTACCTGTATTCCCCGTTCATGGATCATCTTATGGTAGCCGTAACTTCGACCGGCAATCTCGGCCTTATCTGGATATTCAGCGCTCTTATTCTGATGGCTCTGGATGCACCCAGACGCCAGTTCGGTTACTCCATGCTGATCGCACTGCTGTTCTGCATTACGATAGGCAACCTGATCATCAAGAATGTCGTTAGGCGTAACCGCCCGTTCTTTCACAAGAACTATAAACTTCTGATCAAGCAGCCGTGGGATTATTCTTTCCCTTCGGGGCATACTTTAAGCTCGTTCGCGGCTGCCACGGTGCTTTTCTACATGAACGGCGATATAGGCATAATCGCATTTATCTATGCGAGCCTCATAGCTTTATCCAGGCTCTATCTGCGTGTGCATTTCTTTACCGATGTCTTCTTCTCGATGGTGCTCGGAACGGGACTGGGTATATTGGCTGTAAAGGCATATGAGACGAGATTTTTCGGACTTATTTGATACAACAAAACCTTTGGTTGCGCTGTCTCCCATGGCGGGCTTCTCATGCGTGACTTACAGGGGGATATGTCACGGCATGGGTTCCGATTACGCTCCCACGGAGCTTACGAGTGCGCGTTCTATCGTGATGAACGGACTGTCGAAGAGTTACCGGTTCATGAGGATAAATCCGGAGACGGAAGGTGTTACGTGCATACAGCTTTTCGGAAATGTTCCAGAAGACTTTACCGAGGCAATGAAGCTTATATGCGAAGATGAGCTTCTAGGGCAGGTCGACATCTTTGATATAAATATGGGGTGCCCCGTGCAGAAAGTGGTGAAGACCGGAGCGGGATCCGGGCTGATGAGAACGCCCGAGCTTGCCGCGAAAATAGTCAGTGAATGCCGCAGGACCGCGGAATCACTGGGCAAAGTGCTCACGGTCAAGACACGCATCGGCTTCTCCGAGAATATGAAGAACGGTCCCGAATTCGCCTCGATGCTTGCGGGGAGCGGGGCGCAGGCGATCTGTGTTCACGGCAGGACCGCTGTGCAGATGTATGCGGGGCAGGCAGACTGGGAACAGATCCGTCTGATGCGGCAGAGCGTTGCCGGGAGCGGAGTTTATTTCTTTGCCAACGGCGATGTAACAGACGGTCCTTCTGCACGAAGGATACTGGAGGTTACTGGAGCCGACGGCGTGATGATCGGACGCGCTGCATGCGGCAACCCGTGGCTGTTCAGGAGTGTTAAAGATTATCTTCTGAATGACACAGAAGTAACAGATAACGGAAACATATCTTTACGCGAAAAGTGTGATATGCTGATAATTGAACTTGACGGAAGAATAAAGGAAGTCGGGGAGAATACTGCCGTTAAAGAGATGCGCAGTGTTATGCCCCGTTACATCAAGGGCTTCCCGGGCGCGGCTCCTATGAAGGTCGCGCTGTGCCGTGCAAGCACAAGAACGGAGGTAAAGCAGATCCTTGATGACTGCTTGAAAGGAAGAGAAGATGAACGTTGATGATTTATTCCTGGTCGTGATCCTGATCGGCGGTTTGTTCGTAACATTCTTCGGAATCAACTTCTACAGATATGCCGTTATCATTATGAGTGCTGCCGGTGGCTATATGCTCGGTCAGTTGGCATTCTCCAATGTGGTGTCCGATTTTGTCGGTGAAGGCGTATTCAGAGAGATGGACGGCAGCGCAGGATATTCGTTTGTACTTGGCGTATGCGTCATCGCAGGAGCGGCGCTTGGATTTTTCCTTTATGAGATCATGGGCGCGATCGTTGCCGGTGTCGGTGGCGGATTCATGTTCGCAAGATTGTTCCAGGCTTTCCTCGGCAGAGACATGTCTTCCATATTGATCGGAGCGGTAATCGGCGGACTCATCGGAATCGTTCTCGGTATCATCGCCGTAAAGTACGAAAGATGGGTATTGATACTGTTCACATCACTTTGCGGAGCGAGGATCGTGGGGTATACGGGAGCCTATCTGTTATCGACGACAAGTTTTGCTGCTACACTTGCAAAACCCTGCGTAGGATTCTTCTCCCGTTCGTTCCCTGAATGTGCCATAGAAATGGCTATCGCATTGGAGTTATTCGTAGTTCTGACAATACTCGGAAACGTCGGTCAGAGAATCATCAGAGACGACTGAGAATAGTCATAAAAAATTATCAATTTTGTCGTTGATTATTAGCGTTTAACTTGTTATCATTCACTTAACGAAGGAACACTTCGTTGCTGAAACAGACAATTTTCTATATCTATCCCTTATTCCATGTTGAGGGCATCTCGAGCAACAAATCGAGATGCCTTCAATAGTTTACGGAAAAATAACTCATCCCGGTCTAATGTCTCAATTGGGGACGGTTCTCAAATGGGACGTCCCATTTGAGAACCGTCCCCGTTTGAGACTCAGTTTACCTGATTGATATCTTTGCCGGTTTTGCCCTCGATAAACAGTTTGAGATTATTTGCTGCAGTTTCGATAAGACGGGCTCTTGTCTCGAGAGGTGCCCACGCGATATGAGGCGTGATCACAGTGTTGGGAGCCGTAAGGAGCGGGTTGTCAGCCTTCATGGGCTCGAAGGACACAACATCGCATCCGAATCCGGCAACTTTTCCCGATCTGAGCGCCCCGGCCATATCTTCTTCGTTGACCAGCGGTCCTCTGGCGGCATTTATGATGAATACGCCGTCTTTCATTGTCTCCAGAACGTCTTTATTTATAAGGTTTCTCGTCTCTTCGGTGAGAGGGCAGTGCAGCGTAACGACATCAGCCTTCTTTACCGCATCTTCGAAAGCATATTCTTTCGCAGGGTCCTTCAGCGTATGGGGTACGGGGAGTACGTTCATGCCGAGCGCTTCGGCGATGATAGCGACGCGTGTGCCGATCTTGCCCATGCCGACGACGGCGATATTCTTGCCTGCAAGCTCCGTAAGGGGAGAGAGCCAGTAGCAGAACTGTTCGGATCTTACCCAGTCGCCGTTCTTGACGGATTCGTTATGAAGACCTACCTTGTCTGCGAGCTCGAGAAGAAGAGCTATAGTCATCTGTGCTGTCGCGAAAGTGCCGTATTCAGGGACATTTGTGACGGCAATCCCTCTTTTTCTGCATGCCTCAAGGTCGACTACGTTGAAGCCCGTGGCAATAACGCCGATATACTTAAGATCCGGCAGCTTATCGAGGATTTCTTCGGTAAAAGGAGTCTTGTTGGTAATAACAGCCGCGGCTCCCGCTGCATGTTCGATTATCTTGTCGGCAGGTGTGATGTCGTATGCTGTAACATTGCCGAGTTTCTCGAAGGGTTTCCAGTTAAGATCTCCCGGGTTGGCGGCGGAACCGTCCATGATTACGATATTCATAAACAGATTACCTTTCGTTTTCTTTAATAATATCAAAGCACAAAAAATTTATTCCATAATTATCTTTTATTGATAAACTATACGTGGAGGAAGTTACATTTATGTATCTTTATTGTTACGCGCGCTCCGATAAAGCGAGAATGACAGGACAGAAACTTATAGATCAGGCAGAGGGCGAATGGATCGATGATCTCGAGTCCTTTGTGTCTGTTTACGGTACCTCAGGCCAGAGAGCAGACGGTACGGTGGTGTTGCTTCTGTACCAGGAAGCCTGCGTTAAGCTCCTCCTTGAACGCCTGTATCCTTCTGATATAAAGTATCCCATCATCAATATCACTCCTGACGGGAAGTATGCCGGAATCTTAAGACCCGGCGGATATAATACTTATCAGATACTCGATAAGATTACTTCGATCTTAGGCTGCACAGCCCTTTCCGGCGAAGAGGATCTTAAGGATACCGCTCCCGATCTTATGCGTACGGTAATGTCCTATCAGATGAAAGCCGACGATGATGCTCTTCTTAAGGAGATCGCGGCATTTATCAAGGACGGCGGTTCGGTAGATGTATACAGCGATCTTCCTCTTGAGATGAGCGAGCCGGTCCTCGATTCGTTGAGTTACAGGACATTCCTGTTCCAATCCAACCAGAAGAATGAACTGAATCAGGCATACGCTGCAGCCAACAGTGAAGACAAGTACTCCATATTCATAACATGCGCAGATCTTCAGGATACCGAGAAGAACGGCAAGGTCCTTACTTTGGTTCCGAAGATCGTAGTGCTCGGCATAGAACTTGCGGCAAGGACGGATCCCGAGTATGCATCGAGAGTCTGCCGCGAAACTATTCAGAAGCATCACATCAATACCGATGCGGTCGTTACGGTAGCGGTTTCCGCGCTCTCGAAAGACAGCGACGCCGTCAGAATGATCGCTGAAGATCTGGGATGCTTTGTAACTTATTTTGATTCGAGACTTCTTAAGGCGGTAAGAGTCCCCCTTAATATCGGATTCTCGAATGAGAGACTGGATTCCGATTATTGTACGGCGGCGGCTTGCCTTGCTTCCGACAACGGCAGGATCCTTATGAGAAGAGCAGGGGAAAGGAATTCCGTTATCATGACCACGGCGGTCAAGAGAAGTCCGGTATTCCTTACATAACGGGTTTAAGAATTAGTATTCATTTTGCTTGGGGGTTAAAAATGAGAAAGAGCACAAGGATTATTGCGGCAGGTTTGGCATTGTCAATGACAGTGCCCGTGCTTACTGCTTGTAAGAAGGGAAGAGGCGGAGAGAAGATAGCATCCGATACTCCCTGGTATAACCTTACGGTAGCCCAGATCGATGACGGCCTTGATGCCGATAATGTCGATTACGGCTACAGTAATTTCATAGGTGTTCATGGTGATAACTTCGTGTTCAGAAAGGGCGGCAGTTATAAGCTCCCCGACGGTTTTGACTACGACAACGACGACCGTACTCCGTATAATATTGATGAGATCAATGTATATGACATTAACGGTGATCTCATTAATACGGTAAATCTGAATGATGTAACAGCATCCTTTACCGGATATGATTATGTCGGTATCTCCAATATCCGCGAATCCGGCAATACTTATATGGCGGATGTTGAATGTGATGTTTTTTCTACAGGTGCGGTCGATAATTTTAATATATATATCGATGTTGATAACGGTACGGTCAGCGATCCTGTTCCGATGGCGAACGACGGTCTGATTGACAATCTGGTTGCCAACGGCGGTTCGAATGAGCGTACTGTTGATGTAGGGGATTACAAGGTAACGGAGGTCTGGTTCAGCGGTGACGTTACCAATTATGTACTGGTAGTCGAAGACGCTAACGGCAATACCGGTACGATCGAATTAAGAAACGCCGATTCTCTGGCATCCGTATATAACATACAGGGTATTGTAGATGTCGGTAACAACAAGGCGGTAGTTATTGCGACATTAAGCGGCGGCGAGGCTGCTTTCTATGAGATCAACCTGCAGGCACTTACTGCATCCAAGATCAATGAGGATATGTCATGGCTTGCTTCTCATGTCAGCAGTATCACGACTGTATCCGGTCTCGGTACGGTAGTCAGCGAGAATGAAGGATTATATACCATCAACTATGACAACAGATCGATAGATCCTCTGTTCCTTTATGAATATGCAAATGTTAATGCATATGAAGTAGGAAGATTTACTCCTATTATGGTCTCGGAGAGCAGAGCGATCTTCTCAGGTACTCTTTATAATCCCTATCCGGCGACTTCCAATACTGTTAAGACTGTATTTTATATTTTCGACAGGGCTGACAGTAATCCCAATGCGGGAAAGACTATCCTTGATGTTGCTTCTGTTAATACTATGTCTTATCCTTTGGCTTGTGCAATCTGCTCATTTAATGAGACGAATCCCGATTATTATATGAGACTTGATATGTCATATCAGATTCCGTCGACTGTTCAGTATGCAACCGGCGAGAATGCGGATCAGGATCTTGAGACTGCCGCCAACAATCTCGGTAATCAGCTTGCGATCGATATCATGTCCGGTACAGGTCCCGATATCATCATCAACGGTACCCAGTTCGGTATGCTTAATAATGATGATTATCTGCTTAATTTAAGTGACTTCGCAGCAACGAACCTCGGTTCGGATAAGTACTATACGAATGTATTCGAAGCGGCCAAGATCAACGGCAATCTGTATCAGATTCCCGTATCTTTCGGTGTTCAGGGCCTTGCTGCTGATGCTTCGGGTGTAAATGACGGACAGATCGGATTCACATTCGATCAGTATGCGGCATTCGTTCAGGGTCCGTGTAACGGACATGATCCCATCAATAAGGGCCGCCTGTATTTCTTTATCAATTGTCTTAACTGTATGTCCGACCTTATGGTATCTGACGGAGCGGTTAATTATGACAACGAAGCATTCAGATCCCTTGCCGAGTTTACTGCGTCTAATATAAACGAAGTTCTTCAGAGTGAAGACGAAGAAGAGTATTACATGGATGAGGGTGCGGCATACGTAGCAAATGTACTGAACGTAGGCTATTACTTCAATGTAACATCCAGCGGAAAGGTTCTCGTCGGTATGCCTTCATATGACGGAAGAGGTCCTGCCATAACCGTCCATGATTCTGTAGGTATCTCTGCACAGACTATAGCGCCCGATGCCTGCAAGGAATTTGTTTCCCTGTTGCTCGGAGATCAGATCCAGGAGTATTACGGTGCTCAGGACGGTGTATGTGTTAACCGTGCGGCTTTTGCAACTGTCGGAGATAAATATATCGGAATCCACAACGACGAGGTCGATGCCAATTTGAGAAGATTCTCTGAGGCTGAGGCACGTTCCTACGGAATGAGCGTTGATTATTATGATGAGTCTTTTGTTACTTCATTTGAGCAGTTGGTCGAGTCGCTCGACTGCATGTATATCAACGACGGTTCGGTAAATGCCATCTTAAGAGAAGAGGTCCCTGCATACCTCGAAGGTCAGAAGACACTCGAACAGATCATTCCCGTACTTAACGACAGAATACAGACAGTAATAAATGAGAGAAGGTAATTAAAGGATTACATGCCCTCTTCTGAAGAGAAAAACAACGATCAAATAACAGAAGTTAAAGAAACCCGGGCCGACCGCAAGCCGCAGGCTGATCCTGCTCTTGCGATCGACCCCGAGCGTCTTGCTCGGATGCATGAGAACAAGAAGAGGTTTCACCGTAAGAGAAGAATAAAAGACTGGGCGATGTTTACAGGCTATCTCACACCGAGCCTTGTCGGTGTAATGGTATTCTTTTTCCTGCCCTTGCTTATGATACTTAAGACTTCTTTCCAGAGGTCGTCCACCAACACAGATTTTGTCGGTATCGAAAACTATGAGCGAGTACTTACCAACGAGGCTTTTATAAATTCTGCGAAGAACTCCCTTACATTCTCGGGAATCGCAGTGCCTTTGTCGGTAGTTCTCGCGCTGCTCCTCGCGATTCTTCTTAACACGAAGCTTCCCGGCGAGAGCGTATTCAGAAGCATACTTCTTAACCCTATGATGGTTCCCGTAGCATCCGTCGTTCTTATATGGCAGGTATTCTTCAGCTATAACGGTATGGCGAACGGCTGGGGACTTTACAAGCTGTTCGAAGACGGGCGAATAGACTGGCTTAAATCGGATCACTCGCAGCTGGTTATTCTGGCTTTATTCCTATGGAAGAACTTAGGCTATAACATGGTGCTTTTTCTGGCGGCGCTTAACAGTATCGATCAGGAGATCCTTGAGGCGGCTACTATGGACGGTGCGGGTTCGATCACGAGATTCTTCAGGATCAAGATGCACTTCCTTGCACCTACCTTGTTCTTCGTAGCGATCATGTCGCTTATCAATTCATTTAAGATCTTCCGTGAAGTATACCTTCTCACGGGTGATCACCCTTACCGTAACTTATACATGCTTCAGCATTTTATGAATAATGCATTTACCAACCTCGATTACAGTAAGCTGTCCGCGGGCGCCATTATCATGTGTGTATTCATGATAGTTATCGTCGGTGCACTGTTCTTTGCGGAATCCAAGTTCGATGCGGATATGGAAGGTTAAGACATGAGCAGTATGACCGAACAGCAAAGAAGAGACGCGGCTACTAACGCCAGACGTAAGGTTTTCACGAAGTATGTGCATGAACCGTCTTTTTTCGAGAAGATGAATGATGCCGAGCGCGAAGCTTTTTTCAAGAAAGAGAAGACAAGATCCGTAAGAGTTCTTCGAAGAAGAATGATAATGCACAGGATATCGACTGTTATCGGCATTCTCATTGCAGGATCCGTATCGCTGCTTGCGATAATCCCGGTATTCTTTACGTTCCTTAACTCGTTCATGTCATCTGCAGAGATCGCACATAACTACGGTGTTATATTCCAGAGTCTGTCGGGACATGCGGAGAACGGAGCTACCTATCTTTCGCAGTCGCCTACGCTTACGCTGGTCCCCCAGAAAGTAACGATAGAGCAGTACCTGAACCTTCTGTTCATGAGTCCCACGTATCTTCTTAAGTTTTGGAACTCGATTATTCTCGTAGTGCCTATCGTTGTCGGTCAGATGGCCGTATCCTGTCTTGCGGCATACAGCTTTGCGCGTTACAGAAGAAAGAGAAGAGAGATCCTGTTCTTCTCATATATCATTCTCATGCTCATGCCGTTCCAGGTAACACTTGTTCCTAACTACATGATCTCGGAGCAGCTCGGTATCCTGAATACAAGATGGGCGATCATACTGCCGGGTATATTCTCCACATTCGCGATCTTCCTTCTTACCAAGTACATGAGACAGATCCCGATCGCATACATCGAAGCCGCGAAGCTCGACGGTGCGACCGAGTGGCAGATATTCACGAAGATAGCGGTTCCTTTGTGTAAGAATGCTATCTTTGCCCTTACGATACTTCTATTTATAGATTACTGGAACATGGTCGAGCAGCCGCTCGTCCTTCTGAATGTTGTTGATAAACAGCCGATGTCAGTATTTCTGTCGCAGATAAACGAAGCGGAGATCGGTATTGCATTTGCCGCATCTGCGCTGTACATGATCCCGCCGCTTTTGATCTTCTTATGGGGTGAGGAATACCTCGTAGAAGGAATCTCAAGATCGGGCGTCAAGTAAACGGAGGAGAGTATGAAGAAGCACGAGAACAAAAAGAGCAGCAGAAGATGGGTTATCAGGGCCATGGCAGTATTCCTGGTCGTACTGGCCCTGCTTACATTTTTCTCGAATACGATCATGAACATGACCATCCCGCTGGTTGTTACGGGTACGGCCATGCGAGGCAATCTGTCATATACCAACAGTGCGACGGGTCAGATCGTTTCCGATAACCAGATCGAGGTCAAGGGCCTCGAGGGAAGAACCGTAAGCGAAGTTCTCGTAAGCAACTATGATATGGTCGAGGAAGGAGATGTCCTCATGACACTCGTTCCCGTAGAAGACATGTCCGAGCTCGATGAGCTTGAGAATCAGCTTCTGACAGCTCAGCGCGCGCTTGAATATGCACAGAGAGCTCCTCACCACGCACCTACTTATGTTGCTGAGAATCAGGCGATAAGAACTGCCGAGCAGGCTCTCGCAACAGCTCAGACCAACCTTAATAATGCAACAACAAGAGATCAGACGATCGCTGCCGCACAGCAGATCCTGTCTGCTAACCAGTCAGCAGTTGCCGCACTTCAGGCACAGGTAGCTTCGGCATCAGCTTCAGTAGAAGTTCTCAATACACAGCTTGCTGCGCTTTATGCACAGCTGGCAGTTATCGACGGAACTGCAACCGTTGTTATCCCCACGACCGTACCTACGGGAATGTATGCGGCACGTCCTTCCGCTACTGCAGGAAAGTTCGATCCTGAAGAGCCGGCTCCCGCAGATCCTGATACTGCAACAGATCCCAATGCGGGTACAGTTGATCCCAACGCTGCTGTTGATGGCGATCCCGGTGAAGGAACAACTACTACGACAACAGCTCCCTCAACAAGTGATACGACACCTGCAACTCCTTCCACAACAGTGACACTGCCGCCCCCGACACCTACTTCTGACCGTCAGACAGTTGTCAATCAGATCGCTCAGGTTCAGGGCCAGCTTGCCGATGCACAGAACAGATTAAGCGGATATGCATCCCAGCTTGCTGCAGCTCAGGCAGCGGTTACGGCTGCGCAGGAGGTAATAACTACGGCAGAGGCACTCCCCAGCACATATGCGGCTCAGGATGCGGTAGCCGATGCACAGGCAGCTTTGTCCGCTGCTCAGGTAGCACTTTCCGATGCTCAGATCAATGCGGGCATCGCAGCCGATCAGTATGAAGATGGCATTGAAGACAAAGAGCGTACTGTCGCGGATCTCGAAGATAAGATCGCCAAGACACGTGCGAGACTTACGCAGACTGAGATCGTTGCACCTGCCGCAGGCAGAGTATGCAACATTACGGTTATTGCCGGCGACAAGTTCCAGGCAGAGCAGGTAATCTGCGTTGTCGTTCCTTCCGACAGCACTTACTCGGTATCTTTCACTTTCGATACCAATGTAGTTCAGAGCTATCAGGTAGGTCAGGAGCTTACGGCAAACTACTACTTCATAAGCAAGATCGTTATTACAAACATCAAGCCCGATCCCAACAACCCCAGAGATAAGCGTATCGTTAAGTGCGCTGTTTATTCGAACGGTGAGATGTGGCCGGGCGAGACCATCACGGTTACGGCCGACAAGGGTAATGCGACCTACGATCATGTCGTTCCCGCAAGTGCCGTAAGTGAGGACAACTCCGGTAATTTCGTATTTGTAGTCGATCAGTCTTCCGGACCTTTGGGCGACAGATATGTAGTAAGAAGAGTAGCCGTAAGCATTCAGGCAACATCCGGATCATTCATCGCCATCAACGGCGAAGGCCTTGATAATGTCATGGTCGTTACCCGAAGTGAAGAGCCGCTTCATAACGGTGACAGAGTAAGACTTGAAGACTACAGCGGTAATTCGAACTGACGGGGACAGATATGGCATTAACCAACAGCGCGAAAAGATATATAAGAGATAAGATCTATCTCGGTAAAAGAAAGGTCAGGAAGATCGTCCTTGCAGCTCCCTTCTGGGTGCTGCTCATAGGAGTTACCATGACGTCCCTGGGTATAGGAAGATATATCTACCTTACCGATAACCGTAAAGATCAGAGCATGAATACATATTGGGAGTACGGGGCGCAGATGCCTTACCGTCAAATGTCCGTATATGCAAGGGGCGCAAGACCCGGAGGACCCGAGACGCCGCCCGTCTATATAAACAATGCAAGTTCATTAAGACGTTCCGATATCCTTGCGATACGTACGGCTTTACAGAATATTGCCGATTCCAGCATGGGAGTATCCAGCAAGGGAGGACTTCCGGAGGACGGAAGACCGAGAGGCTGGGAGGACTGCTATTCGTCTTATCTTACGGCAACGATCACAAGCATCGCCGATCCTATGAGCAGGACTGAATTCAGTTTCAACAGCGCGAGTGAGATCATTGCCATTGACGGTAATTTCCCCGCATTCCATCCTTTCAGATACATGTCCGGCGGTTTTCTCCCGGAGATAGCGGTCGACAACAGACAGATCGTATTAAATGACGTACTCGCATGGAAGTTCTACAAGTCTTATGATGTCATCGGCGAGAAGGTAAGTCTGTGGGGAGAAGAGTTTACCATTATCGGCGTTGTAGCCGAGCCTTCCGACAGAATTGCCCGCGACGCCGGTGTTGAGCAGCCCAGAGCATATGTCTATTTCACCGCGATGGAAGAACTCGCGCCTCTTACGGCACCGTCCGCTGATACACAGCAGAATCCGGGCGGAAGTTCTTCTGCACCCGCAGCGTCTCCGGCATCTGCTTCCGATGCTGCTTCGGCAATTCCCGGTGCATCATCAGCGCAATCAACCCGTCCCGACATGGCAATCCTGTGCTATGAGGCTATGCTCCCCGAAGCAGTTAAGAACGTTGCCAAGAATGACATGAGTTCTTCGCTTACGAACTATACTCCGGCAGATCCCAATTTCTATGTGGTAAGCAATACGGGACGCTTCAATGTTATTGATACATGGCGTTTCATGTGGCCTATAGGAAAGACCCAGGGAAGACTCGGAGCATACGAGCTTCCTTTCTGGGAGAAAACGGCTGACCTTACCTCACAGCATCTTTTCGCAGATGAGATACTGACCGTGGCGGGCTTCGTAACGCTTGTTTCCGGCACCATAATGGCGGCTCTGCGTTACCGTAAAATGTCTCGAAAATGAAATAAAAGCGGTATTCCTTCAAAAGTATAATTAATACAAGATGTATTTTTATGTATTTTAGGAGGAGTTTGCAATGATCGGGAAGAGAAAGTTAACAGCGTTGGTTTCTTCTCTTATGGCCGGCGTGATTTTCATGAGTGCATGCTCGGTCAATATGAACGGTATCGGCGAAGCATTTACCGATCTCGGGGAAAATCTGAATCAGGCTGCTCACGATAATAATGAGGAAGCTGCACCCGCAGCTGAGACTGTTGTGATAATCGAGACCGCAGCGGAAGAGACGGCTCCCGCGGAGACGACAGAAGTAACGCCCGAACCGACGGCTACTCCTACTCCCACGGCAACGCCTACGCCTTCTCCGACTCCGGTTCCCCAGAGAGTTGATTTCTCCGAGCTTACCGAAGATCAGCTTACGGATACGATTACGATAGATTCGGAAGAATTCTCGGAGTCTGCTCACGCAGAAGATGACGACGATATACTTCTTGCACAGTTCTACGGAAACAGAGTGCTTATAACATCCGAAGAGATCAAAGGACCCGTTACCTCGGTTAACCTCATGCTCGATGCTTTCTATATGGAAGCGGAAGGTATCTATAACAGGGTAGTTAACGAACAGTATGCGGCATATGAACTGGATCCCGAGATGGTACCCGATACCAAGGATGTATCTGTATCATATGAATATTATTTTAATGGAAGACTTCTGTGCATCATTATGAACTACTCCGTAATTCAGGGGGATGAAGTTCTCGATACCAATACCGAATACTACAGATTCGATCTTTATACAGGTCAGATTGTTTATTCAGATATGCTGGTAAATGACGTGGATGCGTTCTATGACGGACTTGCCGAGGCAGTTGCCGTCAGCACAAGAGACAGGGATGACGAGGGCGATGATTATGATATCGAGTTCTTCGTTGTCGAGACGGATGAAGACGGACAGACAACCGTTATTGCTGCCGTAAATACAGATGACGGGTTCGAATACTATACTGTCGAGCTTCCCGATCTCTATGAGAGTCTTACACGTTACGGAAGAGTCGTTTGGAATGTCACAAACGTTGAAGCAGACGATGAAGATATGGATGACGAAGAAGACGAGGACGACGAGGATCTCGAAGACGAAGAAGACCGTGACGAAGACGAGGACGAGGCCGATGAGACTGAAGAGACCGAGTCTGAAGACGATGAGGAAGAAGAGGAAGATTAAGGTGCGATCTTTGCAGCGAAATTCACACATATTTCACTCACTTTTTTGAGGCATTTTTACAGACCGCACAAAAAAAGATTGCAACGATGTGCAACATGTTGTAAAATTCAGTCGTAAGTGTCCATGTTTTTGTGAGCATGCGTGCAAGCAAGGCGGATGGACCACATGAAGACAGAGCTCAGGCGAAGGCTTCATGTAAGCAAATTTAGGTCCTAATTGGACAGAAATAAAACCTTATTTTTTTAGGAGGCAAAAACAATGAAGACAAAGAAGATTATTGCTTTGATGTTGTCATTGGCAATGGTACTCGGTGTTGCTGCTTGTTCTGAAGAGCCTGCAGAGACACAGGGTGCTGGCGAGACAGCTGCTTCTGCAGCTGAGACACAGGCGTCTGTTGCAGACGAGACAGAGGCACCTGCTGAGACAATCTCTCAGGTAGTTGAAGTTTCTGAGTACAACGAGCTCGCAATTGCTGATGTTGCTGATGAGGATGATGAAGTTGTCGTTTATGGATTCAACGAGGAAGTTAAGAACCTCATCGAGTCTTACTCTGACATCACTGTTCGTTATGAGCAGCAGTCATCTGACACAATTCAGCAGGTACTTGACAACGTTCTCGCTTCTGGTGAGGATGCTCCTGACATGTTCGCTTGCGACGCTGACTATGCCAGAAAGTACATGAAGTCTGACAACACATTGCCTATCAATGATCTCGGCATCGCTTACAGCGAGCTCTCTGAGATGTATAACTATACACTTCAGTTCGCTACAGACGATGAGAACATCATTAAGGGTCTCGCATGGCAGGCTTGCCCTTGTGGCGTCTTCTACAACAGATCTGTTGCAGAGGCTACACTTGGTGTATCCGAGCCTGAGGATGTAGCTCCTTACTTCGAGAGCTGGGATGCATTCCTCGAGACAGCTAGAACAGTTGCTGAGTCTGGTGAGTATGTTGCTGTATCCGCTACAGGCGACATCATGAGAGCTATCCTTGGTTCTCGTACACAGGCTTGGATCGTAGACGGTGAAGTTACAATCGATCCTGTTATGGAGCAGTACTTCGACCTCGCTAAGACACTCCACGATGAGGGCCTCACACACGAGACATCTCAGTGGGCAGATGCTTGGACAGCTGATATGTCCAACGGTACAGTTCTTTCTTACTGGGGACCTATGTGGCTCGCTAAGTTCTCTATGGCTCTTGATCCTTCTGTAAACGACGTTCCTAATCCCACATCCGGTGACTGGGGAATCGTTGCAGCTCCTGGTGATTCTTACTGGGGTGGTACATGGCTGATGGCATCCAAGTACTGCAACTCTAAGGCATCTGTAGCACAGATCATGAGAGACATCTGCATCAACACAGATTCTCTCCAGGATATGGCTAACAACGGTGAGTTCGTTAACAACATCTCCATCATGGACACACTTGGACATGATGCAGCATTTGGTCTTGAGTGGCTCGGCGGCCAGAACCCTATCCCGGTTCTCCTCGATGCAGCTACACAGATCGACAACTCTATCATCACGATCAATGACGGTGCTATCAACGATCAGTTCAACGCTGTAGTTGAGTCTTACATCCAGGGCGATATCGCTACTGTTGCTGAGGCTGAGTCCGCATTCATCGCAGCAGTTGAGGATGCTGGTATTGTTTAATTCATAACAATTGATTTAAACTAACTAAGGTAATTTGCGGGGCAGGGCAACACCCTGCCCCGCATTTCCTTAACTTAACAAATTTGGGCAAAATAATTTTGGAGAGTGACCAAGATGGCAAGAGGTACAAATACATCTTCCAGACGTAAAGGTATGAGCTATACCAAGTTTGGCTATATCTTTGTGGCCCCCTTTGTTATCGCATACTGCTTGTTCAGCCTCTATCCGTTGCTTACCACTTTCTGGTATTCAGGAACGGTTATGCAGAATGCTAATGCGAGCTTCTGGGGTTTTTCTCACAGAGAGGTTTATTACGACAGATACCTTAACCTGACAGATTATTATGATGATCTCCAGGGAAGCACAGGTATCAATCCTGCTGACTATGCGAAGATCAAGAACTTCTTCTCCGCACAGGAAGTTGCAGACAGATATTCCCCTATCGATCCTGAGGGACTTCAGGCTCTCGTAGATAACACAGATATTTCTGAGGCCACAAGAGGCAAGATCCAGCAGACGATCGACACAGGCGATATTTCTTATATCGCATCCGATGCTTCCGTAATGGAAGAGCTCAACACATGGAGCGCTAATTATGTTGATCTCGGACTTACCGTTATCAACCAGTTGAACAAAGTAAACGCAGCAGCTACAACAGCTGCAACACTTGCAGAGAGTGATTCTGAAGGATCCGAAGAGGATTCACTTACAGCCGAAGATATCCTTACAAGCAGTCAGTATGAAGACTTCCTTGCAACACTTCAGGCAGGTGAGTTCGATGAAGGTCAGACACTTCTCGTTAACTATCTCGCTAACTATGCGGGCGTAGATTCACTTTATGATTACTTCGCGGCTGAGGATGTTACTCCCGATGCAGAGACGTTCTATTACATCTGTGCAAACCTGAATGCTCCTAACGCCGTTTACACATCAGCAGACGGAGAGACTGCGATCAATGCGATCACTGTTCCTTTCATGAGCAACCTTGAGACTTATCTCAATGCTAATGTATGGTCCACATCAGTTCCTTCGATCAGCTCTTATTCAAATTTCCAGTCTTATATTGACGGTGATACAGAGCTCCACTCCGGTGAGGAGCAGCTCTACTCCGACCTTTGCACACTTGATGCAATGGGTCTCATTGTTAAGCAGGTTAAGTTGGTTCAGGAAGGCGATACTCTTGTTCAGTCTTCTAATGCTACAGATAACATCCTTGCTGCAATGCGTCAGTATATCGACAGCAATTACTCATCCGACCCCGTTAAGACAAGATCTTCACTTCAGATCGTTTGCCTTAACAACTACCTCGACGGTTCAATGAACGCAGGCAGAAAGAAGCTCATCGATGCAGGTATCGATGTTGACTCTTACATCTGCTTCGACGGTCAGTTCGATATCAACAAGTACCTTGAGTTCAAGGCTTTTATCGGACTTGATTCTGTTCTGACATTAGACAAGTATGAGGAACTCGATCAGGCAAGAAAAGATAAGAATGCAGAGAAGGCTCAGGCTAAGCTCGATGAGGCGCAGGCTGCTCTCCCTGCTGCACAGGCTGCTTATGATGCTGCAGTTGCATCCGGTGACGAAGAGGCTATTAATGAAGCTTATGAGGCACTCACAGCAGTTAATGTTGCTATCACAGACAACCAGTCTAAGGTTAACAGACCTTCCGGTCTCCTTGAGAAGGCTGATGCTACAAGAGATTATCTGTTCGTAGGTTTTGATAACTTCGGCGATATCTTTGGAAACAAGTTCAGATTCAATAAGGTATTGGGTGCGTTCTATACGACATTCGTAATGTGGATCATCGGCTTCATTCCTCAGGTCCTCTTGGCACTGCTCCTCTCTGCTTGGTTCACAGATACTAAGCTCAAGCTTAAGGGTCTCAATCTCATGAAGGCTTTGATGTACTTGCCTAACGTTATCACAGCGGCAACCATCGCTATCTTCTTCAGAAGATTGTTCTCTTACTCCACAGGTGAGGCAACATCTGCTGTTCAGATGTTGCTCGATGCAGTCGGACACGAGAGAATTAACTTCTTCGTTAACCCTTGGTACACAAGATTGATCGTATGTTTCATCAACTTCTGGATGTGGTACGGTAATACAATGATCACTTTGATCGCCGGTATCACTTCGATCTCTGAGTCTCTGTATGAGTCCGCACAGCTCGACGGTGCTAACTCCTTCCAGACATACACAAAGATCACGATGCCTTTGCTCCGTCCTATCCTCCTGTTCGTTATGGTAACCTCCATGATCGGTGGTCTCCAGATGTACGATATTCCGTTCAACATCAACCAGTATCCTTCACTCGTTGCATTTAACGGAACATACGTCAGATGTACACAGACAGTTCTTATGTATGTAAACGAGCTCGCTTTCGGTAAGTCGAGTATCAAGCAGATCGGTATTGCTTCTGCAATCTCCATCCTCTTGTTCATCGTTACAACAATCCTTTCCATCATCATCTTCTACATGATGAGAGATAAGGACGCAGCAGCTGCTGCAAAAGCAAAGAAACTCGCAAGAAAGGCAGGTGGCACAAAATGAGTACTAATCAGGAAAAGTTGCGCAGTAAGTCTGCCTCGATAAAAGCATACAGCATACTCGTTTACGTTGTAGTTATCTTCTTTGCTATCCTTGCTATTATCCCTTTCTGGTACATGTTCATGAACGCCACATGGGATACATTCTCGATCCAGACCGGAATCAAGCTTTTGCCTAACTTCGGTCACATATTCGAGCAGCTCAAGGCTAACTGGACCTATCTTTCCAACCGTTCAACATTCAGTTTTGCTCTTGGTTTCAAGAACTCACTGATTATCACTGTTTCTTCAACAGTACTGACAGTTTACTTCTCTGCTCTTACAGCTTATGGCTTGAGCGTCTATGACTTCAAGGGAAGAAAGACAATCTTCACATTGATCGTTGGTGTTATGATGGTTCCTACAGCGGTTAACATCACAGGTTTCTACAGACTCATGAATGCTATGGGTCTCCTCGGAACAAGATGGCCTTTGATCCTTCCTGCTATCGCAGCACCTTCGGTTGTATTCTTCGTAAAGCAGTACATCGATACATCGCTTTCCAAGGAAATCATCGAGGCTGCAAGAATCGACGGCGCTGGTGAGTTCTACACTTTCAACAGAGTAAGCTTGCCTATCCTCGTTCCGGCTCTTGCTACACAGGCTATCTTCTCCTTCCTGGGATCTTGGAACAACTTCTTCGCTCCTTCGATCCTCCTCACAAAGCAGGACCTGAAGACTCTGCCTTTGATGGTATCGTTGCTCTACGGTGACCGTTACACAGACTATGGTGCTATCTACATCGGTCTGTCCGCATCCGTATTCCCGATCATCATCGCGTATGCATTCCTCCAGAGATACATCATTCAGGGTGTTGCTGCAGGTGGTGTAAAGGAGTAATCCTTACTGTACAGAAATCTATTACAGATTTTCAAAGAAGAGCCGTGCAAAAGCACGGCTCTTTTTGTATAATCAAAATATCAAAAAAACGGGAGGAAGTTTTATGAAGAAGGCAAGTAAGACACTCATCGCTTCCGTTCTTGTTGCTTCCATGGCTATGAGCATGACAGGTTGTTCTGCTGCAGCTAAGGAGTGCAAAGAGATTGGAACACAGTTTATCGAGGCAGCTCTTGAAAGAGAGATCGAGGATATGGCAGAGCTTTGCGAAGACGAAGACGATGCACTCGCAGCCCTCGCAGCTTACGAAGCAGCTTATGATCCGGTAGACGCTATCCTTGAGAGAGCTACAGTTGAAGCAGGTAAGGCAAGCGTTAAGAAGGACGGCGGTACGGTAGAATTCACTATCACCATCCCCGATTACGATGCTGCACTTGATGAGGATCCTGAGGATTGTGATGAGTTCGAGGATCTGCTTGATGATGCTGATACTATCGAGATCTCCATCACTCTCGAGTTTGTAAACAAGAGAGACAACTGGGTAATCGATAATGTCGATGACTTCGCAGATGATTTCTACGGTGAGCTTTATGATATCGACTTCGGCTTCGAGTCAATGTACGAGGGCTGGATCGAATCCGAGAACTGGTGGGGTGCTGACGGCAACGTTTACGGCAGCGGAAGATCCTATCTTGATCTCGACTGTTATGTAACAAGTGATCATTATTATGATGATATGGACTACTACTTTGTTGTATATCAGGACGGTTCTTTGATCTACACAAGCCGTGATTATAATGATTACGGATTCCTCGAGCACTACTGCTATGCAGAAGACTGCAACCTGAGCTCATTCCCTTCCGGAAGCTATACATTCGTACTGTACGACCAGAACGATGTTGAGTTCTACAGATCTACATGTACTGTTCAGTGATCGTTTTTTAACTGAATGATCATGAGGGCCGCCCGGTTAAAGGGCGGCCCTTTTCTGTGTTTGTAAACGAACTAATAATTATGTTCTTCTTTGTTCAAAATGAACTGTCCATAGTGTAGAATAAAAACATCGTTTTATAAAAAATCACCACGGAGGCAAACCAACATGAAATTCGGTCATTTCGATGACGCGCGTAAAGAGTACGTCATCAATACTCCCAAGACACCCTATCCTTGGATCAACTACCTCGGCAATCAGGGATTCTTCTCCCTTATTTCCAATACTGCCGGCGGCTACAGCTTCTATAAGGACGCAAGGCTCAGAAGAATTACACGTTATCGCTATAACAACGTACCTCTCGATATGGGCGGTCGTTATTTCTACATCAATGACAATGGCACAGTATGGAATCCCGGCTGGTCTCCTGTAAAGACAGAGCTTGATGCTTATGAGTGCCGTCACGGTATGGGTTACACGATCATCACAGGTAAGAAGAATGACCTTAAGGCTGAGGTTACTTTCTTCGTTCCCCAGAACTACGACGGAGAGGTTCAGCAGGTTGTCCTCACTAACGAAGGATCAACAGCAAAGGAATTCTCCATCTTCTCAATGGCTGAGTGGTGCTTGTGGGATGCTCAGGATGACTGCACAAACTTCCAGAGAAACTTCTCCACAGGCCGTGTAGAGATCTTGGGATCCACAATCTATCACGTAACAGAGTACAGAGACAGACGTAATCACTACGCTTTCTACACAGTTAACGATACTATCGACGGTTATGATACAGACCGTGATGCATTCCTCGGAAGCATCTACAACGGCTGGGATAACCCTGAGACAGTTAAGGCAGGCAAGGCTTCCAATTCCTTCGCTGACGGCTGGTCTCCTATCGCTTCCCACTACAAGAAGGTTACACTCGCTCCCGGTGAGACAAAGACATTGATCTACATTCTCGGATATGCTGAGAATCCTCAGGACAAGAAGTTCGCTTCCACAAAGCCCGAGGGTCTTCTCACAAGAGAGACATGGGTTCTCAACAGAGAGAAGGCTGATGCAATGATCGAGAAGTACAACACACCTGAGAAGGTTGCTGCAGGTCTCGAGGAACTTCGCAATACATGGGATCATCTCCTCTCGATCTTCAAGGTTGATACACCTGATGATAAGGTTAACCGTATGGTCAACATCTGGAACCAGTATCAGTGCATGGTTACGTTCAACCTCTCCCGTTCCGCTTCTTACTTCGAGTCCGGTATCGGCCGTGGTATGGGCTTCAGAGATTCTAACCAGGATATCCTCGGATTCGTACATCAGATCCCTGATCGTGCAAGAGAGAGGATCATCGACATCGCTTCAACACAGATGCCTGACGGCGGATGCTATCACCAGTATCAGCCTCTTACCAAGAAGGGTAACTCCGATATCGGCGGTGACTTCTCCGATGACCCGCTCTGGATGATCCTTTCCGTTGCTGCTTACATCAAGGAGACAGGTGACTGGACAATCCTCGATGAGATGGTTCCTTACGACAACGACGAGTCACTTGCTAAGCCTATGCTCGATCACCTCAAGGTTTCCTTCTATCACATCGTTGAGAATCTCGGACCTCACGGACTGCCTCTTGCAATGAGAGCTGACTGGAACGACTGTATCAACCTCTCGTGCTTCTCCGACACACCGGGTGAGTCTTTCCAGACATACACAAATCCTAAGTTCAAGGCTGAGGGCGGCTATTCCAAGATCGCTGAGTCCGTATTCGTTGCAGCTCTGTTCACATACACAGGTCCTGCATACGTAGGTATCCTCGAGCACCTCGGTAAGACAGAAGAGGCTGCTAAGGCTCAGGCTGAGATCGATAAGATGAAGAAGAACGTCATGGAGTCCGCTTTCGACGGCGAGTGGTTCTTAAGAGCTTATGATGCTAACGGCGAGAAGATGGGTTCCCACGAGTGTGAGGAAGGTAAGATCTTCATCGAGCCTCAGGGCTTCGCAGTTATGTCTGAGATCGGTAAGGACGTAGGCGCTGATATCAAGACATTGAACTCCATCGATAAGTATCTGAACTGCGAGTTCGGTCTCGTTCTCAATAACCCTGCATTCACAAAGTACTACATCCAGTACGGTGAGATCTCTACATATCCGGGCGGATACAAGGAGAACGCAGGTATCTTCACACATAACAACGCATGGATCATCTGTGCTGAGGCTTATGCAGGAAGAGGAGAGAAGGCATTCGAGTACTATTCCAAGATTGCTCCTGCTTTCACTGAGGAGACATCCGACATCCACAAGACTGAGCCGTACGTTTACGGTCAGATGATCGGCGGTAAGGATGCTAAGAACTTCGGTCAGGGCAAGAACTCCTGGCTCACAGGTACGGCTGCATGGAACATGGTTGCCATCTCCCAGTACATCCTCGGTGTTAAGCCTGAGTTCGACGGCTTAAGAGTAGATCCTTCCATCCCTTCAGCATGGGACGGCTTCAAGGCTACACGTCAGTTCAGAGGCGACACTTACGAGATCACAATCAAGAATCCCGATCACGTTAACAAGGGCGTAAAGAGCCTCACAGTTGACGGTCAGGCTATCGACGGCTGCATCGTTCCCGTATGCGGTGACGGCAAGACACACCAGGTTGAGGTAGTCCTCGGATAATTCTTGTAAAGACTTGAATTTATTTACGACAAGACCCCGTCAGCCCTTTTCGGTTGGCGGGGTCTGTTGTAGAATTATTAGCGTATATTTCCTACTACAAAATGGAGGTTTCCCCATATGGCAAGCAACAAGACAGTTAACGGCATCAAAGCCAGAGATCAGCAGGTTTCTGCTAAGTCTATCGCATTGGGAAAGTTTAACAGCATCATCACAGGCAATGTAAGCGCACAGTACATCGGATTTACCAAGACTCCCGTTGTAGCTGCAGTAAGCGGTCTTGCATTCGAGTCACCCGTTGTATCGGTAGTGCTCCAGCTTAATGAGATCAACGATGTTCTTACTAAGCTTTTCGAGCAGGGCAAGAGTGTGCTCTTCACGGCAGAAGGTGACCTTTATTCAGAAGGTTCAAGTGCACCCGAGGCAATAAGCGCAGAGCAGAAGGCTGCGATCAAGGCTGCCATCGAAGGTGCCAAGACATGGGGCGGCGAGCTCGACGGCAACGGCGAGTTAAGCTTCGATCCTTCCACACCCGCACCGGGTCCTCACTACTACACCAATATGCTGATCGGTAACCGTATCGGCTTCGACAGACCACTGCAGAGCACGCCTAAGAGTGCAGTTGATGCATTGGGCGGCGGATCTTTCAGATCACATGCCGACACACAGGTTCTTGCTACAAGATGGGACTACCTGCCTGAGGAGAACGGTTTCCCTGCCAACAGACAGTTCTACTTAACAGAGAACGGCAAGCAGATATTCTGGTCCGGCACGGCTAAGGCTGACGGTCTTAAGAAGGTTACCACCACACATTCACAGAACAGAACGATCATCTCCTACGAGCTTCTGGACGGACTTAAGATCACAAGAACAATCTTTATCCTCCCTGCACAGGACGATATGCCTCTTGCTACAGAAGCACAGATGATCAACATCGAGAATACGGGCTCCAAGGACAGAGACCTCCGTATCGTTTACACGGGTATGTTCGGAACGAAGCAGGTACACGCTTTAAGTGAGGACGTTATCTTCACGACGGTTGTCTGCGAGTCCGAGGTTTACTATGACGAGAACGACAATATCCTCGCCATCTGTAATGACCCCAACCCCAAGAATGCCAAGGGCAACATCCGCTGGAACACATTGCTCGTTCATGAGGACGGCAAGGTTAAGCTCCCGACACAGTACTGCGCACGTTATGCAGACTTCGTAGGAAGCGGCACGCTCGCTAACCCTGAGTACATCGCATTCCTTTCCGACAAGCAGTCCAGAAAGGGTCCCGGATTCTTCGCACTTGCCACAAGCTTCACGGTAAAGGCCGGCGGATCCGTAAGAGCAGACAATTTCACATGTCTTTCTTCCGATGTTGTTAACGACGCTTATGTTGTTGATCAGACAACCAACGAGGAGATCGCTAACCTCATCGCTTACTACAGCGACGAGAAGGCTCTCCCCGAGATGTACAAGAAAGTCGTTGACTTCACACACGATTACAGCAAGTACATGAAGATCTCTCACGACGATAAGAACTTCGAGGCTTATGTTAACAATAACCTTCCTTTCCAGGTCTTCTATCAGACATTCGTATCAAGATCACTCGACTGGACACAGAAGGGTTACCGTGAGATCGGATTCAGAGAGATCCAGGACATCTTCGCTTCCATGTACTATTTCGCAGGTATGGGACAGCAGGAGTTCGTTAAGAAGCTGCTCCGCGAGTGGACAAGCAACGTATTCGAAGCAGGTTACACAAATCACAACTTCTACTGGTACGGCAAGGAGCCCGGTCAGTGGTCCGATGACGGACTGTGGCTGCTCCAGGCTCTCGACAGATATGTATCTTTGACAGGCGACTACGACTTCCTTAAGGAAGAGGTAGTAATGGCTCAGACTTATGAGACACCCGAGGCTGCCATGGAGGCTGTTAAGAAGGGCGAGGGCAAGAAGAGAACTATCCTCGAGACCATCAAGGCTATCCTTACTTACAGCGCAAAGATTTCCGTCGGTGCACACGGTATCCCGCTCATCGACAGAGCTGACTGGAACGACTGTCTGAGAGTTGACCCTGACTTCCTGCCTGCTGCAAAGAAGCTTGAAGCTTACAAGGAGCAGATCGCAGCTAAGGGCAAGGCTTACGGCGAGGTTCCTTTCGAGTCCGAGTTCTCCGAGTCCACAATGAACGGCTTCCTGCTCAAGGTTGCCATCGATGCTGCCAAGGGTATGTTCGAGAAAACAGGCGATGCTGCTTATGCTGCAGAGCTCGGCGAGCTTTCCGAGGCTGTTAAGAAGACAATGAGAGAGAACGCTTGGAAGAACGACTTCTTTGCAAGAGTTCTGTTCAACAGAAAGAATAAGCCCGAGCTTGAGTACCTCGGTGCTGCAGGCGATAAGCTTCAGGTAGAGGATGCTCCCGGAACATACTTCCTCAATGCATTCTCATGGTCTGTTCTTTCCGGATGTGCCGATGAGTCTCAGATCTCCACGATGCTCGACTCCATGGACAAGTACATCAAGTCACCTTACGGCTTCAGACTCTGCTCCACAGTTGACTATCCGAAGATCGCTCCCAAGATCGACGTTGCACTTTATTATCCCGGTGACCGTGAGAACGGCGGTGTATTCAAGCACGCTAACATGATGGCTGCAGCAGCTATGCTCAAGGCATCCAAGGAAGTTTCCGATGTTGAGCTTGCAGCAAGGCTTGCCAAGACAGCTTACTGGGTAATCGACTGCATCCTGCCTTACAGAACATTGAAGCATCCGTTCGACTCATGCGGTAACCCCAGGTGGTGCACACAGTACAACAACTCAAGCACAGGTGAGAACATCGGACCTACACTTTCCGGTACATCCACATGGCTTCTGTTGTGCCTGTTCTCATGCTTCGGCGTAGAGTTCACATCTGATGCACTCATCGTTGAGCCTTTGCTCAGAGACGACGACACAGAGCTTAACGTAACTGTTAACAGCGGTCTTGCTGTTTACGACATCAACATCACGAAGCCCGTGGGCTTCCGCCGTACAAACGAGGGCGTAAAGGTCTTCTGTGACGGCAATGAGCTTCCTGACTGCAAGGTACCGATCTTCACCGACGGTGCTTCACATAAGGTAGAGGTTAAGTTCTCGTGATGCTTCGAAAAGCTTTATCACTGATCCTGACTATTGTATTGACGGCGTCGCTTACAGCGGCGCTTGTCAATATACCGGGAATTACGTCTGACGGACAGGCTGTATATGCTGCCGCGGTTGACGGAGACGACTGGCTGCACACTTCGGGCGGCAGGATAGTCGATGCGCAGGGCCGCGAGGTCAGACTTACCGGTATCAACTGGTTCGGATATAACACCGGAACCAATATTTTCGACGGATGCTGGTCCATCAATATGGCGTCCGGGCTGAAGGCTATCGCAGACCACGGATTCAACCTTATCAGGATCCCGATCTCCTCGGAGCTGATCCTCTCATGGAGAAACGGTCAGTATCCGCAGGCGAACTATAACTCATACACCAATCCCGAATTAAGCGGCATGAACAGTCTTCAGATTCTGGATTATGCCGTTGCCAAGTGCCGTGAATACGGGCTCAAGATTATGTTCGATCTTCACAGTGTGGACAGTAACGGCGGCGGTCATATGTATGAGTACTGGTACAACGGCACGTATTCCGAGGATGACTGGATAACATCGCTTACATGGCTTACGAGCCACTACAACGGCAACGATACGGTCATCGCGATCGACCTAAAGAACGAACCTCACGGCGGTACTGTCTGGGACGGAAGCAATGCTCAGAATAACTGGAGAAGAGCAGCTACGAGAGCGGGTAATGCCATCCTCGATATCAACCCGAATCTTCTTATCGTTATCGAAGGTATCGAGACCTGTAACGGTCAGACGGCTTTCTGGGGCGGCAACCTTCAGGGAGTAAGAAATTACCCGGTCAACTTCGGTTCTGCCGACCGTAATGATCAGATCGTTTATTCACCTCACGACTACGGTCCGGCTGTTTATAACCAGCCGTGGTTCCACGGGGGAAGCTTCTCCTATAACACTCTTTATACAGAGTACTGGCACAATATGTTCCTCTATATCAGGGAAGAGAATATCGCTCCTTTGCTGATCGGTGAGTGGGGCGGATTCATGGACGGCGGTGCCAATGAGCAGTGGATGAACTGTGAAGCCCAGATGATCAACCGTTACGGCTTGAGCCATACATTCTGGTGCTTTAACGCGAACTCAGGCGATACGGGCGGTCTTGTAGGCTATGATTTCCAAACATGGGACGAGGCTAAGTATGCGCTCGTAAGACCGACGCTGTGGCAGACATCATCCGGAAGGTTTATAGGACTTGATCACCAGGTTCAGTTAGGCGCGAACGGCGTTACCGTAACGGGAGGATCTTCCTCGGCGGTTACATATACTTCGCCCCAGTCGAATTCCAATGTGGTCACGGCAGAAGAACAGCAGTATGCGATGGACTTTATCGAGCGATTGTATGTAAATATGCTCGGTCGTTCTTCCGACCCTCAGGGCAAGGCATACCGGTATGCAAGGCTAGTGAATAATACTGTCGACGGTATGACACTTGCGGACGGATTCTATTTCTCGAATGAGTTTACCGCGATGAGTGCGAATATGAGTAACGAGCAATTCGTACGGCGTATGTATATCACGATACTCGGACGCGAACCGGACGGAGTGGGACTTCCTTACTGGACCCAGCGACTTGATTCGGGTGCCATGACACGCGAGCAGGTCTACAGAGGTTTCTTAGGATCTCAGGAATGGATCGGAAGATGTAATGCCAATGTGCTTCTGAGACCATGATCGGCAGATGCAGAAACTGTACGGGACAGCTGGTCTTCGATCCGGGAAAGCAGATGCTTATCTGAGATAACTGCGGGGGAACATTTGCCCCCGGAGATTACGGTGTCACGGAAAAGGAACTTCTTTGGGATACCAAGGTCGAATCCCTAAGCGATATATACGGTTTGGATGCTCCCGAATATATAGACCGCTATGTATATATCTGCAAAAGCTGCGGAGGAGAGGTCATCATCAACGGGACGGAAGTCTCGACGAGATGCCTTTACTGCGGCAATACCGCGGTCGTATTCAGCAGGATCACCAAGCAGAAAAGACCGGGGTATATCCTTCCTTTCAAATTATCTGCCGATGAGGCTCTGGGAGCCGTGCGCGAGAGGTTCGGCAAAGGATTATTTATTCCCAAGAGCATCAGGAATTTTAAGCAGGATGAAGTACGCGGAATATATATTCCTTACTGGATCGTTAACTGCCGGCATAAAGGTTCGGTTGTAGTATCCGGAAGCGTCAGAAGCGGCAGAAGGACCAGGACCGAGTATTTCGGCAGGGCAGGTGTTATGAATATCACGGGCCTTCCTCTGGACGGATCAAGAATGCTCTCCGATGAGAGCAGTTCAAGACTCGAGCCGTATAACCTTGATGATCTTACGTCATTCAGTGAAGAGTATCTTCTCGGGTTCTATTCGAATATCTCCGATGTCACTTACGGAAATCTCAAGAGTGCGGCGAGCAAAAGGGCTGATGAATACTTTGATGAACTGGTCCTTAGGAATGTACATGAGGCAAGTTCGATCAGGATTCATTCGGAACAGCACCGGACCGATATTGATTATAAGCACTTGAAGTATGCGATGCTGCCCGCATGGTTTATTACATATACTCATAACGGGACTCACAATACGGTAGTTGTTAACGGACAGACCGGCAAAGTGGTATGCGGTGTTCCCTGGGATAAGAGGCTTTTCTTCCTTTTGATGACAGCTGCGGGCCTTTTACTGACGGGTCTGTTTTTCCTGATATTCAGGAACCTGCTGCCGCTTCTTATCGACTTTAACTTCGAGAAGAGTACTGCGGCGGGAATAGAGATCCTGGCGGTAATAGCAGCGGGAACGATCGCTTTGTTCTCGTGCGGTATAGCAAGGATAAGGAAGGTTATGAGCAGCATCGATCTTACGCAGGATGTATCTATCTTTAATTTCGCGGGAAGGAGACAGGGGTAAATGGATATACTCGCATTATTAATCTCACTGGGCCTCGGGTTCGGAGTGTCTTTACTTATCTTCTCCTCTCTGCTCATAAGATCTAACGATATCGGCAACGCGGCAGGATCGAAATCCCAATATACATTCGGCATTGATTACGAGATAAGAAGGAATAACTTAAGCCGGGGCGAAGCAGATTCATTCGGATCCGGTTATTTAAGCGGGGAAGAAAACCTTCCTACTGGTGTATAATTGACTGATAACGAAGCGGAGGAGTCGTATGCCTTATTCAAGTATTTTTCTGTCTCAGATAGTCGAGCACTTCGAGTTGGAAGTTGTTTACGATTCAGGGGATATTGAGGAAAGAAGAATAACTGTCGCGGACGTTACGCGTCCCGGACTTCAGCTTGCAGGATACTATGACCACTTCGGTCCCGACCGACTTCAGATCGTCGGTAACATGGAGCATGCGTTCCTTTGCAACCTTACTTCCGAAGACAGAAAGAAGTCGATATCCACGCTTTTCGAGAAGGATATACCTGCGCTTATAATCACGCGTAACCACGAGGTGCAGACAGAAATCTTAGAGGCTGCCGAGGAGACGAAGACTCCGGTATTAAGAACAGCCGAGGCGACGAGCGATTTCTCGAGCGAGCTTATAAAGTACCTCAAGATGGAGCTTGCTCCGAGAGTGTCGATGCACGGCGTTCTCGTAGAGGTTAACGGTGAGGGTATCCTGATCCTGGGTGAGAGCGGCGTAGGTAAGTCCGAGACCGCGCTCGAGATCGTTAAGAGAGGCCACAGACTCATAGCAGACGACCAGGTCGAGATAAGGAAGGTTTCCGAGACCACACTCGTAGGCAAGGCGCCCGATGTCATAAAGCACCTTATCGAGATAAGAGGCATAGGCATCATGGATGTTAAGGAGCTCTACGGTGTATCGTCAGTTAAGCCGCAGGAGTCCATCGACTTCGTAATCAATCTCGAGATGTGGGATGAGAACAAGACATACGACAGAATGGGTCTCAACGAGGAGACCACGGAGATACTGGGACTTAAGGTTCCTTCCATAACGATACCGGTAGGACCCGGACGTAACCTCGCGATCATCGTTGAGGCGGCAGCGATCAACTACAGAGTCAAGAAGATGGGCTTCAACGCTGCTCAGGATCTTGTTAACAGAGTATTCCCGGGAGGCAACTTAAGCTGATGCAAATTGAGAACATAATTCAAAGAGACGTATTGCTGAAGCCTCTTACTACGATGAAGACCGGCGGTCCCGCATCGTACTTTGCAGAGCCTTCTTCGGAAGAGGAGATAATAGAGCTTCTTAAGTTTGCCGGGGACAATAATCTGGAGACGTTCGTATTAGGCAACGGTTCCAACGTCATCGCGGATGATGACGGATTCGACGGGCTTATCATAAAGCTTGGGAATAACATGTCCGGTATAGAAGTTAAGGATGATCCCGGGGACAGCGGTTACGGCATCATCACGGCGCAGGCGGGCTGCCTTCTGTCGAAGTTCGGCAACAGGGCTGCGTTGGAAGGATTCGAAGGAGCCGAGTTTGCATGCGGCATACCGGGAAGCGTCGGAGGCGCGGTCTTCATGAACGCGGGCGCTTACGGCAGGGATATCTCCGACATAGCAGTCGAGGTCAGATACATAGAAGACGGACAGATCAAAGATATGAAAGTAACGAAGGACGACTTCGGTTACAGAACTTCGTTTTTCGCGCAGGGGTCAAGGATTGTAACGAGACTTACGGCGAGACTTAAGAAGGGCAATAAGCCAAAGATCGATGCGCTCGTAAAGGAACTCCGCGACAAGCGTAATGCGTCCCAGCCCCTGACCGTGCCTTCGTGCGGATCTACGTTCAAGCGTCCCGAAGGTTACTTCGCGGGCAAGCTCATACAGGACTCCGGACTCAAGGGTTTCTCTCTTGACGATTCGGGTGCCGAGGTAAGTCCGAAGCACGCGGGATTCGTTGTAAATAACGGAGGCACCGCAGGTTCGAAGGATATAAAGAGACTTATTAAGCATATTCAGGATAAAGTATATGAGGACAGCGGAGTCAGGCTTGAGTGTGAAGTAAGATTTCTTGGCGGGAGAAAAGACTAATGGACATCATCATTTTGACGGGAATGAGCGGAGCGGGAAAATCGCAGGCTGCGGCTTACTTTGAAGATCACGGATATTTCTGTATCGATAATCTGCCGCCCGTACTGCTTCCGAGTATTGTCGAATCCTTCATGAACGAAGGCGAGGAGGGCGGTCCGTCCATAGACAAACTGTGTATCGTCGTCGATGTCCGCTTAAGAAGCTATCTTAAGGGCTTTGATGCCGCCTTGGTTAAGCTCGATGATCTGGACTGCACTTACAGGATAATATTCCTCGAGGCGAACGATAACGTCCTCGTAAGCCGCTACCGTCAGACAAGAAGAACGCATCCCCTTACGGAAGAGATGAGCCTTGTTGACGCGATCGCAGCCGAGCGTAAGATGCTGCAGGGAATCCGCGGGCGCGCCACGAATATCATAGACACCACCATGACGACTCTCTCCGCACTTCGCAAAGAACTGCGAACTGTCCTTGAGGAAGCGGAGACATCGGGTCTGTCGATCTACGTAGAGTCCTTCGGCTTCATGTACGGTCTGTCGTCAGACAGCGATGACGTTGTTGACGTAAGATTCCTGCCCAATCCGTTCTGGGTGGATAAGCTTAAGATGTTGAGCGGTAAGGACGAGCCCGTCGCGGAATACCTGATGGGCTTCGAGGAGACGCGCGTATTCATAGATAAATTCAGCGATACGCTAAAATACATGATCCCTTTCTACATAAGAGAGGGTAAGACCAGACTTAATATCGGAGTCGGATGCACCGGCGGACGCCACAGATCCGTATTTATCGCGGAGACTTTGGGCAAGATCTTTGCCGATGAAGGCTACAAAGTCACTGTGCATCACAGAGACATAGACAGAGACCCCAGATATGACCCCAAAATCCCTGAGACAATCTGAGGACAATAAGGAAAGCTTCTCTAAGCAGGTTAAGGCTGAGGCTGCGGCGCTCCCGGTAAAGAAGGAGGAAGACAAAAGAAGCCTTGCTTCCGGTATTATCATGCCCGGAACCGCTGTAAGGGATTATGCCGCGGAGGTTTTGGGGAAGTGCAGGGACGAGCTTAACAAGTCAAATGAGAAGATCTCTCTTGATCCCAAGAACGGGGCGAGGCTTTTCTTAAGGGGCGTGTTCCTGTCCTGCGGTTACATAACCGATCCTAAGTCCGCTTACAGGATCGAATTCAGGCCCGTAAACGAAGAGGCGGCGGATGTAATCACCGGCATACTTTCAGGGTACGATATACCGTATACGGAGGCCGTAAGGGGTGAAGTTCATGCCGTTTATGTAAGAAACGGCGATGCCGTGTCGGATATCTTAGGCCTTATGGGAGCAAGTACCGCGAGACTTACTTTCGAGAGCATAAGGGCGGAGCGCGAGATGAATTCGGGGGTAAACCGCGAAGTTAACTGTGATTCGGGCAACACCGGACGCCAGGCGGACGCTGCGGCAAGAAGAGGAGAGCTCATAGGTAAGCTTATGGCTTCCCCTGAAGCGGAGAAGCTTCCGAGAAGCCTCTATGAGGCGGCTGTCGTGCACCAGCAGAACCCCGGAGCGTCTATAGCGGAGCTCGGAAAGATGATGAATCCGCCTATAGGAAAGTCTGGAATGAATCACAGACTTGCGCGTCTTATCGAAATCGCCGAAAGTATGTGATATTATTTCCCTTATGGATTTAAGAAATCAGTACATTGAGCCTGATAACAGCTATCATCAGCCCTCGCACGATCCTTCGGGCGGAACTATGGTGCTGGTGGTCACTCTGACCATAATCTCGGTCGTGCTGACGTCCGTATTGGCTGTCGTTTACTATTCCAAGAAGAATAATCCCGAGACGGATGTTACGTCCGGCACCATGATCAACAGCTATATCGCGGTATCTACGGCTACTCCGACTCCGGTACCGCCGCTTGCGGATTACCAGAATCCCATTCTTTATCCTGCGACTGCAGGTATCAACATAGATCCCGAAGCGATCATCGATGACAGCGTCAATCCTTCAATGAGAGGCATCACCCAGAATATTATCGTAGGATCTCAGATTATCTCGGACTATTCGAGGGAGAATCCCATCAATATCGGCGATCCTCTGTACTATACGCAGATTCCCGGAGTCCTCACATACAGGGGCAACAACTTCAGAAATACGGCTTCGTTCGGTTACCTGACTCCGTCAGACGGCACTGTCGATACACTGACTCAGGTTTGGGAGTACGAGAACGGACACAGCCTGCTGTCTTCCGACATGACGTTCGAATGGACGGGATACAGGCTTACGGGTCAGCCTCTTATCGTAAGATGGCCTTCCGAGACCCTTTCACACATGAATGTATATCCTTCGGCTATAAGACCTGATTTTACCGAGGTTATCTGCCCTTCTTTGGACGGTTATATCTATTTTATGGACCTTGAGAACGGTAACATGACCCGTGATCCGATCTATGCGGGCGTAAGCATCAAGGGTACTGCAGCCGTGGATCCCAGAGGTTACCCTCTTCTTTATATCGGTCAGGGCGACGATAACGGCGAATACGGCTTCGGAATGTATATCTATTCGCTGATCGACGGATCACTTCTTTATTCGTACGAAGGTCTTGATGACGGCGCATACAGAATGAACTGGAGCGCTTTCGACTCGTCTCCCATTATCGATGCGGCCACGGATACACTTATTTGGCCGTGTGAGAACGGCATTATCTACAGCTTCCAGCTCAATTCCCAGTACAATTCGGTAACGGGACAGGTCTCCGTCAATCCGATGTGCACGGGTTACAAATATATCTTCAACGATACGCAGGGAAGATACTTGGGAGTAGAGAGTTCGGCCGCGGTTTACGGTCATTACTGCTACTTTATGGATAATAACTGTAATCTCGTGTGCCTCGACCTTAATACTTTGCAGATGGTATGGGTCTTCAGAACGGGTGATGATTCCGATCTTTCCCCCGTAGTGCAGGAAGAGAACGGTATTCCTTATATCTATATAGGTACCGAAGTAGATAATCAGAGCAGCGGAGAGTATAACGGAGCGGCTTATACATATAAGATCAACGGTCTTACGGGTGAGGAGATCTGGCAGACCTCACAGTCATGCTATACCTATAACGGCGAGACTTCCGCGACCGATCAGAGCGGCGGCTGCGTCGGCAACCCCATTATCGGCATGGGAAACATCTCAAACCTCGTTATTTTCTCGTATTCCATGACCGACGGACTGACCAGCGGCAACCGTCTCGTCGCTTACAATAGGGACACAGGCACAGAAGTTTGGCATTATGACATGAATATTTATACATATTCATCACCCGTCGCATGCTACACCGAAGATGGAAATGCATATATAATTATTGCTGACAACTTGGGACAGATACACATGGTTAACGGATCTACCGGTGAGAGAATCACTTATATTCAGGTAAGTTCGGAGAATTCGGGTGTTACTTTCGAGGCGTCGCCGGCCGTATTCGGAAATACCCTGGTAATAGGAACATCTCAGGGATCGGTATTCGGAATACGGATCGATTAAGAGGGGATATGAAGGCAGACGACAGATACAGTAAGATCACCACTCTCGAGGTGGAGATAAGCTCATTTACGGGCGGCGGCTACAAGGTCCGCTATGATTTCGCGCGTAAGCTCATATCCTGGAACGACGGCTACATGTGGAACAACAACTTTATGAAGTCGCTGACCCCCGCGAAGTGTGAGATGATGACATCCGGACTGCCCGGTACCGGTATGATCGAGTGGATGGAAGGCTATAACAGGGGTGAACTTGCAAAGTACGGCGTTCCTACTGCGAACCCTTCTTCTTGGAGGATCTGCATTAACTTCGATGACGGGACTGATCTTGTGTCCAGCCACACAAAGAATTTCCCCAAGAATTGGACAAAGCTTAAGGAGATCATAGAAGCTACCACCGAGTGTTGTTTCAGGCTCCGCTGACCGCAGATAAGCGGTTCGAATCGTTTATTTACCCCCCGTTGTATGTTAGAATACGTAGGCGGGATTTTTTATTTGGAGGTTATCCTTTTTGGATTACGCTGAAGGCCTGTTTCTGGGCAGATACTGGAGTGATACTGATTTTGAGAACAGACGACACGTCGAGCTGTTCCTCCTGTATGGTGTCCTGACTTTCATATTTCTCGTAATGTTCTATTGGACGGGAAGTCCTTTTATCGGTGTAGGAAGCTTCGGTATGTTCAGCATCATCATGCTGTCTTTGCTTACCGTAGGCAATCCTGTCCTGTGCTTCAGATATTACGGTATGCCCCTGTGGGGCAAGGCATGTATTCTCGCGGTAAAGGTTTATAAAGCCTATCTTGTAATGAGTCTCACGGTAAGTCTTATCATTCCCAGACTGACCGTACAGAGCAACGGACTTAAGGATTTTCTTATCGATTACCTTAATTCCACTCTCGAGAGCTACACTGAGAAGTTCGCGTCAGGCGGCGGCAGTTTCTCGACGGTAATGGGCGTTCTTACGGGCGGCATTCATGTTGTGCTCGTTATAGTTCTCGTTATTGCAGCTCTGATACTTATCCCGGGACTGTTCGTTCTTATCTTCAAGGCTGTCCAGTATTTTTACGATCTGCTGGTCGACAGACTCATCTTGAGAAGGTATTTCAGACACAGAAGATAAGAGGAGGAAGTATGGCACTTCTCGCAGATAAGATAAACGTAACGGTAGAAGAACTTGAAGAGAATCTCGGACAGAAGAAGCTTCCGGAATTTATAAGCAGAAGTGAAGAGGGATTCATATCCCGTATCGACAAGATCGTGGATATCATGATTGAAGATCGGTCCAAGAAGGCCATCTTCGTTGCGGGTCCCACGTCTTCGGGTAAGACGACATTTACGATGCGTCTGTCACAGGGACTGTCCAAGGCGGGAAGGAAAGCAGCTTTCCTGTCGCTTGATGATTATTATTTCCTTAAGGATCTTCAGTTCGACAGAGCCGGACGCCCGGACTTCGAGACTATCGATGCCATCGATGTAGACCGTGCTCATAAGGATATTCACGATATCATCGAAGGTAAGACCGTTATTCCTCCGTTCTTCGATTTTAATGACAGGAAGCAGAAGGAGAGGGACGCTTCGGAGGCTATCACGCTTCCCGATGACGGCGTTCTGGTCGTAGAAGGACTTCACGGCCTTAACAAGAGAATCTCGGGAGACTTCGACGGCGAGATATTAAAGGTATTCATCATGCCTTACGGCAATGTCTTCTCGGACCGTAAACTTATGGACAGCGCCGAGATCAGACTTCTTCGAAGGATAGTAAGAGACAAGCGCCACAGGGCTTCGCACGCTCTGTCCACGATCGATTACTGGCCTATGATCGCGCATTCCGAGGAGAAGTATTATACGGAATATCTCGCGGCTGCGGATTATCACGTCAATTCGTTCCTTCCTTATGAGAGCCTTATCATCGCTCCGCTCGCGCTTGAGGATATTAATGAAGCCTTGCTTGCGCTGGACGAGGGCAGACTCGAGCCTAACGTATTTATGGAAAGATCCCTGACGGGTAAGGATTTTGCCGATCTGTCGGCAGCTCTTACCTGGGCAGACAGGCTCGTAAGGCACTTGAAGAAGATCCCGAAGGTCGATCCTTCCAGAGTTCCTTCGGAATCAATACTTAATGAATTTATCTCGATGTAAGGAGGCATAATAATGCCTATCAGAATAGCAGACAATCTACCGGCAAGACATGTTCTCGAGGGCGAGGGCATCTTCGTTATGGAGGAGAACCGCGCCCTGTCGCAGGATATAAGACCCCTGCATATTGTCATTTTGAACCTCATGCCGGATAAGGTTACTACAGAGACGCAGCTTCTGCGCACATTATCGAATACACCTATTCAGATCGATATCGATCTTCTGAGGATCTCGACTCACGAGTCCAAGCACACAAGCGCCGAGCACATGCTCAAGTACTATGAGACTTTCGACGAGATCAAGGACCGTTTCTACGACGGCATGATCATCACCGGCGCTCCGGTGGAGCAGATGCCTTATGAGGAGGTCGATTACTGGGACGAGCTTTGTAAGATCATGGAGTGGAGCAAGACCCACGTCTATTCCGTAATGCATATCTGCTGGGGCGCGATGGCAGGTCTTTACTACCATTACGGCATCCCGAAGTATGATCTTCCGGAGAAGTGCTTCGGCGTGTTTGAGCACTCGATGACATGGTCAAAGCCCGTCAAGCTCTTCAGAGGATTTAATGACGTTTTCTACGTACCTCACTCCCGTCACACGGAGCTTAGAAGGGACGATATCGCGAAGATACATGAGCTTCGAATCCTTTCCGAGTCTCCCGAGTGCGGAGTCTATGCGGTATCGGACCGCAAGGGCAGGATGTTCTTCCTTACGGGTCACTCCGAGTACGACCGCTACACGCTTGACAGCGAGTATAAGCGCGACGTCTCTCTGGGCCGTCCGATCAAGCTCCCCATCAACTACTACAAGGACAACGATCCTTCGAAGGAGCCCGTAATGCTGTGGAGAGCTTCTGCTACACTGCTTTTCACGAACTGGCTTAATTACTATGTATATCAGGAGACGCCTTTCGATCTGTCTCTTATTAACGAAGAGAAGAAGAACAAGATAGATCTGGAGGACACATGAACCCCGAAGGCACCGTAATTACCGAGCAGCTCGTACGCGACATGGCTCCCGCAAGGGACGACAAGTGCCACAAGAATGATTTCGGGCATGTGCTTGTCATAGCGGGGTCCGAGTTCATGACGGGCGCGCTGCTGCTTTGCGCATCTTCGGCGCTTCGAAGCGGCGCCGGTCTCGTTACGGCCTTCTCGACACGTGAGGCACTCGAGCCTTTGAAATCTTACAACCCCTGCGCGCTCACGGCTTCCTGGGAGGACGGCGTTACGGCAACCCTGCGCCGAGCTTCCGCCCTCATGAAAAAGACCACGGCAGTTGTGATCGGTCCCGGTCTCGACGAGTCCGACCCGAGATCCAAGGCTTTGGTCGAGGAAGTGCTCCTTAATGCGAAGGCGCTTGTCATCGATGCGGGTGCACTTAACATAATCTCGAAGTATAAAGAGGAATTGCTGCCTGTATTGGCCACGCGTAAATCCCGCGGACTGCTTCCTGCCGTGATCACTCCGCATATAGGAGAGATGAGAAGGCTTCTTAAGGGAGAGGTTACGCCTGAAGTGTGTGCCAAATTTGCGGTGGATAATACGTGTCTTCTTGTGCTTAAAGATAATAAAACTCTGATATATACCCCGCACGACACATGGTATAGTATTCAGGGTGATAACAGCGGCATGGCCAAGGGAGGAAGCGGCGACGTTCTGACAGGACTGATCGGCGGGTTCCTCGCACAGGGCATAAAGCCTTGTAATGCAGGTGTTGCAGCGGTATATATGCACTCCAAGGCAGGACTGCTTGCGGCGACGCTTAAAGGCAAACGCTGTATGCTCCCGATCGATGTATTGGAAACTCTGACGCAGACGTTCAGAGAGACAGGATGGTAAGAGGCTTAAGATGGGCATAATAGAGAACGGTGTTTTCTTTGACAGGACTTGCGTAGAGATCGACAAGTCTGCCCTAAAGCACAATATTCAGGAAATAAGACGCATCACGGACCCCAATGCCGATATCATGGCGGTGGTTAAGGCCGATGCATACGGTCACGGCGCTTATGAGGTCGCTAAGACTCTGCTCGATAACGGCGCGGACGGACTTTGCATCGCGACTATCGGTGAGGCTGTACATCTTCGCCAGAGCGGAATCACTTCAAGACTTCTGATCCTCGGAGGCACCGATATCGAGAGCTACGAGGATGCGGTCCTTTATAATATCGACCTCGCGATCTACGACAAGGAGTCTGCCGTCGCGCTTTCGAACGAAGCGGTAAGACAGGGAAGAGTATGCGATATCCACATCAAACTTGATACGGGCATGGGCAGGATCGGGTTCCCGACTGACGGATCGGCGCTTAATGAGATCGCCGAGATCTGTAAGCTTCCCGGCATCAACCCCTACGGTATTTTCTCGCACTTTGCGGTAGCTGATACCGATGACGACGAGTATACATACAAGCAGTTCGAGGCTTTTAAGAAGACTGTCGGTGACCTTGAGACCATGGGCATTAATTTTCGCAAGAGACATATCTGCAACAGCGCAGGTATCATGAGATTCCCCGAAATGCACATGGATATGGTGCGCGCGGGGCTCATCCTTTACGGATATAAGCCCGCGGGTTGCCCCGAAGGCTATACGGATATAGATCTTAAGCCCGTTATGACCTGGTATGCCAAGGTCGTTCATGTTAAGACGATCCCCGAGGGAACGACGGTAAGCTACGGAAGACACTTCAAGGCATCAAGACCAACGAAGGTCGTTACCGTGTCGGTAGGATATGCCGACGGATTGTCGAGGAGGTTAAGCAACGGCTTCGAGCTCCTCGTTAACGGAGAAAGACTTCCCATTATCGGCAACGTATGCATGGATATGTGTATGCTCGATGCGACCGACATGGAAGGCGAGGTCAAAAAGGGCGATATCGTGACTATTTTCGGCAAGGGAAGACCTGCGGATGAACTCGCGGATGCCCTCGGTACGATTAGTTACGAGATCACATGCGATGTGGGAAAAAGAGTACAGAGAATTTTTACGAACTGATATATAATAAAGCGGTATTTTTGAGGAGAGGCGACGAACATGACACCTGAAGACAAGAAATCACTCGAGTTATTCTCAGCCAGAATGAGAAGATGGGTAATCGAAGGCGTTTACAATGCCAAGAGCGGACACCCGGGCGGATCATTATCCTGTACGGACATTATCTGCTACCTTTACAACAAGGTTCTTAATGTAGATCCTAAGAATCCTTCGGATCCCGATCGTGACAGATTCGTACTTTCCAAGGGACACTGTGCGCCGGCTCTTTATTCCGCACTGGGTCTTAAGGGCTTCTTCGATGTAAATGAGATCAAGAACCTTCGTAAGATCGGTTCTTTCCTGCAGGGACACCCATGTAAGGCGATCACACCCGGTATCGACATGTCGACGGGTTCGCTGGGTCAGGGTATCTCGACAGCAGTCGGAATGGCTCTCGCAGGTAAGGTGGATAAGAGATCATACCGCGTATTCTCCATCCTCGGTGACGGAGAGATGCAGGAGGGCGAAGTATGGGAGGCTCTCATGAGTGCCGCTCATTACAAGCTCGATAATATTTGTGCATTCCTTGATAACAACGGACTTCAGATCGACGGTAAGGTCGACGATGTCATGAGCCTCGGCGATATCGAAGCCAAGGTAAAGGCATTCGGATGGGAGACTGTGGTTATCGACGGACATAACTTCGATGAGATCGAGGGCGCTTTGAAGGCCTTCGAAGCTAACAAGGGTTCCGGTAAGCCGTTCTTTGTTATCGCCAAGACTCACAAGGGTAAGGGCGTATCCTTCATGACGGACGATCCGGGCTGGCACGGCTGTGCTCCTAAGGAAGAACAATACAATATCGCAGTCGAAGAACTCGACGCGAAGATAGCAGAACTGGAGGGTTGATCCAATGGGCAAGATGGCAACAAGAGAGGCTTACGGAAGAACGCTTCAGGAGATCGGTTCCGACGAGAAGGTAGTAGTATTTGATGCGGATCTCGCAGGTTCCACTAATACAGGCAGATTCAAGAAGGATTTCCCCGAAAGATTCTTCGATATGGGTATCGCAGAGGCTAATATGGTCGCCTGTGCAGCAGGTATGGCTACATGCGGCAAGGTCGCATTCGTATCCTCTTTCGCGATGTTCGCGACAGAGAGAGCATGCGAGCAGATCAGAAACTCCGTATGCTACCCGAACCTCAACGTAAAGGTATGCGCTTCACACGCAGGTATCACGGTAGGTGAGGACGGTGCTTCCCACCAGTGCCTCGAGGATCTCTCCATCATGAGATCCCTCCCCAACATGACTGTTCTGTGTCCTGCGGATGCAGCATCCGCAAGAATGGCAGTTAAGGCTGCTTATGAGAATCCGGGTCCGTTCTATGTAAGACTTGCGCGTCTGGCTACAGACTCCGTCTACGGTGAGTTCGGCGAGGACGTTGACTTTACCCTCGGCAAGGCTCACATGGTTAAGGACGGAACAGATGTAACGATCATCGCATGCGGCTACATGGTAGAGCAGGCAGTCGAGGCTCTTAATATCCTCGAAAGCGAGGGGGTCAATGCAAGACTTCTCGATATGCACACGATCAAGCCGATCGATAAGGAAGCTATCATCAAGGCTTCGAAGGAGACAGGCTGCATCGTAACATGCGAGGAGCACTCCATTATCGGCGGCCTCGGAAGCGCAGTAGCAGAAGTTCTCGTAGAGAATGCACCCTGCCCGATGCTTAGAGTCGGCGTCAACGACGAATTCGGCCGCTCCGGTACACCGGCAGAGCTCATGGCTTACTACCACCTGACAGGCGCGGACATCGCAGACAAGGCTAAGAAGGCTATCGCACTTAAAGGATAAAGATCAAAGAATAACCCGAGCCCCGTTCCCCTCAGGAAGCAGGTAAGAGACATGAAGGTCAGAAGCTTACGTCTTACTCAGATCATCTATTCCGTGGTCGTGGCGATCGGTGTTATTTTACTGTCGATAATTATCTCTTTCGTTCTTCTTAAGTCCTTAAGGAGAACCACCGAAGATAAGATATCTTACTTCATATCGGCGGATGCTCATCAGATGGAGCTTAATGTCGATAATTACTTTAACAACGTCCAGCAGGTAACGGCGTTGCTGTTCTCGGATAAAGGATATTACCTTTATGATGCTACGGATACGTCTTTAAGCGAGTATCAGAAGATCCAAAGCGAGGATCTGATCCTCAGCAGGATCGTCGATCTCGGTATGATGAATAATTTCTGTGACTTCGGCATCGTCTACGCCAATGACAGTACTACCGGCTGGATCTCGCAGACTACGGGACAGATGTTCAAGGACAGTAGCATCTATTCCTATTTCTCTTCCGTTATTCCGGCTGACAATCTTAAACAGGATGCGTGGATAGTTAATGTTCTCGGTAACACGGAGCGAATCTACTACGTCAAGCGCTTGAATCCGAACGCCGTATGCGTAGTTTCCTTCTATATCTCCGAGCTCGAAAATGTTCTTGCCGTGCCGAATGAGCTTTCCGACATGAGTGTAAGACTTGTGACGGGTGATGATTATGTCATCTACTCGACCGATGCGGAAGAGACTGCCTCTTCGCTCGATCCGGCGCTCGTAGATATCATAGGTGAGAATGTAGGTATTACAGCGATCAATGATGATTACCTCATTACCTCCAACCGTCTGGCTAACGGCTGGAAGGTCGTCTGTTCTATGCCTGCTTCTGCGATCATGGCAGATCAGGTCGCTGCTACGAAGACCTTGGTCGTTGCAGTCTCACTTATTACCGTACTGGTCGTTCTTACGATGCTCCTTATTACCACCAGACTTAATTATTCGGTCAAGGGAGTCGTCGAGGATCTCGATTATCAGGCAAGAAATGACCTTATGACTAATCTTCTTAACAAGAGCACATACAGGAAGCTCGTCGAGAATGACCTTTCATCTTATAACGGCAAACAGGCTGTAGCATTCCTTATGTTTGATCTCGATAACTTTAAGGAGGTCAACGACGCGGCAGGCCATAAGTTCGGTGATGAGGTGATCAAGAATATGGCCGAGCTGTTAAGAGATGTATTCGAAGATGAAGGCGCCCTTATCGGACGAGTCGGAGGTGACGAATTCTCCGTTTATAAGTCATATAACGATATAAGTCGCGATGATGCAGAGAAGAGGATACATGATCTTACTATGAAGCTTTACGAGCAGTTTAACGTGAAGTTCAAAGAAGAGAATGAGAAATACGGTCTTACGGTATCAAGCGGAATTCTTGTTACGGGAGCCGGCGAATATAAGTTTGATGATCTGTATCAGAAGGCGGATGTGGCGCTGTATATATCCAAGCGTAACGGCAAGTCCAAGCCGACATTTATCTGAGGTAAGAACGTATGCACAGATTCATAAGGATCGTATCATCTTTCATGGCTTCATTGATGTTTATGTTTTCCCTGGCATCATGCTCTTCTTCTGTGTCTAAAGTCAGGATAAGTGCCCAGGAGCAGTCGACGGTCATATCTATGTCATGGTGGGGAAACGATCCCAGACATGAATATACTTTGCAGGGACTATCTTTGTTCCAGGAGCTTAATCCCGACATTATTGTTGATCACTCCTATGGTGTCTGGAACGGATATGAAAGAAGATACTTGATGCAGATGGCGTCCCATAACAACTGCGATGTAATGCAGATTAACTATGCGTGGCTTTCTGAGTATTCGGCGGACGGTACAGGTTATTATGATATCAATCAGCTGTCTGATTATATCGACTTGTCCCAGTTCACACAGGAAGATCTTGCGACGGGAATGAGGGACGGACACCTGAATGCTCTTCCGATAGCTTATAACACGGTCTGTCTTTTCTATAACGCGGATATGTTCGCAAGTTACGGTCTGGATATACCGAGGACGTGGGATGACCTTTTCGCTGCGGCAGATGTAATGAGCGAAGACGGCATCTATGTGCTTGGAATGGTGAATAAGCATCTGTTCCTTCTTCTTAACGCGTGGTTCGAACAGACTACCGGAAGGACGTTGTTCGATGACGCGGGAAACTACATAGGAACTGCGGATGACATCGCGATGATGCTGGAATTCTATAAGGAGCTTACGGACCGGGAGGTTATCATGCCTCTTTATAGCTTTAATGTCAGTGACTTGGAGGACGGACGGGTGGCAGGTACTGTCTGCTGGACAAGTGACTCTTTAAGGTACTGTCAGCCTGCCATAGATGACGGTATGGATGTGGTGATAGGAGATTACTTAAGAATATCGGATAATGATGAGAGTGATTGGTACATCAAGCCTGCCACGATGTATGCCATAAGTATCGATTGCAATGATCCCGAAGCTTGTGCAAGACTTGTGGACTTCCTTCTTAACGATCCGGAATTCGCGTTGATACAGGGTACTGAGAAGGGGATTCCGGTAAGCGCATCAGCAAGAGAGGCGCTTATAGAGAATGGTTTGCTTACCGGAATAGAATATGAGGCCGGAGAGTTCATATCAGATAACATATCCGACATGAACCTCATCAACCCCATGCTGGAGAATGCGGATTTTCTGGATATCTTCAAGACCATAAGCGACATGTATATCTACGATGAAGCTACTCTCGAAGAGGCCTCTGCACAGATACAGAGTGAACTTATGGAGCTTGCCGGCTGATCAGCGCCCTTCCGGCGGTTCCTGCGGACTGATTGCCTGTTGATATGAGGATGGAACACGGTGTTATCTGCCGTTAAAGAAGCCTCTGCACATCCTGTCATAAGAAGGACAAGTGCTATGGTTCTGATCTTTTTCATGGTCGTGATCCCCTTTCCTTGTTAAAGTTGTGCCGATGATTCGGTAAGCTGCGATACGCATACGGTGATAGGAAGATTACCGTTACGCACTCTTAATTTGTCGATAAAATCCTTTTCGCTCATGCCGTTCTTTATCGTGACTGTGTACTTCAAGCGGAACAGGCTTCCCATGTCGGAGGCCTTTACGCTTATAAGCTTTCTTTCCGATGTGTACTTGTCGAAAACCTCGTCAAAGACGCCCTCATAGTCCAGGTCTTCCGGGATTGTGATGTGAAGCTCTTTCTCGTCCTTGCTGTCGCCAAAGCCCGTGACCTTAAGAAGCATCATGGCGACGCAGATTATTGCCGTGAAGATGCCTGCGTATACGAAATATCCCATACCGCAGATAAGGCCGGTTGCCATCGCCAGGAATACGGCGGTTATCTCGCGAGCGGTGCCGGGAGCGGATCTGAAGCGAACCAGACTGAAGGTGCCTGCCACGGCGACTCCTGCGCCTATGCTGCCGTTGACCATCATGATGACGACGCATACAAGAGCGGGAAGCAAAGCCAGTGTCGCGAGAAAAGACCTGCTCGTCTTCGTCTTGAACATGTAAGAGGCTGCGATAACTATGCCGAGCCCTAGTGCGACTGCGATATATATAATGAAATCTGTAATGTTAAGCATAAAGAAGTCCTCCTTCGATTGTTGTTACGCGGGATGCTTTTCTTATCTTGTTCTCGTAGTAGGAACCGTACTTCGAGAAAGATGTCCGCGCGATGTCGTTGTCGCTTAAGAATTTTGTAAGGTACAAAGGGATGGCGCCTGCTGTCTTAAGTTCGAGGAGAGTGCACCCCGGAGGGATTATCCTGTCACCGTACACGCCTTCGGTAAGTGACATGTCACAGGTCCTGCCCAATATCTTCTCGTCCATCGTGAGCCTTAGTCCGCTTCCGTCAGTTGAGTAGTAGGATTCGCGCTCGTAGGAAAGGAAGCAGGAAGGCTTTAAACCCTTATATAATCTTCTGAAGTACTCTAGCTCGTCTGCTATCTGCGAGATATAAGGCTGAGGGCAGGTGCCATCGAGCCAGCCTTCCGCCTGATGCTCTCTTACGGCCGTTCTTCTTTTGTAGACGATGCCCATGTATTTTTTCTTGATCTCGACATACACGTTGTCGTCTTCTGTGACCTTGCTGTAGGATCTGACGCGAAGCTTCTCCTTATATACGGGTTTCTCGAGAGACTTTCTTATAAGAGCGTAGTCGGGAGTATCGTAGTAAACGTTTCTTATTGTCGTCCTTCCGTACTCGTCGAGCTTCATGTGTCCTTCGAGAACCTCGAGAAGCTCTGCCTTCGAGTCTGCGTCGAGCATGTATTTATATTCATATCTTTTGAAAACATCAATGTGACTCATCTTCAGTTCCTCCTGTTGTTGAGCATATCTTACAAGGCTGACCTTAAATGAAACTTAAAGATGAGAAGAAAAACTGACAATAAGCCGATAAGGCTCAAGATAATGTAAAAATAAAGGCGGTTGACACTTCGGACAATCGCCTTTATAATCGTTAGGCTATTTATGTGAAAGTATGCGTATGCATAATAAAGATATGGAGGAACGATGGTATGAAGATGACATATCAGCCTAAGAAGAGGCAGAGAGCCAAGGTTCACGGTTTCCGTGCAAGAATGGCAACTCGTGACGGTCGCGACGTTCTTAAGAGAAGAAGACTTAAGGGCAGAAAGAAGCTTGCAGCATAAGGATCACGGCTGTGGTCCTTTTTCGTTTGTGTGCCGTATAGTGCGGCGCATGAGCCCGCAGCAGGAAGGGGCATAAGTTGAAGGCGGAACCTTTAAGATTCAATTACGAATTCTCAAGAGTATATCGCCGCGCCGCTTTTGCTACGGGACGGGTCCTGACAGTACATGTCTTTAACAGGCCCAAAGGTTTAAAGCATAACAATACACGCATACCCGAAGACCTTTTAAGAGTAGGGTTCTGCGCCTCGAAGAAACAGATGGGCGCAGTGGGCAGAAACAAAGCAAGACGCCTTATGCGCGAGGCCTATCGGCACCTCGAACCGCGGATACGCGAAGGAAATGATATTGTTATTACATTACGCAATGTCGATGAGCTCCCGTCTTATGCACAGATAAGTGCTGAGATGGAAGTTCTTATGTCCAGACTTAAGGTCTTAAAGCCCGGAGCTGAGCCTAATGAGAAGAGCGATGATCAAGACCGTCAGGTTTTATCAGAAGAACATCTCTCCTAACATGCAGCCTCACTGCAAGTTCCAGCCGACTTGCTCCGAATATATGATCGGATGTCTGGAAAATCACGGCGTAGTCAAAGGTCTTCCTATGGGAATATGGCGTATCCTGCGTTGTAATCCTTTCTCGAAGGGCGGCTACGACCCGGTTCCTGAAAGGAAGAAAAGATAACTTTATGTCACTGCTTTACCAGTTTTTCGGATGGCTTACGAGAATCCTGTTCGGTTTCTTCGGCAACTACGGTATGGCCATCATCATGCTTACTGTCATCATCAGAGCGGCTTTGATCCCGCTTAACATCAAGTCCCAAAAGTCCATGATCAAGATGCAGGCTCTCTCGGGCAAGACAGCCGAGATTCAACGCAAGTACCCGGACGATAAGCAGAAGCAGCAGGAAGAGATTATGAAGCTTCAGCAGGAGAACGGCGCAATGGGCTTCTCCGGATGTCTTCTTCCCTTTATCCAGCTGTTCCTTATCTGGCCTATCTACAGAATCGTATCCGGACCTTTGATCTACCTTTCGCAGGTACCTAAGGAGAATGTCCAGGCAATGATCGATCTTGCCACAGAGCAGGGTCTCGTTACTTCCAAGAGACTTACGGATGTTATTCACATTCCCCTTATCGATATCCTGAACAACAACAGTGACTTCCTTGCAGAGTGCATCAATAAGGGTTACATCGGAATGGGTCAGCTCCTTGACCTACACTTCCTCGGAATGGATCTTACGAAGACTCCCGCATGGAACCCCGTAACGATCATCTCCGATCCCAAGACATATCTGCCTTTGCTCATTTTCCCTATACTCGTTATCATTACGAACCTCTTCTCCATGAAGATGGCATCCTGGCTCAAGCCCGGTTATAAGGAGCAGAAGGAAGCAAAGGAAAGAGAGAAGAAGAATCCCGCGAGGGCAGGTCAGACTCCTAACGATCAGGCTGAGATGACCACCAAGATGATGACTTGGATGATGCCTGTTCTTATGCTGTTCACGACATTTACACTTCCCGCTGCCATGGGTCTTTATTGGGTAGTCGGCGGTATCATGAGCATCCTCACACAGCTTCTGACATACTTCATGTTCACGAAGCCTTATGAGCTCAAGAAGCTCGAGATGGAACAGAAGAAGGCAGATGCTTTCAAGAAAGACCACTCCGATGATGACAACAAGAAGAGCGGCAAGAAGAATAAGAAGAGAAAGTAATAGCAGGAGGCTAGTTGGATAATATGGAAAAGACAATAGTTAAGACCGGCAAGACCGTTGAAGAAGCTAAGGCTGCAGCTCTTGAGGAGCTCGGCGTTTCCGAGGATCAGGCAACTGTTGAAGTTGTCAGCGAGAACGAGGGCGGAATCCTCGGTATCGGCAAGCAGGCTGAGGTTAAAGTTACTGCCAATGTAGAAGAGGCAGAAGAAGAGGTTGTTTACTACGGTGACGACGAGAACTACGAAGGTGATGCGGTAACTGAGGCTGAGGATGCAGCTGTTTCTTTCGTAGCAGAGGTTCTTTCAGGTATCGGCATTCACGGCAACATGGATTCCTACAGAGAGGATGACACCATCTACATCTCCGTATCCGGCGGCGACTGCGGTTCCGCTATCGGACGTCACGGTGAGACTCTCGAGGCTATCACATACATGACAACCCTCATCGCCAACAAGCACAGCGAGGAGAGAGTTCACGTTCATCTCGATGTAGGCGGTTACAGAAAGCACAGAGAGAGGATCATCGAAGGCCTCGCCGACCGTGCTGCAAATAAGGCTCTTCGTTACGGCAAGCCCGTTGCAATGGAGCCCATGAACCCTGCTGAGAGAAGAATGGTTCATTCTTATCTCCAGAACGTTGAGGGCGTTACAACTCACTCCGAGGGCGACGAGTCCAACAGGCGCGTTATCGTTACTCCCGAAGCAGCGGAGTAATCCTACAACCATGGAGCCTTTCTGTGCCTTATCCACGCCCGCGGGCGTATCCGGTATAGCGGTGATAAGGGCATCGGGCGAAGGCGTATCCTTGAAGGCCGGGAAGGCCGTTAAGATACTTCGTACGACCGGTGAAAGGACAGATGCGGCTCTTTCCTCTCTGGGAGGCTATGAATCCTGCTATGCGAGATTCATCGATCCTGAGAACAATAAGACAATTGACGATGTGGTGATCACTGTATTCAAGGCGCCGCATTCATATACAGGCGAAGATATGATCGAGATCTCCTGTCACGGCGGCCAGGCTGTCAGACAGGAGATCTTGCGCGTTTTATACTCCCTCGGGATCCGTCCTGCGGCTCCGGGCGAGTTCACGAAGACGGCTTTCATCAACGGCAAGATGGATCTAACCGAGGCCGAAGCGGTCATGAATGTCATAAGCGCGGATTCGTCCCGTGCTCTTGACGCTTCCAACACACAGCTTATGGGTAAGCTCAAGACGCGTATTACGGAGGCTGAAGACAGGCTGTACGATGCGCTGTCCGCGATAGAGATGATGATAGAGTTCCCCGAGCATGACGATACTCCGGAGAACACGAAGAGGATCGAGGACCTGATCTGCGGTGTGAAGAAGTCTTTCGAGAGTCTCGAGCGAAGCTTCGGCAGAGGCAGGCTTCTTACCGAGCGTATGAAGATCGCTATCCTGGGACTTCCGAACAGCGGCAAGAGCACGCTTCTTAATTTCCTTGCGGGCTTCGACCGTGCGATAGTAACGGATGTTCCGGGCACCACAAGAGATACGCTCGAGTTTAATACCGAGATCGAAGGCATACCGGTTACTTTCGTGGATACTGCGGGCATCAGGCAGACGGACGACAGGATTGAGGCTATGGGCGTAAAGCTTGCGATAAGCGCCGCTTCTGAGGCGGATCTTGTGCTGTACCTTATCGCGCCTGAGTCGCCCTTGCAGAACGTGCGCGATACCGTGAGCGAGCTTGATGCATCCAAGGTGTGCGTCCTCTTTTCGAAAAGCGACGAAGGACAGAACCCTCTTAAAGGGCAGATCGAGACGGAGCTTGCCGTGCAGGGTGTGACGGGATTCGCATCGGTCTCCGTAAAGGAAGAGACCAACACGGAGCTAATCGGAGCTTTCGTTAAGGACGCTTACGAGAAAGCGGGCGGCATCAATGCAAGTGACATCACGGTGTTAAGCTCAAGACATGCGGATCTGTTAAGAAGCGCATGCGGGAAGCTCGACGAGGCTCTCGGTATATTAAGAGACGGCCTCGGCGTAGATGTCTGCTCCCAGGTCATAAGATCCGCGCTCGACGACAGCGGACAGATAACGGGACGTGTAGTCTCGGACGAACTTGTGGAGAATATATTCTCGAGATTTTGTATAGGCAAGTAAGATGGATATTAACGAAGCACTTAAGATCGAACATTCATTTGAAGCAGGCGATTACGATGTCGCCGTAGTAGGCGCGGGTCACGCGGGCTGCGAGGCTGCGCATGCATGTGCCGTGATGGGACTTAAGACGGTGTTGTTTACGCTGCACCTTGATTCTCTCGCGAACCTTCCGTGTAACCCGAGTATCGGCGGAACAGCCAAGGGACAGATAGTGCGCGAGGTAGATGCGCTCGGCGGCGTCATGGGTAAGGTCGCAGACGAGTGTCTTATTCAGATGAGAATGCTTAACCGCACCAAAGGTCCCGCAGTTCATTCTCCGCGTGCGCAGATGGATAGATCGAAATACTCCGTCGCCATGAAGAAACTTCTTGAAGACACGGACAACCTCGATATCAGACAGGCCCATGTAACCTCTCTGCTCGCGTCCGACGAGGGAGACGGTAAATATAAGGTAACCGGTGTCATGACCGAGAGCAAGGCCGTATACAGAGCCAAAGCTGTGGTCATCTGCTCGGGTACATATATGGAGTCCAGAACCATAAGGGGAGAGGTCATAATCGAGTCCGGTCCGGACGGGCTTCCGAGATCTGTGGGACTGAGCAAATCGTTAAGTGAGCTCGGCATACCTGTGTTGAGATTCAAGACGGGAACCCCTGTAAGAGTTAACGCCAATACCATAGACTTCTCGCAGATGCAGGTGCAGGAGGGCGAGACTGACTGCCCGCCGTTCTCTTTCGACAACGAGATGAAGGGCAAAGGTGTTCCTTCCGAGCAGACTCCGTGCTATTCGGTGTGGACGTCGCCCGAGACGCGCGAGGTTATATTCGACAACATGGACAGGTCGCCTCTTTACAGCGGCGTCATCAAGGGCACGGGTCCCAGGTACTGTCCTTCGATCGAGGATAAGTTCGTTAAGTTCCAGGATAAGACGAGACACCAGATCTTTATCGAGCCCATGGGCAGCAATACTCGTGAGATGTATCTGCAGGGCTTCTCGACGAGTCTTCCTGAGGATGTACAGGTTCAGATGGTGCATTCTCTTCCCGGACTCGAGAATGCGGTTATACAAAGAAGCGCATATGCGATCGAGTACGATCTTATAGAACCCACAACGCTTAAGTCTTCGCTTGAGTCGAAGATCGTGGCGGGGCTTTTTACCGCAGGTCAGATAAACGGTTCATCCGGCTACGAGGAGGCTGCGGGCCAGGGTATAGTCGCGGGCATCAATGCGGGCCGCTTTGTACAGGGCAAGGATGCGATCATTATCGACCGCTCGCAGGGCTATATAGGCGTGCTTGTAGACGATCTCGTAACGAAGGGTACAAACGAGCCTTACCGCATGATGACATCACGCGCCGAGTACAGGCTGTTCCTGCGATACGATAACGCGGACAAGAGACTGACTCCGATCGGTTACGAAGCGGGTCTTATCAGCGATGAGCGTTACGAGGCGTTTAAGCGTAAGTATGAGGCTGTGGCTTCAGAGTACGAGAGGCTGACAAAGACATTTACGGGTCCCGTGCCGGAGCTCGTGCAGATCCTCGAGAGCGTGGATCAGGTTCCGCCCTCTTCGGGTGTGTCCATGGCAGATCTTATCCGCCGCCCGGGTGTGACATATGATATGCTCGCGCCGGTCGATAAGGACAGACCTCAGTTGACTTCCGACATAACACGTGAAGTCGAGACCGATATCAAGTACGAGGGCTATCTTAAACTCGAGGAAGAGAAGATAAATAAGTTTACCAAGCTCGAGAAGAAGGTGCTTCCTTCCGATATCGATTATTCGAAGATAACGGGCTTGAGACTCGAAGCAAGGCAGAAGCTTGATAAGATGAAGCCGGTAAGTCTCGGTCAGGCATCGAGGATCTCGGGCGTGTCCCCTGCGGATATCACGGTGCTTCTGGTGTATCTCGAGTCGCTGAAAGGAGGCGCCGGTGTCTCAGGTAATTAAGGATCTGGTTAGAGAGTATTCCGAGAAGGAAGGTATCGGGCTTAATGAAGATCAGCTCGAACAGCTTTCGGTTTATGCGCAGATGCTCGTTAAGACTAACGAGGTCATGAACCTTACGAATATAACCGACGATGAGGGGATCGCCGTAAGGCACTTCATCGATTCGCTCACGCTCGTTCCGTACATAAGAGCGGAGCAGAAGAAAGAGGGACGAGAAGATCTTACGATAATAGACGTAGGAACGGGCGCGGGATTCCCGGGGGTTGTGCTTAAGATCGCGATGCCTTCGCTTCGCCTGACGCTTCTGGATTCGCTTAATAAGCGCTTGAATTTCTTAAATGAAGTCAGTACCGCACTAGGCCTTTCTGACGTAAAAACGGTACACGGCAGGGCTGAGGACGCGGGACGCGACGTTAAGTTGCGCGAAAAGTTTGACATCTCATGCGCCAGAGCCGTGGCTTCTTTGCCCGTATTGTGTGAGTATTGTCTTCCTTTCGTGAAGACAGAAGGCGCTTTCCTTGCCATGAAGGGTAATGTGGATGAGGAGGAGCAGGCTTCACGTAAAGCGATCGACGTTCTCGGAGGAAAGAAGGAGAAGACAGATAAGTTCCTTCTTCCCGGTACGGATATGAACAGATCCGTGGTTGTTGTAAGAAAGGTCCGTCCGACGCCCAAGCCGTATCCGAGACAGGCCGGAAAGCCGTCTAAGAGTCCTTTGTAAGATTTTCCTCTATATTATAATAATTATTTTATTTTAAAGAGTAATTATAGTATAATTGAGGGGTGTGATTTTATTCACCTATACGGAGGAAAAGATGGCAGATAATGACAAGTCCAAGGAGCTTCGTAAGCTTCAGGAAGAGGAGATGGACCTCGCGTTCCGCTCCGAACAGACCACGATAGTTCCCGTTGACCTTGAACAGGAGATGAAGAAGTCGTTTATCGACTATGCTATGTCGGTTATTTCCGACCGTGCTCTTCCCGACGTTAGAGACGGTCTGAAGCCCGTTCAGAGAAGAATTCTTTATTCCATGTATACACAGGGATTTACTCCCGATAAGCCTTACCGTAAGTGCGCTACCACGATCGGTGACGTTCTCGGACGTTTCCATCCTCACGGTGACGCATCTGTTTACGATGCGCTCGTAAGACTTGCGCAGGATTTCTCACTGAGACATCCTCTCGTAGACGGACACGGTAACTTCGGTTCCATCGACGGTGACCCGCCGGCTGCTTACCGTTATACGGAGGCAAGACTTGCGAAGGTTGCCCTCGAGATGATGACAGATATCAAGAAGGGCATCGAGTTCCGTCCCAATTTCGACGAGCACGAATTCGAGCCTGTCGCTCTTCCTTCGAGATTCCCGAACCTTCTCGTTAACGGTTCAGTAGGTATCGCCGTAGGTATGGCGACTAATATCCCTCCCCACAATATGGGTGAGGTCATAGACGGCGTCGTAATGATGCTCGATAATCCCGACGTTACGCTCGATGAGCTTCTGACAGTCGTTAAGGGTCCTGACTTCCCTACAGGCGGTGCGATACTCGGTACAGCCGGTATCCGCGAGGCATATGCCACAGGTCGCGGCAGGATCATGGTAAGGGCTCATGCCGAGATCGAAGAGCACAGCGGCGGAAGACAGAGGATAATCATCCACGACCTTCCCTTCGCAGTTAACAAGGCACGTCTCATCGAGAGAATGGCCGATCTTGTTAAGGAGAAGAAGGTCGAGGGTATCTCCGGTCTTCGTGACGAGTCTGACCGTAATGAGATGGTCCGTATCGTTATCGAAGTCAAGAAGGAAGCCAACCCCGAGGTTGTTCTTAATCAGCTTTATAAGAACTGCGCACTGCAGGATGCATGCTGCGCCAATATGATCGCGCTCGTTCCGGATAAGGACGGCAAGCTTGAGCCTAAGACGATCACTCTTTTCGACGCGCTTAAGTACTATATTGAGCACCAGGAGAACGTCGTCACAAGAAGGACCGAGTACGACCTCGAGCAGGCACAGGGCAAGAGACACATCGATGAAGGCTTGCTCCTTGCCATCGACCACATTGACGAGATCATCAACATAATCAGATCTTCCAGAACCGAGGCTGATGCCAAGGCGAGAATGTGCGAGAGATTCGGCTTCTCCGATAAGCAGGCACAGCACATCGTAGACATGAGACTCGGTCGTCTCACAGGTCTCGAGAGAGAGAAGCTCGAGGCTGAGATCAAGGCCTTGGACGAAGCCATTGCAGCATATCAGCTCATCCTGAGCGATAAGGGTGTTCTGCACGAGACGATCAAGAAGGAGATCCTCGAGATCAAGCGTAAGTACGCGACTCCCAGAGTGACCGAGATCATCAACGGTTCGTTCGAGGATGTAGACGACGAGTCCCTCATTCAGGAGGAGAACATCGTTGTTACTCTTACTCACTTCGGTTACATCAAGCGTCAGCGCATCGATGTATATAAGAGCCAGCACAGAGGCGGCCGCGGTATTTCCGGCCAGGGCAGGCGTGAGGAGGACTACGTTGAGAAGATCCTGACGACGACTACCCACAAGTTCCTTCTGTGCTTCACAAATACCGGACGTGTGTTCAAGATCAAGGGCTATAAGATCCCCGAGACAGCGTCCAGAAGCGCCAAGGGTACGGCTCTTGTAAATCTTCTGAGCCTGCAGGAAGGCGAGAGGATCAGGAATATCATTCCTGCAGACAGCCTCGATGAGGAGGATGTAAACCTCACGATCGTAACCCGTAAGGGAATCATCAAGAGAACGCCTCTGTCGAGCTATAAGAACATCAACAAGAACGGACTCATTGCCGTTAAGCTCCGTGACGACGACCGCGTAGTCGATATCGCCATGACAGCGCCGGGACAGGAGGTCATCGTAGTCTCCTCGAGCGGTAAGGCAATCAGGTTCAATACCGATGACGTAAGAGAGACAGGACGTAATTCTTCCGGTGTACGTGCGATGAATCTTACCGACGACGATAAGGTCGTAGGCATGGTTCCTGTAACCGAGGGCGGCGAACTTCTCGTTATCTCCGAGAAGGGTATGGGTAAGAGATCGTCCGTTGAGGAGTACCGTCAACAGAACAGAGGCGGTAAGGGTCTCATCACATACAGGATCAGCGATAAGACAGGTCCTCTCGTAGGATGTACTCTCGTTGATGATTCACTTGACCTTCTCATGATCACTGATACAGGCATGATCATCCGTGTAGCAACAACCGAGATCCCGACACTCTCACGTGCCACATCCGGTGTTAAGCTCATGAGGTCGAACGGAGCTTCCGTAGTAGACTTCACGGTAACCGAGCATGAGGAACCGGAAGAGGAGACTGCTGAGGAAGAAGATGCACAGGAGTAATTTAAGAACAGCAGCGAAAGCGATATGTCTGATGCTTGCGATGTTCGTCGCGGCTGCCTGGTGTTATCCCGGCGCCGTGCTGGCTGCAGTCAATCAGCCGGATATAACGATCACTCCGCTTGATCAGATCCACTGCTCTTCGTACTGTGTTTATGACTATACTGCGGACGAGATTCTCCTCGAGCAGCAGTCGCACAACCGTATCTATCCCGCGTCTATGACCAAGATCATGACGTTCCAGTTAGGTCTTGATTATCTCGACTCTGATGCATATGTGACCTGTTCACAGAATGCTATCGAGAGCGTCGCTTCGGACTCCACGATGATGTATCTGTGTGTAGGCGAGGAGATAAAGGTATCGGAACTGTTCTACGGTCTGATGCTTCCTTCGGGAAACGATGCTGCGAATGTAATCGGCGAGTCCGTAATCAATGCATTGTTCGAGAATTATCCTGTTGGAGGCGATGTAGGTCCCGACGGAATCAATGCCCAGTACTTTGTAGATATCTTCGGTATTCCCGCAGAAGAGATAGTCGCGAACTATCCGCTGTCCGCATTCGCGGAACTCATGACGCTCCGTGCGAGAAATCTCGGTTGTACCGGAACACATTTCTCCAATGCGCACGGCTATCACAGCGACGATCATTACACGACAGCATATGACCTCTGTCTTATGATGGCGAACGGTACACGTAATCCTGATTTCTGCACGGTTATAAGTTCCCCCACGCATATCTTCCAGGCGACAAACTGTCACCCCGAGGATGCATGGTCCACTGTCCGTAATACGAATCAGATCCTTATGGATCCCTGGATGACATCTAAGACTGCGGAAGGTGAAGATACTCATATCGCTGCTTTCATCGGCGGTAAGACGGGTACAACTTCAGTCGCCGGTACCGGTATGACCACATACAGCGTTAATGAGAATGGTCACGAGTTGATGATTTCCGTCTGCGGTATCCCTTATGAAGAGTCTTCCAATCAGACGCGTTATGTTACTTCGGCTGTGGCTTACGGTAATCTCGCATGCTGGAATTCAGATCCTGTTACGGTAGTTCCCGGAACTCTCGGTGACTATCAGAGATTCAACTGGACCGCGGATGAGTATCCCGAGCTTGATACGGTAATCGCTCCTTTCGATGCGGTTGCTCAGCTGCCGGAACCCGCCGAGATCCACGGTGAGACGCCGGAAGAAGGTACTGTCCCCGGTGAAACTGCGGGAGAAGTTATCATAGGAGAACCGGGAGACCCGGAGGTTCCTGCGGTAGAGGATGATTCCGCGCTCGGCGGATTCTTCGAGACCCGTGTCGGCAAGTTCATAGCTATGAATCCGGGTGTATCCGTATTTATCGCGGTGCTCATCATAACCATTATCATTCTTGTGGCGATCCTTGTTATGAGAAGCATTAAGTATTCGAAGCCGAAGAGACGCAAGTCGTCCGTCAGGGAGTTTAAGGGCAACGGCCCGACGTTCCAGTAAGTTTATGTATTAATGAATAATCGATAAGCGCTCTCCGGAGCGCTTATTTTGTGCTTAGCTTGCACCTAATTTGTTGTTTTAAGAAAAAGTGCAATAAAAAGCCTTCTTCGTTGCACCTTTATAACGTATCTGATAAAAGGTGCAAGAATCGTCGATTAAATTGCACATAATTCTCCGTTACAGGAAAAGGTGCAATAAAACACCGATTTCATTGCACTTTTTTGAAAAACACGGGAAAAGGTGGGAGGCGGCGCACATAACAAGCAAAGTAAAAGGGACTGCCGGAGCAGTCCCTCATAAATCTGTTTGGAGATATTCGGATTAAAGTCCCTGAACGCTCTCGATAGCCTCGTGAATGTTGTTGTAAGAAGCCTGGAGGAGAGCCTTCTCTTCTTCGTTGAGCTCCATCTCGATGATCTTCTCAACTCCGCCTGCACCGATCATGATCGGAACATTAAGCGTAACGTTGCTCATGCCGTACTCGCCGTTGAGTTTTGTGGATACTGTACGGATTGTGTGCTTGTCCATGAGGAGAGACTCGAGAAGAGTTGTAACGGAAACAGCAACACCGTTGAATGTAGCGCCCTTGAGCTTGATGATCTGTGCGCCGGAAGACTTAGTCTCCTCAACGAGCTTGATCTTATCTTCTTCAGACAAAGGAGTACCGATGCTTCTTGCATACTCTTCAACGGGTACGCCTGCAACGTGTGTGCGGCTCCAGGCTGCGAACTGTGTCTCACCGTGCTCACCGAGGATGTAACCGTGTACGTTACGAACATCAACATTGAGGTGCTGTGAGAGCAGCCATCTGAAACGAGCGGAGTCAAGGTTTGTACCGGAACCGATGATTCTGGAAGAAGGAAGTCCTGTCCACTCTGTAACCTTGTATGTAACAACGTCGCAAGGATTGGATACTACGAGGATAACACCCTTGTTGTAGTACTTCATGATGCTGTCTGTGATGATGTGAGCGAGCTTAACGTTCTTCTTTGCAAGATCGATTCTTGTCTCGCCGGGCTTTCTCGGGATACCTGCTGTGATGATGATAACGTCAGCATCCTTGATCTCGTCGTAGTCACCGCTGTGGATGTCCATCTGACCGAGGAAAGGAAGACCGTGGCTGATGTCAAGTGCCTCACCAAGAGCCTTTTCCTGATTAACGTCGATAAGAACGAGCTCAGAGCAGAGCTGCTTCATCGAGATAGCGAATGCGATAGTCGCACCTACTGCGCCTGCACCGATGATGCAGACCTTTGAACCTTCTGAAATCTTACTCATAGAAGATACCCCCATGTGTTATGTAATAGATTATATTTGTAATACGCGTATGCGCATTTGCAAAGCGCAGAAAACTGCTTAAAGAATATATCAGAATTCTTCGGATAAATAAAGAACATGTATATAAAATATAAAGAATATTCATATAAGTTTTTAGTGCGGTAAAGCAAGAAATAAACCTCAAAAAAGTTTATGTAAAAAAGTTAAAAATTGTGCTTGACAGGATAGGGGATGCGTTGTATTCTTACTAGGCACTTCGCGAGAGGGAAACACAGAAACTAACTTGAACGAAGGGGCACGGATCTTGAAAATTGAATAGAATGCAGAACTTAAAACAACGAGCCTTAAGTTGATTCGTAAGAATTGAGTTTAAATTAAGTAATTGAGCCAAAAAGGCTTT
>JAGAXM010000008.1 GCA_017940895.1 Clostridiales bacterium | reverse complement strand
TTCACCTTCGGGACTTGCATTCTACTGGACACTGAACAATGTGTTCTCGATGTTAAAGAATGTATTCTACCGTTTCAAGCGTCCGGGCTTCGTACTTGCATGTGTAATAGCCGCAGCAGGTGCGATCATCATGCTTTATGTCAATACGATCTATGATGCTCCTTACCCGGGAAGACAGCTTAAGCTTACGGTTATCGGTGCGGCTCTTCTTATCCCGCTTATAGTGCTCCTTATCAAAGGCAAGTCAAAGTCTTCGATCAAGCTGACAGGTAAGATCACTTACTCTTCTTCGAACCGCAACATCTTTATCTTAAGCGGTATTTTCCTGACTGTACTTGTCGGACTTCTCATACCCTCGGCGGTAATAAGATCATCTCCGACGGAGTTTATGGACTACCTTAATCTCGTGTCGCCCAACACTTATGTTATCCACGCTGCATGTATCGCTGCCGGGTACTTCATCGTGTGGGGCTCGGTATTCTTCTATCTTGCGGGGAAAAGTGCAAGAGCAATAATCAGTCAGATCTGGTGGGCACTTTGCCCGGCATTTGCCGTCACATATCTTTTCTTCGGCACCAAGCTCGGCACGCTGACGGATACGTTGATGTTCGAGACTCCGTTCAGCTACACTCTGCCCCAGAAGGCGTTGAACGCATTTATCGTTATCGCCGCAGCCGGCGTGTTTGTGTTCCTTTTCAACAAGTGGCATAAGCTTACCGAAGGCATCGCTCTTATCCTTGCTCTTGTAGGTATTGTGATGAGTCTTTACAACATGAATCTTATCCGCAAGGCATATAACGAGACTGAAGGCAGAGTTGATATTCAGATGCCGTCGATCCCGCTGTCAACCGAAGGAAGAAACGTAATGATCCTCATGATAGACAGAGCACCGGGATTCCTTGTTCCGGTTATCTTTAATGAGATCCCCGGACTTCAGGAACAGTTTGACGGATTCACATTCTATCCGAATACTCTGTCATTCGGAACGCATACCAAGCATGCCACACCGTCGCTGTTCGGCGGTTATGATTACACTCCCGGAGAGATCTGTGCCGATGAGACTAAGACATTGAGACAGACTCAGAATGAGGCATTATCGATGATGCCGATGCTTTTCAGAGATGAAGGCTTCGAGGTTACGCTTCTCGATCCGCCTTATGCCGATTATATGTCGCCTCCGGATCTTCGTCTTTTCGACGGGGAGGAGTACGAGGGCATTAACGCCTATATTACAGGGGGCGTGCTCGGTGCACTTGATTTTAACGGCTCCAGGCAGAGCTTATGGGAAAGAAATTTCTTCTGCTATTCGATCCTGAAGGTAAGCCCGCTGCTTATACAGAACACGGTGTACAATTCGGGTAATTACAACATGACGGATACCGGTATTACAGATGAGTTGGGCTTCACGATCCCGCAGATCGCAGGAGGACCTTCATCTTCTGTCGGTGTCAATGAGGATGCCATGGAGGCTTATACCGTGCTTTCCAATCTCGCACAGATTACTGAGATCGAGCAGGGTGATACAGATACTTTCATGTATATAGATAACGAGACTCCGCACAGCACAATGCTTCTTCGGGAGCCGGAATATGTTCCTGCGCAGAATGTCGATAATACTCAGTATGATGCCGAGCATGCAGACAGATTCGAGGAGCCCGTCAACGGTTTTACTCTGCAGATGGATTCGTATAACTGCATGAGACATTATGAAAGTAATGTCGCAGCTTATATTCTGCTTGGTCAGTACTTCGATTACTTAAGAGAGATGGGCGTGTGGGATAACACCAGGATCATCGTCGTAGCCGATCACGGCACGATGGCTTATGATGTCGCGTTCTTCGGTGATCAGACGAATCTTGAGACATTAAGCCCCGTAAGCCTCGGCTTCGAATCATTCAACCCTGTACTGATGGTCAAGGACTTCGGTTCGACCGGATTTACCGTAAGCGAAGACTTTATGATCAATGCCGACGTTCCTTTTATCGCTTCGCAGGGCATCATCACGGACCCCGTAAATCCGTTCACGGGCAATCCGCTTATTACGCATCTCGAATACGGTATGCCCGTATGCGTTTACAATTCCAACGACAGTAATGTAACCGATACTCCTGCCGGCGCCGATGCGGTCAGGTTTACATCCGATGACTGGTATTCTTTTGACGGCACGCAAATCTTAGATCCCGATGCCTGGACTTATATGGGGGTATCGTAATGAAGTTTTCCGTTATAGTTCCCGCCTATAAAGAGGGCAAGACAATCAAGGACAACCTTCTTGAGATAAGGAAGGCTCTTCTTGAGTCTGTCGATTCATTCGAGATCCTCGCGGTCAATGACGGCAGCCCGGATAACACGAAGGAACAGATCATGGAGGCTGCGGCTTTATATCCCGAGATCAAGTATGCGGGATACGATAAGAACCGCGGTAAGGGCGGTGCCATTAAGCATGGTGTCAGTGAAGCTTCCGGAGATGTAATCGGGTTTATAGATGCGGATCTCGATATTGATCCGTCACACCTCGTAAGGTATTACGATCATATGGAACAGACAGGATGCGATGTCGTCATCGGATCCAAGATGCATAAGGATTCCAAGCTGGACTATCCGCCGATGAGAAGGTTCGTATCGTGTGGTTATTATATAATCCTCAAGGTGCTGTTCGGCATGAATATCAAGGATACGCAGACCGGAGTTAAACTGTACAAGGCATCTTTGATAAAGAAGGTCGCCCCCATGCTTAAGGTTAAGGGATATGCATTCGATATCGAAGTGCTCGCTTTATGTGCGCATGAAGGAGCCGTGATAGATCAGATGCCTGTCGAGGTTGTTTTTAAAAGAAATGCTTCATTTGGTAGAATAAAGATCGGAGACATCTTTAAGATGTTCTTTGATACGGTTGGTATCTGGTGGAACCTAAGGATTCGAAGGAGTTACTTTAAGTGAAGTGTCTGATCTTAGCGGGAGGATTAGGAGAAAGGTTATGGCCTCTTTCCAGGCGTGATTATCCCAAGCAGTTCATAGAGCTTACGCAGTATCATTCCGTGTTCCAGGATACTATCGCACGTAATATGCCTTACTGTGACGAGTTCCTTATTGTTGCAGGTTCCGAGCATAAGAATGTTATCGATAATCAGCTTAGGGCATTTCAGGGACTTGAATACAGATCTTTTTATGAAGATATTCCCAGAAGGACAACCGCTTCGGTTACGCTCGCGCTTTTGTCGCTGCAGCCTTCCGAGTTTGTGCTTGTTGTCCCTTCGGATGTAATGATCGACGCATCTTCCGGCTATTCTGATGCGATCCTTGAAGCCAGGGCACTTGCAGGCGACGGCCGTATTGTGGTCTTCGGCAAAGAAGAGGACAGCATCAATCCGCGTTACGGGTATATCTACGGCAGCCCCGTAAAGTTCAAAGAGAAGCCGAAGGATCCGTCCGCGATATCGTCTCCTTTCTACAGGAATCTCGGTATGCTCCTGGTTCGCGTCGGAGATTATCTCAACGAATTGAGAAAGATCTCGCTCGAAGTGTATGAGGCATGCACCAAGGCTTTCGCGCGCCGCATCGAAAAGGACGGCGATCTGGTCTTCTCCAAAGAAGCACTCGAACTTATCGAGAGGGTTTCTGTGGAAAGACAGGTCCTCGAGCACAGCGGCAATCTGTCTATGGTAAAGTCCGGATTCTCCTGGAGCGAGCTTACGTCTTTGGAGGATCTCGAGAAGTTCTCGTATAAGAACAAGGGACCGTCGGCAGCGATCAATTGTGATAATTCATTCATTGTAAATAAGTCCGTGGACAGAGCTGTCGTGGTAAGCGGCATCGATGATGCCGTTATCGTCAATACGGATGATGCCGTATTCGTCGGTAAAAGGGGACAGAGCAGCGAAGGCGATCTTAAGCAGTTCCTCGGCGACGATACGTCTGATTCGCAGAAGATAGATAAGTTCATTAACAGCGGTAATATTCATTTCAGACAGTGGGGTTGGTATAAGCAGCTTGAAAGCTCGGCTTCGCATTATATACGTCATGTCTATGTTAATCCCGGAAGAACGATCTATGAGCATTCCCATGACAAGAGAACGGAGAACTGGATTATATTGTCCGGCAAGGCTCTTGTTATGCTCGATTCCGAGACGAAGACTTATGACGGCTTCGGCAATGTCGAGGTCAGACCTTCCGTAAGGCATCAGATATCCAACACAGGTGATACCGTATTGGAGTTTATTGATGCATCCTACGGTGAAGATATTTTCGTAGATGACCGCCAGGCAAGAACTTCCGAGGATATCGGTGAGATAGAGCTCGGCGTAAAGATCGAGCCTCTCATCAAGCTTCGTCCGTCCCTTAAGGAATATATCTGGGGTGGAACCCGCCTTAAGGACGAGTTCGGTTTCAATACCGATATGGACAGAGTCGCGGAGGCGTGGGTGCTTTCTGCACATCCCGACGGTCAGTCGAGAGTTGTCAACGGAAGACACAAGGGTATGTATCTCGGACGTTATATAGAGACTGTGGGCAAGGCATCGCTCGGTTGGAAGTGCGCGTCACTGCGTTCTTTCCCTCTGCTTCTCAAGCTTATCGATGCCGAGTCGGATCTGTCTGTTCAGGTTCATCCGGATGATGATTATGCACTTAAGAATGAATCCTCTTACGGCAAGAACGAGATGTGGTATGTAATGGATTCCGCACCCGGTGCCGGTCTTTATGTCGGATTCAAGAAAAACGTTACCCGAGAAGAAGTCGAGACGGCGGTCAAAGACGGAACCATAACGGATCTTTTGAATTTCGTTCCTACAAAGAAGGGCGATGTATTCTTCATCCCTGCGGGTACTGTCCATGCCATCGGAGCAGGCAATCTCATCTGCGAGGTGCAGCAGTCAAGCAACTGTACTTACAGACTCTACGATTATGACCGTACCGACAGATACGGCAACAAAAGAGAGCTTCATCTGGACAAGGGTCTTGAGGTTATCGATTACCGTAAGTATGAGCCCCAGAGTCTTGACGGAGACGGTGATCTTATCTGCAGGTGCAAGTATTTCGAAGTACTTGTTCACGATATAAACGGAGCTCTTACGGTACCCGCGGATGACAGCAAGTTCGATGCGGTCGTTTGCCTTGAAGGCGAGGGTGAGATCAGCTGTGCCGATTCGAAGGTATCATTGAAGCACGGTGAGTCGGTGTTCCTGCCGGCATCGAAGGATTCTATTTCATTTAAGGGCACTATGAGAGTGCTTATGTGTCACGTCTGAAGCGCGGCTTCGTTTTTCTTTAACTGCATTCTGAATATGATTATTATGAAGACTGCGCAGACTATCCAGATGACAGGCTCGCATATCGCGATCCCGAGATAGCCGAGTCTTGCAGCAAGCCATTTCGCCGTGACAACCTTAAGCTGAAGTTCCATGACACTTGCGATGACGGGGACGAACTTTGCTCCCATGCCCTGCAGGGTGGTTCTCGTTATGAGGAGGACCGCCAGCACGAAATAGAACGGAAGGTCGAATCTTAAGTAGAAGACCGCGTTGCTGATAAGCTCGGGATTGGATGTTCCCGAGATAAGCACTACCATCTCGTCTCCGAACATGTAAACCATAAATATAAGTACAGCGGCAATTCCGAAAGCAAAGAGCATAACGCTTCTGTGTCCCTGTTTGATACGGTCGTATCTGCGGGCACCGTGGTTCTGACCTGCGAAAGTAGCCATCGCGTTGGCAAGCGTGGACAGTGTCATCATGCAAAGCTCGGATATCTTACGTGCAGCGACATGGGCTGCAATGATGGTCTTCCCGAGATTGTTGATGGCATGCTGCAATATCATGGAGCCTAAGTTGACTACGGTAAACATAAGCGCGAAAGCGAGACCTGAAGAGAATATCTCCACAAGCAAAGTCTTATCGAGCACCATGTCTTTTCGGCTGAGATGCACCTGAGGCACGAACTTTACTATATATATAAAAGTAATAACCGAAGACAGAGCCTGTGCGATACCGGTAGCATAAGCCGCACCCGGAAGTCCGAATCCCAGCTGGCGCACGAACAGCAGATCCAGAAGGATATTGGTCGTGACCGATATCATAAGGAAGTAAAGCGGCGCCCTGGAGTTGCCGATCGCCTGAAGTATGGATCTTAATACGTTATATATAAATACAAATGACAGAAGCGAGATAACGACAGAGGCATAACTGTATGCCATGTCGAATATCTCGGCCGGAGTGTCGAGGACCGTCATGAGTTTTTTCAGACTCAGAAGTCCTGCAAGAGGAACGAGTATTCCCCAGATCGCGGATATGAACAGTGTGTTGGCTATCGCTCTCTTGAGACCTTTCTCGTCTTTGCTTCCGAAGAAACGTGATATGACTACCGAGAAGCCGCTTGCCATTCCGAACATGAGTGAATTGAAGAATCCGTAGATCGTCGTGACAGTGCCGATTGCACTCAGTGCATCGTCTCCCAGCGTGTGACCGATGATCGCCACATCCGTAAGGACGTAAATCTGCTGAAGAATATTGCTCAGGAAAATAGGGATGGCGAATTTGACCGTCATCGTGAGCGGATTACCTTTAGTAAGATCGGTTGTGACTCTGTTGGTTGCCATATTTGTATTATTCAATTAATTCAGAGCATTCTATATCATATTTAATTGTATTTTGTCAGATTCGTAATAAAATGAGCTTATGGGGAAAGATGTTACTGAGTACAAGATAGCAAAAGAGATATTCAAGCTTGCCCGAGACCTCATTTTGTCAGATGAGGCCCAGCAGATGAAGCAGTTTACGCAGCACGGATCTACATCGGTATTCGAGCATACGCTTTCTGTTGCCAAGTTCAGTCTTATCTTTGCAATTAATCTCGAGAACGTATTGGGCATCAAGGTGGACAGACGTTCGCTTGTCAGAGGCGCCCTTTTACATGATTATTTCCTTTATGACTGGCACAAGCCGAGTGACAAGCGCCGCGGACTTCACGGCTTCACGCATCCTGCCATCGCCTGTGAGAATGCGATCAGGGACTTTGATATACCTCCCATCGAGCAGGATATCATCAAGCATCATATGTTCCCGTTAACTTTGATCTGGCCGCATTCCTGGGAGGGATGGATCGTATGCTTCGCGGATAAATGGTGCGCGTTATGTGAGACGTTCGGCGTAGATGTCTCTTCTTATATTATCTACAGAGTTAATCTTCACTGTGATCTTCTTAAGGGAAATATAACACTTGGAAGACCTCATCCGTCGAGCAGGATTCTTAACAAGCCGAGCCAGGAAGGCGGCATTAAGTGACAGACTATAAGCTCACTACCCTTTGTTATCTTACAAGAGGGAGTGATGTTCTTTTTATCGTGAAGGGAGCGACAGAAAAGAACATAACCAATATGAATGTCGGCAAGTATCTCGGCGTAGGCGGTCATCTCGAACAGGGTGAGACTTCTTACGAGTGTGCTGTCCGCGAGATCTTTGAGGAGACGGGTATTACTTCAGAGCAGATAAAAGGGTTGACCCTTAAGGGAGTTGCCACCTTCATAAACGATTCCTGTGATAATGAGATTATGTATATATATAAAGGCGAGTATACGGGAGACAAGGATCCCTGTCCCGGAACCTGCGATGAAGGCGTGCTTACATGGGTGCCGGTAACAGGCATATATGATATCCCGATTTGGGAAGGCGACAGGGAGATATTCAAGCTGTTGTTCGAAGGCGTAAGCGACCGTGTATTCGAGATAAAACTTACCTACAGCAAAGACGAACTTATATCTGTTAATACGTACATATAAATCAAGTATTACAAGCCTTCGAAAAAATTTTGAAAAAAGTTAAAAATTGTGCTTGACAGGATAGGGGATGCGTTGTATTCTTACTAAGCACTTCGCGAGAGGGAAACACGGAAACGAACTTGAACGAAGGGGCACGGATCTTGAAAATTGAATAGAATGCAGAACTTAAAACAACGAGCCTTAAGTTGATTCGTAAGAATTGAGTTTAAATTAAGTAATTGAGCCAAAAAGGCTTTCAAATTTTTATTTGAGAGTTTGATCCTGGCTCAGGAT
>JAGAXM010000007.1 GCA_017940895.1 Clostridiales bacterium | reverse complement strand
GACCATTGACCTGTAGGTAACCAATCCACGTATATCAGAGTGGCCAAGGCCGAGAACTGATACTCCATAGCTCTTCTAAGGTGTTTTCAGATACAACTTAATATTGGTATTGACATAGGTCATTACATATCAGTTTTTCCGCAAATGCCCAAACGACGGGCGTTTGCGGATTTGTTTTTGCCAAAAAACCGTCTGCCGGTATAAACAAGAAGCTGTACGTGAAAAAATGCAGAATGGAGCAAAAAATTCAGAAAGATATATTGACCGAATCTGGGTCTTAGAAACGCCAGGCTGGGATTCAGGCAGATAGAAGAAACTCACCTGATGGAGAATGTACTTTATAATGATCTGGTTCGCCGTGGATTTGATGTGGATGTCGGAGTAGTTGAGATTGCCACTATGGAAGGTGGCAAAAAAGTGCGAAAGCAGTTGGAAGTGGATTTTGTGGTAAATAGGGGAAATGACAGGTACTATATCCAGTCAGCTCTTAGCATTGCAGATCCTGAAAAGAAGAAACAGGAAATAGCTTCACTTCTCAGGATCCCTGATTCTTTCAAAAAAATAGTTGTCGTGCGAGATCACATGAAGCCATGGAAAGATGACAACGGAATACAATATGTTGGTATTGAGGATTTCTCTAGAAATGAACTCATACTGAAAGACTGATAATACACAATGGTCCTGATCATCGGGGCTATTTATTTGCTTTGTAGGCACTTTTTATTGCAAGGAATAACCTCGCGAAAAGGTCTGCCGGCATCAATGAGCAGCTAAGCAACATTTTTGTGCGAATGTGTAGTTTAAGCAACAGAATATGCTGATATTAAATATTGGTTTTGGAAAATCTATCTCGGATAATGTGGATGTGATCGATGAAGATCACTGCGATAAAAGACATGGAGGATATGAAAATGACTAAGACTAAGAATTTTGAGATCGATATGAATAAGTTGGAGAACGTTACAGGCGGTAAGGAGATATGGTGGTGTTCTGAGCTAGAGATAGACAGACCATCGTTGGCAGAGTCGAGAAGACCTCAATTGGAAATTGAATTAGAGTTCGGAAGACCTGTAAAGCCACCCGTTGTAGCTTCGGAATCGATTCTTAAAGGGAGATTAATTAATCCAAGAGATTGGTGATCAATCATCATTATCAATACTAAGACTTAAGGCTCGCAGCAATGCGAGTCTTTTCTATGCCCTAAAATCCAAAGAACCCCTGATGTGTCAGAAATCAACAATCAGTTAACGGATTGTAAAACATTGGTTTTCGACTATTCCGCACCTATTTCCCGTGTTAGAATCACGTTAATAGTAGCGTGAAGGAGGAAGTAATTATGGCAGATAAGAAAAAAGAATTATCACCCGAGCAGCTTGATGAAGTAAACGGCGGGTTGATCATCGAATACGAGAAGCAAAAATCAGGTACGACTTCCTATGCCATTGCTGATGAGAACACACTTACAATAGTATCCGGCGGACCGGATCTTGAGTCAACTATAAGGATGGCGGAGGAAATGGGAGCTGACACAACAGTTCAGCATGTGGTTCTGAAGAATCATTAACTAAGAAGGATCAAAATAGAGCTTCGGTGGTTGCCGGAGCTCTTATATATGAAGCTGACAAAAAATGGAAACTTATTTTTAGTACTCTTTTTGCAGTACAAGAATACATAACAGATGAGAAGTGTACTAGTAGCACAATCTCAAACACCTTCGCTTGGGAACAAGCGCCTGCGAAACTTGCAGAGCAAGAGCTTTCGTATGCTGCAAACGAAGTCAGATGTCGATGATATATCTGGTGTGATAAAGATTGGTGTGTTCGTAGTCCTGCGCCGAATCGACAAGAAGCGGGTTGTAATTAAGGTTCTCCAAAGGATAATCACTTGTATAGTATAAAGAGCCGTTGGCAGAGCATCTGAATACGATGGTGCATTTGTCACCATAAACATCAATAATTCTCAGGCTGGAGACGGAGATTCCCGGATTGCTTGCAGGTGGCTCGCCGGCCGCATCGCTGATATCGGCAATCTCCATGCTCACACCGCTGACTATCCCGCAGTGACACCAGATCGCATGCTCATCATTTATCTGAGGTAAACTGCATCCTTCCGTTATGACACATCCGTCTTTGAGCGTAGCAGGTGCATCGATCCCCGTGAAGTGCTCAATGGGATATACTCCGTCTTCGGCGTACTTGATATTCCTGTACCAGCGGAATGCAAAGTTAACGAACACCCCGCCGATCACTACCGCAGCCGCTGTTATAATTATTACCTTCTTTACTGACATTTCTTTATCCTCCCTTTGTTCTTTCATCTATATCGTATTAGAGGGAAGATGGCATTGTAAGTTGCCGGCGGTAGATAAAATTCAAGAAAAAATCTACTGTCAGTATGGGAATTTTGAACACACGTATTCTGATACTGAATATATAAATACACTCACGAAGGCTCCTCACAAGGGGCCTTCTTCATTTGGCGTTAGGGATGCAACACCGCCCGTGATATAATCCTCAATGGATCGGAGGGGATAACCATTATCAAAGTATTTGTCATTCTGATGTATCTTACGAACAAGGCATTCAACGCATTCGTTGATTACCTTAATAAGAGCTACCTCAAGAAAGATCTTCCCGACAACGTCAGGGACGTTTACAACGAAGATGAATATAAGAAGTTCTTATCTTACAGGGAAGAGAGCAGGCACATCGGTCTTATCTCGAATATCGTAAGTATCGTGATCACACTGCTTCTTCTGACGCTGAACGTTCACGCACTCATCTTCAATGCGGTCGGCAGCCTTAACGTATATGTTCAATACCTGATCGTGATCTCGGCCTTCGCGTTGCTCGATCTTATCATCGGCCTTCCGTTCGGATACTACGATACGTTCGTTATCGAAGAGAAATACGGCCTTAACAAATCCACGAAGAAGACCTTCGCGCTTGATGCGGCGAAAGGGCTTATCATCGAGGTCGTTCTGTCCTACGGACTTATCATTATTATCATGGTGCTGTTCAGCAGGTTCGGGAACATGGCCATCATTCTCTGCACGCTTATTATGCTTGCCATCATGGTCGTTATTATGCTCATCGTGATCCCGCTCATGAGGATCTTCAATAAGTTCGAGCCGCTCGAAGAAGGGGAGCTCAAGGACAAGCTTCTCGCGCTGTGCGCCAAGTACGGCATCACCGTGCGAAAAATTGTCGTCAAAGACGCAAGCAGGAGAACAACGACCTCCAACGCATTCTGCACGGGTATCGGCAATCGTAAGACCATCTCCCTGGACGACAACCTCGTTAACGCATATTCCGCCGACGAGATCACGGCAGTATTCGCTCACGAATTCGCGCATGCGAAGTACAGACATGTTGCGCGAAGCCTTCCGTTCTCGATCTTCAGGCTTCTTGTGTTTTTCGCATCGCTTGCGATAGTTCTTAATATTCCGGCGCTTTGCACGGCGTTCGGTTTTGACGGCGTGAATTTCTTTTTCGCGCAGATGCTGTCGGGTGTCATTATCTGGCCCTTAAGTGTGCTTCTTGATGTCATCGGCAACGGTATCTCAAGGAAGCATGAGTATCAGGCGGATGCCTTTGCGGCGAGGGAAGGATACGGCAAGGATCTGATATCTGCGCTGAAACGCCTGAGTAAGGAGTCGCTGTCGGGCGTCAATCCGCACCCCTTGATGGTCATCCTTAACTATTCGCATCCCACGCTGTCACAGAGGATCGATGCGATAGATAAGGCAGCAGGCGAGTGATATAATCACACGCATGGGGTCTTTGTTTAAAACAAGTAATCTGCTTCGCTGTTGCGTTTTGTCACTACCGTTGCTTTTATACGTGTTTTTTTATACCCTTGCGCGCTCTGATTCGGATACCGTAATTCTGTTCCTCATATCTGTCGCTGTATATGCAACCGCAGTTATATTGCTTTATCTGGTAACGGACAAAACCAAGATGGAGCAGAGACTTATGAGTATGACTGAAACGTCAGGTATTGATAACAGACTGCCTGTAAGAAGCATAATTATTGTCATTTTTGAGTCTGTAATCTGTATGGGAGTTTTCTCCCAATCATCACCTTTGTATCCTACGAATACATGGGGGGATGCCAATCTGTTTTTTACCGTGACAAAGTCAATGATCCACGGCAATGTCCTTTATCGTGATATCTTTGACCAGAAGGGACCCTTTCTGTATTTTCTGCACGTTCCTGCAGTGTTGGTTTCAGATACATCTTTTATCGGTGTTTATATTCTTGAGACGATTTGTTTTGCCGTCTTTTTGTTATTCTTATATAAAACAGCTGCTTTGTTTACCAAACCCGGAATTTTGACTGATATTCTGTTCTTTTTGGTTTCTGTTGTGATCTGTTCGGCTGATGCTTTTTGTCAGGGGGACAGTGCAGAGGAATTAATGCTTCCGGTTTATTCGGCCACGATTTATATAGGACTAAAAAATACACGCTTAAATAAGCTGCCGGACTGTAAAGATGGTGTTGTTACCGGTGCATTGGCTTCACTTGTATTTTGGACCAAATATACACTGTGTGGAGTGTTTCTCGGATTTGTTGTTTTTATAGTTGCTGTATGCGTCAGGAAGAAACAGATCCGAAGTCTTATGAGACTTGTGATAGCATTTGTTATTGGATTTGTTATTGTTTCACTGCCTGTATTTGTATACTTCGCTGCGAATGGAGCTCTTAATTCTCTTGTTGACGGCTATTTTTATGATAATCTGTTCAGATATTCCGGTGCTAAAGAGGGCGACTATGAAGCAATGCCGCTTCTGGTCAGAGTAGTTTTTTCTTTTATATATTTTTTTGCAAATTGTGAACCGGTCGTATTCCTGATGATGTTTACCGGGTTCTTCTTTTTGGCAAGATTAAAGAATTCTTCTTGTTTTGCCTTTGCGATCACTTCGCTTATCACTTCGATAATTGGAGTGTTCATAGGCGGTTATACGATCAGATATTATGTTTTGATGTTATACGCTTTCGTAGGTCTGTTTATCATTCCGTGTTCTTTGTTGATCAATGCTTGGGCAGACAGAAAGAAGCATTTCAACGTGCTCCTTGCTGTCGGATTATTATTGTGTCCGTTGATTACACTATGGGGATTCTCAAGATCGGATTACACCTGTCTGATTCTGACCTCACGTGAGGCTCTTCCTCAATACAGGTTTGCAAAGATTATTAACAGCAGTGATGATAGGACGCTGATCAATTACGGTTTTCTTGACGGAGGCTTCTATCTTGCTACTGATACGAACCCTTTTATCAGACATTACTGTATGTTCAGCAGTGATTCTTTCAGGATGGAAGAACAGAATCAGGTTATTTCCGAACAACGCACTCAGTACATTGTAACCTGTGATATGTGTCCTGAATTTGAAGGATATTCCATTATTGATCAGGCATCACTGGAATCTACTTTTACCGGCATTATTCCGGAAGAGAACGGTACTTATTATCTTTATAAACTGGATTGATTTGATATAATCCTTTCCATGAATTCTTTGCAGGCTAACATCTGTCTTATGTGCGTAACCCTCTGCTGGTCGACGGAGGTTATTATTTTCGCATGTATTCCCGATACTGTGCCGCCCTTTGCCACGACGTGTCTGACGTCGATCGCGGGCGCGATACTTCTGGGGCTGTGTTTCTTCAAACGCATTAAGAAAGCACTGCAGAAGAAGGAGAGCAAACTCATAAAAAGATGTCTGCAGCTGGGCCTTCTTAATACGATTTATAACATCCTCTATCTGTACGGACTTGATTATTTTGATGTCTCTTCCGGCGCGTTCACACTGTCGATGACGGTCGTCGTGCTGCCGGTTATCCTGTTCACTCTGAAGAAGAAAGTAAGCGTGAAGACGTGGATCTCGGCGGGATTCGTATTCCTCGGGATTTTGCTCGCGGTGGGCAACAATGCTAATTTCGGACAGCTTATGGGAGCTGTCATGATAGGTGTCGGCTGCATTGTAAGAGCCGTATACATTGTCATCCTGAATAAGTACGCGTCGGAAGACGATCCGATATCGATGTCGGCGTTCATATCCGCCATAGTAGCGGTAATCTCGGCGGTGATGTGGCTTGTAACCGATCCGACCGGATTCGCGGATCTTCCGTGGAACAAGGAGATCGTCGCGAGCCTTGCGATCTACTCTTACTTCATCGTGGCTTTCGCGCAGACGCTGAATATATTCGCGCAGAAAAAGTCCACTCCTGCGAATGCGACGATCATATACTCGCTCGAGATCGTATTCTCGGTTATATGGGGCACGGTCCTGCCCGCGAGTCTTATCGATAACACGGTGCTGACGCCGTGGATAATAGCAGGCGTCGCTCTGGTAGTATTGGGCAACCTTATCGAGATAATCCCGTCGCCGAAGGAGAAGCTCAGTGATACGTAAGATAGGAACTTGGTTTTTGCTTATACTTGCTTATCTTATCGTCGCGGTGCCTTTCAAGGTCATGGGGGTCATCCCGGGCTTCACGGACATAAGACCCGTCATGCTGCTCGGACCGATATATGCTTTGTTCTTCGGCATTCCCGGCTGCATCATATTCGCGCTGATGAATCTTGTTATGGATGCGGTGTCGGGAGGACTTGCGTGGTCTTCGATCGCAGGACTTCTGTCGAACTTCGCGGGTCCGTTCCTCTTTATGTATTACTGGAAAAGAGTGGCGAAGACAGAGCCTCATCTTAAGACTATGGGCAACATCGCACACTTCTGCATTGTTATCGTAATCATGGCGGTGCTCGAGGCTTTGATCATCACGCCTTCGGTCGCTGTGTTCTATCCCGACGTTAACTGGAAGCTGTTCTTCGTGACCGTTACGCTTAACACTTCGCTTTTCCCGATACTGTTCGGAATCCCGCTCATGATACTCATGCAGGAAGAACTCGGGTTTAAGCAGATAGAGAGAAAAACATGAAAGATTACGACCTCATTCTTTACGACCTTGACGGAACGGTATGGGATTCGATACCGGTTATCATGGACTCGTTCAGGCACGCTTATATTGAAGTCTTCGGCGAGTGCACAAGGTCAGACGCCGACCTTATGAGTTATATCGGAAGACCGCTTCCCGAGACCTTCTCGATGCACGACGAGGTTACTGCGGGTAAACTCCTCGATGCTTATATCATTCATAACCATGCTCTCCTGGAGCACGACTGTATCCCGATGTTCCCGGGAGTTATGGAAGATCTTCACAGGATTAAGGACATGGGTTACCGCCAGGGTGTCGTAACGAGCAAGAGACACGAGTCCGCGGATGTGACATTGAAGTTCAAAGGCCTGTTCGACTTCTTCGACGTCTGCCTTTGTAAGGAGGACACCGTTAAGCATAAGCCCGACGGCGAGCCTCTCATCATCGCCGCACATAAACTCGGTATCGAAGACATGAGCCGCGTGATATACGTGGGCGACGCGCTGCCGGATGCTTTATGTGCGCGAAATGCAGGTGCCAACTTCGCTCTGGTGTCCTGGTCACAGATGGATAAAGACGATATTATGAGCCATGCGCCAGCGGGTTCACGGGTCATTTCATCACTAGTTGAAATAGTCTCAAAATAGTTGTTGACAAATAGAGACCTCGCTCATATAATAATCAAGCACGCGGGATTAACTCAGTGGTAGAGTGTCACCTTGCCAAGGTGAAAGTCGCGAGTTCAAGTCTCGTATCCCGCTCCACCAAGAAGCCTCGGAATCATCGGTTCCGAGGCTTTTGTTATGTCTTTTTCTTCATGTGTATATGCGCGCCTGGCACCTTTTTGTTTTTCTTTTCGACGGGTGTAGAATAATAGAAGGTTTATTTGAGAAAGGCGAGAAGGGTGAGACTTTTCAGGAATCTGTTTACTGCTGTGGCGCTGACGATAGTCGTTGTTCTGACCGGGTGTTCCTGGCCGACGCAGCCGACTTTTGTTACGGTCGCTTCGCAGGATCCGCAGGCTATTCAGCCCGGTACGATCTCTGTCTCACTTGAATCATCGGCAGCGGACACGACGGAGACGACGGATCTTTATATGGCGACGGAACAGCTTGATTTCAGTGATTATGTTTTTGTAGGCGATTCGAGGACGGTCGGAATGGGACAGGTTCTGCATCTTGATACCATCGCGGAGATCGGTGTAGGTTATTCGTTCCTCGCGGCTCACAGGGAAGAGATCCTCGAGTATTCGGGTAAGAATATCGTCTTTAATCTCGGCGTTAACGACCTTGCTCATATCGATGACTATATCGAATTCTTCCAGAGGCTCCCCGAGGAGTTCTGCTTCGATAACAATATCTACGTAGTATCCGTTAATCCGACGTCGGGTGCGTATTCGAGCATGAACGGCGATATCGATTATTTCAACGTTCAGCTGTCCGACAGTCTTCCTTCCACATGTAAGTGGATCGATACATGCTCCTTCTTAAGAGAGGCGGGCTTCGGATCTACGGACGGACTTCATTACGATCAGCAGACATACGAGCTGATCGCGAATCTTATCTATAACAATGTCCAGCTCTATCAGAGTCTGGGTTACTGATCACGATGAACAGAATAAAATTTAGAAAAACGTTGTCGTTGTTTCTCGCGCTGTCTTTTATGACTGCCGCCGCTTCGTGCGGTAAGGCTCCCGTGGAGGAGACTGAAACTTCGGCGGAAACAACAGAAACTACAACAGTCGGGACGGCCGAGACAGAGGCACCGACCGAGGAGATACTTGCTCCGATAATAGTCGAGACCGAGCCTCCTTTCATTCCTTTCACACTTCACGACAGATCGATAGACGAAGCAAACGATGAGAATTTCATATCGTTGCTCACGCATCTTGTCACAGCTTATGAGAATCCGACGGAGGAAGACGACTGGCGTATCTATAACGATCTTGAGAACATCCAAGCGGTAAGTCAGGAAGACTATGAACTTGCGAACTTCATCGTCGACAACTGGTGTGAAGTCTTCCTTTACATGGACTATAACGTTAATACTTATCCCGATGAGGTTCCTGCCGAGATTCCGAACAGTTCCGACCATGCGCTCGTTATCTTAGGTTATGAGCTTGAGAACGGTCAGATGCAGGATGAACTCGTCGGAAGACTTAATGCGGCGGCGACGCTTGCCGAGGCACGCCCGGAGACGATTATCGTATGCTCCGGCGGCGCGACGGGTCCGAACAACAGGGAAGGCAATACTGAAGCGGGTCTTATGCGGGATTATCTCGTCGATGAATGCGGGATCGATCCGGCGAGAATATTTATTGACGAGCGTGCGCTGACGACCGCGGATAACGCGATATATACTTTCGATATCTTCCAGGAGCAGGGCATCCATTCGATGACGATAGTGACATCGACCTACCATATCAGATGGGGGCAGATGGTCTACAGGACTCTCGCTTATCTTTACAGCGTTCAGCAGGACTATCCGATCGAAGATATATCGAACTACTGCTATGACACCGAGCCCACCGTCAGCGTTTACAGAGCGGGACACAGATTCGCCGCCTGTCAGATCGCCGAGATCCTCGGTCTTCCTCAAAGTGAGGTTAATCAACTGCCTTCCGTCTACGATTACTGATATAATGGTCGTAACATGACATTAAAGGAGGTCTTATTATGGCTGTATTAGAGATTAATGCCGATAAATTCCAGAGTGAAGTTCTCGATTCGGAGTCATTGGTTCTTGTAGATTTCTGGGCGCCCTGGTGCGGTCCGTGCAAGATGCTCGGCCCCGTAATAGAGCAGCTGTCCGAAGAGTACGAAGGCAAGGTTAAGTTCTGTAAGTGCAACGTCGATGACAACACAGATCTTGCGGTATCGCTCGGTATATCGAGCATCCCCGCTGTGAAGATCTTCAAGGGAGGAGAGGTCGTCGCCGAGTCACTCGGATTCAAGCCTCTTCCTGCCATCAAGCAGTTCATTGACTCCGCTTTGGGTTAAGACTTAAACTCGGGCAACAATTCATCTCCGGACGCGTCTTCGCCCTGCACGAAAGCGTTGGTCTGGTCAAGTAAAGCAAGATATTCTGCCGCAGCCTCGTAATGACCCTGCGGCAGTTTTCTTTGCAGAAAATCAGGCAGCTTCATGTCCGGATACTTATATTCGAAAGGCGTGTACTGGTTCATGAGACTTATGTAAATGTTGTTGCCGTAGCGCCCGCACAGGTAATCGAGCACCTTCTTCGTGTCGAAAAGCTGTCCCGGAAGCATCAGGTGCCTTACGATGATGCCACGCTTCATAAGACCGTTATCATCGATTACGGCGGGCCCCGTCTGCCGGTACATCTCATCTAAAGCCTTACAACACACTTCGAAGTAATCACGTGCCCCGCACAGCTTACCCGACAGGGAAGAAGAGACGAACTTCATGTCCGGCATATAGATGTCGATAAGCCCGTCGAGCATCTTCAAAGACTCGACTGATTCGTACCCGCCGGAATTGTAAGCAACAGGAATCGAGAGCCCCTCTGCACGTGCTTTCGCGACGGAAGCGGCTACATGCGGGATGAAGTGCCCCGCGGTAACGAGGTTGATGTTATGCGCGCCTTGATCCTGAAGCGACAAATAAAGAGAAGCAAGTCCGTCCGCGTCGTAAACCTTGCCGCACCCGGTGGGACCCCTTGAGATATCGTAATTCTGGCAGAATATGCACTTCAAGCTGCACCCTTCGAAGAAGACCGTTCCGCTGCCGCGCGTTCCCGTGATGACAGGCTCCTCGCCGAAGTGGAGCATGGACAAATTAACGACGGGTTCTGCCCCCATTCCGCAGTACCCTGAGGCTCCAGATGAGCGGTCGACGCCGCATCTTCGGGGGCAAATTATGCAGTTTTCATAATAAGAACTTAAGTTATCTGCGTGCATATATTTATTATTATATATAGATATTCGCTTTTCGAGTGTTAAAATCTTACGTGGAAAAATAGGAAGGCAGGCTTAATATGCACGAGGAATGCGGTGTTTTCGGTATATTCTCACGTTCGGGGGGAGAGGGGATCTCCCATTCGTGCTATTACGGTTTATTTGCTCTTCAGCACAGGGGTCAGGAGAGCTGCGGTATTGCAGTCAATAACGACGCAGAGATCATTTGTCTTAAAGACATGGGGCTCGTAGGCGAGGTCTTCAGTTCCGATACTCTGGACAAGCTTCAGGGTACGATCGCGATCGGTCACGTCCGTTATTCGACCACGGGTGCGAGCACGAAGGAAAACGCTCAGCCTCTCGTTACTCATTACGTGAAGGGTACGATCTCCATCGCACATAACGGTAACCTTACCAACTGCAATACGTTAAGAGAGAAGCTGGAGGCTAACGGTGCGATCTTCCAGACGACGGTCGACTCCGAGGTTATCGCTTACATGGTGGCTTCCGAGAGATCGAGGACACCGAGCATCGAGGCTGCTGTCGAGAACGTAATGGAGAAGATCGAGGGAGGATACGCACTCCTCGTTATGTCTCCCCGCAAGCTCATCGCGGCAAGAGATCCGTACGGCCTGAAGCCGCTCGTTATGGGTGACCTTAACGGTGACACGGTATTTGCGTCAGAGACATGTGCGCTCGCTGCTTGCGGCGCCAAACTTATAAGAGACGTCAAGCCCGGCGAGATCGTTATCGCAGATGATGACGGTATCCATTCGGTTCAGACTCAGCCCAGACGTAAGGCGGGATGCATATTCGAGTATATCTACTTTGCAAGACCCGACAGCATCATCGACGGCATCTCAGTTTATGAGTCCAGGATCAGAGCTGGCAAGCTTCTTTATGAGCAGCACCCCGTTGATGCCGATATCGTAATCGGCGTTCCCGAGTCAGGACTTGATGCCGCGCTCGGATTCTCACAGGCTTCGGGAATCCCTTACGTAAAGGGATTCGTTAAGAACAATTACATCGGAAGAACCTTCATCAAGCCTTCACAGGCGCAGCGTGCTGATGCCGTAAGAATAAAGCTTAATCCGATCGAGTCTGCGGTAAAGGGCAAGAGAGTCGTAATGACCGATGACTCCATCGTAAGAGGTACTACGATCGCGAATATCGTACGTATGCTCCGTCAGGCCGGTGCGCTTGAGGTTCACGTAAGGATCTCTTCTCCGCCGTTCCTGTTCCCCTGCTACTACGGAACCGACGTTCCTTCTATGGATAAGCTCATCGCACGTAAGTACACGATCGATGAGATCTGCGAGAAGATCGGTGCGGATTCCCTGGGCTATCTCGATGTCAACAGCTTGCCTGCGATGCTTGGGCTTCCCAAGACGGCGGCTTCCGACAAGTGCTACTGTGATGCATGCTTCACGGGTGATTATCCTAATGCCGACACGGGCATAGATCTTCTTAACGGAGGCGGCGAGAAGCTTGAGAAGTAATCCGGGCAAAAGAGGATTCTCTGCTTTTAACGCGCTTCTGATAGCAGTCGCGCTCGGTTTTATCGTGCTCGATGCGGGCTACGGAATTATGTATTACGCGAAAGTCCGCGACTCGGTCAATGAACATGTGACTATCGAGACCGGAACTCCCGTTACTCTCGATCTTTTCGTTACTGAAAACATTCCTTCGACAGCTTTCATCACGGATGTCTCGCTGATCGACAATATGGTGCCGGGTACATACGGTCTCAAGGTAAAGACCCTGGTCGTTACCCGCGATGTTGTCCTTGATATCGTCGATACTACAGCGCCTGCGGGCACTGCTGTACCGCAGACGATCTTCCAGGATGACGTTCCCGATGTTGAAGACACTGTGACGGATGTTTACGATCTTGCTCCCGTAACTGTTTCTTATGTAAATGACATGACGGCTCCGCTTGAAGGCGGCGCTTATGATGTTCCCGTAAGACTTGCCGATCCTTACGGAAATGAGACGATCATTAATGTTCCTTTCGAGGTTACGGCAGACACGGCGGCACCCTCTCTCGAGGTTCCCGAGTGCATCTATGCTTTCATCGGAGGCAGCACGTCTTATCTTGAGAACGTTACCGTAAGCGACGACTTCGATCCGGCGCCTGAAGTAACAGTCGATCTGTCGCAGGTAGATTCCGAGACGGCAGGCGTATACCAGATCACATACACCGCGACGGATGCGCACGGCAATTCGGTCTCCCGCAATGCGGACCTCATCCTCGAGGAGATGCCGGCGGTGTCTCTCGACAGAAGAGAGGTCTACGGACAGGCTGCGGATGTGCTTTATAATCAGGTGCTCGGCGGAACTTCGATCGACAGCTTCACTGATGTCGAAGTTGCGTTCAGGATTTTCGACTGGGCTTCACGTAATATCAGCTACACCGGTACTTCCGATAAGTCCGACTGGACTATCGCGGCTACCGACGGATTCGATACACATACGGGCGACTGCTATACATACTACGCGGTATGCAGAGCGATGCTCGATGTAGCGGGGATCGAGAATGTAAGAGTGGAGAGGTATCCTATCACGACTTCGCCGCACTACTGGAATCTTATCAAGATCGACGGTCAGTGGTATCACTGCGATGCATGTAACTTCGCGGACACTTCGGGATTCGTATTCATGCAGATCGATCCCGAGCTTGATCATCACCATGAATTCAACGGTGCTACGGTACCTGCAAGAGCATCCGTATCCGTTCAGGACAGACTCGACTTTACGAACTTAACTATGGAAGACATTGAGGAATAATGAAAAGACACGAAGGCGAACATAAGCAGGCAGTAACACCTGCAAGAGTAAGAAGAGCACGTACGAAAAAGGCTGTTACCGCAGCCGTTATCGTGCTGCTTACCGCAGGATGTCTGTTCATGGCATACAGACTCTATACCCGCCATATGATGAATAAGATTTATGAGGTCGTTACGATCGAAGCGGGTTCTCCTATCGATGTATCGCTTTTCACAGTCGAGGGAACCGAAGGTGCCGTTCTCGTGACAGACGTATCCGGTATCGATACGAGAGTACCTGCAAGCTACGGCGTCAAGGTCCAGGTGGGAGATAAGCTTAAGGTAACCCGTGACGTTATCCTTAATATCGTAGACACGACCGCACCTGTCGCACAGGCTGTTCCGCAGACGATCTATATCGACGGACTTCCTTCTCCCGAGACTACCGTAACGGGCATCACGGATCTGTCTTCGGTAACAGTAACTTATGTTGATGCGATGCCCGAGATACTTGAAGGCGGACAGTATGATATCGCAGTTAAGCTTACTGATGCTTACGGCAATGAGAGCATCATCAATGTGCCTTTCACGGTCATCGATGATCACACGGCTCCTCTTATCTACGGTCCCCGTGACTTCGAGGCTTTCATAGGTGATGCGATCGTCTACTTGGACGGTATCACAGTGGAGGATGATTACGATGAGAATCCCACTCTTGAAGTGGATACTTCCTCTGTTAACGTTACTGAAGAGGGATACTATCCCGTTACTTATACCGCGACCGACGAGCAGGGCAATTCGTCTTCGACTACGGTAACTCTTCACTTAAGAGTTAAGCCCGAAAGATATTATGAGCCCGAGGAGCTTTATGAGCTCGCACGTCAGATCATCGAAGAGAATGATATTTGCGATGATTCGATGAGCCAGATGGAGCAGGCTTTCCGCATCACTGCATGGGTTAATACGCACATTCATTACATGATGGATTCGGATAAGTGCGACTGGACCGCGGGTGCATATGATGCGCTTACGACCATGTACGGCGACTGCTTCAACTATATGGCTATATGCCGCGCGATGTACGGTGCGATGGGTATCGAGAGCATCACGATCGAAAGATACCCGATCAACATATCAAGCCATTATTGGAATCTTATATGCATCGACGGCAAGTGGTATCACTGCGATGCATGCGTATTCTTAAGTATGACCGAGCTGACATACATATTCATGTATACGGATGCCGAGCTCGATCCTTCAAATAACAGTTATGATCCCGAGACCCTGCCTGACGGTGTTGTCGTCGCGACGGAGTCTGTTCAGGATATGCTCGACTATGAGACTCTGACAGTAAGAAGTGAGACGAATGAAGAAGTTTAATGTAAAACGTACAATCATTTATTCGGTAATGGGAGTGATCGGCATATGCGCAGGCGCAGCCACTTTCTTCCTGAGCTACTTTAATACACAAAGCGATAAGATCCTTCCCTCAGTTACGATCGAGACGGGAACGCCGATTGTTTTCGAGAGTTTCCTTAAGGAGCCTGTGGAGAGCTCGAGGTTCATTACTGACGTATCCGGTATCGATACGAATGTGCCCGGATCGTATCAGCTCACTGTAGGTTTCTGGAGATTCCGTAAGACAGTCATTCTTAATGTCGTTGATACGACCGCGCCGACCGCGGAAGCCGTTCCTCAGACTATCTACTGCGACCGGCTTCCGGCTGCTTCGAGTGTAGTTACAGACGTTTACGATCTTGCTCCGGTTACGATCGAATATGTTACCGAGCCCGATGTATCCCAGGGCGGCGAGTATGTATTCCAGGTATCTGTCAAGGATGCTTCCGGTAACGAGAAGATCGTTGATGTTCCTTTCACCGTTGTCGATGATCACACGGCTCCTCTTATCTACGGAGCGCATGATCTCGAGGGCTTCGTCGGCATGAACCAGTCGTATCTTGACGGCATCACGGTAACGGATAATTACGATCCTAATCCTGTTCTTGTCGTAGATAACTCACAGGTAAATACGAATATCTCTTCATCATTCCCCGTAACTTATATCGCGACGGATGAGAACGGCAATTCGTCTTCCGTTACGGTCACTCTCACACTCCGCGTAAAGCCCGACCGTTACTACGATCCCGAGATCGTTTACGATATGGCAAGAAGAGCGATCGAGCAGAATAATATCTACGATGAAGATATGACCGACGTTCAGAAGGCATTCAGGATCTTCAACTGGGTACACAACAACATCCACTACATCGGAACATCCGATAAGTCCGACTGGACCGTAGGTGCTTTCGACGGCTTCTCGACGCATCAGGGCGACTGCTTCACATACTATGCATGCTGCCGTGCGATGCTCGATGTCGCGGGCATCCCGAACTTGCTCGTAGAGCGTTATCCGATAACATGGTCGCCTCACTACTGGAACCTCGTTCAGCTCGACGGCCAGTGGTATCACTGCGACGCCTGCTACGCGTACTATCATGAAGGCTATTACTTCATGTATGCATATAACGACCTGAATCACAGCGACCACGGTTACGATGTCGACGCATACGGACCCGAGATCAATATCGCCCAGGATTCGGTACAGCAATACGTAAACTATAACACACTTGAAGTGGAGGGTTTCTGATGAGAAGAACAGTCCTCGATTACCTTGATAACACTGCATCCCGCCTGCCCGATAAGGTCAGCTTCAGGGATGAGAAGACGGCTCTTACATTCGGTCAGCTTGCATCGCAGGCAAGAGCCGCGGGCTCCGTCCTTCTTAACGACGGCATATGCCGAGAGCCTGTTGCAGTCTACATGAGCAAGACTCCTCAACAGATTGCGGCTTTCATGGCTGCACTCGAAGCCGGATGCTTCTATGTTCCCATCGACGACGAGATGCCTCAGATGAGGATCAGACTTATATTCGAGAATCTAAAGCCGCGTGCCGTTATCTGCGACGAGTCCACAAAGGAGAATGCAGAGCAGCTTGCGAACGGAGCTTCCATTTTCGTTTGGAACGAGATTAAGGATGCATCGGAAGATGCAGAGAAGTTAAGCGAAGTCCGCGCTTCCATGATCGACACGGATCCCTGCTACATCATGTACACTTCAGGTTCCACGGGAATCCCCAAGGGCGTTGCAGTATGCCACAGAAGTCTCATCGATTATATCGAGTCTTTCTGCGATGTCATGAAGTTTGATGAGGAGACCGTGTTCGGTTCGCAGACGCCGTTCTATTTCGACGCATCGCTCAAGGATATCTATCCCACGATCAAGCTCGGATGCGAGACCGTTATCGTGCCGCACACGCTGTTCATGTTCCCTATCAAGCTAGTCGAATTCCTTAATGAATATAAGATTAACACGCTTTGCTGGGTAGTATCGGCGCTCACCATGATCTCCGCTTTCGGCGCGCTCGACGAGGTGCTCCCGAAGTATCTTAAGATCGTAGGCTTCGGCGGCGAAGTATTCCCGATAAAGCAGTACAGGAAGTGGAAGAAGGCTCTGCCCGATGTCCGCTACATCAACCTTTACGGACCCACTGAGACTACCGGCGTATCGATGTACTACGAGGTTGACCGTGACTTCGAGGACGATGATGTGATCCCGCTCGGAAAAGCTTTCGAGAATGTCGACATCTTCCTTCTTGATGAGAACAATAAGCTTGCAGACGAGGGTGAGATCTGCATGCGCGGAACATGCGTAACTTTGGGCTACTATCAGGATCCCGAGAGAACATCGCAGGCTTTCGTGCAGAATCCTCTTAACGACAGATATCCCGAGATCATATACAGAACGGGTGACATCGCAAGAAGAAACGACAGGGGAGAGCTCGTCTTCGTATCGCGCAAGGACTTCCAGATCAAGCACATGGGACACCGCGTAGAGTTAGGTGAGATCGAAGCTGACGTTAACTCCATCAAGGGTGTTCGTAACTCATGTGCCGTTTATCTTAAGAAGAAAGACAGGATTGAGTTATACTATGAAGGCAGGCCAGAGGAGAAGGAGCTTCTTTCGTACCTCAAGGAGAAGCTGCCGCGCTACATGGTGCCTACCAAGGTGCATAAGCTTGACCGCCTGCCGCTGACGCCTAACGGCAAGACAGACCGCAAAGGTCTTACAGCTATGAGCGAAGGAAAATAATATATACAGGAGAATCTACATGGAAGAACTTATCGAGATCTTAAAGGACCTGCACTCTGACGTAGACTTTGATACTTGCACGACTCTGATCGATGACAAGATCCTCGACTCATTCGATATCGTATCTATCGTATCCGAGGTCAACGACAGATTCGACGTAGCCATCCCCGCGAAGGAGCTCGTGCCCGAGAATTTCAACTCCGCTAAGGCTCTGTGGGACCTCATCACAAGACTTGAGGAAGACTGATGCTCTTTACTTCGCTTCCGTTTATAGTCTTCATCGCGGTACTGTTCGTAGTCTACTACGCATTCGTGCCGCATAAGGAAAGGTGGGTCCTGCTTCTTATAGCATCCCTTGCTTTCTATTGGTTCGCGGACCCCAGGTATCTCATCTTCATCGGAGTTACCGCTCTTACTGCATACGTATTCGCGATCATAACGGAGAACTATAACGCTAAGCGTAAGGCTTATCTTAAAGCCAACAAGGAATACTTCGATTCCGAATCAAAGAAGAAGTACAAGAATAAGACGACAAGGGTAACGCGTCTTCTTATGCTTGCTGCGCTTCTTATAAACTTAGGCATCCTCGCGGTAACGAAATACACGAACTTCGTTATCGACACGATGAATTCGTGGAGGACCGAGCCTTTATCCTTCGTGAACATCATTGTTCCGATGGGTATATCTTTCTACACATTCCAGACCGTATCCTATTCGATCGACATCTGCAGAGGAACGATCAAGGCACAGAGGAATTTCTTCAAGTTCCTGCTGTTCGTCTCGTTCTTCCCGCAGCTCGTTCAGGGCCCTATCAGCAGATACGAGGACCTGTCGCAGACACTTTATGAGCCGAAGCGTTACGGCTTCAGACATGTATCCTACGGGTTCCTGAGAATACTCTGGGGTTACTTCAAGAAACTCGTTGTAGCTGATCGTCTCGTCATCGCTTTGAAGGCTCTTACGGAATCTCCGGATGAGTATAAGGGTGCATATGTATTCGTTGTCATGATGCTCTACGCGGCACAGCTGTACTGCGACTTCACGGGCGGCATCGACATCACGATAGGTATCGCGCAGATGCTCGGCATCACGGTGAAGGAGAACTTCAACCTTCCGTACTTCTCCAAGAATATCAAGGAATACTGGAACCGCTGGCACATCACCATGGGCACGTGGTTCACGGATTATATCTTCTATCCTTTGTCTGTCTCGCCGAATATGCTTAAGCTCTCGAAATGGTCACGCCAGCATCTGGGCAACGCGGTGGGAAAGAGAGTTACGGTCTACATCTCATGCTTCGCGGTCTGGCTCGCGACTGGTATCTGGCACGGCGCCGCATGGCACTTTGTGGTATGGGGTCTTATGAACTTCGTCGTCATCATGGCATCGCAGGAACTCGAGCCTTTGTATGCGAAGTTCCACGGCAAGTTCGCACTTAAGAACAAGCCCGGCTATGCCGTGTTCGAGATCGTAAGAACTTTTCTTCTTATGAGCTCATTGAAGCTGTTCGACTGCTACAGAGATGTCGGACTTACATTCAAGATGTTCGGCTCCATGTTCTATACATTTAATGTAGGAAAGCTCTTTAACGGGTCCCTGCTTGAGCTGGGACTTACGGGCGGCGATTACCTGGTTTCCGGTATCGCGATCGTTATCGTATTCCTCGTAAGTCTTTATAAGTACATTAAGAATAAAGACTTCAGGGATTATCTTTATGAGAAATATCCGCTGTTCGTGTTAAGCGGCGTACTGCTTCTTATCGCGACGTTAGTTTTCGGTGCGTACGGGCAGGGCTTCGATGCATCGCAGTTTATCTATAACCAGTTCTGATGAGGGAGGAGCGCTTATGAGTAAAGAAGACGGTAAGTTAACAATAAGAGAAGTGCTGTTCCCGCTGCTGACGCTCGCGGCGATCTTTATCACGGTCGCGGCGCTGTGGTTCCTGCAAAGACTGCTCGTGCCCAAGTACCAGAGGGGCGTAGTCGAGGGCTCCATGATAGAGGAGTACTACGACAGCGAAGAGCCGCACGAGGTACTTTTCCTTGGCGACTGCGAGGTGTACGAGAATATCTCTACGGTAGCGCTTTACCGCGACTACGGTATCTCTTCTTATATCAGAGGATCCGCACAGCAGCTTACATGGCAGTCGTACTATCTTCTCGAGGATACGCTGCGCTACGAGACTCCCGATGTGGTTGTGTTTAGTGTTCTCGCATTGAAGTACGGCGAGCCCCAGAGTGAGTCTTATAACAGAATGACCTTGGACGGCATGGAGTGGTCTTTGTCCAAGTGGAATGCGATCGAGGCTTCCATGACCGAAGACGAGAACATGATCGATTATATATTCCCGTTCCTGCGTTACCACTCGAGGTGGAGTGAGCTGACGGCAACTGATTTCGAGCATGTATTTGATAAGGACCGCGTTACGATCAACGGCTACTACATGAGGACCGATGTGCTCCCTGAGGGACCGTTCCCGGATCCGATGCCGCTTGCAGATTACACGCTGCCCGAGACTTCGATGGAGTATCTGTCACGCATAGTCGATCTGTGCCGTGAGAACGATATCGAGCTTGTGCTCATCAAGGCTCCGACGCTGTATCCTCACTGGTACGATCAGTGGGATGAGCAGGTAAGGGATTTTGCCGCGGCTAATAATGTTCCTTATATTAACTACATCTATTTAAGAGATCAGATCGATCTTGATATGAGTGTCGATACTTACGATGCCGGACTTCACCTGAACCTGTCGGGTGCCGAGAAGTTCGCTGATTATATCGGACAGTACCTGGTCGATAACTACGATCTTACGGATTACCGCGAAGTGCCTGAAGTTGCACAGATGTGGCAAGATGATATATTATTCTACGACGAATTACGCGATGCCCAGAACGCAGAGCTTATGCAGTACGGCGAGCTTCGATCCTGGGGCGCGAATGCGATAGAAAACTAATATTTATAAAGATACAAGGAGTATTCTATGAACAAGAAGTTTTTGTCTGTAATGATGGCATCTGTTATGGCTTTGTCCGTTGTAGCTTGTGCTTCCGGCGATGAAGATACAGCACCTGTAGTTCTGTCCGGCGGACAGGCTGCCGAGTCTGTTGAAGGCGGTAACGCAGCTTCGAATCCCGGTGAGACAGATGAGCAGGCTGCTGACGCTTTTGTATTTACATATAACGGCACACAGATCAGAATGAATGCTCCCGCTGACGATATCATCGCTGCTTTGGGCGACGGATATACATACTTCGAGGCTCCTTCCTGCGCTTATGAGGGAATGGACAAGGTATATACATATAACTCGATCGTAGTACGTTCCTACACAATGGACGGCGCTGATTATATCGCTTCCGTTGAGCTTAAGGACGACACAGTTGCTACTGCCGAGGGCATCCGCATCGGATCCACAGAGGACGATGTACGCGCAGCTTACGGTGAGGACGGAACACCCGGTACTTCAGGTATCGAGTACACGATGGGCGACAGCTTTATCTCATTCATCTTCGAGAACGGTCAGGTAACGGCGATTACTTACACTGCGATCGTAGGATAAGAGAGAAAACAAGAGATTTAAGCCGAATTCGGCAGGATCACGAACTTTTTTAAGTGAAAGTATTGACTTGCAGTGTGCATGCAGGTAATATACTTGAGCGCTTGAGGGCGTTCTATAAAGAAATAGGAGTATAAAGTCATATGAAGACATTTGTTGCTACACCTTCAAATATCGAGAGACAGTGGCTTGTTATCGACGCTTCCGGTAAGACACTCGGACGTCTCGCTACAGAAGTTGCAAGACTTCTCCGCGGTAAGCATAAGCCCACTTACACACCTTTCGCAGATACAGGTGATTACGTAATCGTAGTTAACGCTTCCAAGATGGTTCTTACAGGTAAGAAGCTTGATCAGAAGCTCTATCGTCATCACTCAGGTTTCCCGGGCGGAATGACAGAGGTCGACTACAAGACAATGATGGATAAGAAGCCTGAGAAGGTTCTCGAGATCGCAGTTAAGGGTATGCTCCCTAAGAACTCTCTCGGACGCCAGATGTTCAGAAAGCTTCATGTATATGCAGGTCCCGAGCACGAGCAGGCTGCTCAGAAGCCCGTAGAGTACACATTCGAGCAGTAATTCGGAGGATAGAAAATGGCTACAAAGAAATCTAACAAAGTATATTTCTATGGCACCGGTCGTCGTAAGGACGCTACAGCATGTGTACGTCTCGTACCCGGTAACGGTAAGATCACTATCAACGGCAAGGACATCGACGAGTACTTCGGTCTCGATACACTGAAGCTCATCGTTCGTCAGCCCCTCGTTGCTACAGATACAGTCGGCAAGTTCGATGTTATCGCTAAGGCTGTAGGCGGCGGTATCTCCGGTCAGGCAGGTGCTATCCGTCACGGTATCGCTAAGGCTCTCGTAGAGGCTGATACAGATGCTTACAAGGCAACACTTAAGTCTGCGGGCTTCCTCACAAGAGATGCTCGTATGAAGGAGAGAAAGAAGTACGGCTTGAAGAAGGCTCGTAAGGCTTCACAGTTCTCCAAGAGATAAT
>JAGAXM010000006.1 GCA_017940895.1 Clostridiales bacterium | reverse complement strand
TGAGGGTACAAACCTTCAACCATACCGGTGGTTATTACCGCGAGGCCACACCTGTTCCCATTCCGAACACAGAAGTTAAGCTCGCGTGTGCCGACAATACTTGGCTGGCGACGGCCCGGGAAGATAGGTTGCTGCCGGTTTTTTATTCCTCAATAGCTCAGTCGGTAGAGCGTTCGGCTGTTAACCGAAATGTCACAGGTTCGAGTCCTGTTTGAGGAGCCAATCAAGCACTGCTTATGCAGTGCTTTTTTGTTGCTTGTTTCATGTTATCGACAATAACTTCAATTCTTGTAATAATTTATATATGGATAATTACATTTCAATAAGTCGTACAAAGTCAATGAAGGCCATATTGAGCATATTGGTCATTGTCGCTCACTTAGCGCGTTTCTCTCCATATTATTCATTTCCAAGGATTAATTTGTTCGGAGAGATGGCCGTTGCTGGATTCTATTTCCTATCAGGTTATGGATTATCCATATCATTGTCCTCAAAACAGAACAAACTTCTAAAGGATTTCTTTGTCCGAATTATTAAGCTGATTATTCCATTAATTCTATCTGCTTTTTTGTATTTATACTTTGATGGTGAATTCTATCTTTTATGGTTTAGCAGGCAACTTTTGTTTCTGTATGCAACGTTTTATATGGCAATTTGGAAGACCCGTAAGATAAACGGCGATACACTTCTGTATACATTATTGGCTTATTTCATCGGAATGGTATTAGTTTTTATATTTGCTTTGGGGAATCAGTTTGCTGTTAGTTCCCAAGGTTTCATAATGGGTGTTATATGGTATATGTATGGTAATAAAATCAAGAACACCAAATTTTTTAATGCTATAGGATTGCTATCGATTCTATTAATAGCAATTTTGATAATTCCTGATTACGAGTCAAAAACGGTAATGTTGATCATTCGAAATGTTTTTTCAGTATTATTCGTTATTGCTATGGTTTTCTTCATGCAGTCAAATATTCTGAATTGTAAGTTTATGGTGTGGTTGGGCAATTACTCGTATGGTATTATTTTGGTTCAGCTGCTTATCTTTGAATTGTTTATTCCGGACAATCCAATAGTATATACGTTAGGAATAGTTGTAATCACAATTCTTTCTGGTATTGTTTTCCAGATGATCACCAATACTATAACAAACGGATTAATGAATTTATTTAGTAATAAGAAAGTATAAGTGAGGAAGTTTTTCTTTCTTAGTTGATTAATCGGATTTTCAAAATTAACACATATTTTTTATATTCATACATTTGCTGCTGATACCATTAGGGTATAAAGTGCCGCGGAGGTGTCCCATGCTTGATCAGTACCACAGATTCATTATCGATGATTATGGCAGCAAACCCGTGTTTGCAGACTTTCTGCCCGGTCTTTCGGGAAGAAAGGGAATTCCGGTCTGGGCATTTTACTGTAACCGCGGTCAGGGTATTACCTCTTTCGGAACAGCCAATAAAGACAATGCGATTATGGAGTTTTATCCCGCACACACGGCATATCAGCTGGTTCGAACCCACGGATTCAGAACTTTTATCAATATTGACGGGCAGATAAGAGAAGCTTTTATTACCGGTGAAGCTGATACGAGAATGTATATCGGTGCGAATACTTTCTCCATAGAGGATGAGAAAGACGGGATATTTACCGAAGTCTCTTATATGACTCTTCCTTCTGAGTCTACAGGCGCACTTGTACGAATAGTAAGGATTACAAATAAGACCGGGACACCCAGGACTATAAGTGTTCTCGACGGTATGCCCGCATTGATCCCGTACGGGGTTTCCATGTCAGATCTTAAGGATATCGGACAGACTGTTACCGCGTGGATGCAGGTCGAAGACATCGGCACGAAGTTGCCCTACTATCGTGTAAGAGCAAGTATTGTAGATTCGATAGATGTTCAGGAGATAACAAGAGGAAACTTTGCTTTTGCTTTCTCCGATGACGGGGATCTTCTCGATGTATATGCTGATCCTGAAAGCATCTTCGATTACGATCTGTCTTTTATCGAACCGGTCTCGTTTATAGACGGAACTTATAAGAGCAAAAAGCAGAATCTGAGTAATAACGTGCCGTGTGCATTTTTCGAGCAGGAGAAAGAACTTGAGCCGGGGCAGACCATGACTTTCTATGAGGTCTACGGCAACAGCAACGGCAAGGAGCGTCTTGCAGGGCTTGCAAGAAAAATCAAGTCGGAAGGGGCGCAGAAGTATTTCGCACGTAAATGGGATGAGGGCTCACGCATGGCGGATCAAATCAATGCCGTAATCTCGACGAAGACCGGGGATCCGACGTTCGATGCATACTGCGAGATGACTTATTTCGACAACTGCTTAAGAGGCGGCTTCCCGGTAATGCTCGGCAATAAAGTGTTCTATATGTATTCGCGTAAGCACGGAGATATGGAGCGCGACTATAACTACTTTACGATCGCGCCGGAATTCTTTACGCAGGGCAACGCGAATTTCCGCGACATCTGTCAGAACAGAAGGTGTGACATATTGTTTACTCCCTTTACGGGAAAGATGAACGTGAAGATGTTCTTAAGTCTTATTCAGAGCGACGGCTTTAATCCGCTTAAGATATCGGAAGCAAGCTTCCGGATGAATGAGGAGAAGGCGGCTCTGTACGATCCCTATCTTAAGGATGTACTGACACACCCGTTTACCCCTGGGTCGTTGTCGGATAAGCTCATAAGTCTCGGTAGAGAAGATCAGATAGACGAGATAATCCCACGTGCTTTAAGTGATGCCGAGCCTTCGATCAACGCGGAATTCGGAGAAGGATACTGGACCGATCACTGGATATACACGCTGGATCTTGTGGAGGCATATCTTCGCGTGTTCCCCGACAGGAAGGACGATCTTCTGTGGGGCGAAAAGGACTGCACGTACTTTGATACCAAGTGTTTTGTTAACCCCAGAAGATTACGTTATGAGGAGACTAAGAAGGGACTTCGGCAGTACCGCCCGATAAAGGATCTGCCGTACAAAGCGGATAAGGGCAAGCTCATGACCGACCCTGAGGGAAATATCATAAAGGCGTCCGCAGGTGAGAAGCTGCTTTTGCTGTGTGCAATAAAGTTCATGACTCTTGATTCATACGGTATGGGAGTCGAGATGGAGGGCGGAAGGCCCGGCTGGTACGATGCGTTAAACGGACTTCCCGGTCTGTTCGGATCATCGATCAACGAGTCGATGGAACTTGTAAGATATATCGAATTCATGACCGAATCGCTGCCAGCAAGCGGCAGGATCAACCTGTCTTCCGAGGTCGCGGGACTTTACAGATCGATAGACGCACTTAAGCTTAACGGCTGGCAGGATATGAAGTCGTGGGATGATCTTAATGACATAAAGGAGGCTTACCGCGAAGCGACCGTCGACGGATTCTCGGGAGACATGGTCATTCTGGATGCTTCTTATATTAAGGAAATACTGTCTAATATGAGACAGACTTGTAAGAGAGGCATCGCGAGAGCAAGAGCCCTGGGCGGCGGTAAGATGCCTTCGTATTTTGCTTTCGAAGCGGCAGAGTATTTTAAGGACGATGACGGGATTACGGTCACTAAGTTCAAGCCGGTCGTTATACCGAGATTCCTCGAGTCTTATGTACATAACTTAAGGCTCAAGCACTCCGAAGAGCGAAAGCATCAGCTTTATAACGAGGTAAGAGACGGCCTTTACGATGAGAAACTTAAGATGTATAAGGTCAACGTTTCTCTTGAGAATGCATCATTCGAGATCGGCCGGTGCAAGGCTTTCACACCGGGGTGGCTTGAGAATGAATCGATCTGGCTTCATATGGAATATAAGTATCTGCTCGAGCTTATTAAGAACGGATTATATAAAGAATACATAGAGGACTTGAGGACCTGTGCGGTATGCTTCCTCGATCCGGAGGTTTACGGAAGGTCGCCTCTTCAGAATTCCTCGTTCATTGCATCTTCCGCGAATCCCGATCCTAAGAAGCACGGCAGGGGATTTGTCGCGAGACTGTCGGGATCCACGGCGGAGTTTATCGACATGTATGAGATCATGATGTTCGGAAGGTCGATCTTCACTTATTCGGACAGCGAAGGACTTGTTTTCGCGCCGAAGCCGCTTATACCGGAGTATCTTATAGGAGACGATCATGAGATAAGAACGACGCTTCTCGGGACAACGGCGGTCACTTATAAGCTTCCTTCCCGCAAGGATTATATTCCGGGGCAGTACTCCGTGACGGGCATAAGCTTGGACGGCAGCCTTCATGCCGGAAGTTATATAAGCGGGGAAGAGGCGGAATCGATAAGATCCGGTCTGGTAAGGAGTATCGTGATTACGCTCGGATGATATAATAGGTCGAATAATTATTAAGGAGAAATAATATGATCATAGATTTTCTTAACATGACCGAAGATGCCAAGCCCAACTTCAAGGGCGGCGAGAAGGAATATAACGTAAAGATGTTTAATACCGACGGCAACAAGATAATGAGAGGCCGTCTCGTGCCCGGCGCTTCCATTGGTTTCCATACTCATACCGAGGACCAGGAGGTTATCTATATCCTCGAGGGAGAAGGTTCGCTTGTTGATGCCGAGGGTAATGTGCTCGATAAGGTGCTGCCCGGTCAGGCTACTTTGTGCCCTAAGGGAGAGAGCCATTCACTGGCTAACAGGGGTGACAGCGATCTTCTGTTCTTCGCAGTTGTAACATCAGTGTAAAAAACTGTTTTACATCACGCACAAGTGTGATATATTATCTGCAATAATTAAGCAATGGGGCTTTTCTTTAACAAGGGAAATGCCCCCTTTTTTAGGAAGATAATCCGTGGAGGAGGCTTTATGAGCAGCAAACGGTATCTGGTTCTGGAGAACGGAAAAACCTTTGAGGGCGTGGCTTTAGGCGCCGCCGGTGAGTCCGTTTCAGAGATTGTATTTACAACATCAATGACCGCATATCTTGAGACTTTGACAGACCCGAGCTACAAGGGTCAATCAGTCGTTCAGACATTCCCTCTTATAGGAAATTATGGAATCATTACACCCGATAAGGAAGGCTTAAAGCCCTACGTATCGGGTTATATTGTAAGAACGGCCTGTGATGCGCCTTCCAACTTCAGATGCGAGGAGGTCCTCGATAAGTACCTGAAGGATAATGACATCCCGGGCATCAAGGGTATCGACACGAGAGCTCTTACGAGAGTGCTCCGTGAGTGCGGTACCATGAACGGCATGATCTGCGATGATCCTTCCCATGCCGACCTCGAGGCGATCAAGAACTACAGGATCACGGATCCCGTCTCGGAAGTCTCGATAAAGGAAGAGAAGGTTTACGAGGCAGAAGGCGAGAAAGTTGCAGTCGTAGCACTTATGGATTACGGCGTTAAGTACAACATCATAAGAAGCCTTACAAAGAGAGGCTGCGAAGTGCATCTGATGCCTTCGAAGACGACGGCTGAGAAGATCAGGGAGCTCGCTCCGGACGGACTTTTCCTGTCGAACGGTCCCGGAGACCCGGAGGACAACAAGGAGCAGATCGAAGTGTTGAAGCAGCTTCGCAAAGACGGACTTCCCACGATGGGTATCTGCCTCGGACACCAGCTGCTCGCTCTTTCACACGGCTTTAAGACACGCAAGCTCAAGTACGGACACAGAGGTGCGAACCACCCCGTCCGTAACGAGGAGACAAAGAGGATCTACATCAGCTCCCAGAACCACGGTTACGAAGTTGTAGGCGATAGTATAGATGAGAACACGGCAAAAGAGCTTTTCGTAAATGTAAATGACGGTACCAACGAAGGCATCCGTTATCTTAACGAGAATGCATTCTCGGTGCAGTTCCACCCCGAGGCGTGCGGTGGTCCTAAGGATACCGAGTTCTTGTTCGATGAGTTTATGAAGATGATGGGAAGGTAAGAGTATGCCGCTTAATAAGAGTATAAAGAAGGTACTTGTAATTGGTTCGGGTCCGATCGTAATCGGTCAGGCAGCAGAGTTCGACTACGCAGGAACACAGGCGTGCCGTGCATTAAGACAGGACGGTATCGAGATCGTCCTCATCAACTCGAACCCTGCTACGATCATGACGGATAAGTCGATGGCGGATAAGATCTACCTCGAGCCGCTGACATTGCAGACTGTAAAGAGAGTAATCGAGACGGAAAAGCCTGACTCGATCCTGTCGGGATTAGGCGGACAGACCGCTCTCACACTTTGTATGGAGCTTGCCAAGTGCGGCTTCCTCGATGAGCATAACGTAAGACTTCTCGGTTCTTCTCCCGAGTGTATCGATAAGGCTGAGGACCGTCAGATCTTCAAGGATACGATGGAAGCCATCGGTCAGCCCTGCATCCCTTCGAAGGTTGTTACCACTATCGAAGATGCGGAAGCTTTCGCTGCGCAGATCGGTCTTCCCGTAATCATCAGACCTGCATTCACGCTCGGAGGAACGGGCGGCGGTATCGCATATACGAAGGAAGAACTTCATGAGACCGCACGTACCGGTCTTGCTGCAAGCCCGATCACACAGATTCTCGTAGAGAAGTGTATCGCTGGCTGGAAGGAGATCGAGTTCGAGGTTATCCGCGATAAGGCGGGCAACACGGTGACGGTCTGCTCCATGGAAAATATGGACCCTGTAGGAGTACATACGGGAGACTCTATCGTTATCGCTCCTGCCGTTACTCTTTCCGATAAGGAATACCAGATGCTTCGCTCGGCTTCACTTAAAATCATTGAGGCATTGGGGGTTGAAGGCGGATGTAACTGTCAGTTCGCGCTCGAGCCTAATTCGTTCGAGTATGCGGTAATCGAGGTTAACCCCCGTGTATCGAGATCCTCTGCGCTCGCTTCCAAGGCTACGGGTTACCCGATAGCGAAGGTTGCAACCAAGATTGCACTGGGATACAGACTGGATGAGATCAAGAATGCCGTAACAGGCAACACATACGCCGCTTTCGAGCCGGCTCTCGACTACGTTGCAGTTAAGTTCCCGAAGTGGCCTTTCGACAAGTTCGTATATGCGAAGAGAGACCTCGGCACGCAGATGAAGGCGACGGGTGAGGTAATGGCCATCTCCGATACCTTCGAGTCCGCTCTCATGAAGGCAGTTAGAGGCGCTGAGATTTCTGCCGACCACGTAAGGATCCCGAAGTTCGCCGAGGCTTCCATGGAGGAGATCGAGGCGGGTTATTCCCAGCCTACTGACGAGAGACTCTTCTTCATCGGTGAAGCTCTGTACAGAGGCGTTACCTGCGAGCATATCCACGAGGTTACCAAGATCGACATGTGGTTCCTGGATAAGGTCAAGATGCTCATCGATTACGAGAAGAAGATCGAGGGCAAGGCCGTCACAAAGGAAGTCTATATCGAAGGTAAGAAACTCGGCTTCACGGATAAGACGATAAAGAAGATAAGCGGCAGCGATATCGATGAATCGTTCAGGATGAAGCCCGTCTACAAGATGGTTGATACCTGCGCGGGTGAGTTCGCCGCCACGACACCTTACTTCTACGGCATCTACCACCTGCCGGAAGAGGGTGCCGAGAACGAGGCTGACCTGAAGTTTGAGCCAGAAGAGCAGCGCGCGAAGAAGACTGTCATCGTTATCGGTTCCGGTCCTATCAGAATCGGACAGGGTATCGAGTTCGACTATGCTGCCGTTCACTGCGTACATGCTCTGCAGGAATTGGGTTTCAGAGTCGTAATCATCAATAACAACCCCGAGACGGTTTCCACAGACTTTGATACGGGAGACAGACTCTACTTCGAGCCTCTCGATCCCGAAGACGTAATGAATATCATCAAGCAGGAGAATCCTTACGGCGTTGTAGTAGCGTTCGGAGGCCAGACTGCTATCAAGCTTACGAAGACACTTGCCAAGAACAACATCAACATCATCGGAACTTCTGCAGACTCCATCGACATGGCCGAGGACAGAGAGAGGTTCGATGAGCTTCTTGAGAAGCTCGGCATCGCAAGACCTAAGGGTTTCTCCGTTCTTACGGAGGAAGAGGCTCTCGAGGCTACTTCCAAGATCGGCTATCCGGTACTCTTGAGACCTTCTTACGTATTGGGCGGTCAGAACATGATCATCGCATTCGACGATCAGGATGTTCAGGAATACATGAAGATCATCCTCGCTCAGGGTATCGAGAATCCTGTGCTTATCGATAAGTACATCCAGGGCCGTGAGATCGAGGTTGACGCGATCTACGACGGCAAGGACGTTCTCATTCCGGGTATCATGGAGCACGTCGAGCGTACGGGTATCCACTCCGGTGACTCGATCGCAATCTATCCTGCCAAGCACATCTACGACAATATGGCCAAGAAGCTTGTCGACACGACAAAGGCGCTGTGTGAGGGGTTGAACTCCACAGGTATCGTAAATATCCAGTACATTGTTAAGGATGAGCGCATCTACGTTATCGAGGTTAACCCGAGAGCATCAAGAACCGTTCCTTACATGAGCAAGGTAACGGGCGTTCCGATGGTAGACGTCGCGATTGACGTATCCCTCGGCACCAAGCTCGCCGATATGGATTACGGCACGGGTGTATACAGACAGTCTCCTTATACTGCGGTTAAGGTTCCGGTATTCTCTTTCGAGAAGCTGACTGACGTTGATACACAGCTCGGACCTGAGATGAAGTCTACGGGTGAGGTGTTGGGTGTAGGCCGTAACCTTTCCGAGGCTTTGTATAAGGGCCTCGTAGCTGCAGGCTACAAGATGTATAAGGAAGGCGGCGTATTCATTACCGTCCGTGATTCCGATAAGCAGGAAGTAGTCGAGATCGCGAAGAAGTTCGATACACTGGGCTTTAATCTCTATGCGACGGGCGGTACCGCGAAGATCCTCCGCGAGTCCGGCATGGAGGTAACAGAGGTTCATAAGATCCATGAGTCTTCCGAGAACAATACGATCACGCTCCTCGAGAGCGGCAAGATCAGCTACATCATCTCGACATCCAAGAGAGGAAGGATCCCCGCAAGAGATTCCGTTAAGCTGCGCCGCCGTGCTGTCATGCTCGGCATCCCCTGCCTTACTGCTCTTGATACTGCGGATGCTCTGGCCGACTCACTCATGTCACGTTACTCCGAGATCAACACGGAGCTTGTCGACATCAACAACATGCGCGAAAAGAAGAAGGTCGTCGAATTCACAAAGATGCAGGGTATCGGCAACGACTACATCTACATCGACTGCTTCGAGAAGATGGTATCTTCTCCCGAGTCCTTGTCCGTATATATGTCCGACCGCCACTTCGGTGTAGGCGGTGACGGTATCGTTCTCATCGCTCCTTCAAGGGTAGCCGATGCAAGAATGATCATGTATAACCTCGACGGTTCCGAGGGCAATATGTGCGGTAATGCCATCCGCTGCGTCGGTAAGTATATGTACGATGTAAGAGGTCATAAGAAGAGACACATGACCATCGAGACCAGAAGCGGCATCAAGAAGCTCGAGCTCATGACTTTGGCAGATGAAGTCGTAAGAGTTAAGGTCGACATGGGTGATGCTATCCTCGATCCCGCGCAGATTCCTGTCGCACTCGACCCTGACTGCGACGGTCAGGTAGTTGCACGTCCCGTTACAGTAGACGGCAAGGATTATAAGATCACATGCGTATCCATGGGTAACCCTCATGCGGTAGTCTTTACAGACCTCGTTGACGTAATCGATATCGAGAAGGTAGGACCCAAGTTCGAATATAATCCGATATTCCCCGAGAGAGTGAATACGGAATTCGTTAAGATCATCGATGACCATACGATCAAGATGAGAGTATGGGAGAGAGGTTCCGGCGAGACCATGGCCTGCGGTACAGGTGCATGCGCAGCTGCGGTTGCTTCCGTACTTAACGGTTACTGTCCCAAGAACGAGGATATCAGAGTCATCCTCAAGGGCGGCGATCTCGTGATCAGATATACTGACGAGACCGTCTACATGACAGGTAACTGCGCGAAGGTATTTGAAGGAAGAATGGAGATCTGATGTTTTACACGGGGTGCTTACCCGTTGTAAAATATCTTTATGAAATTCGATCTTCGTAAAGACCTCAAAACTCTTTTTGTGATCGCTTTCGCGGCAGTAATGATGGCCGTGAACATCAAGACGTTCGTAAGAGCCGGCGGGCTCTATCCGGGAGGAGTAAACGGACTTACCATCCTTATCCAGAGGATAGTGGAGATGGTGTTCGGCTATACTCCTCCTTTTACTGTCATCAATTTTGTCCTTAATGCCGTTCCGGTCTATATCGGATTCAAGTACATAGGAAAGAAATTCACGGCGTATTCGATACTGATGATCATACTGACCAGCGTCCTTACCGACCTGGTGCCGGGGTTTGCCGTGACTGAGGATACGCTTCTTATAAGTATCTTCGGAGGCATCATTAACGGTACGGCGATAAGCCTGTGCCTGCTGTCCGGTGCGACTTCGGGCGGTACGGACTTTATAAGTATCTTCCTGTCGGAGCGTAAAGGCGTGGATACCTTTAACGTGATCCTCGGGTTCAATGCCCTGATCCTCATAGCTGCGGGAGCCCTTTTCGGCTGGGATAAGGCTATGTACTCGATCATATTCCAGTTCGCGTCTACAGTCGTTATCAGGGCTTTGTATCTTAAATTCCAGCAGTCTACCCTGTTTGTCGTAACTATGAAGCCTCAGGAAGTAAGTGCGAAGATATATGAGGTCTCAAACCACGGTGCTACAATAATCAACGGTGAAGGTTCGTTCGGGCACAGCGAGAAGCATATAGTCTATTCGGTAATAGCCCGTGCGGATTCAAGAGAGGTCGTAAAAGCCATCAAGGAAACGGATCCGGAAGCATTTATCAACGTATTGAGAACGGATAAACTCTCGGGATATTTCTATTATAAGAAGGAAGACTGACCTCTGTGTTATAATTAGTGATCGATATTAATTGGAAGAGGATACATATGTTAAGCGATATTGAGATAGCGGAGCAGGCAGTACTTGATCCCATCGCGGATGTGGCACAGAAAGTAGGGTTGTCTTCGGACGAACTCGAGTTCTACGGCAAGTATAAGGCGAAGATACCTCTTAATGCGATTAAGAGCAGATCTGATAAGAAGGACGGAAAGCTCGTCCTTGTTACGGCGATGAATCCTACACCGGCGGGTGAGGGAAAGACCACTGTAAGTATCGGTCTTGCCCAGGCTATGAATAAGCTCGGACGCAATGTAATGCTCGCTTTAAGAGAGCCTTCATTAGGTCCTGTCTTCGGTATCAAGGGCGGAGCTGCAGGCGGCGGCTATTCCCAGGTCCTTCCCATGGAAGACATCAATCTTCACTTTACGGGTGACCTTCACGCTATAACATCGGCAAATAACCTCCTCGCTGCCATGATCGATAACCACATCTATCAGGGTAATGAGCTGCGTATCGATAAGGACAGGATACTGTGGAAGCGCTGCATGGATATGAATGACAGAGCGCTTCGTGCGATCACCGTCGGTGTCGGAGGCGGCACGAACGGTATCGAGAGAGACGAGTCTTTCTCCATCACGGCAGCATCCGAAGTAATGGCCATCCTCTGCCTTGCAAGCGATCAGGACGATCTTAAGAAGAGACTGGGCGATATAGTAGTCGCTTACGATCTTGACGGCAATATCATCAAGGCTAAGGATCTTAAGGCTGAAGGTTCGATGGCAGTCCTACTCAAGGATGCGATCAACCCTAATCTCGTACAGTCGATAGAGCATGTTCCGGCTCTCGTTCACGGAGGTCCGTTCGCGAATATCTCCCACGGCTGCAATACCGTTATTGCTACGAAGACAGCTATGAAGCTTGCGGATATCACCGTAACCGAGGCGGGCTTCGGCGCGGATCTCGGCGCATTCAAGTTCCTCGACATCAAGTGCCGTAAGGCTGGTATCTGGCCCGATGCATGCGTTATCGTGTCTACCATAAGATCTTTGAAATACAATGCGGGCATCCCGAAAGAAGAGCTTACAACGCCCAATGTTCAGAAGGTTACGGAAGGCTTCTCGAATCTTTCCAAGCATATCGAGAACATGAAGGCTATGGGTCTTCCTGTTATCGTCGCATCAAACAGATTCCCTTCGGATACAGAAGAGGAGATCGCTGAACTTAAGAGGCTCTGCGAGGAGTGCGGTGCTTCCTATGCTCCTGCTGATATTTTCGCCAAGGGCGGCGAAGGCGGCATCGAGCTTGCCGAGGCTGTGCTTAAGATCCTGGACGGAGAGCAGAAGACATCCCCTAAGTTCATCTATGATCTTAATGATTCCGTTGAAGACAAGATAAAGGCGGTTGCCACCAAGATCTACGGTGCGGCAAAGGTCGATATCCTTCCCGAAGCAAGAGCTCTTATCGAGGGCTTCGAGAAGGCAGGTTACGGTAATCTTCCGATCTGTGTCGCGAAGACTCAGTATTCACTGTCGGATGATCCGAAGCTTCTCGGACGTCCCGAAGGCTTTACGCTTACCGTAAGAGAGGCAAGACTTGCGGCAGGAGCGGGATATATCGTTATCCTTACGGGTAAGATCATGACGATGCCGGGACTTCCCAAGGCGCCGGCGGCTCTTAAGATCGATATTGATTCCGACGGTACGGTACACGGCCTGTTCTGATGAGAAGAGGGCAGTATCCCAATCCCACTTTTCTCGATAAAGCCGAGGGTATCAAGAAAGAACGGCATACCAAGTTTGTAGTAGGCGCTGCAGCAGCGGTTCTTATCGTGCTGACGGTAATCTTTATCAAGATAGGCGCGGATATGCAGGCGGTTTATGAGCGCGATTTTCCGGATCTTGTGGGGGCGGCTACTTCGACAGCGGCTTCAACAGCCGAGACGGAAGAAGAGCTGACAGACCCGGCAGAAGTTACTGAGCCTGTAGAGCCGACAGCCGAGACTTCGGAAGAGATCCTTGTTCCCGTTATAGTTACCGAGACGACACAGGAGACTGTGGATATTACCGACCTGTCGGCGCAGGTCTTCGAAGAGCACGAACCGTTCTACTTCAGGACATCGTATCCTCTTCAGACCATATCGCATGAGCAAAGAGACGTTCTTCTCGATTACCTTAAGCAGAATGTTCAGGACTATATCATGAACAATCCGAACGAGAGGATATGTTTCCGCTATGTTAATCTCGATAACGGTGAGACTACAGGCATCAATGATCTCGAGCCGATCGTTCCCGCGGGTTCGTTCGCGCTTCCGATCGAGCTTACCTACTGGCACAGGGTGGCGATGGGATTCGGATCTCCCAATTACATAATCACTTATGACGGCTCCTATGTTCCCGGCAATTCGTCTGTCATAGCGTCGCTTTATCCGCCCGGAAAGATGTTCTACCTAAGGACACTTGCGAATCTTGCGGTAACCGAGAACGACGACTATGCACTCTCGGTCATACTCGACAGGACCAACGGCATCGATACGGTCTGGAACTATATCTCGGGGATAAGCGCTTATACGAACTATACGGAGAATTCTACATATACGGATTATGCCGGAGTTCTTATGAGCGGATCGGGAAGGACATCCTGCTACGATATGGCAGCGTATGCTTCCGCTCTTTACTACGGATATATAACCGAGCCTGAGACTTATCAGCCTCTGATCAATGATCTTTACTATTCGAATATAAGATCTCCGTTCACGACCTCGTTCGGAGAGGATGTTCCCGTGCTTCATGTGTCGGGAAGAAATGAGACTTTCCACGCTTATACGGATATCGCGATAATAGACGCGAGTGAGCCGATCGTCCTGATCGTTTACAGCGAATGCTCCTCATTAGACAGGGCGCAGACGATACAGGCGGACATATCCGGGTATGTCGCAGGGTACTTAAATGCCTGCCATGGCCTGTAAAGCCTATAAACTACGAGATTTTGTTGAGATTTAACAAAGGACCACAATATATAGGGGTTGTTAATTGACAAAAAGTCTTGGTTCTGTTATTATTCACGTGAATTTACTACTCGGAGGTAGCTCAAATGATCATCAAATCTGATTTGGAGTCATGCCGTGCAAGACTTCAGTCCATGATAGGCAGTCCCGTAAGACTTTCATCTAACGGCGGACGTAAGAGGATCATCGTTCATGAGGGTGTTGTAGATAATTGCTACCCCAATGTATTCACAGTAAGATGCCAGCGCGAATCCGACGGAGCATTCGAGATCGTTTCATACAGCTATATCGATGTTCTCACAAGAGCGGTAAGAATCGCTATTCCGGAGCAGGCAGATACAGCAGCAGTTGTATAAAGAATACCGGGGGTTTGAAAGACAATTTAGAGAATACAGGCGGTGAGGGTACCTTCGCCGCCTTTTGTTTTGACAATATCAAAGAGGTAACACGATGGAACTTGTCGAGATATCCCATGAACTGATGGCAATAGCAAACGATGCGCTTCTTTACTGCAAGGACCCTTTCGATACCGAGAGGTTCAAGCAGGTAAGAAGTATAGCTGCGAAGCTTCTTGAGATGTCGTGCGAAGGCATTACCAAAGAGCAGGCGCAGGAGATTTTCGAGGAGAATGACGGGTACCAGACCCCCAAGATAGATACGAGAGCCGCGGTTTTTAACGAAAGGGAACAGGTGCTGCTCGTGAAGGATTACGACGGCAAGTGGGCGCTTCCGGGCGGGTGGTGCGAGTACAACACGACCATCAGGGAGAACACGATCAAGGAGGCGCGCGAAGAGGCGGGGCTTGATGTCGAGCCCGTCAAGCTTGTGGCAGCCATGAGCAACAGGAAACACAACAACCCGAAATCGTATTTCTACATCACAAGATTCTTCATGCTGTGCGAGGTAAAGGGAGGTCAGTTCGAGGCGAACGAAGAGACAAGTGAGGCACGCTATTTTGATGTCGATGATCTGCCTTCCGATCTTAACGATCATAAGAGCAGCGAAGCTCAGATCAGGCTCTGTCTTGATGCGTGGCGCGACAGAAGTCTTCCCCCTGTTATCGACTAGGCGGTTGTGAATTTAAACAAATACTTTCTACTGTATACGGGGTTTTAAGTAAAAAAGCCGAAATTGTTTTAAAAGGTAAAACCTTTGTTGACTATGAAAGTCCGTATAAATATACTTTCCACGAACGAAAACAGTCTTTACTCGGGAGAGGTTTTATGACGGAAGATAAAGTCATTTTCAATTGCGGTGCAGCAGACCTTCAGATGAAGGCTGTAGCCATGCTCGTACAGAAGGCATCTGATTTCAGAAGCACGGTTTACATCGTAAAGGACGGTCACAGAGCGAACGCCAAGAGCCTACTCGGAGTTATGTCTCTGGGCATTGATAACGGCTCCGAGATTACGATCACGGCAGACGGCACTGATTCAACCGAAGCGGTCAATTCTCTGATAGAATACTTAAAGGACCCGAAGGTATGATGAATTGAAAGGTGCATGAGCGAAGAAAGATTCGACGCAAGACTTGATACAGTACCTATGAGTCCCGGAGTATACCTGATGAAGGATGCTTCGGGATCTGTTATTTATGTCGGAAAAGCAAAGAAGCTGCGTAACAGATTAAGGTCCTACTTCGGAGGCGGAAGGATAACGCATCCGAAGGTAGCCGCGATGGTATCCCACGTTGCCGACTTCGAGTATGTGGTGGTGGGATCCGAGACCGAGGCTTTGCTTCTCGAGTCGAACCTCATTAAGCGGTACATGCCGCAGTACAATATCCTGCTCCGTGACGACAAAGCATACCCGTATGTATGCATCACTCTTAATGAAGAATATCCGCGTGTGTTCAAAGCTTTCCGTCCCGACGAGAAGGCTAAGAAAGCGGGCGCGCGCTACTACGGTCCCTACATGGGAGGCGACCTTTATAACACCATGAAGGCTATAGAGCAGATCTTCCCGCTGAAGCGCTGCAGCAAAGTTTTCCCCCGTGACATCGGCAAGGAAAGACCTTGTCTTAACTACCACATCGGTAAGTGCATGGCGCCGTGCAGCGGCAATGTATCATCGAGTGAATACAGGCAGATGATATTCGATATAGTCGCTTTTTTTGAAGGTCGTTACGACGGCATCAAGAAGCAGCTTCAGGAACAGATGGAGGAGGCGTCCGAGAACCTCGATTTCGAGAGGGCGGCGGCGATCCGTGACAGGCTTGCGGCTCTCGATGCGATAACAAAGGATCAGCGTGTGTTCCAGAAGATAGAGCGCGATGTCGATGCGATCGGTATTTATTCACAGGCCGGAGAGACCTGTGTCAGGAAGCTCGAGCTCCGTTCGGGAAGGATCGTCGGTTCGTCGACATATTTTATGTCCGGAGACCTGCCGTCCGTTACCGAGCTTGTTACGGGCTTCATTACGCAGTACTACCCCGGAAGCTCTGCCATACCTTCGACAATACTCGTACCTGCTTTGGATGAGAGGGAGGATGCTTCGCTTCTTGAAGAGTTCATGACGGAAGAGGCGGGACATAAGGTCCGCGTTTATACTCCCGAGAGAGGCGAGATGAACGACCTTCTTAAGATGGCAACGCTTAACGCGCAGGAGATGATGGTAAGACGTATCCTAAGAGGCGGCGGTGCTCAGGCGGATCCGCAAGCCGGCATGCGTATCCTCGAGAAGATGCTCAAAGTCCCCGCGGACACTCTTCACAGGGCGGAGTCCTACGACATCAGTAACCTCGGCAACGATGATATATGCTCGGGCATGGTCGTCTTTAAGGACGGAAGGCCCGACCGTCAGTCCTACAGGCTGTTCAAGATGAAGACAGTGCAGACGCAGGATGACTTCGCGTCGATGCGTGAGACTTTGACAAGAAGGTTCAAACATGATGATAAGGACGGCTTCGAGTATCCGGACATAATTCTTGTCGACGGCGGCAAGGGACAGCTTTCCGCGGTGGCTTCGGTAGTACACTCGCTTGAACTTCCCCGCGATATCAAGATGGTCGGTATGTTCAAGAACTCAAGACACAGGACCGCGGGCGTGGTGCTCGAGGACGGCACGGAGTTCCTTCTGGATAAGAAGGAGCCTTCGGACGATGAGATCGTTCTGCTCAGATTCCTGTCTGCGGTTCAGAATGAGGTCCACAGATTCGCGATAACATATCAGAAGAAACTCTCGACAAAGCGCAACATTCGCTATAAGCTCGAGAACATCAAGGGTATCGGTCCCGCCAAGCGCAAAGCACTGCTTACGGCTCTCGGTTCGATCAAAGCCGTTGAGGAAGCGGGATTAGATACGCTGAAAGAAGTTAAAGGCATAAGCGAGACTGATGCGCACATGATCTACGATTACTTTCACAGGGAGGAGGAAGACTGATGGCTGTCTACGCGATGGGAGACCTGCATCTGGCTCTCGATAACCCTGAGAAGACCATGGAAGTATTCGGTGACTCCTGGAAGGATTATATGAACCGCATCAGGGAGAATTCCTCAGTCGTAGGGGAGGATGATCTGTATCTTCTTCCCGGTGATCTGTCGTGGGCGACATATCTTGAGCAGGCGGATAAAGACTTCGAATTCATAAATGCGCTTCCGGGAAAGAAGGTTGCCACGAGAGGCAATCATGATTACTGGTGGGGTACGGTCTCGAAGATGAACAAGATACTCGCGGGCAAGGGGTTTGATTCGATTACTCTTCTTAAGTCCGACGCATATGTAAGCGGTGAAGCTGTTGTTGCCGGTACACGCGGCTGGAAAAGACTCGAGGATGACGGTGTCACTGCAGAAGACGTCAAGATCCATAACAGGGAGATCGAGCGTCTTAAGATCTGTCTCGACAGCATTCACAAGGCGGATCCAGAGCATAAGCTCCCGCATATTCTGATGATCCATTTTCCTCCTTACGGCAGGAACGGTTCCTCGTGTGACTGCTCAGATCTGATCGAGGGCAGCGGCGAGGTGGATATATGTCTTTACGGTCACCTTCACGGGCGTGCCCATGCACAGATCATCGAAGGTGAAAGAAGCGGTGTGAAATATTTTTGTGTGGCCGCGGACTACTTAAAATACAGGCCTTTGCGGGTTTTGTGAACATATTTTTGTTGCCATTTAAGCCTATATATAATATAATTTGAAAACGGGAGAACGAGCCTGTTTGGCGAAGTATATGCTTCGTTGCAGGCTCTTTTCATCTTTATGAACCTGGAGGTACGGATGGCACACAGCATGACAGGCTTCGGCCGAAGCGAGAAGTTCTTCGATACAAGACGCTACTCAGTCGAGATCAAATCGGTAAACAGCCGTTTCTGCGATGTGAACATAAGGATGCCCAAGGTCTTCAACTTCGCTGATGCGAAGATCAGAAAGCTTATCTCCGACACCCTCGTAAGAGGCAAGGTCGATGTATTCATAAGCTTCGATGACAACACGGAAGGCTCTTCCGAAGTTGCAGTTAATACGAGTCTCGTTAAGGCATATTCCGATGCAGTTGCCAATATCGCACAGATCACGGGGAGGGCGGATGACGTCAATGCTTCGAGACTCGCTTTGTTCCCGGATGTAATTACCGCAAGACAGGGACAGGTCGATGAGGATCAGATCTATGCCGAGCTTGAGCAGACGGCAATCGAGGCTTTGAACGGAATGCAGGAGATGAGAGCCGTTGAAGGCGCAAATCTCGCTTCGGATATCTTAGGCAAGATAGGTGAGCTCGAGAAGCTTCGCGATGAGATAGATGTACGCGCTCCCCTGGTTGTTACCGAGTACAGGGCGAGACTGTCCGACAGGATCGACGAGCTTTTGTCCGACAACAATAAGGCTTTCTATGACGAGGCAAGGATCGCGGCGGAAGTAGCGGTGTTTGCCGATAAGTGTGCGATAGACGAAGAGCTTAAAAGACTCCTCAGTCACTTTTCGCAGGGAAGAAGGATCCTCACTGAGGATGCTCTCGTGGGTAAGAAGATGGATTTCCTTATCCAGGAGATCAACCGCGAGACCAATACCATCGGATCCAAGGCCAACGACCTTGAGATCACGAACCGTGTTCTTCTGATGAAGAATATCATCGAGGCGATGAGGGAGCAGATCCAGAATCTGGTCTGATCGGGGGATAGAAGGTAAATGAAGTTTGCAGACATCGGCGGAGGCAATATAGCGGCATCATCAAGAGTGCTTGCCGTCGCATCAGCCGATTCGGCGCCGATAAGACGAATGATGCAGGAGGCTCGTGACAGGGCGATGCTGGTCGACTGTTGTGCGGGCAAGAAGTGCAGAAGCGTACTTATCATGGACAGTGATCATATAGTGACGAGCGCCCTCGAGGTAGCAGTCGTAAGAAAAAATATGGAGGAATAACTTATGGCAAAAGGTTTGTTGGTATCAATATCCGGACCTTCGGGCACAGGCAAAGGATCGGTCCTAGCCAGAGTAAAGGAGAAAGATCAGTCATTCGGAACATCCATATCTGTTACAACGAGAGAACCCAGAGAGGGTGAGAAGGACGGAGTCGATTATTACTTCAAGTCCAAGGAAGAGTTCATGAAGATGTACGAAGAGGGAGAGATAATCGAGTACGATGAATTCGTCGGCAACTACTACGGAACTCCCACGGTCGCACTTCAGGATATGAGTGAAGCAGGAACGGACGTTCTCATGGATCTTACCATCGCAGGAAGCATGGCTCTTAAGGAGAACTTCGAGCAGAGCGTAACGATCTTCCTTCTTGCTCCTTCGTATGAGGAACTCGAGAAGAGACTTCGCGGCAGAGGAACGGATTCCGATGAGGCGATCAATGCCAGACTCGAGATGGCAAGGCAGGAGACGAACTATGTCGGACACTTCGATTATGTTGTAGTTAATGACGACATCGAGGAAGCTGCGAATAAGATACTGGCCATCATCAAAGCAGAGAAATGCAGATGTGCACGTAATATAGACCTTTTGGAAGATGTATTGAAAATAAATAAAGAAATGGAAGGTAAATGAGAAATGTTGACAGATCCCACACTTGAACAGTTGTTACCCAAGGCAAGCTGCGCTTACGAGCTCGCTGTTCTCGTAAGCAAGAGAGCAAGCCAGATCGTTGAAGGCGCTCAGCCGATGATCCCCGATCAGGCAGATAATGCCGTTTCCCTTGCCTGCAAGGAGATCCTTGAGGGTAAGGTAGTAGGAGTTAAGGGCAATCTTCCCAAGAGCGAGTACACTGTTCCTCTTACAAGAGAAGCAAGACTTGCCATCGAGGCTGAGAAGAAGGCTAAGGAGCAGAAGGAGATGTTCAGAAGAGACGCTCAGGCTGCTGATATGGTCTATAACGAGCAGATCCAGGCTGAGACCGCTTCTGTTGATATCATTTCCGAGGCTTCCGCAGAAGCTGAGGATGCAGAGACTATCGAAGAGTAAGGAGAGCGGCAGATGTCTAATTCAGAGAAGATGGACAAGATCGTATCCCTTGCCAAGACAAGAGGATTTGTATATCCGGGTTCCGATATCTACGGAGGTCTCGCGAATTCGTGGGATTACGGCCCGCTCGGAGTTCAGCTTAAGAACAACGTAAAGGCTGCATGGTGGAAGAAGTTCGTTCAGGAGAGTCCTTATAACGTAGGTCTCGACGCTGCTATCATCATGAACCCCAAAACATGGGTCGCTTCCGGTCACGTAGGCGGCTTCTCCGATCCTTTGATCGACTGCAAGCAGTGCAAGGCAAGACACAGAGCAGACAATCTCGTAGAGGATTGGAACAAAGAGAATAACGTAACGGACGTATCCGTTGAGGGTATGGAGCCCGAAGACCTCGTATCATATATCAGAGAGAAGAACATTCCCTGTCCCGTATGCGGAGGTCATAACTTCACAGACATAAGAAAGTTCAACCTCATGTTCAAGACATTCGTCGGTGTTACCGAGGATTCTTCGAGTGAGGTTTACTTAAGACCTGAGACAGCTCAGGGTATCTTCGTTAACTTCGGCAACGTTCAGAGATCTTCCCGTAAGAAGATCCCGTTCGGTATCTGCCAGATCGGTAAGTCATTCCGTAACGAGATCACACCCGGTAACTTCATCTTCCGTACACGTGAGTTCGAGCAGATGGAGCTTGAGTTCTTCTGCGAGCCCGGTACTGACCTCGAGTGGTTCGACTACTGGAAGAGCTTCTGTAAGAACTGGCTTACTTCCCTCGGTATCAAGGAAGAGGAGCTTCGTACAAGAGATCACTCCAAGGAAGAGCTTGCTTTCTATTCGAGAGCAACGACAGACTTCGAGTTCGCTTTCCCGTTCACGGACTGGGGCGAGCTGTGGGGTATCGCTGACAGAACCGATTACGACCTTAAGCAGCATATGGAATTCTCTAAGCAGGATCTTTCTTACTTTGATCCCGCGAAGAACGAGAAGTACATCCCTTATGTTATCGAGCCTTCGCTCGGTGCAGACCGTGTTACTCTCGCATTCCTGTGTTCCGCTTTCGAAGAGGAGCAGCTTGAGGGCGGCGACGTAAGAAACGTAATGCATTTCCATCCGTTCCTCGCTCCGATCAAGGTAGGTATCCTGCCTCTGTCGGCTAAGCTTACGGATAAGGTTATGCCTCTGTTCGAGTCCCTGTCCAAGAAGTACATGTGCGAGCTCGATGACCGTCAGAGCATCGGTAAGCGTTACAGAAGACAGGACGAGATCGGTACACCTTACTGCGTCGTATACGATTTTGATTCCGAGAACGACAATTGTGTTACCATTAGAGAAAGAGATTCCATGAAGAATGTCGAGTATGAGCCCGGCAACATCAGATTCCCTATCGACAAGGTAGCAGAATTCTTCGAGGGCAAATTCGATTTTTGATCTTTTAACTGATTTCAATAAGCAATGGCTTGGGAAATAACAACAACAATTAGAAAGGCGGGCAATTAAATGGCTAAGAAGTACATTTATCTGTTTTCCGAGGGCAACGGAAACATGCGCGAACTGCTCGGTGGTAAGGGTGCAAACCTCGCCGAGATGACAAACTTGGGACTTCCTGTTCCTCAGGGCTTCACGATCTCTACAGAGGCTTGTACTCAGTATTATGAGGACGGTCGTCAGATCAATGACGAGATACAGGCTCAGATCATGGAGTACATTACGAAGCTCGAGGAGATCACCGGTAAGAAGTTCGGCGACCTCGAGAACCCTCTCCTTGTTTCCGTAAGATCAGGTGCAAGAGCATCGATGCCCGGAATGATGGATACAATTCTTAACCTCGGTCTTAACGAAGACGTTGTAGGCGTTATCGCTAAGAAGTCCGGCAACCCCAGATGGGCTTGGGACTGCTACAGAAGATTCATCCAGATGTATTCCGACGTTGTTATGGAAGTCGGAAAGAAGTACTTCGAGGAGCTTATCGATAAGATGAAGGCTTCCCGTAAGGTTACACAGGACGTTGACCTTACAGCAGGCGATCTTCAGGAGCTCGCTAACCAGTTCAAGGCTGAGTACAAGGCTAAGATCGGTTCCGATTTCCCGACAGATCCTAAGGAACAGCTCATGGGCGCTATCAAGGCTGTATTCCGTTCATGGGATAACCCCAGAGCAAACATCTACAGAAGAGACAACGATATCCCTTATTCATGGGGTACTGCCGTTAACGTTCAGTCCATGGCTTTCGGTAACATGGGTGATGACTGCGGTACGGGTGTTGCTTTCACAAGAGATCCTGCTACCGGTAACAAGGGTCTTTTCGGTGAGTTCCTTACAAACGCTCAGGGCGAGGACGTTGTTGCAGGTGTAAGAACACCTATGCACATCTCCGAGATGGAGCAGAAGTTCCCCGGTGCATTCAAGCAGTTCACTGATGTATGCAATATCCTTGAGAACCACTATAGAGACATGCAGGATATGGAGTTCACTGTTGAAGCAGGCAAGCTCTACATGCTTCAGACAAGAAACGGTAAGAGAACAGCACAGGCTGCCATGAAGATCGCATGTGACCTCGTTGACGAGGGCATGAGAACTCCTGAAGAGGTTGTTGCAATGATCGACCCCCGTAACCTCGATACACTCCTTCACCCTCAGTTCGATCCCGCTGCTCTTAAGGCTGCTGAGGCAATCGGCAAGGGCCTCGGTGCATCTCCCGGAGCTGCATGCGGTAAGATCGTATTCACAGCAGAAGATGCAGTTGAGTGGCACAACAGAGGCGAGAAGGTAATCCTCGTAAGACTCGAGACATCTCCTGAGGACATCTCCGGAATGAAGTCCGCAGAGGGTATCCTCACAGTAAGAGGCGGTATGACATCCCACGCTGCAGTAGTTGCAAGAGGAATGGGTGAGTGCTGCGTATCCGGATGCGGCGAGATCGCAATGGATGAGGAGCACAAGAGATTCACACTCGCAGGCAAGGAGTTCCACGAGGGCGACATCATCTCTCTCGACGGTTCAACAGGTAACATCTATGACGGAGCTATCGCTCAGGTAGATGCTGATCCCAACAACGGTTACTTCGGCCGCATCATGGCTTGGGCTGATGAGTTCAAGAGAATGGGCGTACGTACAAATGCTGATACACCCGCAGATGCCAAGAAGGCACGTGAGCTCGGTGCCGAGGGCATCGGTCTTTGCCGTACAGAGCACATGTTCTTCGGTGAGGGCAGAATCGATGCATTCCGTGAGATGATCTGCTCCGAGACAGTTGAGGAGAGAGAGGAAGCTCTCGACATCATCCTGCCTATGCAGCAGAGCGACTTCGAGGCTCTTTATGAGGCTCTCGAGGGTTATCCCGTAACAATCCGTTTCCTGGATCCCCCGCTCCACGAGTTCGTTCCCACAACTGAGATTGAGATCGAGAAGCTCGCTAACAAGAAGCATAAGACAGTAGCTGACATCAAGAACATCATCTCTTCTCTCCATGAGTTCAACCCGATGATGGGTCACAGAGGATGCCGTCTCTCAGTTACATATCCTGAGATTGCAAAGATGCAGACAAAGGCCGTTATCCGTGCTGCCATCAACGTTAAGGCTAAGCACCCTGACTGGAATATCGAGCCTGAGATCATGATCCCTCTCGTAGGTGATGTTAAGGAATTGAAGTTCGTTAAGGATATCGTCGTTGCAACAGCTGACGAGGAGATCAAGAGCGCAGGTTCCGACATCAAGTACGAAGTAGGTACAATGATCGAGATCCCGAGAGCTGCTCTCACAGCTGACGAGATCGCTAAGAACGCTGACTTCTTCTGCTTCGGTACTAACGACCTTACACAGATGACATTCGGCTTCTCAAGAGACGACGCAGGCAAGTTCCTCGATGCTTACTACGATATGAAGATCTTCGAGGCTGATCCGTTTGCAAAGCTCGATCAGACAGGTGTCGGCAAGCTCATGAAGATGGCTATCGACTTGGGCAAGCCCGTTAATCCGAACCTCCACATCGGTATCTGCGGCGAGCACGGCGGTGATCCTTCATCCGTTGAGTTCTGTGATGCAATCGGTCTTGATTATGTATCCTGCTCACCTTTCCGTGTGCCGATCGCAAGACTTGCTGCTGCACAGGCTGCTATCGCTCACAAGAAGTGATATGAGTTAAGTTGTATTATTTCGGCTGTTCGGGGATTCCCGGGCAGCCGAATTCATTTATTGAGAATATGTCGGAAGCAAAGAAGAATAAGTATAAGAATCTCGGAGTAACGGCGGTAGTACTGATCGTTTTGTATATCTTGATGGTTACTGTATTACCGAACCTTTCTGTTTGGACACGGACATGCGAGTTTAATGCCGGTAAGGGAATGAAGCGTGTCAGCATCTGCTCGGGAGATGTATACGAATCTTCTTTTGAGATGCCTTTTGACAATATCCGTGGTGTGGATCTGTATTTTGAGATAGAGCCGGGAAGGATAATCGGGACGGCCGATCTTATTGATCCGGAAGGCAATACGGTTCTTCATAAGGATATAACATCCGCATATGATTCGGATATTGCTTCCGGTAATACGCCCGTCCGCAAAGGTGAGACTTATACACTCAGAATCGATCTTGAATATGTGGAGACTGACGAGCTTCTGAATCCGTCTACTGTCATAGTTTCGGGTGACGATTCTCAGATCGTATTCGGTGTCAAAGGGCACGATAACGGCTCCCCGATGAAATGGATATTCCTTGTTCTGTATGCTTTTGTCGGAATTTTGGCAATCGGTACTGTTTGGAACCTTGATAAGAAAAACTTCAGAGAAACCCGGGTGTTTGATATCCTGCTTATCGTTGTGGTAGTGGAATTTGCTTTGCTGTTTTTAAGTCAGGGTCATGATCTTTTAAGCGTAGCGAAGAGTGCCTTCAATATGCTGGACGCTTTCCGTCACGGTCATTTCTTTGATTATATGGATTATTCATATATCCATGAGTACGATTATCCCGTTGCGGATCGTCTGTTTGTTTGTGATTATAATTTTCTGATTGTTTTTCCTGCGGCGATAGTGCTTTTACCGGTGTACTTTATATATGGCGGTCAGGCGGCTTACGGATCATTTTATCTGTCTCTGTGGCTTATTCTGTTGATGATTGTTACCTTCGTTATGGTAAGGAAGCTGGCAGCAGAATCCGGTCTCGGAGATCGTTACAGAGATGATGTAGTAATGCTGTTTGCATCTTCGTCTGTGGTACCGTTTATTACAGTTGCATTCGGGCAGATAGATATTCTGTATGTTTTACTAATAGTAATTGCCATGAGATTCTATATAAAGAAGAAGTACAAGTTGTTTTCTTTATTTTTATCGATGGCGATTGCAATGAAGTTTTTCCCGATACTTATTCTGATCCCTTTGATACTGCTTGCGGAGAAGAAGATCCGATATATTATTTTGGATGTCGGTATCGGTATGTCTTCGAAGATAATCACCGGATTGCTGTTTGGTAATAATCCCGGATACAATGCTATTGTCAGGATGAATTCGAATAATCCGGAATTCGTTGCCAGACTTGAGGATAATAAGATAGGTATCTTTGTTGTAGTATTTGCGCTTATTTGTGCATATGCGTTTTTCAGTAAGGCTGATATCGGGAATAAAAAAGAAATGCTGTTCAAGTCTATGTTGCTGATATTTGTTTCTTACGGATCGTTCATGGTGCTTGTAGATTGGCATTCACAGTGGCTGATTCCGCTCATAATGGCATTATGTTTTCTCATCCCGTTCTATAAGGAGAACTCGAAGCTTGTATTTATGAGTATACTTCTGGAGTTTATGCTTATACTGACAGGTAACCTTACCGAGGCGTCTATGGAAATGGTAAACCTCGGTATCTTTCCGGGAATAACCGGCTATGAATATTCCGGTGTTGCAATGGCTGATATCATGAATAACATTTCTTCTTTGTTGATGACACTGATCCCGTCTGCGTTGTTCGCGGTTGTTATCGCTACAGGGGTTATGCTTTTTAAGAACAGACCCCGTGTTGAAGCTGAAGCCTCCAAGGATCTCATATCCTATCAGTGCACGCATACATGGGTGATGGGAAGGATATGGGTGCTTTATGCATTCACCATGTTCTATCTGTGGTGTTACTGGTACGTTTAACATAAAGACTGCTTGATTTTTGGGATAAAACCGCCAAATAAATTGACAAGTACTTTCAAAAGTTTTATAAATGTTGCGGTTTTTATTCAAAAAAGAGAGGGTGTGTATTTATGGATTTTGGCGGTTTTTCCGTAAAATTTCTTGAAGCGGCCGGACATTTTCTTTTCAGCATAAAGGGAACCTCATTGGCGCTTTTCTTTATGTTCGCGATAATCTTTATAGGTTATCTCATCGGAAAGATCAACATTAAGGGAGTTTCGCTCGGTACTGCGGCTATCTTCATCGTGGCACTTGTTTTTGGTCACTTTAAGGGTGTAACAGTTGGTTATGAAGGCCACGAAGGATGCATTGCAGGATGGGCTGAGAAGCTCGGTACTATCGATACCTGGTTTAAGATTATTCAGAACATCGGTCTTATCCTGTTTGTTACTTCAGTAGGTCTTATCGCAGGTCCTACATTCTTCAAGAACCTCAAGAAGAATGCCAAGTCATATATTCTTCTCGGACTTCTCATCATTGCATCGGGAAGCCTTGTAACAGCCCTCGTTACCATACTCGTACCCAACATGACTTCAGCTATGTCGGTCGGACTTATGTCCGGAGCCCTTACAAGTACACCTGCTTTCGCTGCGGCTCAGGGAGCTCTTGAAGGTTCCGAGTTCTACAGCGAGATCGCAGTAGGACATGCTGTTGCTTATCCTTTCGGAGTTATCGGAGTAGTTCTGTTTGTACAGATCATTCCGAGACTTCTTAAGGCAAACATGGATCATGAGAAATCTCTCCTTGCACCTGTAGGTGATTTCGACGGTGAGAAGTCCATATCCACCAAGCTGTTCACACTTGATAAGTTCGGATGCGGAGCTTTCGCTCTTACTGTTATGGTAGGACTCATTCTCGGTAGCATCACGATCCCCCTTCCCGGAGGTTCTTCCTTCAGCCTCGGAGCTACAGGCGGACCTTTGATCATGGGTCTCATCTTCGGTCACTTCGGCCATATCGGCAAGCTCGACCTGAAGGTTAAGGAGCACCTGCTCTCCATCTTCCAGGAGTTCGGTCTCGTACTGTTCCTTATCGGTGCAGGTATCGAGGGCGGCGCTGCATTCGTAGACACACTTAAGGTTTACGGCGGACTCCTCTTCGTATGGGGCGCGCTCATGACGATCGTTCCTCTCTTTGTAGGTTTCTTCTTCGCGAAGTACGTTCTCAAGCTGAGTCTTCTGAACAACCTGGGTTCCATCACGGGAGGCATGACAAGTACACCTGCACTTGGTGCTCTCATCCAGTCCTCCGGAACTTCAAACGTTGCTTCAGCTTATGCGGCTACATACCCGATCGCTCTCGTATCGGTTGTACTTGCATCACAGTTCTTAACTTACATCCAGTAAGCGAAGCTTAAAACTGATACCTTACTTTTACACCTCTTTCTTAGGGAAGAGGTGTTATTATATTTGCATGGAAAACTTATACGGTGCGCACTACTACAAGCTGCTTTCTTTCAAAGACAATCTCGAGCAGAAGATCTCCCGCATGGAGCAGACGCTCGAGGCTTTTTATGGGACCAATCTGATCGATCACACGATGGGAAGGATCAAGAGTGAGGAGAGCGTTCTTGAGAAGTGCAGGAAAAAGAATATAGAAGTTACTCCGGATAACATCGTGGCGAATATACGCGACATAGTCGGTATAAGAATAGTCTGCACATTTGTTGATGATACGTTCAAGGTAAGGGATGCGATAAGGGAGTTTGATGATATAAAGATCATCGATGAGAAGGACTATATCTCGAATGCCAAGCCGAACGGATACAGAAGCTATCATATGATCGTTCAGAATGAAGAGGGCTACTATGCCGAGATTCAGATCAGAACCATATCGATGGATACGTGGGCGGCACTCGAACATGACATCAAATACAAGAAGGATATCAACGTGAACAAGGAGCTTATAACGGCAGAGCTTAAGCGGTGTGCCGACGAGCTCGCGTCCACGGATATATCCATGCAGACGATAAGAAATATGATTTACGGACAATTGTAAGATGAAGATATTACTTGCGGAAGATACGAAAGATCTGAATCATGCCGTGACTGTCCTTCTGAAGCACGAAGGCTTTGAGGTCGATTCGGCATACGACGGACAGCAGGCGATGGATATGATCACGAACAACGGTTATGACGCTGTGATCATGGATATCATGATGCCGAAGGTGGACGGCATAACCGTGCTTTCAAATATGAGACAGAGACACAACATGACGCCGGTCATGCTGCTTACGGCAAAAAGCGATATTGATGACCGCGTCGCAGGACTTGATGCCGGAGCCGACGATTATCTGACCAAGCCTTTCGCCATGAAGGAGCTTTTGGCAAGGACAAGAGCACTGGTAAGACGCGGCAGCAGTGATGCCCCCCGGGATAAGATTACATATGCGGGACTTGTTCTTAACGGGGAAGATCTGTCGTTAAGCGCGGAGAACACGGTCAGACTGTCTCTTAAAGAGTATGAGCTGATGCGTGAGTTTATGAGAAACCCCGGTCGTCAGTTGGCTTCAGATTATCTCCTGTGGAAGATATGGAACAATGAGCAGGATGCGGATGAGGATACAGTGTGGCTTTACGTGTCTTACCTTAAGAATAAGCTCCGTGCTGTCGTGACCGCCGTTAATATAAAGGGCGGTAAAGGAGATTCGTTTACATTATCAGATGAATAACCGCACTATAGAAAGACTCAAGCAGAAGTTTATCGGGATCGCGATGCTTGCGATGTTTCTTGCGATGCTTTTTATCGGAGGCACGATATTCCTAGCGAGTATGTTCGTGTCCCACAGGGCGATAAGATCGAGCCTTGATGCACTGATCGCAAGTGAGAGTATTTCTTCCGATATATCATTCGACGAATACTATAACGATGACCCGAGACTCACGGAGATCTTTACCATAAGTGTAAGGGAACAGTCGGATTACTGGCTGATAAGCTATGATACCGACGGCAATTTGATCATGTTGGACGGGCGATTTGCTGCAGGTTCCGAGACTGAGATCATCCGTCTTTGTGAAGAGGTAAAACGCGGACCGACAGGATACGGTCAAAGAGGCAGAATCTGGTATAAGTATGCTGATACTCCGGAAGGACAGACGCTGGCGTTTATCGATGCGTCGGCAGAGACAAATGCGCTCAGAAGACTTCTTCTTATATCGCTGGTAGTGTGCCTGGCGGGACTTGCCGTGACATATATCCTGGTAGTTCATTTCTCGGAGGCGGCGGTAGCACCCGAGATAGAGAACCTCGAGAAGCAGAAGGACTTTATAACCAATGCGAGTCACGAGCTTAAGACCCCGCTGTCCGTCATCCGCGCCAACACCGAGATGAGTCAGATGATAAACGGAGAGGATGAGTGGTCGGAGTCTACTCTGAAGCAGATCGATCACATGAACGGACTTATCGCCAATCTTGTAATGATCTCTAAGGCTCAGGAGATAGAAGATAAGTCGGAGATGGCCGAGATAGAGATAACGCAGATTGTGGAGTCTGTGGTAAAGACTTTCGAGCCCGTGGCAGCGAAGTCTGAGCTTACCCTGGAGAAGCACATCGCCAAGGACGTTAAGATGACCGCGGATGCGAGCAAGATCATGCAGCTTACTACGATACTTCTCGACAATGCGATTAAGTACTGTGACGAGAAGGGAAGCATAACAGTGGGACTTACCCCTGTGCGAAAAGGAATACGCCTTACCGTGAGCAACACTTACAAAGACGGAGCCAACACGGATTACAATAAGTTTTTCGAGCGTTTCTACCGCGAAGACAAATCACATAACATAGACAAAGGCGGGTACGGAATAGGCCTTTCCATCGCGCAGAATATCTGCCGTCAGTACAAAGGCGATATCAAAGCCGTTTGGAAAAACGAAGAGATATCATTTGTCTGTATGCTATACTGATGCCTGTCAGGAGGAACGTTTATGAAAGCAGTTAAGAAGTTAACAGCCTCTGTGCTTTGTGCCGCCATGCTGGCATCTCTGGGCGGATGCGCTTTTTTTGACAGTGATGATGAAGCGGTTCTCGAAGCTGCCGATGCGTATGCATCTGCGGTGGTAAAAGGGAAGGTAAAAAAGATCCTCGATCTTATGATCAACGGTGAAGAGGTGGAGGATGACCTGGAGTACTACCTTTCAGGGACAAATGCAGATAATGACAAGTACTACGAGATCGTCGATATAATCGCGGATTCTTTGTCTTATGAGATAGATGAGGATTCGGTCTTTTCTTCGAGAAAGAATGAAGAGGCGAGCGTAAATATAACTTATACAATGATCGATTATCAGTCGATCTATGAGCAGATCTCTGAGGACGGAGGCTCTGTCAGTGATTATATCGATGCGATAAGTGACCGCAATGCCGCAACGACTGAAGTTTCCCAGACCATCGACTTTGTTTATGCATATGACATGTGGCTCGTTGATGATACGAACGGCAGAAAGATATTCTCTGTATACGGTTTCTATGATGCTGTCGCTCATATGGACTTTATAGAGCCTCTTCTGGATTATGTTGACGGCATCGTCTGGTACTATTCGGATGACGGTGTTTATTATAACTACTCACAGATCGAACTTGATATCATGACTACGACGGACGGCATGGAGGTGCCTTTCGAGTTTACTTACGAGTATTACCGTGACGGCGAGCTTATCTTCACAAGTGATATCTGTACCGATGTCGGTTACTATATCGAAGCTTATTACGGTCCCGATTACGATGATAATGCCGAGCTTAATGAGGACGGCTATCTTGTCTCGGGCGAATACAGATGCGTAATGTATGACCTCGCAGGCAATGTTCTTGCAGATTCCACATGTACTGTCTCGTCTGAACACATAGAGATTAACGAGGACATTATCGATCGTATCGAGTGGTATTTCTCATGGGATGATGTCTATACAAATGTCGATCAGATAGAACTTGATATCATTCCTACAGATCCGGGTCAGTCGGTCACATGGGAGTTTACTTATGAGTATTACCGTGACGGCGAGCTGATCTTTACAAGCGATGTATGCACTGATCAGGGATACTGGATCGAAGCTTATTACGGACCCGATTATGATCCTAATGCGGAACTTAACAGATACGGTAATCTCGTCGCAGGCGAGTACAGATGCGTAATGTACAACCTTGACGGCGAAGTACTGGCGGACTCCACATGCACGGTTAGAGAAGACTGATGATGTGTGAATAATCCGTTAACGAAAATTAGACATTAAGTAAACTTTGTTTTATAATAATCCATAGCGTTTAAGTATTACGCAAAATCGAATGGAGGATATTTTATGAAAGTCGATTTTAAGAAGTTGACTGCTTCTGCACTGTCTGTTGCAATGCTCGCTTCCCTCGGCGGATGCGCAATGTTCGACAAGGACGATGAGGCAGTTCTCAAGGTTGCTGAAGATTATGCTACTGCAGTAACAAAGATCAAGACCGGCGATATCGTTGAGCTCTTGGCTGATCCTGATGATGATCTCCAGGAGAACATCGAGCAGTTCGTAGATGTTGATGCTGATCTCTATGGTGATGATTATGCCGCTATCTGCAATGCTATCGCAGGTACACTCGAGTACTCCATCGACGAGGAGTCTGTAGAGTCTTCCAAGAAGAAGGGCGAGGCAAGTGTTGATATCACATTCTCTATCGCTGACTATCAGGCTGCTTACGATGAGGTTACTGCTGACGGCGGCGATCTCGATGCATTCATCGATGCTATCGGCGATGCTGACAAGACAGAGATCGAGCAGACAATCGAGTTCGTTCTCGAGGACGATACATGGCTCGTTGACGACAGCGAGGCTGAGAACGTTAATGAGGTTTATCAGTTCTATCTCGATGCATTTGATTATTCATTCGCAGCAGCTATCTCTACTGATCTTATCGACTCTGTAGAGTGGTACTACTCTGATAACGGCGTATACACAGATGTATACACAATCGAGCTCGACATCATCCCTACAACAGAGGGACAGGAAGTTGAGTGGCAGTTCACATATGAGTACTACCTCGACGGTCAGCTCATCTACACAAGTGATGAGTGCACTGATCAGGGATACTGGATCGAGTCTTACTACGGTACAGGCTATGATGCAGCTGCTCAGCTCGACGACAACGGCTACCTCATCGCAGGTAACTACGAGTGTATCGTATATGACCTCGCCGGTAACGTTCTCGCTGATGAAACATGTACAGTTGTTAACAGCGGTGCTGGCACAACAGTAGTTCCTCAGGGCGATCCCGGTGACATCGATGTTATCTGGTCTGACGGTATCGACGATTACTGGTATTCTTACTCTGACGGTTCCGGCTATGCTATGGGCACAGGCGACTACACAACAGATGAGACAACAATCGAGTATACATGCCAGGTTTACGACGAGGCTAACCTCGCTTATTTCCCTGTATACTACGAGGTATACTACTCTGCAACAGGCGATGCTAATGATGCTGAGTTCATCTATTCCGCTACAATCACACCTTCTGAATATACAAACGGTTACTTCTATGAGTTCCAGTATGTTGAGAACGACGGTCTCGATGAGGGTTCTTACTTCTTCATCGGTGCACCTGACGAGTCCGGTTCTGTAATCCTCTTCAACGTTGAGGCTACAGTTTCCTAATCTGATCGGTTCGGATAAATAATGAGGTCCCGGTTACGCCGGGACCTTTTTAATTTGCTTTTAAACCGATTGTCTGTCCCATGACGACGGGGACTTCTGTTGTTGTAAGAAAACTGCCGTCTATTACGGCTCTGTCCTTTTGAATAAGCAGGATAATAGTGGAACCGCCGTATTCGAAGTGTCCTTTCTCTTCGCCGCGTCTTACATCGCAGGCAGAAGTCTTCTCATTTACGATGCGTCCTACAAGCATGGCGCCGACTTCCATCTGTACTGCCGTGCCGAAGTTGTCCGAATCTATTACTGCATATTCACGTGTGTTCTGAACGAATACCGGATACTGTTCAAGTGCGACAGGTCTTACCGTGTGGTATATACCCTCCAGCCTTATGTTCGCGCGCTGTCTGCCGGAATCGAACCAGATATATCTGTGATAATGGTTTACGCATAATCTGAATACGAGTGCATAGCCGCCGTCGAATTCTTTTGCTAATTTCTTGTCGCGGAGAAGTCCGCTTACGGTAAACTCGCTCTGCTTTACGTTAAGTACCGTATCCGAAGTTATCTTATATACGCTCAGAAGCCCGTCGCACGGGGATATAAGGTGAGAAGGATCCGCGCTTACGGGACGAAGACCGACTTTGATCTTTCTGCAGAAGAAGTCGTTAAAGCAGTTTATGTTATCTGTTTCATAATCTTCGACATGTATACCGTTGTTTCTGACAAAAGACTTTATGAGAATTTTGGAAGCACGTGTATCCATGAGTCTGCCCGAAAAGGAAGAAAACGGCTTGCTTACGAGCGGTCTTAAGATGATCCTGCCGGCAGCGGTCTTATAAAGGAACTCAAGTCCTGTCATTGACCCAGTCCGAGCTTATAAGCGACTATGAAAGCGGCGAATTCTGCAAGACCTATCAGAATGATAATGGTAAGTCCGACCTTGCCGGGTTTTCTTACCTTAATGTTGGTTACGAAAGCTATAGCCTCGATAAGCATCATAACGAAGTAGAAGATCGTAAGATCGAATCTTGTGAAGAAGTGGAAGATCATTACAAGAGGGAAGACCAGAGCGGCAGATGTAACGGGAACACCGACAAAATATGCCTTTCCTGACTTCTTGATCTGCTCTTCGCGTTCATCGCTCGTGGAATTAAAGTAAGCAAGTCTTATCATCGCTGCAAGCACGTAGAACAGGGCTATAACGATAAGAAGTATCAGCAAGGGATACGATCCCTCGTATTCTTTACGCTTAACAAGCTCCGTAAAGATACCGCTTATACGAAGCTGTGCAAGACCGATGGTAACGGGAAGAATACCGAAGCAGATGAGATCTGTCAGTGAGTCGATCTGAATGCCGAAGTTCTTGTCGAATTCCGTGCGGTCCTTCTTGGTCCTTGCTACCTTACCGTCGAAAGCATCAAGTATACCGGAGAGCATAAGAAAGAATACTCCGAGCTGCGGGTGGCCTGCACCGGTTACCGTAACTATGATCCCGAGCATTCCCGAGATGAGGGACATATATGTAAGAATAACTGTATAGTCGTATACGCCTATCATATTATGCTTCCTTTCGCTTGCCGATCAGATAGCCGATCAATGTAATGATACCGCTTATCAGTACACAAATATAGAATGTAAGTCCGCGGCTTATCAGTTCCACGCTGTAAGCCATTGATGATTCCATGATTGTTCTCAATCCGTCGATCATCAGATAATCCGATATTCCCATTCCGCCGGGTATCGGTACAAAATTATAACCTATTGTTATAAGACATTGCTTGGAAAACACTGCAGGCATAAGGGATTTTTCTCCTCCTAATGCCGCATATACGAGCATCGGTACCATAATCTGTGATGTTCTTTGAAGGAAATTCCATATGAACGAGACGATCAGCACTCCGCGGTGTCCTGAAATAAGATCGGAACAGGCCTTGTAATCTGCACGGGTCTTCTCGATCTTCATCTGCAGGTGCTCTTTATTTCTTATAAGATTCTTCCCGGTAAGAAAAGAGATTATCTTGCATGCAGGCTTGAATATTATTTTCTCGTTCTTAAGGAGCAGGAAGAATCCTGTAGCCAGAAGCAGCATGACTACAAATCCGATGATTATAAATACGCGCGAAGCGGTACCGAATTCCGTGAATGCTTTTGGACTTATGATGATGGAGATAATGCCGAGCGCGATTATCGATAACGTATACATCATAAGATTAAGGACCAAAGTTGCGGTCGTTATGCCGGCGGATATGCCGCTTCTTATCATAAAGAACGCGCTGGCAGGCTGTCCTCCCGTTGCCGACGGGGTTATGGCACTGAAGTAAATATCGGATGTACTGAACAGAAGACCGCTTAAGGGACCTCTTTTGTAGCCTGCGCGCCTGAGGATAGACCTTATGGCCGATCCTTCAAACCATATGAAAAGTAAAGAAGCTAAGGCAGCAAGCGCCATGTACAGCTTGTCTGATTCTTTCAAAATGGTGCAAAGATCCGTAAATGAAAGATCGCTGCTCTGCTTTAGTACCAATCTGACGGTAAGCACAGCCAATAACAGTGATATGACCGCCCAAATCAGATTCTTGGAAACCTTCTTCTTGTTCGACATAATGCCTTTCCCGTGTAATTATTCCAAAGAATATAGTACTACATTTTCTTCTTATTTATATGTGACAGTTAAGGTAATTGGTCTATTGTGTATAATTATCATATGGGTATAAACGGCAGGATGAGACTTTATATAGCAGGGTTGACGGCAATAATCCTCATTGTCGCGACAATTGCTGTCGTAATAATTACCAAAGGAAGAAATCCTGCAGGTGAAGCGGACGCTTCCGAGGTGTCCTTGCCGTCAGGCACGGTTACGGTAACTGCTGTCGAGCCTTCCGCTCAGGAGCCCGCTTCAACGGTATCGCCTGACGACTACTCGTCGTATCCTCTTAATAATGCGGCGGACTGTCAGGCTGTAATAGACGCATATGCAGCCGATCACGGCATCGATCCGTATTCCTATCCTATAGAGATAACCAATCTTCTCATGACCAATCACGAGACTCTGGATTTTGTTCTTCACTATCCCGAGTATGCGGGAACACAGGATGAAGCAAACTATCCCGGAAGCATAGACATGGCTGGTTTGTTTTCGCCCGTAAGAGTCCCGGAGTATTATCAGTATGACATGAGATGGGGTTACAAGACTTATTCGGGCAACGTTATGGCTGTATCGGGCGGCGGTCCTACGGCTCTGTCCATGGTCGCTTCATACCTTCTGGGTAACGGAGATATGAACCCTGCGTGGATGGCGGCATACTCCGAGAATAACGGATATACAATGGAGGGCGGCACCTCATGGTCGCTTATGAGCGACGGTGCCACGGGACTCGGAATAGACGTAACACCGATAACTGCCGATCAGGACAGAATAGAAAGAAACCTCGATGTAGGCAATCTCGTTATGTGTCTGATGGGCCCCGGAGACTTCACCAATACGGCGCAGTTTATTGTTATAGTCGGATATAACGATGAGGGATATGAGATAAGAGATCCCGGAAGTTCTGCGAGGACTTCAATTCGCTGGCGGTTTGATACTATCGCACCTCAGATGGAGGGCTGCTGGATCATGAGAATTCTTTAAGAAATTCTCCGAGTGCGTCCGCACCGGGAATACCTTCGCTGAAAGCAGCTTTGGCAGCACAGGCGTTCGAGAATCCGAGCGCTTTTTGCATATCCATTCCGTTGTCGATACCGTAAATGAATGAAGCGATCATGGTGTCTCCGGCGCCGATCGTGCTTATAACATCGCCTTTGATGCCGGGGGTGTGATAATACTCGCCCGATCCCGTAAGAAGATATGCGCCATTCTCGCCGAGCGATACAAGGACATTCTGTGCGCCCTGACGTATCAGCTTCACCGCGGCTTCACGGATGTCATTAAGCGAGGAAGAGGTGTTGATCTTCATTCTCGTAAGCGAAGCGAGTTCGCGTGCATTGGGCTTTATCAGAAAAGGCTTCAGCGGCAGGCACTTGATCAATGTTTCACCTTCGCAGTCCAGTATTATGCGCGCCTTCGGATTGAATCCCTGTACAGCAGTCATGATAACGGAATAAGCATCACTGTTAAGAGTACGGGGAAGTGACCCTGAGATGAAGAGTGTATCAAAATCGGTCTTCTTAAGTGTATCTATGAGGCGGCTTATATCACCGGGACCTACGGCGGGACCGGATCCGTTGATCTCTGTCTCAAGACCGTTGCCGTCCTTGGCCTTAAGGTTGATCCTGGTGTTGCCGGGGACCTCGATAAACTTCGATATGAGACCCTCCTGCTCGATGATCCTGATTATCTCTTTGCCCGTGAAGCCCGCTTCAAATCCCGCGGCGGTAACTTGAGCGGTATTATCCGTGAGACGGTGCAGGACGAGGGCGACGTTGATCCCTTTTCCTCCGGCTTCGAAGCTCTCCTTAACGCTGCGGTTAACGGCGGGACCGTCATCCGTGCCCGTAATAAGCTTCTTGCCTGCGGGAAGTTCGATGTAATAATCAATCGACGGATTCAGCGTCAGCGTCAGGTACATAAATGTCATCTTCCTTAAGATCAGACAGACGTACTGCGAGTGCACACTCGATCCTCTTACGGAAGAGCTTGCAGCCGTAGTCGTAGATCTCCTTGATGTCTCCGCCCGAGTGATATGCATTGGCAGCGCATCCGCCGGAGCAGTAAAGCTTTGCCCAGCAGTCCTTGCAGCCTTCTCTTGTATAGCAGTTGACCTGTGCGAAGTCACGGCTTACTTCCTTGCCGTGATCGGTGAATCCGTTGAAGATATCGCCGAGCTTCATCTTCTCATCGCCGACGAACTGATGGCAGGGGTAGATGTCTCCCCAGGGTGTAACCGCGATGTATTCGGTACCGGCTCCGCATCCCGAGATTCTCTTGTAGATGCACGGACCGCATGTAAGGTCGAGCATGTAGTGGTAGAACGTGAAGCCGTTGCCTTCCTTGTTGCGCTTTATCATCTCGTGAGCAAGATCCTCGTACTGCTGCATGAGAACGGGAAGATCTTCTTCCGTAAGGAAAGAAGGGGAGTCGGGAGACGTGACAACAGGCTCCATGGACAGCTCCTTGAATCCCAGATCTGCCATGTGCTTTATGTCTTCCACGAAGTCGGTATTAAAGTGCGTATAAGTGCCGCGCATGTAGTAGCTCTTATTACCCCTTGCCTCAACGAACTTCTTGAACTTGGGTACGATCACGTCATAAGATCCGTTGCCCTTGTAGTCGACGCGGAAACGGTCGTTGGTCTCTTTTCTGCCGTCGAGACTCAAGACAACGTTATGCATCTCCTTGTTGCAGAAGTCGATGACGTCATCGTCGATGTTGATGCCGTTGGTTGTGAGGGTGAATCTGATATTCTTGCCTGCATCCTTCTCGATGGAACGTGCGTAGAGAACGAGCTTCTTAACGACCTCCCAGTTCATGAGGGGCTCGCCGCCGAAGAAGTCGATATCGAGGTTCTTGTGGTAGCCCGAGTTCTCGATAAGGAAGTCGATCGCGCGCTTTCCTGTCTCGAAGCTCATCAGTCCGCGCTCGCCGTGGAAATTTCCCTGAGCCGCGAAACAGTAGGAACAGTTGAGGTTACATGTATGTGCCACATGAAGGCACAGCGCCTTTAAGGTCCACTTGCGCTTCTTAAGATCGTAAGAAATGTTCTCGAACTTGTCGGGGGCAAAAAGCTTGCCCGCTTCCTTCAGGTCTTCGATATCCTTAAGGCATTCGTCTACTTCAGCTTCGGTAACGTTATGCTTGGAAGTGATATCTGCAACTATCTGCTCGCGCGTATGGTCTTCATACATCTGAATAATGTCGTATGCGACCTCGTCAACCATGTGGATCGAGCCTGAGAAGACATCGAGTACTATATTCTTATCGTCGAACTTATAACAGTGGATCAATTGGAACTCCTTTGTAAAGGGAAGTAAAAAGGCCTCATAATTTACATTACGAGACCTCTTGCTCTTAGTTTGTTAACAGAAAATCCTAAGATCAGGACTTCTTCTCGCAAGCCTGATTAGCTACACCGCAGGATGTCTTGCAAGCTGACTGGCAGGATGTCTGGCACTCGCCGCAGCCGCCTTCCTTAGCGGACTTATCAAGATCACGAGTGTTGATAGTAACGATTCTGGACATATCAAACTCCCCCTTAATTTATTTCCGATATTGTACTTTACAACCCTTAAAAATGTCAACCGCGGATAACCTTCATGGTGTCTTTCGGGATCAGTGCGATCCGGTCGGGCGTGATCTTCTGTCCGGGTATGAGTACGGGGATGCCCGGCGGATATCTGAATATATATTCCGCGCTTATTTGTCCTTCGCATTCGCTCCTGCTTATCTCAGTATTGCCGGCTCTTACCGCTTCCGTAACAGACATCGCGATTACGGGTGCGGTACAGGGAAACGGGATATCAGCGGGGACGACGCTTCCTTCCAGAGTTTTATCGATTGAGATGACGGCGTCTGCAAACTTTCCGAGAGTAACTTCGTTGTCGCCGATGCCTGTCATGGCGATAAGGTGTGTCCCGTAAGACGCTTCGCATTCTATGCCATTGTCCCTTAACATACAGGCAAGATCAGTTCCGTCGATAACACCTGCCGTAAGGAGCACGAGCTTACCCGGATCTGCGCCCTCCTGCCCGAAAAGACTGAGGTGCTTAAGTTCATTCTTAAGTCTTTCTCTGCAGGTGCGAAGTGCATCCGCCCATGTACAGGTTATATCTTTATTTTCTTTTATGTCCTGAATGACACGGTCAATGCCTGACATAAGGATATAAGACGGACTTGAAGTCTCGAAGATATCCATATAGTGACGGATCAGATCTTCGCTTATCCTGTCCGAATATGTAAGCAGCACCGCTGTCTGCGTCGGTGCGTGCAAAGTCTTGTGGATGCTCTTTATGACGACGTCCGCAGCAGAAGTCTCCGGGAAATAATCGTTCAGTCCGAAGTGCGCGCCGTGAGCCTCGTCGGCGATAACAGACACATCGTGTCTGTGTGCTGCCTCGGTGATTGACTTTGTATCGCTTACAACGCCTTCGTAAGTAGGCGAGGTAATGACGATGGTTCTTATTTCCGGATCGTCTTGAAGAGCCTTTTCAATCTTCGCGGGATCTACCGACAGATAGAACGGGAATTCCGGATCCGTATCGGGATATATGACGGTATAGTCGATCCCCGAGATCTCAAGTGCGTGCCAAACGGATATATGGCAGTTGCCTGCGATGAGAATCTTGCCCTGTGAAGCTGCTGCCGTTACGGCTGAAAGTATGGGAGCTGTCGCTCCGTTGACGGAAAGGACCGCGGAGCGTGCATTCCAAACCGCAGCGGCATCGTACTCAATGTCTTTAAGGATCCCCGAAGGCGCGTGAAGATTATCAAAGCCTGTTATCTCCGTTATATCGTTCAGAAGATATGAAGGCACATACCCGGGATTTCTCTTGTGTCCCGGCATATGCATAGGCGTAATGCCTGATGCGGAGTAATCGTTAAGTGCGTCTTCGAGTCTTGTCATAATCTGTATTGTAAAGAATTACGTTTAAATAAGAAACCCCGCCGTTTCTTGAGGAGAGCGGCGGGGAAAAGAAATGGAGTATAAAGAAAGATAAATTACTTAGGTTCGATAACCGTAAAGCTATAGCTTGATACGGTATCCTGGTTCTCATAAACTGCAGTCTGAAGATCAACGGATGTCTTCAGGATGAGTGTATAAGGTGAGAGGTTTCCGCCCAAAGCATTTACGTTCGTAGCATAGCTGATAGCCTGTGCTTCGTCATCGGAAAGGAGCATATACTGGGAAACCAGATAGAGGCTTCTTACGCCGATATCCATGTGAACGAGCTTAGGGTTAACGGAATAAGAATTCTTAGGTGCAGAATCTGCAGTAGAGATTCTTGTGGAGAAGGAAAGACCCAGAGTTGATGTGGTAGTGGGAGCAGCGGATTCCTTAACGATGAAGTAAGGCTTGCCCTCGATTCCGACCTTGCCTACATCATGGAACAGACCGATGATGATAGCTGACTCCTCGTCGAGCTGAGGCATGATCGTATCCTTTATTCTGAGAAGCTGCTTAGTAACTGCAACGCTTCTGATAAGGAGACCCTTCTCGCAAGCCAAAGGTCCTTCGAGCTCTGCGGGAGCGGTAAGCCAGTTTGTTCTGTTCTCAAGGAAGTCGATAAAGTGATCGAACTCAGTCTTTCTCTTAACAACAGCAGCCTTAAGCTGGTTGTAAAGTTCGTCAACATTGCTTGCCTTAACATCGATCATAGGCATAATGCCTGCAACGCCCTTGGGAGCCGCTGCTGCGCCTGTTGCTGCAGCGGAAACTGCTGCTGCTTCTGCAGGAACTGCTGCGTTCATATCGGAGCTCTCGGCAAAATTGAACTTACACTTGGGACATCTGATAGCCTGATTGGCAATTACCATACCGCAATCGGGACACTTTTTCATACGTGGGCCTCCATTTCGTATTGCTTTATAACGATGGGTATATATTACAACTTTAAAGTATTACTTTCAAATAAATTAGTGCAGTCTGACAACAGTTTACAAAAAAGTCAAAAACCAATAAGCGCACTTGTATTTATCTTTTGAATAATCTTTTGAAAAAGTGCTTTGCCGAGAATTTTATCGGGAAATACTGCATCTTTCCGGTCTGCTGTGCGCGCCTTACCATCTGCGCTTCTTCTTCGCTGACACGTATATTGCTGTTCATCATGTAGTTCTCGGTGCCGGGAACTTCGTAGTAGAACCTGTAATGTGCATCGTAAGCGTCGCCGAGTCCCAATATATGACCGAACTCGTGCGCGGCGACTCTCATGAATCTGTCTTTTGTGTACTTTCTTCTCAGATTAAGATGAATGTTGCCGGGATGTCTTCTTGACCAGTTGATCATGAAGGACTCCGGGTGGAAGGAGGATCTGAACAGTCCCCAGCCCCAGCGCCACCAGCGGCTCATTACATAAGAGGTGTTCGTCATCTTGGCGGGGACAACGCATATGTGAGGTCTTTTGTTTCCCTTTTCGATGCGGCGGATGTCTACGGAAAATCCCGCTTCCTCCCAGTATTTCTTGATTCCGGCGCAGCAGGCATCGGCGTAAGTCATCTCCCATTCGGCGTTCTTCCCGAGAAAAGCGGGGTGGAAGAGCACGTAGCAGGTGATCGTGTCACCTTCGAGCATAACGGGGTATTTGTTCACGGGATTTGTCTGCTTTGTTTCCATGTGATGATTGTATCACACGCCTTTATTACAGTATTATTAAAAACCTTTCAGAGTACTTCAGACCGTGCGGTTTTTACTCTAGAATAGCGGTATGAGCGAGATTGTAAGTGACAAGCCCAGAAAGATAAGAAGAAGGCAGGGAGGATTCTCACTGCCGATGACGCTCGTGTGCATCGCGTTTGTCGTTGTTGTCGTGCTCTGTGCGACCAAGTATTACGACGTCCGCACGGCACGTGAAAGACTTCTTGAGGAAAGGGCGACGCTCGAAGCTCAGAAGGCAGCTCTTGAAGACCGCAATAACAATATCCTCGCCAGAGGTGTCGCAGGTCAGGATGCCGATTATGTGGAGAATGTCGCGAGATCGCAGCTCGACATGGTTTATCCCGGTGAGATTATCTTCAGGACCACGGGCGGCTGATCATCTCGTCATCTTTATCTGAAATCTCTCGAAATTAACTTTCTCAGTATATTGTTCGTCGAAGAATATTGTCTGGTGGAACGCCGCGAATTCGTGCGTGTTCTTCTTCATCCAGAAAGGAACGGGCACATCCATCTCACGGCACAGAATAACAATCGCCTCCGAAAGCTCTCTCGAAAAGCTTACGTCGGGGTTCTCATATTTAATCTCGTGAAGCGCGAGCAGCCTGTTGCCTTTAAATGTGCGTCCTTCTAATACCATAAATTCATTTTAACCTGAAGTTTGCCTATATTTTGCCTTGTTTACATATCAAAGTAAACCGCGGAGGGGAGTAAGATATAGATGTTTCAATAATGTTCCTTACTTCATAACACCCTCCTTTCAAGGCACGAATTCTGATTCGTGCCTCTTTAATTTGCAGGAGACTGTCCCGTAAGCGCTGCTTCTACGCGTAAGAACGCATCGCGGTTGTCCATAACATAGCCTCTGACGCCGAAGATGTGGTACAGAGAGCCGACGATTCCTATGAAAGCTCCGAGGAATATGTTGAGGCACATTATTATGAGGCTTCCGGCCATGGGTTCAAACGAGCGTACGACACCTACGGGGTACTCGCGGATCCTCTTGGCTGTATTAAGGTTCATTATGCTTACGACAAGGTTATATATTCCGCATACAATGCCTACCAGGCTTAATATCTGAAAAATGGCGATCACTATCCAGATGATGCTCTCGGTGCGCATCTTGGATACGAGCTTCTCTACTATTCTTCTGTCGGATTCGTTGATCATGGTTCATCCCTCCTGATGAAGACAATATATCATTAATTCAGTACATATAATAGGACATGCCTCCGGGTAAACTCTTAGCAAAGGATAGAGTACGGAGGTGTTTATCTTATGAGTGACATTATTATAATCGGACTTTTGGCGGTGATCACGGTGCTTGCGGTTGTGATCCTTGTTACTGTCAGAAGACCTGTCGAAGAAGACGATGACAGTGAAGCCGTTCAGATGTTTCTTGATAAGCTTGATGAGAATAAGGAAGCGGTTCAGAAGGTGTCGGTGCAGTTCGACATGATGAGCAAGAACCAGTATGTGCAGAATAAGGCCGTGCAGGATACTCTTGCGGGCTCACTGAAGGACAACCGTGAAGATCAGGCACAGCGTCTTGATGCGATGACGCGTTCGCAGAATAATTCTTTCGCCGAGTTCCGCAAGGAGATGAACGAGAGCGGCGAGCGCCAGAGCAGAGCGATCGTGCAGCTTCAGAAGACCACCGGTGACTCGCTCATGGAGATGCAGAAATCCACGAATGAATCTCTTATGGAGATGCAGAAGTCGACGGGAGAATCTCTTCTTAAGATGCAGGAGCAGATGAATAATACCTTGCGCACTTCGATCGAGAGCATGACGAAGTCCAACGAGAAAAAGCTCGACGAGATCCGCGGCGTTGTCGATGAGAAGCTGGATAAGACCTTGAATGAGAGGCTTGATTCAAGCTTCAAGCAGGTTGGCGAGCAGATGGCAAATCTTTATAAGAGCTTAGGAGAGCTTCAGCAGCTGTCGTCAGGCGTTACCAATCTTAATAAGACATTAAGTAATGTTAAGACCAGAGGCAACTGGGGAGAGGTGCAGCTCGGAAGAATCCTGGAGCAGACACTCGCGAGAGATCAGTATGAAGAGAATATCGCGACTAAGAGCGGATCTTCCGACAGGGTTGAGTATGCGATCAAGCTCCCTTCTGAAGACGGGACTGCATATCTTCCTATAGATGCGAAGTTTCCTGTTGATATCTATAACAGGATCGCAGAGGCTGCCGAGAATTGTGATGAGGCCGCGGTGAAGTCCGCCCGCACCGAACTTACCAACAGGATAAAGCAGGAAGCGGTCACTATCAGTGACAAGTATCTTGATCCGCCGAATACGGCTGATTATGCGATCATGTATCTTCCGACCGAAGGGCTCTACGCGGAGGTTCTGCGAATAGACGGACTGTCTGATTATTGCCACAGCAAGCGCGTCATGATCGCGGGACCTACGACTGTCATGGCATTGCTTAACACTATCTCCATCGGCTTCAGGCATATGGCTCTTAACAGGAAAAGTGAGGAGATCCGTAAGATCCTGGAGGCAACCAAGACTCAGATCACCAAGCTTGAAGAGTCTGCTGCCAAGATGGAGGACCGTATTGATAAGGCTTCAAGAGCTGCTCAGGATATCAAGGACCGCACCAGGATCATGAAGAAGAAAATGGGTACGATAGCCACGATCGACTCCGAGGAATCCGACAGGATCCTCGGTATCGATTCCGGCTTTGAAGATGATGATATCTTCGACAGCGAAGATTAAACTTCGGCTACGACTTCTACTTCTGCGAGTACGTTCTTCGGCAAGGTCTTAACTGCGACACATGATCTTGCGGGAAGTGATGTGAAGTACTTGCCGTAGATATCATTGAATGCAGCGAAGTCGTTCATGTCAGCAAGGAAGCATGTTGTCTTAACAGCCTTGTCGAATGAGGAGCCTGCAGCCTCGAGAACGGCACCGAGGTTCTTCATGATCTGCTCGGCCTGACCTTCGATGTTGGTTGCTTCTACGGCGTTGGTCTCAGGGTTGATCGCGATCTGTCCTGAGGTGTATACGAGGCTGCCGCTTACTACAGCCTGTGAGTAGGGACCTACTGCTTTGGGTGCTTTGTCCGTGTGGATAGTCTTCATGTTTTCTCTCCTTTATACTGTTTTGAATCCGTGTGATTTGAGTGCTTTCTGGATCTGTTTGATGTGTTCGTAGTTTCTGGTCTCGAGCGTCATTCTGAGGTAACAGCCGTTGACGTCGCTTCCTTCGTTGGCACGCTCGTGATGGACTCTTATGACGTTGGCTCCGAGTTCGGCGATGATGCGTGATACTTCGAGGAGCTGACCGGGCTTATCGATAAGTTCGATCTTTACCGTATAAGTCCTGCCGGTCATGAGAAGGCCGCGGCTTATTACTCTCGAGAGGATGGTAACATCTATATTTCCTCCGGATAAGAGGCATACGGTTTTCTTTCCTTCAAGAGGAACCTTGTTAAACATTGCGGCTGCAACTGCTGCGGCACCGGCTCCTTCCGTGACAAGCTTGTGCTGCTCCATGAGTGCGAGTATAGCCGCCGATATCTCATCATCCGTTACCGTAACGATCTCATCTACATATTCGGATACATATTTGAACGTGTTCTCGCCGGGTTCCTTGACTGCGATGCCGTCGGCGATCGTCGATACTGCTTCGAGACGCTCGATCTTATGATCGTGAACGGAATTAAACATGCTCGGGGCACCTGCGGCCTGTACACCGTATACCTTAACATCGGGGTTAAGTGTCTTAAGGGTAAATGCCACACCGGAGATAAGTCCCCCGCCCCCGACAGGAACTATCACTGCATCCAGATCGGGGAGCTGCTCGAGAAGCTCGAGACCGATGGTTCCTTGTCCCGTTATGACGAGTTCGTCATCGAAAGGGTGGATAAAAGTGTATCCTTTCTCATCCTTAAGTCTCAGTGCTTCTGCATATGCATCGTCGTAGACTCCCTTAACAAGACAGATTTGCGCTCCGTAGCTTCTTGTCGCCTCGACCTTGGAGATGGGGGCTCCGTCGGGCAGGCAGATAACAGACTTTATACCGTTCTTGGCTGCCGCCAGGGCGACTCCTTGGGCATGGTTGCCGGCAGAACATGCGATGACGCCTTTAGCCTTCTCTTCGTCTGTTAACTGGCTCATCTTGTAGTATGCGCCCCTGACCTTGAAAGATCCCGTTATCTGGAGATTCTCGGTCTTGAGAAAGAGTTCGGCGCCGGGATTGATCTTCGGAGCTGCGATCATGTCCGTCTGTCTTATTACCTGATCCAATATGAATTTCGCGTGATAAACCTTGTCTAGTGTAAGCATGTTATGTGTTCTCCTTTATGTTTTTTGTCGTTATTATGTCGTCGATGGAACCTCCGGGCGGGAGCATTGGAAGGACGAATTCGTCGCAGTCGACCGCGCAGTCTATGATGAATGTGCCGTCGAATGAGAAAGCCTCCATGCAGGTCAATTCGAGCTGATCTTCGGTAAACACTCTTGCGCCCTTTGCTCCGAATGCCTTAGCGAGAGCGGGAAAGTCGGTAGGCCTGTCCAGCGTGGTCTCTGAGTAGTGTTCGCTGTAGAACAGGGTCTGCCACTGTCTTACCATGCCGAGCACGCCGTTGTTCATTATTACTATGACGAGCGGAATCTTCTTGGTTACCGAAGTCGCAAGTTCGTTAAGGTTCATGCCGAAGCTTCCGTCTCCCGTGAACAGCACGGCTCTTTTGCCGGTTGCCTTGGAAGCACCTATCGCAGCTCCCATGCCGTACCCCATGGTGCCGAGACCGCCGCTTGTAAGGAAGGTTCGCTTCGTATCGAAAGGAAACCTCTGTGCAGTCCACATCTGGTGCTGCCCGACATCGGTGGCTACGGGAAGTCCCTTCGAGAATCTGCTTACGATGTCGATGATCCGGTAGGGGTTAAGGACGCCTTCCGGAGTATTGTTCATTGCCTGTTCGGTGTAGGTCTCTTCGAGCTTCTTAAGTTCCGTCAGCCTGCCTATCCATTCCGTGTGCGTGCCGGGTTCTATAAGTTCGTTCAGTCTGCTGAGAGTTTCCTTTATATCTCCTTTGACGGCGACTTCTGCAGGGATGTTCTTGTTGAACTCTTTGTCATCGACGTCAATGTGTATGACCTTGAAGTTCTTGTTGAAGCGGACTTTGTTACCGGTCGCACGGTCGCTGAATCTTACTCCGACTGCGATCAGAAGATCTGCTTCGTCTGCCGCCTTGGATGAAGCATAGTGTCCGTGCATGCCCTGCATACCGAGGAAACGAGGTGTGTCGTAAGGGATTGCAGACAGTCCCATAAGAGAGCAGCCTATGGCTGTATCGGCTTTGGATGAAAGTTCGAGGATCTCGTCTTCGGCATTTGCACAGATGACACCGCCTCCGAAATACAGGTAGGGCCGTGAAGATTCGTTGATGAGCTCTGCGGCGCACCTTAATGCCTTTTTGTCTGCTTCGGGTACGGGTGTCTTACCTGCATTGCCCATGGGGGTAAACTCGCACTTGTTTACCTGAACGTCCTTGGGAACGTCTATGAGTACCGGTCCCGGTCTGCCTGATACAGCAGTTCGAAAAGCTTCCCTTATTGTATCCGCAAGCTCGGTTACATCCTTCACGATCCAGTTCCGCTTGGTAACGGTCCTGGTTATGTCGGTAATGTTTACTTCCTGAAAACTGTCGAGTCCCAGCAGACTGCAGGGAACGTTGCCCGTGATGGCAACGACAGGAATCGAGTCGAGGTAAGCCGTGGCAAGACCCGTGACGAGATTTGTGGATCCCGGACCTGAAGTTGCTATGACGACGCCGGGTCTGCCGCTTGCTCTCGCGTAACCGTCCGCAGCGTGTGAGGCACCCTGTTCGTGCGCGGTGATAATGTGCGTAATCCTGTCCTTGCTGTTATACAGCTCGTCAAAGATGTTGAGTACCTGTCCTCCGGGATAGCCGAAGACTGTGTCACACCCTTGTTCGATCAGGGCCTCGATGATGATTCTCGCTCCGTTAAGTTCCATGTATACCTCCGTTTGGTAAATTAAAGCCCCGGCAGTCGTTCTGCCGGGGCTTCGGTTCGCTTTATTCAACTATCGGGATTATCAGTTATTCACAAGCGGGGAAGGGCAGAACGACAAAACACACGGTCAATAATAATGATCGTGCTGATAATAATGCTGATAATAATAATGGCAGATGCCGAATAAATCATCAGGTCGTTTCCCTTCAGTTTGATGGCTGAATTGTAAACTAGAAAACCTATCCGCACAAGGGGAATTTGAATAATATTTTTTGTGTTATAATGTTCGGTAGTTCGCATTATGTGAGCTGTGGCCGGGGTCGGGTCTCGTGCAATTCGATCCCGTGAACCCTGTCAGGTCCGGAAGGAAGCAGCAGTAAGCGGTCTTTCGTTTGTGCCGCGAGGGTGCCTGTCCGGCCGCAGTTCAGATAGTGTGAACTTTTTTGATATAGGGGAGATGAACATGGAATATCAGGCTCTATACAGACAGTTCAGACCGGCAAACTTTGATGAGATCGTAGAACAAAAGGCTCCTGTTGCCACGTTAAGAAAAACAGTGCTTACAGGCAAGATAGGTCACGCCTATCTGTTCTGCGGTCAGAGGGGAACAGGCAAGACTTCCATCGCGAGGGTGTTCTCAAGAGCCATTAACTGTGAGAATCCCGTAAACGGAAATCCTTGTAATGAATGTGCTGTATGTAAGGGCATCCTCGATGGTTCGCTTATGGACGTTATCGAGATCGATGCCGCATCCAACAGAAGCATAGATAATATAAGAAGTATCTGCGAAGAAGTAAGTTACGCTCCTTCACGCGCCAAGTATAAAGTATATATCATAGACGAGGTCCACATGATCACGACAGAGGCATTTAATGCTCTGCTCAAGACTTTGGAGGAACCCCCGGCGCATGCAGTATTCCTTTTCGCGACGACAGAGCCGCACCAGATCCCGCAGACGATACTTTCAAGATGCCAGAGATTTGATTTCAGACGCATCTCCCTCGAAGCTATCAAGGGCAGACTTCGTTATATCTGCGATAAGGAGAGCATTAAATGCAGCGACGAGGCGCTCGATCTTATCGCTTCGATGAGCGACGGCGCCATGAGAGACGCTATTTCCTTCCTTGATCAGGCTGCAGCGATGGCATCGGGTGAACTTATTACTCCCGAGGCGATCGAGGAGATGACGGGTACCGTTAATATTGATTTTATCGCGGACTTCGCGACTATCCTTATAGAGGGAAGCTTCGACAAGCTGCCCGTGAAGTGCAAGGAGCTCGCTGACAGCGGACGTGATTTTATTCAGTTTACGCTGGACCTTGCAGAGTATTTCAGGAACCTTCTCATCGTAAGAGTTGTTCCGGATCCGATAAAGCTTATACCCGCCTCGACGAAGTCGCTGAAGCGTATGTATGAGGTCGCGAACCTTACGAATTCACAGACGTTAACCGGCTTTATAGCTTCATTCTCGAAGATAGTATCAGACCTTAAGTGGTCTCCTTCCGTAAGAACGAGCTTCGAGATCGCGATGCTCCGTTTGTGCGGACGCAGGATTAAGATGGATGAAGCGCCTCTCGTTATCCCTGACTTCAGTAAGCTTCAGGCTGAGGCTGCAAAGAAGATATCGGAGGGTAAGGTTGAAGTTCATGCTTCGGCGCCTGCACCGGCTCCCGCTCCGGCTGAGTCTGCACCTGCGCCGGCAGAGAAGACACCGGAACCTGAGAAAAAGGCGGAAGAGCCTGCTCCCAAGACAGAAGAGACGCCTGCTCATGAGTCAAAGCCGGAACCCGAACAGAAGCCTGTGCCTGCCATAGCGAAGCCGTCTCCTTTCGCGAAAAAGACGGAGGCGTCCAAGAACGAGGAGCCTAAGCCCGAAGAACCCAAGGAGGAAGCTTCTGAGACTGAAAAGAAGCCGGGTATCCTCGGATCTTTGGATAAGCTTGAAGAATTGAAGGCGAGGACGGCTGATCTTCTCGGCAAGAAGCCCGAGGAAGAGAAGAAGGAAGAGCCGCCTGTCCCTCCGATCGCTAAGGCTCCGGAAGAGCCCGAACTCGATGAAGAAGAACTCGAAGAGCCTGAACAGCATGAAGAGTCTTCCTTTGTTCCTCCTTTCCCGCCTGCACCTGCGGCGCCTGCGGAAGATGAGATCCCTGATGAAGATAAACCTTTTGATAATCAGATAGGCCTGTTCTTCAGTGAGAGTGATAATACCGAGCCTCCCAAGGTCGGAATATTCGCGAATCTGTCTGATTCCGTTCTGGATGATATATCGATGGAGGATCTGGGTTCCGATGACGATGATGAAGAGGACGAGGAATCTTCGCCTGCTCCCGCACATCTCTCGTTCGGCGACGAGGATGAAGATCTTCAGGCTCCTACAGGACGCATCGGTGAGACCAAGAGATCCGCTCTGTCTACGGCTGTCGAGAAGTCGCCGATCGTTACTTCGAAGCAGCCTGTGCACGAAGAGGATCCGAGGCAGGTATGGCTTGAGATCAAGTCCCGCGTATATGAGCAGGACCGTCATCTCGGACAGATATTGGCAAGCTCGCGTCTCGCGCTGCTCGGAAGCGGTGCGTATATCATCATCGCAAGCGGTGACCCGAACGATGCGAGAAGTCTCGGAGGAGATCAGGGCTTTAAGCAGGTATCTTCCATGATCAAACAGAGGATCCCCGGTGCCAAGCAGGTATTCTCCTGCACTCAGCGCCAGTACGATAACGTGGAGAATAAGTTCATGGCTGAGCATCCGGGACAGGAAGTTCCGTCTGTGGTGTTCTCGGACGAAGCGCCCGAGGCTGATCCGGCGGCGGACTTTATAAACAGCTTAGGCGAGGCGGGCATTAATACCGAGATACATTTCGGTGATGAGTGATGCCGAACCGTATGGTACAATATGCAGGTTAATTAAGATAATCTATCGGAGGATAAGATAATGGCAAAAGGATTCAAGGGTATGCCCGGCGGAATGGGCGGCATGGGAAATCTCATGGCTCAGGCTCAGAAGATGCAGAAGGAGCTCGAGAATGTTCAGATCGAGATCAAGCAGTTGAGAATCTCAGGCACTGCAGGCGGAGACAAGGTTAAGATCGTTCTCGGCGGCGACCACAAGATCTACAACCTCGAGATCGCACCTGAAGTAATCGATCCGGATGATGCCGAGATGCTCGCAGATCTCATCACAGCTGCTTACAATCAGGCAAATGACGAGCTTGAGGCTAAGTCTACGGAGATGATGAATAAGGTAACAGGCGGAGTTAAGATGCCTTTCTGATATGGCAAGATATTCCCCTTCAGTTCAGAATCTTATATCAAAGCTGGGATCGCTTCCCGGTATCGGAGGAAAGTCGGCGCAGAAGCTGGCTTTTTCCATATTGGCGATGTCTCAGGAGGAGGCGGATGCTTTAACCGGCGCGATAGTCGAAGCAAGAAGGCTTACGAAGCGCTGCAGCATCTGTCAGAACTTCACGGACAGCGATCCGTGTCCCATATGTTCGGATCCGAAGAGAGACACGAGCACCGTCTGTGTCGTGGAGTCTCCGAGTGAGGTTTCCGTATTCGAGAGAATGCACGAGTACAACGGTCTTTACCATGTGCTTCACGGAGTCTTTAATCCCGTGGGCAACATGAATATGAATGATATTACGATATCCGAGCTTTTCGCGAGGCTTACGGAGCACCCTGAGATAAAAGAAGTCATCGTGGCGACGAACCAGAATGCGGAAGGAAATGCGACCGCGCTTTATATCTCGCGCCTTCTCGGGTCTACCGGCATCAAGGTAACAAGGCTTGCTTCGGGTCTTCCGATGGGATCCGATATTAAGTTTGCAGATGACCTGACGCTCGCGAATGCGCTTAAGGGTCGTAAACAGGTAGGTTCGTAATGGCAGATAAGAATGACGGCATGAGGCTCGATAAATTCCTTAAGGTGTCGCGTATCATCAAGCGGCGCCAGGTCGCGAACGACGTGTGTGACGCGGGAAGAGTTACCGTAAACGGGCGTCCCGCGAAGCCTTCGGTAAGGCTCAAGGTCGGAGATGAAGTTACGATCGAGTTCGGTAACGGCACGGTAGGTTTCCGCGTATTGTCTCTGGCTCCGTCGATCCGCAAGGAAGATGCCGACTCCATGTATGAATTGATGTAAGTTGCTTCGCTACGTACTCCGCGCTGCGCTTGTGCGTAAGTCCGCTCAGCGAACTTACACAACTCAGAAGAGTTTTGAATTAAGCACATTAATTGAAAACGTCCCCTTATTAATATAAAATAAGGGGACTTTGTTTTTTGTTCGGAGGAAATTATGGGTAAAATCATCCTGACCGGCGACAGACCGACCGGAAGGCTTCATATCGGACACTATGTAGGTTCGTTAAGAAGAAGAGTAGAACTTCAGAATTCAGGCGAGTACGAGAAGATATTCATCATGATCGCCGATGCACAGGCGCTCACTGATAACGTTGATAATCCTGAGAAGATCAGGGAGAACATCATCGAGGTAGCATTGGACTACTTATCATGCGGTATCGATCCCGAGAAGTCCAATATTCTGATTCAGTCAGAGATATCGGAGCTTACAGAGCTCACATTCTATTATATGAACATGCTTACGGTCTCAAGACTGCAGCGTAATCCTACGGTTAAGGCTGAGATCCAGCTTCGAAACTTCGAGGCTTCTATCCCCGTAGGTTTCTTCTGCTACCCGATCAGCCAGACTGCAGATATCACGGCATTCAAGGCTACTACGGTTCCCGTAGGTGAGGACCAGCTCCCGATGATCGAGCAGGCACAGGAGATCGTTCACAGATTTAACACGGTTTACAAGACGGACTGCCTTGTAAGACCCGAGGCTCTTCTGCCTACCAACGAGGTCTGCTCCAGACTTCCCGGTACGGACGGTAAGGCTAAGATGAGTAAGTCCCTGGGCAACTGCATCTACCTGTCGGATCCCGCTGATGTGGTAAAGAAGAAGGTTATGGGTATGTTCACGGATCCCAACCACTTGAGAGTGGAAGATCCGGGTTCGCTCGAGGGCAACACGGTATTCACATACCTCGACGCTTTCTGCAAGCCCGAACATTTCGAGAAGTTCGAGAACGAGCATAAGAGCCTCGAAGAGATGAAGGAGCATTACCAGAGAGGCGGCTTAGGCGACGTTAAGGTAAAGAAGTTCCTCATCAATGTTCTCGAGGATGAGCTTGCTCCCATCAGAGCAAGAAGAGAAGAACTTCAGAAGGATATTCCTTATGTTGTTGATGTTCTTAAGAAGGGTACAGATGCGGCACGCGTAGAAGCTGGCAAGACTCTGGCTGAGCTTAAGGATGCGATGAAGATCAACTACTTCGAGGACGAGGCGTTGATCAAGTCCTGGCAGGACAAGTTTAACGGGTAAAGCTTATGGATTACACGGCACAGTACGAAGAATTAAACCAGATCATTAAAGAATCCGAGCACATCGTATTCTTCGGAGGTGCCGGAGTATCCACGGAGAGCGGAATTCCCGACTTCAGGTCCAAGGACGGACTTTATAATCAGCACGATGTAAGATTCGATGCATATACTCCCGAGTATCTTCTGTCCATCAACTGCCTCATGGATGAGCCCAAGGTTTTCTATGAGTTCTACAGACAGAAGTTAAACGGTGAGGGCATAGAGCCCAACGCAGCTCACATTAAGCTTGCCGAGATGGAGAAAGCGGGTAAGCTCGACGGCATCATCACGCAGAATATCGACGGACTTCATCAGAAGGCGGGAAGCGTAAATGTCCAGGAAGTTCACGGATCCACGCTTCGTAATTACTGCGCAAGATGTCATAAGAAGTATCCTGCGGATTATATCTTCAAGTGCGAGGATGATATCCCGAAGTGCAAGATCTGCGGAGGTCTTATCAGACCCGACGTTACGCTTTACGGCGAGAGCCTTCCCCAGGATGCATGGCAGAACTCGATGAAGCTTGTAAGCAATGCCGACTGCCTTATCATCGGCGGCACATCGCTTGTGGTAAATCCCGCGGCTTCACTCGCATATCTGTTCAGAGGCAAGAATCTTATTATCATCAACCGCGACGTAACGGGCGCGGACAGAATGGCAAAGCTTGTTTTCCACGAGAGCATATCCAAGGTTCTCGGGATGATCGAATTATATTAATAAAAACAGAGGTGATAAGAAATGTTCAAGATCGGAATTATCGGATGCGGAACAATGGCAGCAAGAATGATCGCGAGTATCAAGGATCTCGAAGACATTGAGGTGGTTGCCGTAGCTTCAAGAGAGAAGGCACGTGCCAATAAGTTCGTTAAGCAGAACTGCCCCGATGCCAAGCCTTTGGGCTCTTACGAGCAGATGACCCGCCAGAAGGATATCGATCTTGTATATATCGCCACACCCAATACGTTCCACTACGAGAACGCGGTCATGTGCGTCAAGAACCGCATGAACGTACTCGTCGAAAAGCCGTTCGTAATGAGCCGCGAGGAAGCGGACAGCATCTTTACTGAGGCTAAGAACAGAGGCGTGTTCGTATGCGAGGCTATGTGGACATCTTTCGCACCACTTCACAAGAAGATGATCAAGTGGATCGAGTCCGGCAAGATTGGTGCCGTAAGATATATCCAGTCCAACCTCGGTTACAATGTCGAGAATGTTCAGAGGATCACGGATCCCACGCTCGGAGGCGGAGCTCACTTGGACCTCGGCGTATATCCTACTAATCTTGCAGTCAGCATTTACGGTGAGAACCTCGAGCCCGTGTCGGTATTTGCCCACAAGTATTCGACCGGTGTCGAGAAGGACGTCAGTACCGTTCTCGAGATTCCTCATGACGGCGCATTGGCTGTATCTTTCGTTACGGTAGCTTCCTTTACCGATAAGGACGGTTCCGTTATCGGCGAGAACGGATACATCAAGATCAAGAATATCAACGATTACGAGAAGATCGAGCTTTATGACACACAGGGTAAGCTCATCGACAGCGCAGAGCGCGAAGGCATCAATTCCTATGCGGTAGAGATCCTTGCATGCGTAGACGCTATCAAGAAGGGACTCATTCAGTGCCCCGAGATGCCCTGGCATAAGACAGCTTATATCGCGACACTTAACGACAAGATCAGGAGAATGATCTGAAATGCCGCAGTATTTCGAAGCTAATCCCGAGACTCCGTCGAACAGAAAGTTTGTTGATTACCGCATAAACGGAATCAACTTTAAGTTCGTTACCGATACCGCAGTCTTCTCTAAGGCTTCGGTGGACAAGGGTACGGATCTTCTGCTCGAATCCTCTATCGCGGATATCAAGAGAAGAGGTCCCGGAAGAGATGAGAGCCTTCTCGACTTAGGCTGCGGCTGGGGCGTGGTCGGCATAGTAATGAAGACAGTGTTTACTCTCTTTGACGTTACATGTGTTGACGTTAATACAAGAGCGGTCGCTCTTGCCAAGGAGAATGCCAAGCTTAATCTCAATTCTCCCGATACGATCATGGTAAGCGACGTGCTCGCGCAGATCCCCGAAGACAAGATGTTCGATACAGTTATCACGAATCCGCCCGTAAGAGCGGGAAAGAAGACTGTATTTGCTTTCTATGAGGAGTCTTACGCACATATGAAGGAAGGCGGCGCTATCTATGTCGTTCTTCAAAGAAAGCAGGGAGCGGATTCTTCTAAGAAGAAGCTTACTGAACTGTTCGGCAACTGCGAGACGATCGATATCAAAGGCGGTTATCACGTCATGAAGTCCGTTAAAGGAGGAGCCTGATGCTACCTTTTCCTCTTGATGTCAGCCTTATGATGTTTTTTATCTACGGCTTCATCGGCTGGGTAGTGGAAGTTATCTACTACGGCATTACAGAAGGAAAATTCATCAACAGAGGATTTCTTAACGGAGCCTTGTGCCCGGTATACGGCATAGGTTTCTACTGCGTTATCTGGTTCTTCCGTCCGTTCATGGACTCGTTCCCGCTGCTGTTCTTCGGCTCTGCCATCGTCTGTACGACAGTCGAGCTCATCGCGGGCGCGCTCCTGTATGCGATCTTCCACTTAAGGTGGTGGGATTATTCCGATTACAGACTTAACTTTAAGGGCTTCATCTGCTTAAGATTCGCGATCTACTGGGGTATCGCATGCAGCCTCGGCATGAACATTCTGCATCCTGCAGTACAGAAGCTTATCAATTCGATACCACCGCCGGTTCGCCTCGGAATCCTGTTTGCATTATCCGTTATCACGGCCATCGACATCATCGTCACGATTACGGCTATCGTCGGCTTCAACAAGAAGGTAAGGTTCTTAAACAGTGTCTCCGGAGTCTTCCGCATGCCTTCGGACAAGATCGGTTCCTCCATCTACGGTACGGTTGATACCATCGTGACCAAGACTGCGCCTGCAGTTCAGCTTACTCAGAATGACTACAACGAGTTCCGTGAGACTTTTGCGGCACATCGTAAAGCGGAGCGCGAACTTGCGAAGAAGAACCGCGCCGAGGAAAGAGCCCTCATCGCGAAGTACGCTGCCGAGGGTAAGCAGGGCATAGTAAACACTTCAAAGGCGGCATCCAAGGCTGCGGTAGATAAGTCAAAGGCAGCTGTAAGCAAGGTAAGAAATCTTTTGCCTGAGGCTAAGCTTTCATTAAGAATCAGACTTAACAGAAACGACGACAATGCGGAGACGATCAGAGTGTTACAGCAGCATTATGCTGAGATGCTCGGAGCGGATTCCGATGAAGAACTTTTCGAAGAGTTAGAAGAAAAAATAGGAGCATAAAGGAGAAAAGTATGTCATCAGCATGTGAAGGTTGTGCACATAAAGACGGATGCACCTCACAGGATACTTGTGAGAAGAAGAACGGGATCGAGAAGATCCCCTGTAATGAGTTCTCGGACATCAAGTGTGTTATCGGTGTCGCGAGCGGCAAGGGCGGAGTAGGAAAGTCTTTCGTTACTTCCGCGCTGGCTCATAAGCTTGCAGCGAAGGGCCTTAAGGTCGGTATCATGGATGCCGATATAACGGGTCCGTCCATCCCGAGAGCGTTCGGTCTTAAGGGTATGCTCGAGGTTAACGGAAACGACAGGATCCTTCCCGCCGTAACGGAAGGCGGTATCAAAGCGGTCAGCCTTAATCTTCTCCTCGAGGATGAGAGCTCTCCCGTAATCTGGAGAGGACCGGTCCTTTCGGGACTTGTAAGACAGTTCTGGAGCGATGTCGAGTGGGGTATGCTCGACGTGCTTCTCATCGATATGCCTCCGGGCACGGGCGACGTTCCGCTTACACTTTTCCAGTCTCTGCCGGTCGACGGTCTTATCCTCGTATCGACGCCGCAGGAGCTGGTCTCCATGATAGTCTCGAAAGCAGGCAACATGGCTTCCATGATGAACGTCAATATCTTAGGTCTTGTCGAGAACATGGCTTACGTTAAATGTCCTCACTGCAGCGAAAAGATATCGCTTTTCGGTGATGACACGGTTCTTCTTAAGGAGACTTCCGAGGCGGGCATCAAGCTTCTTGATAAGCTTCCTCTGGACCCTGCCGTAACGGCTCTTGTCGATTCCGGCAATACAGAGAAGGTGGACACATCCGGGCTTCTTAACAACACCGCGGAGGCGATCGAAGCTCTGATATGACGATGAAGCGCGCTGTATCCGTTCTTTGTTCCGCGGCTCTGCTGTTCACGATGGCAGGGTGCAGCAATGATTCTGAAGCTTCGGGAGCGGTTCCTTCCGCATCTGTAAGTGTTCCGGAAGGGGCTTCGGATTATTATGAGTATCTCGGGAATATAGATTATTCTTCCGATGCTGCGGCACTCGTATGGGAACAGGTGGACGGAGAGGACGAAGGTGTCTTCGGCATACAGTACCGTGATGTTATCGACTTTAACGGCATAACTTCGCAGTCTGAGATCCCGGTGGTGCTTTTCTTCTATTCGTCATACGCGGACGGTTCGCAGAATCTTATGGCGGGCGTCGAGGACCTCGCACAGACGCTGGTCGGACAGGTTCTTTTCATCGCAGTAGACGGAGTCGAGGCGGATGCCATAAGCACGGCGTATGAGGTCGGCGGCTATCCCGAGTTTATACTTCTTGCGGATAATGTGAGGGTATCAACTTTCTCGGGTTTCGACTTCGAGCAGTGGAGCATAGATGACGTAACGGCGTGGATAGAGGATAACGGATACGAGCCCGATATGAGCATGCTTTTGAGGTGAAGATGGAATACGCATATCTGACAACGATAGGACAGGACAGTCACAGATTCACGGAGGATATATATGATCCTTCTTCGAACGGTATCATGCTCGGTGGATATAAGGTCCCGCATGACAGACAGTTCCTCGCGAACTCCGACGGAGACGTTATCTTACATGCGATAACCAATGCGGTATCGGGATATACGGGCGTAAATATCCTCGGAGGCGCTGCGGATAAGATCTGCCTCGAGCAGGGAATAAAGGATTCGCGTGTTTATCTTGAAGAAGCTTTGAAATATATGGGAGACGCGAAGATCGTTCATGTATCCATGACTGTCGAGTGCCTCCGTCCTAAGCTTAAAGAGCATATACCTTCGATCAAGAAGTCAGTCGCAGATCTTCTCGGTATCGATCCTTCGCACGTGGGACTTACCGCGACTACCGGAGAAGGTCTTACAGGCTTCGGTAAGGGAGAAGGAATCCAGGTGTTCGTCATCATGACATTTAAGGTTCCCGAGGCTTAAAACATGAAGCTTAACACCATCGACAAGAACAAGACCATCAGGATAATCGCGGCTGCAATCATAGGCGTGCTTATCATCGTGATGCTCTTCTGGCAGTCGAAGGCTGTTTATACCGATTCGAATTACTACTATCCGACAGAAACTTTCGTGCAGCTTGAAAGCGGCAAGCCCGTGTCACAGGATCTTCCCGCACCGGGTTCAAATCCCGTGCTTAAGTCAGTTGCAGTAACCTTTGCTACCAATGCGAGAGTAAACGAAGGTGATGTTACAGTCGAGCTGTTATCAGGCGGTGAAGTGATCACAAGCTGGAACATCGAAGCTTCCGAGCTTCTCGATAACGCGATCCGCGAGTTCGAGGCTCGGGACGGCATTCGTCTTAACTCCGACAGCACATATACTGTCCGCATTACCGAGGCGTTCGAGGGGGAGGAAAATAATATCGCGGTAGGTTCCGCATCTACGGGCAACCTCTCATGCTACATAAAGACATATGATTCCGGAAAGTGCCTTAAGTGGTTTGCCGTCATGACGGTTGTGTTTATCTTGGGCTACGTTCTTCTCATCGTTAAGGGCGGACTTCTCGAGAAGTCTCTTCTTAATATGATCGTTATAGGTCTTGTTTCTGTACTTATCATCTTCATCTTCGAGTTCGACCTGTTCCCGAGGATCACGACGCGTCTTCACTCGGCTCCCATTCCTTCATCTACTGATGTGTGGGATACGATCAATCCCGGTGAAGCAAAGGAGTACACATTCTCTTATTACGGTGATAAGTTTGAGGAACTCGAGATATTTACATCGGGCGATAATGCGTCTGATTATTCAGTGTCACTGACCAACACAACAACAGGTAAGACATACTTCGAAGACTGCCCTGTATCGCCAGACTGGCGCGTGTCGACAGGCAGACTTTGCATGATGTTAAGCACCAAGTATTCACTTCTCGGCGAGAGGTACTTTGACTTAGGCGACTACACTGTGCGTATCGTTAACTTAAGCGGTGAGCAGGTGCTTAACGTTGAGATCGCATCTCCCGTTGAAGAGGGTGCGACACCTGTTATTACTTATGCGGGAATAAGGCATTCCGACCTCGGCATCAAGATCGCTTCGTTCGCGATAGCAATGCTTTTCCTGTATGTGGTTGCACTTAACATCCTAAGAAAGTACAACAAGCTTTCGGTCGAGGTTTTCTTCCTCGTTACGGTGATTCCGCTTTCGGTTTTGTACCTGATCTTCTTCCAGCCTTGGAATGTTCCCGATGCGGGTGCACATTTCCCTGCGGCATACAGGATCTCCAATCTCCTTATGGGCATTAACGGCAGGCTTGAGTGGTTTGGAAGACCGTGCGACGGGGTTCTTTATAACAGTATCAACTGGTGGAGCGAGAGAAAGCCCGATCTTGAGGGAATCTCATACATGCTTCACGGACTGCGCGAAAAGGCGGGCGACAGGAGCTTGGTTGACTTCCTTCCTCATGAGGATAAGATGAAGTACTACTCATTCATTAACTGGTTCCCTCAGGCTGTCGGCATGAGTCTGGCGAGGCTGGCAGGATTTAATTCGTCGATGATGATCCTCATCGGCCGTCTCTTTATACTTGCTGTGTTTATCTTTGCCGGTCACCGTGCAATTCAGAATACGCCTGTTGGCAAGTCTGTATTTGCAGGCCTTGCGCTTCTTCCGGTATCCCTGATGATGAGCAGCTCTTTCTCATATGATGCGATGGTATTCATCACATCCTTAAGCTTCGCGGCGATAATACTGAAGCTTCGTTATGAATACAGCAGGGGAGCGCTCATTGAGGCTATACTCTGGGCTGTTGTTTTAGGAGCGGTAAAGGGCGGCAGTCTGCTTTTGCTCCTGCCTATGGTTCTTATACTCGTTAAGAAGGACAAAAAGTCGGTCATCACGGTATGCTCGATCATCGGTGCCGCTCTTCTTACGGTTTTGCTGTTCGATAAGATACTTCCTTCGGATGAACTGTTCCAGTTCGGCGAGGAGAACAGCGGCAACATGATGACTGCATTTGCTTATCAGCACCCTGTTGATTACTTAAGGATGCTTGTATCGACATTCCAGTGGTTCGGCGATACATATATGTTCCAAGCACTCGGTAAGGAATTGAGTTATCTTGAAGCTACGTTAAGCGAGGTTACTGTTATCGGTGCGTTCTTTGCGGTCCTTGTTTATGCGACATTGGAGAAGGATACGCTCGAGCTTGAGAAGCGTGACCGCATCGTATTTGTTGTGATTGCTCTTCTCTCGTTTGTACTTACGCCTGCGATGCTTCTTTCGTATACGCCCGCAGGATCCGGAATGATCTACGGTGTGCAGGGAAGATATCTTTTCCCGATGATGTCTTTACTGATACTGGCGGTGACAAAGTTCGGTCTTAAGAAGACTCGTGAGAATGCATCTGATGAAGTCAAAACTCAGGTGATGGATTCATGCATCAATGTATATGTTATTTTTACTCTCATCATGATGTATATGATGATGAAGCTTTATCTTGCGAGGTAATGCGCGATGTGGGAAAAGATCAAGGCGCTGCTGATTAAATACAAAGGATTTATTTTCTACGGGATCTTCGGAGTTCTGACGACTGTCATCAACATCGTCACTTATGCGGTCTGCTACCGTAAACTCGGCATCGCGAATGTACCGAGTAACATCATCGCCTGGATCCTCGCGGTATTGTTCGCATTCATCACCAATAAGCTCTATGTATTCGACAGCAAGAGCATGGATGCGAAGACCGTCATCTCCGAGCTGATCAAATTCATGGCTGCCCGTCTTGCAACAGGCGGACTCGATCTTCTCATCATGTTCATCGGAGTCGATGTGATGCACGGACCCGAGATAATCCTTAAGGCTGCATCCAACATCATCGTGATCATATTAAATTACGTATTAAGTAAACTCGTAGTCTTTAAGAAAAAATAATCGAGAAACTTGATAAGGTAAGCGGCGGTCTTCACGGTCCTTCTGATACACGGGTTCAGGAACGCAACTCCGGTGGCAGACCGAGGGGTGAGAGAAAATCTTACCCGGTCGTCGGAATCTATACAAATTGGTAATGTGAGGGGGTTGTCTCAACAAAGAGAAGCCCCTTTATCATTTCACAGACGTGCGAATATATAAAAACTGCTTCTAAAGCTTTGTTATATACGAAAAACAGAGTGAAAGTATATATAACAGTCTGTTTGTTGACTTTTATATACGCGATTACGGAATTTGTATATAAGTTACGGATATTCGATCATCTAGTATATTTTTATCCCTGTGTTTGTATACTAAAAACCCCTTTTTCGAGAACTTATATATTGAACTCTTGCGCATGTGTCGCTTTTGAAAAATCAGGTTTTATTGCATGTTTTTCAAAAGAGCTTCAGCGATCACGATGTCTTCGGGTGTCGTGATCTTTATATTCGAATAAGAACCCTCGATAATCCTGACTTTATAACCGTAGTGCTCGGCAAGCGCCGTATCATCGGTGGCTTCGAAGCCGTCCGTCTGAGCTCTTTCATAACATTCTTTAAGAACAGAATATTTGAAACACTGAGGTGTCTGCACTTCGTAAAGCAGATCTCGGTCCGGAGTGGATTCTACAAATGTTGTTCCGCTCTTTACCATCTTGATCGTGTTCTTGGTCTTAACTCCGCTTACACATACATCGGTGCCGTCGTCCGAGATGGCTTCAAGACATCTTAAAAGAGAATCTGAATCGATGAGGCACCTTGCCGCGTCGTGTATGAAGACTGCATCATCAGGACCGGGCACAGGGAAGTCGGGATCGCTGAGAGATGATACTCCGTTGCCTACGGACTTCGTACGTGTGTCGCCGCCTTCCGTGATCGTGTCTACGATCGAGGCATAATCTCTATCCTTGATATAAGATGCCCACTCTTCAGTCTTACCCGGAGATACAACGAGTATGCTGTGAAGCTCAATACCGGATTCATCGGCAAACTTCCTGAATGCCGTTAAGGTCCTGTCTATCACGGGAATGCTGCCCACTTCCATAAGAAGCTTATTCTTATCGGACTTCATTCTTGTACCAGAGCCTGCGGCAGGGAAGATCACATAGAGTTTCTTATGAGAAAAGGACATCTGTAGCCTCCGATACATTGTCGATGAAGAAGAATTCCGTATTGCCCGGGTTCTTTACCGCGTTCTTGCAGGATGAAGGAAGAACGATATTCCTGATCCCGAGTCTGCCGGCTTCTTCTATGCGCAGATTAAGTGAAGATACGGGACGAAGCTCGCCCGTAAGACCGACTTCTCCGAGGATCATCGTATCGGGCTTAAGCGGGATTCCTCTTGCCGAAGATACGACCGACATGATAAGTGCAAGGTCGCAGGCGGGGTCGGTAATGCGAAGTCCGCCGATGATATTGATGAATACATCCTTGGTATTAAGGTTAAGTTTGAACTGCTGTTCGGCAACTGCGAGCAGCATGGATGCTCTCGATCTGTCGGGACCTGACGTCATTCTCTGAGGCGTGCCGTAACATGTATCCGCTGCAAGTGCCTGTATCTCTATCGTGAGCGCTCTGGCTCCTTCCATCGCCGACGTGATAGCCGATCCCGGTGCTTCGAGCGGGCGTCCGCTTATAAGAAGCGCGTTCGAACTGTCGACGGACTTTAATCCGTGCTGTGTCATCTCGAAGAATGCAAGCTCGCCGGATCTTCCGAATCTGTTCTTGACCGATCTTAAGATTCTGTAGGCTCCTGTGTTGTCTCCCTCGAAATAGAGTACTGTATCTACCATGTGCTCGAGCGTCTTAGGACCTGCGATGGCGCCGTCCTTCGTGACGTGTCCTACGAGTATGATCGGAAGACCGTTACTCTTCGCGATCCTGATAAGACCTGCGGTAACTTCTCTTGCCTGTGAGACGCTGCCGGGGGTTCCGTTGACGTTCTCGGAATAGAGTGTCTGGATCGAGTCTATGATGCAAAGCGACGGCTTCGTGTTGGAAAGTTCTTCCGCTATGACCTCGAAACAAGTCTGCGCACAGATGATGATATTGCTTCCCTTTACATTAAGTCTGTCGGCTCTCATCTTGATCTGTGCAGGGGACTCCTCGCCCGATACATAAAGGATATCGCCTTCGCCTGCGAAAGTATCTGCAAGCTGCAGAAGAATGGTGGACTTGCCGATGCCGGGTTCGCCTCCGAGCAAAGTAACGGATCCGTCGGTTATGCCGCCTCCGAACAGAACATCGAGCTGCTCAATGCCGGTGGATAATCTTACATAATCTTCTTTGCCGGCTTCATTAAGCCTTACGGTCTCTCGCCTGTCTGTCCATGAGTATGAGGACGCCTTGAAGGCGGGTGATTCGCTCTTCGTATTGGAAGACTTGCCCGATCCTGTTACGGTCGTTGATTCGACCAATGTATTGAAGCTGCCGCATCCCGGGCACTTGCCCATCCAACCGGCAGTCTCATATCCGCATTCCTTGCAGAAAAATGTCACGTTCTTCTTAGCCATACAGCAAGTATATCACGGCAGGCTTGATGCATGAGACCGATTATTGTCCCGATTTTTGGGAAAAATAAGCCCTTTTGGAACGGGTTTACAGTATGTTTCTTAGTCTCTCGACCGCTTCCATGGTATTTTCGCGCGAGCCGAAAGCGGTGATCCTGAAGTATCTGTCGCCGCCCTTGCCGAAGCCTTCTCCCGGTGTGCCGACGATCTGAACTTCGTTTAAGAGCTTATCGAAGAATTCCCATGAGCCGACACCCTCGGGGCACTCGAGCCATACGTAAGGGGAGTTGCTTCCGCCTGTGTAGAAGATGCCCTTCTCGTTGAGAAGGTCTGTTATGAGCTTCGCATTCTCCTTGTAGTAGTTGATGTTCTTAACGCATGCGCTGATGCCTTCATCGGACAGTGCCGCTTCGGCGGCTCTCTGAACGGGATAGGATACGCCGTTGAACTTGGTAGCCTGACGTCTCTTCCACAATGCCGCGATGGAAGCCTCGCCTGACTTAAGGGAATCGGGGATGACGGTCCAGCCGCATCTTACCCCCGTGAAGCCTGCGAACTTCGAGAAGGAGCATACTTCGATCGCACACTCGTATGCTCCGGGTATCTCATAGATCGTGTGAGGGATATCGTCTTCTGCGATGAATGCTTCGTACGCCGAATCGTAGATGATAAGGCTTCCCGTGCTGACCGCGAAGTCTACCCATGCCGTGAGTGCCTTCTTGTCGTATACGGCTCCTGTGGGGTTGTTCGGGGAACAAAGGTAGATGACGGATCCCTTATGATCTCCTTCGGGAAGCTCCGCGGGAGAAGGGAGGAAGCCGTTCTCTTTTGTGCCGTTGATGTAAGTGATCTTATTTCCGCTCATTGTGTTGGAATCAACATATACGGGGTAGACGGGATCAGGGATGATGACCGGGTTGTTGCCGAAGATGTCTACGAGGTTGCCGAGGTCGCTCTTGGCGCCGTCGGAAACGAATATCGAATCGGGAGCGATCGAGACTCCGAGGTCTGCGTAGTGGATGGAGATGGCATCTCTTAAGAATCCGTAGCCGTACTCCGGCGGATATCCTCTGAAGGTCTCCTTAACGCCCATCTCCTGACATGCTTTAACCATGGCATTAACAACTTCTTCGGGAAGCGGGAGTGTGACGTCTCCTATGCCCATGCGGATTATCTTAGCATCCGGATGCTCTGCTTCGTAAGCTCTTACTCTTGCCGCTATTTCGGAAAAAAGATATGTCTGCTTGATGTTATTAAAGTTCGTGTTTGTGTTGATGTTCATGGTCCCCTGTTTCCTTTCGCGGTGATCTTTATGATCAAAATTCAAATAAAAAAGCGCCCATACCGCACCCGTTAAGGTCCGTTATGAACGCCGTTGTTCATGTGCAAATCTAACACGCCGGGGCGCCTATGTCAAACTTTACGTTATTATAATGCGACTGTATAATGACAACAGACTGTTTCAGGAAAGGGATAGTACATTGATCGAGAACAAGTGGAGCAAGTTTTACGGGGGGGATGTATTCACCCCGGATTTTGATGAGAACAAGAGTGTATATGAAGCTTTCCGCGAGGCTGCGTTTAAGTATGCCGACAGGACCGCGCTCGAGTTCGGTAAGCGAAAGTTCACTTACAAAGAGCTTCTCGATCACATCGACAGGTATGCTGCCGTTCTTGCGGCGAATGAAGTAAGACCCGGAAGCAGAGTCATGATCTCGTGCAGAAGGATGCCTCATCAGATCATCGCTTTCTATGCCCTTAACAAGATCGGCGCTTCCGTATGCTTTGTAATGCGTAACGCAAGGCCCGATGTATATCAGAAGTTGGGATTTGCCCTTAAGGCATCCCACATGATCTTCACGGTGGAGGTATTCGACCGCTACAAGGAGATGTTCAGACATACTCCGATCAGGATGATCATCCTTGCCAAGAGCACGGACTATTCTTTGCAAAGCGATCTTCTTAACCCCAATATGTGGGATCTTCGAATGCATGAGAAGTTCGAGCCCGAGAGCATACAGGGACCTTACGGACCTCAGGTTGTTATGTGGAAGGATCTTTACAGGGAAGATCTTCCCGACGTATCTTTCCCCATGGATCCGGATGAGCCCGCGGTATATTTTACAAGCGGCGTTGCTGCGGGGAACGTCAACTACGTTAAGATAAGCTCGCGTGCCTTAAATGCCCAGGCTAAGCTTTCCGCATTTACAATGGGCAACGACCCTAAGCGTGTATTCTCGTTTATCAGAATGGACTTCTCGTACGGACTTTGCTTCGCGCTCCATACCACGCTTCTTAACGGACACACGTATCTTATAAACACACAGAAAGAACTCGAGTTCTCGGGACACGATATCAATTTCTATAAGCCTGATATCATTATCGGTTATCCGCAGATGATCACGTCCCTTATCGACAGCAAGATGATAAGAGGAAAGGCACTCCGGGGAATCAAAGCGATATTCTCCTGCGGCAATATCATGACCGGTCTTGATTATCACAGGATAAGGGCATTCTTCAATAACTACGGATTAAGTCCGAGAATAATCAGACTGTACGGTATAACGGAGACCTGTTCAGTTGCGATGTTCATTCCCGATGAGGAGCTAAGACCCTCTGTTCTCGGTATCCCGATGCCGGGGGTAGATATCAAGATCGTAAATCCCGATCTTGATGCCGAGGTCACACACGGACAGACCGGCGTCGTCGCGATCCATACACCGTCACCGATGCTCGGCTACATAGAGGCGGATGACGATACCAGTACCGTTGTAAGAAAGATCAAGGGCAGGACGTGGATCCTGACGGGTGACTTAGGTTACGAAGGCGAGGACGGAGTCTTCTTCTATTCAGGCACGAGACGAAGGGTTTTCGACAGGGGAGGCATGCATGTTTATCCTCAGTTTATCGAGGATACGATTAGGAATATCATCGGCGTGTCGAACTGCTGCGCGGTGCCGCTTGAGCGTGACGGCGAGATCAGGATCAAGGTGGCTGTAATGCCGGAGCAGGAGTACCTGTTCAATAACGATAAGTTAAACGAACTTAAGGATAATATCGAGAACACGTGCAGGATGGAGCTTGTTGAGCCCATGTGTCCCGATGAGTATGTATTTATGGCGTATTTGCCGACAGAGAAATACGGAAGGGTTGATTACGAGCAGATTCAGAAGACTTTCGAGGAGGAAGACAATGAGCAAGAGGATAGTTAAGATACTGTCATTGATCCTGATCATGGCAATGGCGTTTAATATTGCAGGATGCAATAAAGTGGAAGAGTTCTTTGACTTGGGAAGCAGTCACGGCAGCAGACGTGACCGCGATGATGACGACGATGACGAGCCTGAGGAGACTGAGGAGACCGAACCCGCTGAGACGGAGCCGACCGAGACAGATCCTGCGGTCGTAACCGTCAGTGATGAGCTCACATATCCCGATCATGTACCTACATATGATGAGATACACCCGGCACATGCGCACGGTAATGTATCGGGGCAGGAAGCATCCGATCTGCTCGATGAGATCGAACACGATATTCTTGTCGATGTTATAAGTTCCAGTTATGTTGATGCCGTAATACTTTTCGAAGATTATGAGAGCTTCGGCGTTACATTCGAGGACGATGAGATCGGATGGGGCGAGGTCCTTTCCGATACGGATGAATCGATCGAGGAGAATAATGAGCTTCTTGAGCAGCTGTATTCCATCGATCCCGATTCGCTCGACACGCAGGACAGGATCTTCTATGACAAGATCCTGTACGATGCGGAACTCTCGGCTTATGCTCTTCAGTACACGGCATTCGATTACTATGAGAGTGCATTAAAGTCTCTGACGGGTCCTCAGACACAGGTGCTGTTTGTCCTTGAGGTTATCGACTTCTCCTCGGTGGAGGATGCCGAGAATTATATTCTCTTATTAAGGGATCTGGACAGATACTTCGATGATCTGTGTGCATTTGAGGAGGAGCGTGCGGCATACGGCTACGTGAATTCCGACAATGTTTATGAAGCTGTCGCTGTTACATTCGATAATCTTGTTGCCCAGTCGGAAGACTGCTTCCTGTACGATTCTTTCCGTGACAGACTCGACCATATCGACGGGTTGTCCGATCAGGAGAGGGAAGCGCTCATCGAAGAGCATGATCAGGTTATGCATGACATCGTATTCCCCGAATTCGAGGAGTGCGCAGACCGTATGAGAGCATTAAAGTGCGGGGCTCCCGCCGTAGGTGTATCCTCTTATCCCGGCGGCGACGCTTACTATGCATATATCTATGCGACGCAGACAAATTCCGGAAGATCGATCGAGGAGTCTCTTGCCCAGCTTGAGGCTTACACGGATTCTGTTATGGGAACCATGATGTCTGTCGCATATTCCGGTGATACGACCTGGATGGACGAGTATCTCGATCATGATTACTCCATGGGAGACACCCAGGATAATCTCGACTATCTTTATGAGACCGTTCAGCAGGATTTCCCTGCGATCCCCGCTCATGACTACCATCTCCTGACGGTTCCCGAAGTGTTCGCAGATGACTTCTCTCCTGCGGCTTTCCTCGGATATCATCTCGATAATTTTGATTCGAATATTATCGTCACGAATGAGGCTTCGATATCGAATGTGTTCGGCGTTACATGCGCCCATGAGGGTTATGCGGGACATATGTATGAGTCTGTTTACCACAGATGCTTCGAGCATCCGTATATGTATATCGCGGCTTCGATCGGATATACCGAAGGCTGGGCGACATATGTCGAGAACTATGCGTTCAAGTATTACAGCACCACTGCTGCAAGTCAGGTCGTTCGCGTCGAGCACGAGCTCAATGCCCTGCTGTTCGCAAGATTCGATATCGGTATCAACTATCAGGGATGGGATCTGCAGGACTGTGCCGACTGGGCTGCCGATTTCCTCGGGACTCCTTTGCCGGCCGACTCGTTCCAGGAGATGGCAGATCTTCTGCTGTCTGATCCCGGTTACGGCGTCAAGTACGGTATGGGCTATATCTATACCGGTATGATCATATCACAGCTGCATCAGGACTTCCCGGATGCAAGCGAGATCGATATACACACGGCTTACCTCGATGCCGAGGCCGGCACTTACGAGCAGATACTCGAGAATGCCGAGCAGTTCCTTGCAGACGGCGACCTTTATACTCCCGTAAGCAACTGGGGAGATGAATTCGAAGGCGGAGCGGTTGTGACTTCGGGCTCATCCGATTCATCCGGGGGCGGCCTTATAGGACACTGACGCTGACACGGCTCGAAAAGACTTTCATCAGATGCCGTCCGGAGCTTTTCGGGCGGCATTATTAGTATTTTATAAATAAGGTAAAAAACATTTGTCATTAAAAACATTGTGTTATAATAATTCTGAATTATTATTCGGAGGTCGAACATGGCGGTTTTAACAAATCTGGCAAGTACTCTTACGGCCAGATATTTCCCATCCAAGACATTAACTGATGCATTTTACCTCGACGGAAGACTTTTCGGTAAAAGAGAGGCCCGTCAGGCTGATATAACAATAGAGAAGAACGAGAGAGGCTATTTCCTTTCAGTATTTGCACACCCGAAGCTTGCCAACTACGAACCCGGTATGATGCCGCCTTATGAGCCGGAGCTTCGCGGTACATGTAATGAAGTCAAGTTCGGTCACAAAGAGATCGATGAGATGATCGAAGGATTCCTCACGACTGCCGTTGATGTAACAGGTAAGTCGAGGATCGCCGAAGCTGATGACCGTACACCTTATTTCTCAGGTGTTATCGTAAGAGATTCCGAGGCTTTTGCCGTTACTATCGGCACAGGTCTCGCATTCCTTTACAGAGACGATACTCTTTATCCTCTGACAGATGCGGGCATCCCCATGGAGCCTATCGATGCCAAGGGTAACAGGGTAGCGGATTTCCTTTATTTCTGCTCGTCCAAGACGGCGAATGCTCTGTGGTCCAACTTCTTCACACTTGCCCAGGATGACTGCATCATCCTCTGCAATAAGGAAGTATACGATGCTTTGGGTCAGCGCGAGATCTTAAGGATCCTCGATGAGGCTGATGACCAGTGCGATGCTGCAGGCGTTATAATCACTCAGGCTTCCGCGAGAATGCCCGATGTTCCGATGCAGTTCGCTATCTCTTTCGTTGAGGATGTTGTATCCGATGAGAAGAAGGGTCTGTTCGGCTTCAGAAAGAAGGTTAAGGAAGAAGATACTTCCGATATGAGTATCCAGTCTACTCTTGACGGCGGTCTTGTAGGTGCTGCAGCCAATGCGGCAGCTCAGGCGGGATTTGCCGGCAGCATGACTATCGAGGATTATCAGCCTCAGGGTACAGAGAATTCGTTCGTAATGTTCGGTGATAATGCTGCGGGCGGTATGACTCCTCCCGCGGTCAATCAGCAGGCAACGGGCGATCAGGGTATCGTTGTAGAGCCCCCGAAGAAGGCTGAGGATAACAATTTCGTTCAGTTCCTCGATCCTTCCATCGATAAGAATGTTTCAGAAGTAAGCGCAGAGGATGTAATGAAGACCCTGTTTGCCGATTCCGTCAAGGCAGTTTCCGATACGGCTGCAGCGGCGGCCGGTGCGGCTGGTGCTGCAGCGGCAGCAGGTACATTCGTTGCAGGCGCGGCAGCCGCTTCACAGGCAGCTCCCGCGGCGGCTGAGGCAGCGGCAGCAGGTGCTGCGGCAAGTGCGGCGGAGTCCATCTTCGTAAGCGAAGCAGTTAATCCTTTCGCTTCCGTAAGCAGCACTCCTTCGCCCGAGATGCAGACTGTTTCCACTACCGAGTTTACAATCAATGAAGATACAGATGCGGATAAGACAAAGCCCGTAGAGAGACTTGATGCGGCATTTATGGCCAAGCTTGCCCAGGAGAGCGCCGAGGCAGAGGCGAAGAAGGCATCCGCGGAGTCTTCCGCAACATCACCTTTTGTAGCAGCATCTTATGCTCCCGAGGTTAAGGCAGAGCCTGAAGTTGCACCCGCACCTGCACCTGTTCCCGAGCAGCCCGCAGAAGGAACATTCGTATTTTCAGAAACTACCGAGACACCTTTCGTAGCCGCTGCTGCAGCAGCCGACGCAGGAAGTGAGTTTAATCCTTACAGTGTCGGAAACGGCGAGGAGATGCAGAATGCGGAGCCTCCCGTATTCGGTGAGACAGGTGTCCTGACTGCTCCGTCCGATGAAGAGCTTATCAGCGCTTCTGAAGGCATTCCCGTTCCCGAATTCGATATTCAAAGCGATAAGCCGCAGATCGAAGAATCTGATAAGTTAGGAGTTGAGTTCCCGGTTATGACAGACAATGACAAGCCTGCTGAGCAGAACAATGAGAACGTTCAACCTGAATCCGACGGTGATTTCAGCCTTCCGTTCGAGAACGGAGCCGAGACTGTTAATGACATTCCGGAGCCCGTGCCCGAGCAGATCCCCGAGATGCCGGTATACGGAGCTAATGACTATCAGGCTCCTACTGCTGCGGTCAATGCGGATGTCCCCGCGGATAATCCCGACCAGGGAGTCTACTCTTACGGACAGATGGTAAATAATGAGAATATGGCTGAGGAGCCCGTACCCGAAGCTCCCGCAGCAGATCCGGGACTTGACTTCGGATTTGCAATGCCTCAGGCAGCTGCACCTGTTCAGGCTGCTCCCGAGCAGATCCCCGTACAGCAGGCTCCGGATCAGTCAGGTTACGAATCATTGAGCCCGACTTCATACGGTCCTTACGATGAGCAGCCTTATGTTGACGGCAAGTACGGATATACACCCGGACAGTATCAGGAGGGTTATGACAATCCTGCAGGTACACCCGGTGAGGTTCCGCCCAGTTCTGACGACGATTGGATTAACTCCATTCTCGGAATTGATGACAGTGCCTTTGATATGGCTGGCGCTGCGGCAGGTGCCGCGGTTGCAGCCGAGCAGGGCATGGAAGCAGGAGGTGCTGCAATGGCAGGCAACGGAGCATATGGTGTAACCCCTCAGCCCTCTAATCAGGGTGTTCCCCCGGTTCAGAGAAGACCCGGCGGATCTACTTCCAGCAGACCCAGAACACAGTCTTCCGGTTCCGGTAACGGCGGCGGAAAGAGAAAGGTACCGAGACTTAACAGAAACGGTTATATGTTCTTGGCATTCGTTATCGTATGTGTCGTATGTCTTATCATCCTCATCAGTGCGATCGTAAGATCCTGCGGTAAGGAAGACGCCGAGGTTTCCGAGACTAATGTTAATGAGACGGCGACAGTTGAGACAATGATCCCTGTAGAGACAGAACCTGCAGCAACAACAACACAGGATCCTTCTTATCCTATCGGAAGATTCCAGTTCTCCGATTACATCGGTTACAGAACATGGTGGGATCTGTTCAATACAGTTTACGGAATCGATGATATCGCGAATACATCCGATGCGAGAATTCAGATCATCCTCGATTACAACGGTCTTGATGCAAGCTACACACCGAGCAACGGCGATCAGCTGCTCCTGCCTCCTGTAGGTGTACTCGACGGCACGATCCCAGTAACGTTCCAGGTTGGCGGCGGATCCGCTCCCGCTGATACATCCAGCACTGTAAGCGGTGAGGTCCAGACTGTTGACGGTGCTGCTGATCCTGCAGCTGCAGAGACCGAGGCAGCCAACCCCGATGAGTTCGTAGCAATGGCTGAGGATCCTACCTGATCAGGCTAAATTGAAAATTACTTGAACAAAAGAGCCGGCTTATAAAGAAAAGCCGGCTCTTATTTTATTTTTTGTAATAATTAACAACCCCATAATGCTCACTTTTAATCTTTCCCCGTGCTATAATCACATGGTTGCTTTTTATAAAGGAAGGACTCTTAAGATATGCACAAGAAATTATTTATTCCGGGACCCGTTGAAGTTAATCCTGAAGTTCTCGAGAAGATGGCTACTCCTCTTATCGGACACCGTACAAAGGACGCTACTGCACTGCAGCAGAGAATCTCTGAGAAGATGCAGAAGGTTATGGCTACAAAGAACACTATCGTTCTTTCCACATCCTCAGGAAGCGGACTTATGGAAGGCGCAGTAAGATGCTTCACAGCTAAGCGTGCTGCCGTATTCTCCATCGGAGCTTTCGGTAAGAGATGGTACAAGATGTGTACTGCTAACGGTATCCCCGCTGATATCTTCGAGAGCGAGCTCGGACAGATCACAACACCCGAGATGATCGAAGAGGCTCTTTCCACAGGTAAGTATGATCTTATCACTATCACACAGAACGAGACTTCCACAGGTATCCACAATCCTATGGCAAGACTTGCAGAAGTATATAAGAAGTATCCGGACGTTATCGTCTGCGTTGATACGGTTTCATCCATGGCAGGCGACTTCGTACCCGTAGATGAGCTCGGAATCGACGTATGCATCACTTCCACACAGAAGTGCCTCGGTGTTCCTCCGGGAATGGCTATCGCAGCCGTATCCGACAGAGCTATCGAGAAGGCTAAGACGATCGAGAACAGAGGTCTGTATTTCGACTATGTTGAGCTCGTTAAGTTCGTTAAGGAGAAGCCTTATCAGTATCCTTCCACACCTTCACTCTCACACATGTTCGCTCTGGATTATCAGCTTGACAGAATCCTCGAGGAAGGTCTTGAGAACAGATACGAGAGACATAAGAGACTTGCAGCCAAGGTTCAGGAGTGGGCTAAGACACACGGCGGTCTTTACTCCGATCCCGAGAACCTCTCCGTAACGGTTACATGCATTAACAACACAACAGGACATCCTTTCTCCGATATCAACAAGGCTATGGGCGAGAAGGGGTGGCTCATCAGCAACGGTTACGGCGATCTCAAGGACAAGACATTCAGAGTCGCTCACATGGCTGATACAACAGATGAGGAGATGGATGCACTTCTCAAGGACCTCGACGAAGTCCTCGCATCTCTCTGATCACCGCGTTAATTAAAGATTAAGGAGCATATATTATGAAGGTATTAATCACAGAGAGCATTGCAGAGAAGTCTGTTCAGTACCTGAAGGATCAGGGATACGAAGTAGAAGAGTATCTCGGTCATTCACAGGAAGAGATCAACGAGCACATCAAGGGCTTCCACGCTCTTATCGTAAGATCCGCTACTAAGGTCGGACCTGAACTCCTCGCTAACGCTGACTGTCTCAAGGCAGTAGGTCGTGCAGGTACAGGTATCGACAATATCGACGTTCCTGCTTGTACGGAGCACGGCGTTATAGCTCTTAACACACCTACGGCTAACAACATGGCAGCAGGTGAGCTCGCAGTAGGACATGCTTTCGTAGTATTCAGAAATATCTGTGCAGCTAACGAGGGCGTACACAACGGTGACTTCAGAAGAGGTCAGTGGACAGGTTACGAGCTTGAGGGCAAGACAGCAGGTGTTATCGGCTTGGGAAGAATCGGTTCCATCGTAGCAAGAAAGCTCAAGGGTATCGGTATGAACGTTATCGCTTACGATCCTTTCGTACCTTCAGAGAAGTTCGAGAAGCTCGGCGTAGGCCGTTGCCAGACTCTCGATGAGCTCCTTCCCCAGGTTGATCTCATCACACTTCACACACCTAAGACAAAAGATACATACAACATGATCGCAAAGGAGCAGCTCTACAAGTGTAAGAGAGGCGTCCGCATCGTTAACGCTGCAAGAGGCGGACTTGTTAACGAGCAGGATCTCGCTGACGCACTTGCTGAGGGTCAGGTTGCAGCTGCTGCCATCGACGTATTCGACAAGGAGCCTTCTTACAACAAGAAGCCCGGCGAGCAGGAGTTCGACAATGTTCTCCTCCACGCTCCCAACTGCTACATCACACCTCACCTCGGTGCTTCCACTGTTGAGGCTACCGACAAGGTAGGTTCCCAGGTAGTTGAGCTCATCGACGGCGCATTGAAGGGCGAGCTCGTTGCAGCACTCAACATGCCTTCCTTCTCCGGAAGCATCGATGAGATCAAGCCTCACTGCTCACTTGCTGAGAAGATCGGTCGTATGTACTTCCAGGCTGAGGCTACACCCATCAAGAAGGTAGAAGTAAGATACAGAGGAGAGCTTGCAGGTAACTCCGGTACAGGTGTTATCACACTTTCCCTCATTGTTGGTCTCCTTAAGGGTATGGGAAAAGACAACGTATCTTACGTTAATGCTCAGGACAACCTCGCTGAGAGCGGCATCGAAGTAGTTGAGACTAAGGATCCTACGATCGAGAAGTACAACAACCTTATCAACGTTAAGTTCTACACAGAGGACGGACGTGAGCTCAAGATCAACGGTACTGTATTCGAGTCCGGTCTCGAGGTTATCGTTTCCTTCTTCGGTTACGAGATGAACTGCCCTCTTTCCAATACGGTTCTTGCCATCAAGAACAACGATGTTCCGGGCGTAATCGGAAGGATCGCTACAATCCTCGGCAAGCACAACATCAACATCTGCTCCATGTACTGGGGAAGAAAGGCTCACGACGGTTCCGACAACCAGTTCGCTCAGGCTTTCGTTGCTGTTGAGCAGCCGGTTACACAGAAGATCATCGACGAGCTTGAGAAGGCTGAAGGCGTTCTTAAGGTCTCACTCCTCGAACTCGACTGATCCAGTTGAAGTATCATTTTAAGAATAAATCAGGTTGGATGAACGACCCCAATGGACTTGTGTTCTATCGGGGTCGTTTTCACGCTTTCTTCCAGCATTATCCGCACGCTCCGAGGTGGGGGCAGATGCATTGGGGACACTGCGTCTCCGATGATCTTATAAGCTGGGAGGAGCTCCCGATCGCTCTTTACCCCGACATGCCTTACGACAACGGCACTAACGGCGGATGCTTCTCAGGCTCTGCGATAGAGAAGGACGGAAGGCTGTATCTTTTCTATACGTCCGTCTCGGAAGAAGGGGAGCAGACACAGTCTCTTGCCTTCACCGACGACGGTCTTACCTTCACGAAATACGGGGGCAACCCGATAATCCCCGTGTGCCCCTTAGGGTCCAACAGGGACTTCCGTGACCCGAAGGTATTTGCCTATAACGGCGAGTACCGTATGGTAGTGGGAGCGGGCATTCACAACACGGGTTCGATCCTTCTTTACCGCTCAGCGGATCTTATTCACTGGGAGTACTTGGGCGAGCTTCTTACTGACGGCAGATTCGGCAACGTCATCGAGTGTCCAAACCTGTTCCCGCTTGAAGATAAGTGGGTGCTTATGTTCTCGTCAATAAAGGCGATGCCGCACAGAGTTATCTTCGCCGTGGGGGATTTCGACGGAGTTAATTTCACCCCGGATGTTCCTGACGGGCAGCCTGATTCCTGGCCGTACTTTACGGTGGAGACGGGTCCTGATTTCTACGCGCCGCAGATACTCGAGGCGCCGGACGGACGCATGATCAACATCGCGTGGATGTATAACTGGAACCGCCGCGTGGACAAGGGTCAGCTTCAGGTGGGAGCTTTCACTTTCCCGCGCGAAATGGGGTTCGACAAGGCGGGCAGACTTACGATGCTTCCCATAACCGAGGGCATGCATCTTCTTAAGAAGGAGTCTTCGTTCGTGGTTTACGAGCACGGACAGCTGCGCGTGAAGTTCAATGACCGCACGGTGCTCGAGAGACCTTTCGCGCATGAGCCTTCCGTACTCACTTTGGAAGATGTCGGAAGCGTCGAGCTTTTTATTAACGGCGGAGTCGAGAATATCACCGTATATATATGCTAGAATAGGTGCGGAGATAATTATGATCAGTGTAGTTTTGTTGGCATACAGAGAAGAAGAGAGCCTGAAGCTGCTCTTTCCGAGACTTATAGAGCAGATGGATACTCTTAATGAAGAGTACGAGATGATCGTAGTCGATACAGACAAGCCTACGGATAATACCGAGGCTGTATGTCAGCAGTACGGTGCACGTTATGTCAACCAGGAAGAGCCCGGCTTCGGCGGCGCATACCGCAAGGGAATCTCTGTCATGAAGGGCGATAAGATGCTCGTATTAGACAGCGACGGATCTCATAATCCTATCTATATTCCCGATATCTATAACAAGTTCATCACGGGTTACGACGTAGTCATCGGCTCGCGTTATACAAAGGGCGGAAAGACCGAGGACGCGGTTACTTCAAGGATCATGTCTCATATCTTAAACGGCGTATTCCGCATCGTAACGGGCGTTAAGGCGAAGGACCTTTCCACCAACTTCAGAATATACCGCGCCGATGTATTGCGCGAGATAACACTTACTTCTGTCAATTACGATGTTCTCGAGGAAGTTCTGCTTCTCATGAAGCTTAAGATAGGAAAGGACTTCAAGGTCGGTGAGATCCCGATCACGTTCAATAAGAGGCTTGCAGGGGAGTCTAAGCGCAGACTTATTCCGTTCATCATAAGTTATATAAAGACGATGTTCCGTTTGATCGGAATAAGGATCAAAGGCAGATCTGATTTGAGATAACAGCAGCGGGAATACAGTTATGGAAAGATCTGATAAGTTAATCATCGGTTCCGGATTATATGGTCTGTATTCAGCGTTGTACTGTGCCCGTAAAGGTCAGAAGGTAACGGTTCTGGAATGTGACGATAAACCGTTCTCGCGTGCTACTTATATTAATCAGGCAAGAGTTCATCAGGGGTATCATTATCCCCGTTCTATCTCTACTGCGGTTAAGTCGGCAGGATATTTCGAGCGCTTTAACAAAGATTACGCCTTTTGTATCAACAGGGAATTCGATCAGATCTATGCGACATCAAGTATGTATTCCTGGTCGAGCGGAGAGCAGTTTAAGGCTTTCTGTAAGGCGGCAGGCATACCCTGTGAGGAGCTTTATCCTTCGACATATTTTCGCGACGGCATGTGCGACGGCGTGTTCAGAACCCGTGAGTATACTTATGATGCCATGATGCTCAAGGACTACTTTGTTGATGAGATAAAGAAGTTCGGTGACGCGGTAAAGATCGAATACGGGATAAAGATCGAAAGCATAGAGAAGACTTCAGATTCATATATCATCAATGCGGGTGACAGAGGATCGTACGAGAGTTCGTTTGTCCTTAATGCGACTTATGCGGGAACCAATCAGATCCTGGATATGGCGGGGTTCGAGAAGTTTAAGATAAAGTATGAGCTGTGCGAGATAATTCTGTGTGACGTTAACGATAAGCTTAAGGGGATCGGCTTTACTGTCATGGACGGACCGTTCTTCTCGATAATGCCTTTCGGCAAGACGGGACTTCATTCACTTACATCGGTTACGTTTACTCCGCATACCGTAAGTTATGATGATGTGCCTTCGTTCGCATGTCAGGAGAAAAGCGGCGGATACTGTTCCGCTTCGCTCTTAGGTAATTGCAACGACTGTCCCGCACGCCCCAAGACGGCTTTCCCTTATATGGCGAATCTTGCGCGTAAGTATATGCTCGATGATTACGGATTCGAATATAAACAATCACTGTTCTCGATGAAGCCCATTCTTATGAGTTCGGAGATCGATGATTCGAGACCGACGGTTATCAGAAAGTATTCGGAGGGACCGACTTTTGTAGGAGTTCTCTCAGGTAAGATCAATACAGTATATGATTTGGATGAGGTGTTGGACGATGGCTGATAAGGAGAAGAATTTTGTATCTGCGGTCGTGTATGTTCATAACGCGGCGGCAAGGGTGGAAGGATTTTTGAAAGCGGTCATCGCGACCTTCGAGAATAACTTCGAACACTCTGAGATCATATGTGTAAATGACAGTTCCGAGGATGACAGTGTTGCTGTCGTTAAGAAGTTAAGCGCCGGTATCACAACGACGAGTATTACTGTTGTTAATATGAGTTACTTCCACGGACTCGAGCTGTCGATGGATGCCGGAATGGATCTTGCCATAGGCGATTTTGTATTCGAGTTTGATAATACCGATCTTGATTTTGATCCTGAGATGATCATGAAGATATACCGTCACTCTCTTACGGGTTACGATATCGTCAGTGCTTCTCCGGACCGCAGGGAGAAGTTCTCTTCCCGATTATTCTATAAGGTCTTTGACAGGTTCACGTCGCTTAAATACAACATGTCTACGGAAAGCTTCAGAGTATTGAGCAGACGTGTCATTAACCGCATAAATTCCATGAACAAGACCGTGCCTTACCGTAAGGCTATGTATGCGGGAAGCGGTCTGAAGACGGCTAATCTCAAGTATGAGGTAAAGACCGCAGTCAAAGGAACGACCGATCCTAATGAGAACAGATACAGAAGAAGTCTTGCCGTTGATACACTGATACTGTTTACCGACTTCGGATACAGGATATCTTTTGTAATGACTTCTGCGATGATGCTGATATCGATGTTCATGATAGTCTATACACTCGTTGTCTACCTCATCGGTAATCCTATTGAAGGTTGGACGACTACGGCACTGTTCCTGTCGTTCGGATTCTTCGGATTGTTTGCGATACTGACGGTGATAGTAAAGTATCTGCAGATCATTGTGGATATGGTATTTAAGAGGGAGCATTACAGCTTCGAAAGCATAGAGAAGCTTACAAAGTAAAAGGGGTTATGATGAACGCTCTGGTAGGATACACGGGATTTGTCGGAAGCAATATATACGAAGCGGGAAACTTCGATGCTGTTTATAATTCCCGGAATATAGAAGAAGCATTCGGAATGAATCCGGATCTTCTTATCTATGCCGGACTTCGTGCAGAAAAATATCTTGCGAATAATGCTCCCGAGAAGGATATGGCACTGATCGATGAAGCCTATGAGAATATAAAAAAGATCGGAGCACGTAAGCTGGTCCTTATCTCGACGATAGACGTGTTTAAAAATCCCCGCGGTGCAGATGAGAATACCGTTATAGATACGGACGGACTTCATCCATACGGATATGACCGTTATGTACTCGAGTGCAAAGTAAGAGAGCGTTATCCTGATGCCCTGATAATAAGACTGCCGGGACTGTTCGGTAAGAACATAAAGAAGAATTTTATCTACGATTACATCAATGTTATCCCGTTTATGCTTAAGGCGGATAAGTTCAACGAACTGGCCGATTCCGATCCGCGTCTTAATGATTATTATGAATTGCAGGACAACGGATTCTACAAGGTTAACGTCAGCGAGTCCGACCGGGATATGCTCAAGGAAAGATTCTTTGCATTGGGATTCTCGGCACTCAACTTTACCGACAGCAGAAGCATATATCAGTTCTATGACTTAAGCAGACTTTGGAGTGATATTCAGACCGCGCTTGAGGCGGGACTTACACTGTGGCATCCTGCGACGGAACCCGTATCTGCAGCTGAAGTTTATGAGTATCTTAGAGGAATCCCCTTTGTTAACGAGCTTAATGGCACTCCTGCCGATTACGATTACAGGACGCTTTATGCTTCTCTGTTCGGAGGCAGGGACGGTTATATCAGAAGCAAGGCAGAGGTTCTGGGTGACATAAAAAAGTTCGTCGAATCTTACGGAGGTAAGTCATGAAGTTATCGATCTCCAACATAGGATGGGAAGAGAAGAATGATGCCGCCGTTTATGATCTGATGAGAGCAAACGGGTTTAAGGGACTTGAGATAGCACCTACACGCGTCTTCGGCAAGGATCCTTACGATCAGCTCGAAAAGGCGGGAACGTGGGCTGAGAAGTTAGAGTTTGAAGTGCCTTCTATGCAGTCGATTTGGTACGGGATCAGCGGAAATATATTCGAAGATGCTGACAGGGACATGCTTATTTCCTATACGAAGAAAGCAATCCTTTTCGCGCAGAAGATCGGCTGCCGTAATCTCGTGTTCGGCTGTCCGCGCTGCCGTTCGATACCCGAAGACAAGACTGTTGATGATGCTGTCGCATTCTTCCGTGAGCTCGGGGATTATGCTTATGAGCATGATACGGTCATTGCCATGGAGGCTAATCCGCCGATCTATAACACGAACTTTATAAACCGCACGGAAGATGCTTTCGATCTTATATCTCGTGTCGGTTCCAAGGGGTTCCTTCTGAATCTTGATGTCGGAACGATGATCGAGAACGGCGAGAGTGTCGATATGCTTAAGGGCAGAACGCATCTTATCAATCATGTTCATGTAAGCGAGCCTTATATGAAGCCGGTGTGTAAAAGAGATCTGCATAATGAGTTGTCTGATCTGTTAAGGGCATCAGGCTACGACAGATATGTTTCCATCGAAGTCGCGACAATAGATGATATGTCCGTTATTGCATCAATGATAGAGTATGTCGGAGACGTGTTCGGATGAAATACGTAAAGTCACTTTTCATTCTATTGTTTATCATTCTTCTTGTTTTTGGTTCTGCTCTGTTCAGATATAGAACCGGCAATATAGATTTTAAGGATTCAGATGCAACGTGGCATGTTCTTTTAACTACGAAGTGTTATGATGAGACACCTGCATCTCAACATCTCTTCTTACCTTTGGTAACGATGGGAGGGGAGCAGAATAAAGGAATCCCATGGGGAATGGCTATTGCTGATGATGTCGGTAATTATTACTATATTTCGTTTTCCCCTGCCGGTTTTTTTGCACCGTGGTTATTTTGTAAAATATTTGGCTTGAACGTTTCATCGGCAAGTTTGTATCTGTTCAATAACATATTGTTTGGAGTTTCAGCGATAATACTGGCGTTACTGTTGCTGTCGGTATATGAAAAGAATCAGTACAGGTATTTCCTGGTTGCGGTTGGAGTATTGTCTTATTTGTTTTTGCCGGAATTGTTGCACGGTATGGGTATGGTTTATTGGAACCAATCTGTTATGCAGGTTACTTTGCTATTGCAGATATATGCATACTATCAGTGTTCGATAAACGGGAAAAAGAATTACAGATGGCTGTTTTATGTTCTTGCTTTAATCAACCCATATATTGAGTGGACCGGTTTTGTTGCAAATGTGGGATTTGCTTTGTCAGAGATTATCATTAACTGGAAATTATCCCGTATTACTGCCGTTAAGCGGGTGACTATAATAGGTGCATTAACAATATCAGCGTTAGTTTTATATTTTGCACACTTCTTTATGCGAATTGATCAAGACGCATTCTTAGGTACATTGTTGTTGAGATATGGCGTGAGAGATTCTGTAGGTCCGGTATCGGTTTCACAGTTGATAGGCGGTTATTATGATTCTTTTAAGTACACGGTAATTGCCTTGTTGGGATTGATCATATGGAATATTGTAAAGGCAGGCAGCATTAGAATTAATAATTTAGTTCTGTTATTTGTGTGTGCTTTCCCGATTATTGAAAATATGATCATGTTACAGCATTCAGTACAATATTCTTATGACAGAATGAAGGCGGCATTTATTCTGATTATTCTGCTTTGTGAAGTCGCTAAGAATATCATGGAGGCATATAAATCAGTTTATATATCAGTTGTTGTTATAGCTGCAATTGCATTGTGTTCTGTGATGAATTTTATGTCTTATACCAAAGATCCGAGCTTTATATGGGAAGAAGATTACATCGAAAGCAATGCAATTATTGCTGATTATGTAACCAGAGAGTATCCCGATGCGGTATACGCTGCTGATTCGGATATCAGGGGTTATATGGATCTTTTGTTTGACAGGGGCATCTATGAATATCAAACTTTGGAGAGTTCAGAGATGATTGCTGATCAAAGAGGAACAGAGCAAGTTGTTTATATAATCAAGGATGGAACTGAGATTATAAGTGTTTTGGTTGAAGATTTGACTACCGGACAATTGAGTATGATTGAGGAATGTGAAGGTAGTATTTGTACTTATGAGGTTTCGCGCAGTTCATGGTTGTAGAGAGAAAGTGTGGCGTGCCGAAGTTCGAGTGCACGGAGTATATGGGCAGGACCAGGGATTATGTTGTACTGATCCCGATAATAAACGAGGGAGACAGGATACATAAGGAACTTAAACGTGCGAAGGAACACGGGGTGTCCGATCATGCCGATATCGTTATCTGCGACGGGGGCTCGACCGACGGGTGTACCGATGAGAATACTCTTAAGAGTCTCGATGTGAACACGCTTCTTGTTAAGCAGGACGAGGGCAAGCAGGGCGCACAGCTTCGCATGGGAATATGGTGGGCGCTTGAGCGCGGCTATAAGGGAATAATCACAATAGACGGCAATAACAAGGACAGCATAGAAGACGTCCCAAAGTTTATTGAGAAGCTCGAAGAAGGTTACGATCTTGTTCAGGGATCGAGATTCATTAAAGGCGGCAAGGCGGTCAATACGCCTCTTATCCGTCTGCTCGCGGTAAAGCTTATTCATGCTCCCGTGATCTCGCTTACGGCGCATCAGAGATTTACCGATACGACCAATGCTTACAGAGCCTATTCTGCCGCTTATCTGAAGGATGACAGGGTGCAGCCTTTAAGGGATATCTTCATGACATATGAGCTTCTGGCATATCTCTCGGTAAGGGCAACCCAGATCGGCATGAAAGCCTGTGAGATACCCGTAACGAGAGAATACCCGCCCAAAGGAAAGACGCCGACGAAGATCAGTTTCTTTAAGGGCAACAGCAATCTTATGAAGATCCTGTTCCGTAACGCAAGAGGTGCGTATAATCCCCGCTGATCAAGCCTCGGAGTAACTTCCTAAGAATGTGAATGCATTCGGATCGGAATCGAGCTGGCACAGAAGATTAATGAATTCCTCCGAGTAGACCGATGCCTGCACGTCGAGGTAGAACATGAACTCGAAGTCTTTGCCTTCGATGGGGCGTGACTCGAGTTTCGTAAGATTAAGTCCGAGTGCGGAGAATCTCGCAAGCAGGTCAGACAGGGATCCCGGTGTGTGCCCGAGGGAGATCATGATGGATGCCTTGTCGGCGCCGGGGTAGATCTCGAGGTCCTTGCAGATAACGATGAATCTCGTGTAGTTGTGGTCTGAGTTCTGCACCTTATCATTCATTACATCAAGCCCGTAAAGCAAAGCGCAGTCAGGGGAAGAGATGGCTGCGATGTCGTCTCTGTCACTGTTCGCGACCATCTGCGCCGCGACTGCGGTGTTGGCGACGATGTTGACCTTTATCTCCTGGTGCTCACGGAGGAACTTACTGCACTGACCGATAGCCTGGCTGTGTGAATAGACCTCCTTGATGTCGGAAAGCTTCGTGCCGGGCTTGGCAAGAAGCCTGTGCGAGATCTGCAGCTTCATCGCGCGGACGATGTGGAACTTATGCGACTTCATAAGGTCATACACCTGTGTTACCGAGCCGTAAGAAGAGTTCTCGATGGGCAGCACGCCGTACTTGCAAAGCCCCGCCTCAACTGCGTGGAAGACGCCGTCGAAGGTTCTGAAATACATGATGTCCGCGTTCGCGAAAAGTTTGTCTGCGGCGATCTGCGAGTATGCGCCTTCGATGCCCTGGCATGCTACGAAAGCGGTGTCGGGGAAGATGTTCGGTGTGTTCTCAAGTGCGTCTTTGATCGTCTTATCGAGGGAAGATGAGTTCGCTGTGTGTGCCGATGTGTATGAATGGGACAGCCCGTACAGCGTGCGGAACAATGTCTTCTCGAGAGTGGTCATAGTCGCATCGTTCTCATTGTTCAATGCGTAGACGAAGTGTCTCTCGTAGTCTCTGGGTGCGTTCATGGCGATCCTCTGTGATACGAGTTGGGCGATCTGTCTGTCGAGCTGTTCAGGTGTCATTGTAATGTCCTCCGTTTTGTTAAGATAAGAAAAGGTCCTGCAGTCTTCACCGCAGGACCCGTAATTATCTTTAAGTAAATTATTCTTGTCGCTTTTCCCGCAGTGAAATCTATCTGGTCTTTGTAAAGAAACCAAATCCAAAAAAGAAATCAAAGCTTGTAAACGACTTTCTGTTCATGTCGGGGATTATAAACTTACGAACATAGTATTTCAATAGGAAATTTTATGATGAATCAGCCCCGGGAGATCGCATTCATGAACAGTTCCTGTATGCGGTCGTCAGGCTCGGGACCGAGAAGATGTATGTCTTCAGTCTTGATAAGACCGCCTGCCATGAACGAGTGGCCGCCTCCGGATCCGTATTCGCTAAGCGCTGCCTCTGCGATCTTGCCCGCATCGACTTCCTCGATCTCGGATCTTACGGAGAACTTCCAGCCGTCTTCTCTTGCCGCATAGACGATGGCAACTTCGACCTCAACAAGTGAGAGGATGAAGTCTGCTACTATCGCTACCAAAGCATCGGGACATGAGAATTCGATCTTCGCGAATCCTACATTGTCGTAGAGGACCATATTCTTGATCGCATCACCGTATGCTCTTAAGTCATCGTACTCCATTGAATTCTTCTCGAGCTTCTGAATGATGGACTCGTCAGCATAAGGGAAGAGGAAACCGTAGATATCGATGTCTTCTTCAGTAACGCCTCTTGTAAGGTTAAGTGTATCCATCTTAAGACCGTAAAGGAGTGCGGTCGCCGTGGGTGTGTCGACAGGGAGATCGAGTTCTTTAAAGTAGCTTGCGATAATGGTCGCGCAGCTTCCTGTAGTTCTAATATCCTTGAAAGGAATATCACCGTTCTCCTTATATGGATGGTGGTCTATGCATGCGATCTCCTCGCCTGTGAGATCTTCAATGTTGCCGCCGCCCTTCTGTGAATCGACGCAGATAATATAATCGGAATCAGTCAGGGAAGAAGCGATCTCTTCCTTGGAGAAAATCTCGATGCCTAATGACTCGGTCATCTTCCTCGTGCTTAAGTGGTCGATCTTGCCGACATAGCATACGGAAGCATTGATGCCGAAGTGTTCTAACAGCTTCTTAAGACCGAACCCCGATGCGATGGCATCCGGATCCGGGAAGTTGTGAGTCTGAATATAGACGTTATGTCCCTGACAATAATCGATCAGGTCTTTAATCAAGAAATCTTTATTCATTTTTCTATTATAACAGGATATGACTTCATGCGTTATAATATCGGGGATGTTGAAGAAGATTAATGCACATTGTCATATATATCCGGAAGCGATCGCCGAGAGAGCCGTGCAGGGCATCTCCGACTTCTACGGTATTAAGATAGAGCTTAACGGGCAGACGGACGATCTTATCAAAGACGGATCCAAGGTCGGCGTCGTCCATTATCTTGTTCACTCTGTCGCGACTAAGCCCGCGCAGGTAAGAACGATCAATGAGTTCATCGCATCTGAAGTTAAGAAGCACCCCGGAGTGTTCACGGGCTTCGGTACTCTTCATCCGGATTCGGAGACTCTCGAGGACGATCTTAAGCATCTTCTGGATCTCGGCCTCAAAGGCGTTAAGATTCATCCGGACTTCCAGTTCTTTTCCCTCGAAGAAGACCGCGCGATCCGCATGGGCGAGATGATAAGAGAGGCGGGACTTCCCGTACTTACACACTGCGGCGACTTCAGATATAAGCTCTCTAATCCCGATCAGCTCAAGGTGTTCCTTGAGAAGCTTCCGGGTCTTACCGTGATCGGCGCGCACCTCGGAGGCTGGAGTGTCTGGAGTGAAGTCGAGGAGAAGATCGCGGGTAAATACGATATGTATGTCGACTGCTGCTCGTGCTTCAGATTTATGGAGAAGGATGATGCGGTAAGGCTTATAAGAAAGTTCGGTGCCGATAAGGTTCTGTGGGGTACGGACTATCCCACATGGGACCATGAAAGCGAGATGAAGATGTTCGATAATCTCGGTCTTACGGAAGAAGAGAGGGAGAAGATCCTGTACAGTAACGCAGCGAAGCTTCTGGGAGTTGAAGGATAATGGCAGAGTATATAACGACAAATGAAGCTCAGACGCAGGCGATAGGAGAGAAGCTCGGGAAGAATGCGAAGCCCGGTCAGGTGTTCGCACTCGACGGGGATCTCGGTGCGGGTAAGACCGTTATGACAAGAGGTATCGCACGCGGCATGGGTCTTAATGAGGACGATGTGTGCTCTCCTACGTTCACGATAGTAAATGAATATGATGAGAACAAAGACGGAAGCCGCGCTCAGGTTCCGCTGTTCCACTTCGATACATACAGACTCGGCGGAAGCGATGACTTCCTTGATGCAGGTCTTGATGAGTATTTCGACAGGGGCGGCGTGTGCGTGATAGAGTGGAGTTCCGTTATAGACGATCTGCTCCCGAAGGATACCGTGAGGATCACGATCACGGGCAGCGGCGAGATGAGAAAGATAGAGGTTACGTAATGAAGATACTGTGCTGTGATACATCGAACAGTACCTGTTGTGCAGGCATATACGGGGACGGTAAGGAACTGGGATACGAGCTGTCGCTCGAGAAGAAGACTCATTCCGAGACATTCATGCCGCTCGTGATGCGCGTGTGTGAGAAGTCGGGTCTTAAGATCGCCGACATGGATGCACTTGCCGTAACGACAGGTCCCGGTTCGTTCACAGGTATCAGGATCGGTCTGTCTGCCGTAAAGGGTATGGCGCTCGCGGCAGGACTTAATGTGATCCCCGTATCTTCTCTTAAGGCGCTTGCCATGAGCGTAGAGAACGTCGCATCGGATCCTGCGGACACCATCATAGTTCCGTGCTTCGACGCGCGTAATGACAGGGTTTTCGCCGCGGCTTATGATGACGCGACGGGTGATGTGCTCGTGGAAGACGGTGCGTATTTTAATCAGGATTTCACGGAGCTACTTGAGAAGATTCCGGGCGCTTCCGACAAGCAGTTCCTTGTGGTGGGCGACGGCGCCGAGACGGTGCGAAAAGCTTTATTCTTCACACACAAGGTGCAGTATGCTTCGGGTGCGGTGATACTCCCCAAGGGCATCATGAGCGCCGCGGAAGGCATCGAGCCCGTTAACGGCGCGGCAGTAAAGGCATCCTACTGCGCAGTATCAAGAGCGGAGAGATATCACAATTGAGTGGGATGAATATTGATCATATCCGTAAGGAAGATATCGAAGCGATAATGGCTCTCGAGAAGACCGGCATCGCGCATCCGTGGACTTCTGACAGCATAGAAGGACTCATTACCGATCACGACAAGGCGGGGCTTAAGGCGTGCCTTGAAGACGGAAAGCTTATAGGCTACATCGGTGCGGCATATGTGCTCGACGAAGCAGAGATAGGCAACCTGTGCGTGCTCCCGGAGTACCGCGGCAAGGGGGCGGGAAGAAAGCTTCTGTCATCCATGATCGATCTTCTTAAGGGGAAGGGATGCAATACGGTCTACCTTGAAGTAGAGGACACGAATGTGCCCGCGATATCCCTTTATGAGAAATTCGGATTCGTAAAATACAATCAGCGCAAGGACTACTACGGCCCGGGACGCGATGCTCTCATGTACAAGCTGGCTTAATAGATCACCAGATCTCTATTACCATCAGGTCTCCCGAGATAAAAGCGATATTACCGAACTGCAGGAAAATACCGGTGTTGTCTAAGCCGCTGTATTTACTTCTTTCCATGTCACCGATAACGACATAAGCGACGTCGTATTTCTTAAGAAGCGAGTATACGGTATCGGGGTCGTTCGAAGTGTAGATTAGATCGATATCCGTGTGGCGCGGCGTAAGATACAGCTCCCATACATCGTAGTCGGGGTCGGATATGAGAAGGTCAGTCTCGGGATCGACTATGCCGTGGAATCTCCACAGCCACTCGTGTGTCTGCCATCCGCAGACCGAAGGAAGTCCTGTATATGCGGATACGATGTTGTTGTCGGTGTAGCTTAAGCCGTATGCTTCGAGGATAACGGGATCGCCGTCGACTTCTTCGTTGAACCACTCTATGCATGCCTGATAGTCGTTGAGATTGCCCGGACGCACGTTATTCATGTTGGGACTTGTGTAGTCATCAAGATAAGCGGTGCCGTCCAGTGTCTTGAAGTTCTCTCGGACAAGCTCGCCGCTTCTTTGCTTCAGTGACTCGATGGTATAGTGCGCGGGAACGAGGAGCATGAAGCAGAAGATGATGGAGATGACGAAAGCCGTCGTGCTGAAATTGCCGTCACGTGTCTTTATGAACATCAGTCTCAATACCGCATAGATCATGCAGATTGAAAGAATAATGAATCCCGCATACGTGAACTTGAACATCGTGTTCGAACGAAGGTATCCGCCCGTGTAGATGTCGCGTACATAGAAGATCTCCGGGAAGATAAGAAGCAGAATACCTACGACGATGCTTCCCGATACGAGAACGTCGATGGGATTTCTTTCCTTGAAGAACTTCTCTACGGGACTTGCGTAGGAAGGCTCGGCGGATGTCTTTTTGCTCTTCTTTTCGGAAGGGGTGTTCCTGAAGACGATGATGAACACGAGGAACGTGACGCAGATGATCACGTGCGTGCCCCACAGGATGTAAAGCTGGTACAGTGAGGAGTGGTTGACGCATGCCGCGATAGAGTTGCTTATCATGTCGAAGCAGAAGTTGAACGGCAGGCTTACGACCGATGCCGTTGCGAAAAAGAAACTCATGCCTGCAGAGGTCCTTGTGAGCGCACACGGGAACTTCCAACATGCCGCCATGGCTGCTGCGCAGAGGATGATCTGAAGCAGAGTGTGTATGATCGGATTGTGCGCACTTATAAGGTAGATGCCGAGTATGCCGCCCGTGACAACGAAGAAAAGTACCGCTCCGAATACGGTCGAGAACTTCTCTGATCTGTAAGTGTTTACGACGAGAAGCAGCATCGAGCCGAAGATGAAGTAGATCATAAAATCCCAGTAGTTGGTCATCTGCGCGATGCCGAGGAGAATGGCGATCGCGATGTATTCGGGCTTAAGAAGGAATGAGTAGAACCGAGGCTCGAGGTCGCGGTCGAGGACTTTACTTACGAGCGTGACCGCAAGCGCGAAGATCAACAGTACTACTATCATGGAACATACATGTGCATGAAGGTCGCCTACGAGATAGGAGTAGAAAGGGAACTCCTCTATCGTGTAGTCGCCGCCGTTCTTGATGCCTTCGATAAGTGAAGAGTCGGGGTTGTATCCGATGAATCTCGTGCTGTCGGGATAGAAGAAATTATCCGTTCTTCCGACGTCGATGCCCCACTCGTAGAACAGCTCGAGAAGACCGTTGCCGATGCTGTTCTGGTCGTAGAAGTATGAGTGTGAATTACCGAAGATGCATACCGCGAATCCCGTCAGGATGCCGCCGATGATCGCGATGAATCTGTTGCATTTGACGCCGTGTGCACGAGCTCCGTCTATGAGCATCTGTCCTATGCTGTAGCACATCGCGAAAGGAAGTGCGATGGCATTACACATTGCGACCGTGTACATGACGCCGGGCTTGATGAAAGACAGCCTCGCGAGGAATGCGTAGATATACTGACCGAAGTAATAGTAGTTGATCGAGTAGCCCGACAGCCACATGTCGTTCGCGGGAAGACGGGAGTTTCTTATCATGGACATCATAAAGCCGTAGTCCATGAACTTCTCCTGTCCGTTGATGTTCGGGTTGAAGCCTTTGTAGAAGCAAAGGATCGTGAGAGCGAGTGCGAAGACCGTTTCTTCTGCCGCAATGTTCTCGACGGTGCCGTCTTTTCTTAATGTGTCGAGCGCGTTCTCGCGAAGAGACTTCGGATACCAGCATGCGAAAGCGAGCGCCGCGATCGAGATGATGATGAATATCAGATTGACTCTTCCGATCTGAAGATAGGACAGCGTCCATACGGCAAGAGCTGATGCGAGAAGTCCCAGGGGCTTTGCAAGTATGAAGCCGCCGCTTCGTGACAAAGGGAAGAGTTTTGCTGCAAGCGGGTATGCCGCGAGCGAGAAGATAAGCATCGTAAGCAGGAATCTTATTACATTTATCTGCTCGCTCCAGCCCATGAGAATGATGCCCGGAACCAAGTAAGCGAGTGCCGGGATTATCAGGTACAGAAGTCTTTTTGTATCAAAGGGCTGTAACGATGAAGTCTTCCTGGTGCCCATTATCTGATTGGTCCTTCTCGATAATCTTGGTGCATATGCTGTTGGCAAGTAATGTTATGCGGTCCATTCTGTTCTCGGGGGTCTCCTGTGTGGAGAAGCTCGTGAGAGCAGATGAACATACGAATATATTATCCAAAGGTTCCGTCAGATCCGTCTCGGGGAACTGCTCCGATACGGCATAACGGACTTTGGTGAGACGCCATGACTTGATGTCGGATTTCTTGATAAGAGGGTAGAGCTTTCTGTAAGCTCGAAAGTACTCTTCCATGATCTTTTGATCCGATTCTACCCACAGGGGATCAGATATCTGACACTTACCTACAAGATACAGCACCTGACCGCCGTAATTACGGTCCTTGATGCATGCGCTGTGATTTACGATCCTCGCGAAAGGAGTTTCTGTGTTCGCCGGGAACTTAAGCTGGATGTAAGCGTCGCTTGGCAGCTTCTTCATAAGGAGCGCGAGGCAGATCCTTGACTGATAAGTAAGGTTCATCAGCTGGTCTCTCATGTTCATAGACATGGGAAGACCGTGGCTTACATTCACGAATGTTCTGCATGAACCCGTGAAGACAACATAGCGGCTCTCGATCTCATATTTACGGGAATCGGAAAGAACGCAAGACGTTACATAAGTGCCGTCATCCTTCTTGGTAATCTCAGACACACTCGTAGAATACATGATCTTGCCTCCGTTATCGGTGATGGTCTGGATCATGAGGTTAAACAGCGTCGCGAAGCCGCCTTCGAAATATCCGACCTTCTTACGTGAAGCAAGTCCGTACCAGAATGCATCGTACCACTTGACCTTGCCGTCGATGCCGAGCTCCTTCGTGACCGACAAAAGTGCCTTGTCGGTACGTCTTAAGTGGTGCGGAAGAAGCTCGATATATTCGCCGCCCAAGTGTGTGGATGCGAGGAGTCCTCCGGGGTATGTGAGCTGTTCCAATATGATGACTTCGAAGCCCGCTTTGGACAGCCTCATTCCGCACAGAAGTCCGGACAGACCTGCGCCTATGATGCAGACTTTGCTCATAAGGTTATCTTCCTTGCCTCAAGATAGAATCTCTTCTCGAATGCTTCTCCCATGGAGAAAGTCTTTCTGGGGAAAACGCCTTCCTTTTCGATGGTCTTGAAGAAGGTGTCCTTGCTGATGCCTTCTACGAGGATGCCGACAGCATCGCCTGTAGCGAGCTTTCTTACGGAGTCTTCGCCGTGGATGTAGTCGCAGTTAAGTTCGAACTTATCGATGAGCATCTGAACGGAGCCGACGGGGAGCATGTGAGGAGGGTTCTTCAGTGTTACCTTGATGTCCTCATTGCCTTCGGATACCACAATGAAGCTCTGGCCTTCAGCTGCATCCAATTCCTTGCCGAAAAACTCTTCAGCCTTGCTCATGAATTCGTCCTTGGTGATGCCGAAGATCACGCGGTGGATAGGCTCGAAGTCGAGACCCTTATCGTGAATGTTGACTGCCTCTGCAAGTGCGAATCTTGCGGGGTGTGTCGCCTGCTGATCTTCGGGAACGGTCTTCTTGACGTTCTCCCAGTGAGCTTTCGCTGAAGCAAGGGAGTGGTTGCCGTCGCCTACTGCGAACAGAAGTCCGTCTTCGCTTATGAGTGTATTGAAGTCGTCGACGATGCCCTGTGCCGCATCGGAATCAGCGGGGATGAATCTTCCCGTGATGTGACCCGATCCCTGCATGAGGTCCGTATCGTAAATGACTTCGGGATTTGTCTTCAACGCGTTGCCGATGACCTTGTCTTCGGGATCATCGTACAGAAGCATGATGTGAGGGAGCTCCACCTTAGCATTGGCTCTGATCTTAACGCGGGGAGGGATACGGCTTAATACCGTTCCTTCAGTTGCTCTGATGAGCGCCTTGTTGCCGGGGGTGAACTCGTACTGCTCGAGATCTACCGCGAGCATGATTCCTCTTCTTGAAGGGTGGAGCGAAGTTGCTCTGTCCGTGAGGATGAATCCCTCGAGAGGCGCGCCCCAGATATTGTTGTTGATATAGCTGTCTATGTTGGAAGCGATATCCTTAAGATCGTTCTCGATCTGCTCTTCAGTCTCAAGTCCTAACTTAACTTCGGGAAGTACGATCCTTAATGCGGAAGGAGCGTCGTTTACGAAATTATCACATGCATCCCAATATTCGGGTTCTGATGTGTACTGATCGCAGGCTATTACTGCCCACTTCTCGAGGTCTGTTCCTGTACGTGGAAGAAGGATGTCAGGTATTGCAACTGCTGGGATCTTGGTAAGTTTCATGGTAATTTTCCTTATCTGTTATTAATACACGCGTTATTTTAGCACGGGCGCAGGTTTTATACGACCGCTTTTGTCGAAAATTGTCGTCATTTCGTAGGTGTTTTCGACAAAGAAAGTTGCTACGCTGAAGTTGCCGGCAAAAATAATTATGACTAGGAGATTAAAATTATGGACGATGAAAACAAGAATTTTGACAGTACGGTACCTGCAGGAGAGAAGCAGAATCAGGCATCTGCGGAAACACGTAATGAGAAAGCAAATAACCTTAAAGAGCTTGCGGAGAATGCAAGCATAGTATCTTACGGGTTCGTCGGGGATCTTAAGGCGAAGGGGCACAATTCTCTCGGAGATCTTATCTTCCGCGATACGATGACGATGATCTGTGCAGCAAGTCTCGCATCGGAGTCGATCGGCAGGGACAGGTTCACGGATTTTCTGGAGAAGGGTTTCTATGCGACGGGAAGACTTCTTGTATATCTGAACTTCGCGGGTGTGTTGAGTGTCAATGATAATGTGCGCGAGTCGCTTGTCGAGTCGATCACCGGAGTTCACAAGATCTTCGCGGCATCGCTTAGGACTGTTCGAAAGTCGCAGACGAAGATGGTGAGTCAGACTGTGATCTGACAGCGGTTGTGATCGCGTTTTTGATCCTTTTGCAGCGGCGGGTAAAACCGTCGCTGTTTTTGTTGTTTACGGTAATGTGATGACCAGTTCGTCACGGAATTCTTGAATTTTGAAATTTGGTGACGGATTTCAGGGTGTTTTGGTAACGGAATCTTCAGAATGGAAATTCCGTTACGAGATTAGGCTGATTTTGGTAACCAAATTCTCATATTCGAAAAAACGTTACCAAATGACCTCGATTTTGGTCACGGAATTCCCAAAATAGAAATTCCGTTACGAGTTGTAAAAATCCAACACAAATTTCAGTTGCTTCTTGGTGACGGTGAATCCTTCAGAGAACGGGTCGATGACGATGCCGTCGATGTCGTCGCGGGCGTAAGCTTCGCGGACGAGGCGTTCGAGCGGAATGCTTAATGAGAATTCCACTGTCCCATCGTGTTCATCGGCACTGGTAAACATAGGAATCCATCTTTGACCCAAAAGGTCACTCATAGTATCAACTTCAATCTGACCGTCTTCAAAGTAAACGGATGTCGGTATCTCGACACCGAGCTTCATACCTACGGCAAGCCCCACCAGTAAGCTGCCTATCTGTCCCAAATCAGGTTCTTCTTCCTCGAGTTCTCCCTCGATGCGCCAAATCTGCATCTTGTAATAGATTCTGTCTTTTATCATCTGCTGCTGAGTCTTGCTGTAACTGTTTACCAATTCATCGATAATCTTCATATGACACCTCCGTAGAATGTTTTTCCATTATGTTGTAGTAACGGCAGGCGAGACTTTAAACAGTAAGTAATTGGAATTCGCTGAGGTTTAAAACCAAACTTCTCGTGCCTACAACATAGGAGAACAATTCACGGAGGTTTTCCATATGAGGTACTACGAGATACCGGTTAAGACAAACGCTAATCTCATCAAGGAGAAGGCGAAGATAAATCTGAAGAACTTTTATTATGACAGTGAGATAACTGCACTTAATATGTTTATGCAGCAGTCCCTGATCAATAATATGACGTTCTTTATCTACCGCGAGGCAGGCGATGTATCGCTGGCGTCTTTCGCTTATGACGATAAGAAGACTGATTATCAGACGGTGTTCGATGACTTATGTGAGCTCATGAAGGCTAACTTCGAAGTGAAGCTTAACAGTAATGATGCTTATGAGATTACTATGCTTCAGTTCCAGGAGAATGCTTTTGAGAGCAGAAGGCACGATTTCCTTCACGGTACAATGACCAAGGTTGTCGATGCCGCCAAGGTCTGGACTTATTATCTGAGAGATGATGAAGCCAAGGCTTTGCCGTTTACCATGGATGAACGTATCGCTCACGATAATATGCCGGCTTTGGATATCTACGACGAGACCCTTTGTAATGAGATAAAGACTATCTCCGATAACCGTCTTCCGGAACCATCGGGAACAAATATGATTCACTACATCATCTCAGGTAACAGCCGTGAGTCGGAGTTCGGTATGGCGGAAGTTCTTGTTTCAAATCTTCTAAATGCCAACCGCTTAAGCAGCAGACGTATTGTGTATATCAGTGAGATAAAGCCCAGTATCTTTCATCACGGAGACGAATACCTTGTTAATGTCATCGAGAATAACTACGGCGGAACCGTTGTTATCGACATGACTCCGAGGTTCGGCGTAAGTGCATCGCAGTATGTTACGGCGAGCGAGTACATAGAGAGCCTGTACAAGCAGCACGGTAAGCGCTGCCAGTTCATATTCACATACAATAAAAATGACGCAGGCTTCTCGTACTATCTGCTTACGGGGCTTCGCAAATATATGCCGCTTCTGACGCTTAAAGAAGGCGAAGGAAATAAGGCTGCGGCCGTCTCTTATTTCAAGACTCTGATAAGTGCATCACAGAACACTGAGTATGCTGATTATGCAGATGAGTATATGGAGCAATATACCGGCGATAAGTTTACTCAGACGCAGGTGCTGGAAGCTTTTGACAGATTTGATTCCTGGTGCTTGAACAAGTCTTTGTCGGGTATATATAATCTCGATCCTGAAGGCGAGCTGATGCTCGACAGGGATAAGTCTGAATCGAGTTACGATAAGCTTCAAAGCCTCATCGGTCTCGATATAGTGAAGAAGCAGATTGACAGCATCATAACTTCGGATATCGTCGAGAAGGAGCGCATGAAGAATAAGGGCGGAGATTATCAGCCGCTCTCATCTCACATGATCTTCGCGGGCAACCCCGGAAGTGCGAAGACGACCGTAGCTAAGCTTTTCGCAGGGATCGCGAGGGAGAAGAATATTCTCAAGAGCGGTGTGTTTGTCGAGCGCGGCGGTAATGATTTTAACACGCTGTTACCTGTCGAAGCGGTAGAAGAGGCTTTTACCGCAGCCAAGGGCGGAGTCCTCTTCATCGATGAAGCATATGCGATAGCGTCATCTTCGGCGATAACTGCGCTTCTTCAGCAGATTGAGAACCAGCGTGATAACGTTATCGTTATACTTGCCGGTTACAACGAGAGAATGCGTGAATTCCTCGAGCGTAATGAAGGTCTGAAGAGCAGGGTGCCGCACTGGGTTGATTTCCCGGACTATTCTGCGGAAGAACTTACGGATATCTTCAGGCTTATGGTGAAGGAGCGCGGTCTCACGGCAGATGAAGATGCATGTAAGGCTGCAAGTCTTATCTTTGATAAGGTGCGCGTTATAGAGAACTTCGGTAACGGCAGATATGTACGTAACCTGCTTGACCGCGCGATCTTAAATCAGTCTGCGCGTCTTATGGCAGTGCACGGTAATGCTGACGAGATAACCGAAGATGAGCTTTACGCTATCCTTGCGGAAGATATCAGCAGCCTGCATGAAGGTCTTAAGGATACTTCCTGTGAGGGCGATTCCGGTGAAGAGTCCCGCAGGGAAGGCGCCGCGAGGGAAGAACTCGATTCCATGATAGGGCTTCCCTCTGCCAAGGAAGTAATCAATAAAGCCATCGCCAAGTACAAGCTCGATAAGATTCGTAAAGACAGGGGGATCCCCAATGCCGTAAGCACAATGCATATGGTATTTACTGGTAATCCCGGTACTGCCAAGACTACTGTCGCGAGACTTTGCGCAAGGATCTTAAGTGACGAGAAGATACTTGCTACGGGTAACTTCGTGGAAGTCGGCAGAGGCGATATCATCGGCGACCACGTCGGTTCCACTGCAAAGCTTGTGAAGAAGGCTTTTCGAGAGGCGCAGGGCGGAGTGTTGTTTATAGACGAGGCATATTCGCTTTGTGACAGACACGAGGGCAGTTTCGGAGACGAGGCTATCAATACTATCGTGCAGGAGATGGAGAACCACAGGGACGATGTGGTGGTCATCTTTGCAGGATACCCCAAGCCCATGGCTGACTTCCTGGAGCGTAATCCCGGCATGAAGTCGAGGATAGCATTTAATGTCAGCTTCGAGGATTACTCGACAGACGAGCTGTGCGAGATCACCAAGCTTATGCTGTCCAAGAAGCACATGGCTGTTACCGCAGAGGCGATGGATAAGATCCGCAGCAACTGTGACGCGGCTAAAGTCAGCCCCGATTACGGCAACGGACGTTATATCAGAAAGCTTCTCGAGGAAGCCGAGATGAATATGGCTGCAAGGATCTCCGGCTTGCCCGAGGACAGACTTACGGATGAACTCATCACTACTATCGATGCGTGCGACATCCCCGAGTTCAAGCAGAAGAAGACAGAACATAAGATAGGCTTTGCCTGTTGATTGTTAAGGACCCAACGAGTTTTAAATGCACAAGGAGGTAATTACTATGGGTGCAGATGTTAACGTAAGAACTTTTGAAGATACAATGAGACTTTGTGAGCAGGACAGCCTGCTTAAGAAAAGCGTGGAGGAGTCGATCGCCGCCACCAGGATAATCAGGAGCGCAGATGAGATCGACGTGCCTGACAGGAACCGTTACGGGCAGAAGGCTAAGGTGCTGGTAACGGGCATGAGCACGGTAGAGGCTGCCTTCGATTACCCCGGCGAAAACCATATCGCGGTGCTTAACAGCACATGGATCCGCCCCGGAGGCAGGGTGGACAGGGGTGAGTCTGGTCTCGAGGAGGACCTTTGCAGATACACGACACTGAAGCCGTGTCTCGATGCATGTGTCGGTGAGTTCTATCACCCTGAGAGTAAGAGTCAGGATCCTCTTTTTAACAACGATCTCATATACACGCCCGGCGTTACCGTGGTCAAGTACGACGGTGATACACCGACTCTAATTCCGGAGGAAGACAGGTACGGGTTTGATGTCATATCGTGTATCCCTCCTGATACGTCTTCGAGTGCAGGTAATCCCGATTATTATGTTAATCCCAGAGACCTGAGGACATATTCGGGTGTGAGGTTTACGGTGCTTCACGAGAAGCGCTTAAGAAGGGTCTTGGATGTCGCTCTTATGAACGGATGTGACACGGTTATCCTGTGCGCATTCGGATGCGGCAGAGCGAAGAATCCTGCGCATGAGGTTGCAGTGGCTGCGTCGAATGTGATCGGGGATTACCTGCATGCATTTAAGAACATCGAGTTTGCCATACTTGATACTTACAGTAAGGATGCTGAGCGGGAGTTCGAGAAAGCTTTGAAGGAGTTTCTTGACTGATGTGATCTATTAATCGGACTGATCGGAGAATCTTTTTTATCCCTCGTAAAAAAGTCTTTAACAAACGACTTTCGATTTTGTATAGTCGGGGCACACAGATTGAACAGCGCATATTTCGCATCTCGTTATAAGAGGATATTTACGATCAAAATCTTATACAGGAGGTATCGACTATGAACGATACGAAGAAGAAATATTTTAACGAAGAAGAAGTAAAAGACTATCTGTTGAAGCCTTATATTGAGACTCTGAACAAGGTGTGTGAATATGCGGCGAATGAGCCGGATATCACCCGTATTGCAGTGCTTGGTCTTGGTGATGGCTGCATCGACATTGCAGTCTGGCTTAAGGACATAACAGAAGAGAAGTGTGACAAGTACGGTTCCCGCATCTTCAATATCGACAAGTCATGTGCGAAGGTTTTCACCGCTGAGTTCCATCTCGCGGGTTCAGACCTCGACAGCGGGGTGGTCGTATACGACCGTGAAGATGTCTTGGCGGCTGAGGAACAGGCTCAACTTGATGCTCTTGAGGCAGAAGGGTTTGAGCTTGTAGGTATTCTCGACAAGGATTCTACTCCTGAAGAAGAGGAAGCTCTGTTTAACAAACTTGTTGAGGGTATGGAGTAAAACCAGTCCGCTAAGCAACATAACGGATAACCCAAAGCGTCGTTGACCTCGGTCGCGACGCTTTTGTTCAAGAAAAATTTACTTTTGTTCTTTTTATAAATATTAGAATTAAAGGATAGAAATCGTCACGAGGTATGCTTATGAAGACAGATGAGTTCTTTTCCCTGCAAGGCAGAAAGCTTCTTATTACCAACAGAGTAAAAACAGCCAACCGATTAAAGAGAATCTACAATAAAGAATCCTATGATAATGTAACGTCATCCTTATTCATTAAGCGTGCGGTTGACGTTGCGCTTGAGTTGGTCAATGCCGACAGAGCTATGCAGGGGAAGGGGGTACTCACATTCATAAGCAGCAAGTCCGCTTCGGTGATGTTCCACCAGATGATCGATCCGATGATAAGGGACGGAAAGATAGACTTCATTCCTAAGACCAGCAGCGGACTTCAGACTTCAGCTGAAGTTTACAGGGTGATGAATGAACTGTGCATGGGCTGCCGTAAGGAGCCTCTTGCCAATGATAAAGCCAAGGTGTTGATGGCACTTGCCGATCAGTTCGAGAATAGCCTCCTCGAGAGCGAGAAGTGTAATGAGGCAATGTGCCTGAGATTCGCGGTAGAAGTTATAGAGAATACAACGGACATAGAATACCTTCTGCCCTGGTTAAGCGGATGTGTTCTCGCCTCGCTTGAGACAGATGTATTCAGATATGAGGAGAAAGTGTTCATCAATGCACTTGCAAAGAAGTTGGGCTCTTCTTATGAGGGGTTAGAGTTCCTTAAGGAAGAATCCTATGAGTCCAAGTTCGTCAAAGCATACGGCTTGTTCAATGAAGTTTCTCATGTGGCAGATGAGATAGAGAATGGTACTACACCTTACGGTAGTATTGCTGTCTACTATATGCACGAAGATTATGTAAATATGCTCAGAATGATCTTCGAGCGCCGTGGCATACCGGTTACATTCTCATCCGGTATCAAGTGCACGACTACTAACATAATCCAATTCATGCTGTCGGTTCTGGACTTCTATGAGCATGACTTCGATTACGGAATGTTCATGAAGATTGCATATAATCCGATATCAAAAACAAAAGCCGACGATGAGGATAAGAGAATCAGTTTCTCCCGCTGTTACAGATATGCGACTTCTATCGGATGGGGCAAGGAGCGATATGCGCAGTATCTTGATCGACAGAAAGAAGAATTGGCTTCGGCGACCGATGATGAAAGTAAAAAGAAGATAAAAATGAGGCTCGCATACGCGGAGTTCATGATCGATATCGTCAACATCTCCAATGAGGAGAAGGTAGGCGATATGTACAGCAAACTAGTTGAGTTCACATTAGAAACTGCATATAAGAATCCGGAGAAGAAACTTGTCAGTAACAGCCTTCGTGATCAGATTGATTTCTTTAATTCATTCCCTGATCCGATGGATCTTAAAGAAAGATGTAATCTGATACGCGACTGCCTTCAGTCGATGAAATACAGTGAGTCAGAAGACACAGCGAGCGTTAATGCAGTGCTGTTCTCGGACTTTGAGGTTGTTGAAAGAAGCAAAGTCTTCGTCTTAGGTCTATCTGCGAAATATGTCTCCGCATCTTCTGCTGAGTCGCCTGTGTTGTCCGACAAGGAAATCGAGTCCTGTCTAGACAAGGATAAGGGTTATGTAAAACTTGCGAAGAACAGCAACAAAGATCGAAAAGAGTATATGGAGAATACGCTGAAGACAATCTCCAAGGGTGCTGATATAAGCTTTAGTTATGTTTACTTTGATACGGTCGAACTCAGAGATCGGAGCTCGTCGGTTTTCTACATTAAACTCAAGGGTGATAATTATGAAGAATCTGTTGGATATAATGTCCCTTCGCAAGGTATCAAATGGGATAAAGACGGATTCGATAAATTTTTAAAAGATTTTGCTGCAAAGGCAGAGGAGAAATCGCCAAAGAAAAAAGAAGAAGAGACTAAGACCAAGTCGGATGATCATTCCAAACCGGTTGAAATCAGTCCGAGTGCGCTTCAGGAATTGTTGGGGTGTCCATATAAGTACTATTACGATCGTGTACAAGGAGTAAAGATTCCTCAGGTGATAGAGCGAACCGGATATCAGTGGCTTACTCCGAATGAGAAGGGCAATCTGTTCCACTACACGTGTGAGAAATATGTCGCTGCCATGTTTCCTCAGAAGTCATCAGATGAGATTAGGTCATTTGATGAAACTGTTTTCGACGAGTGCTTTAAAGAGGCTGAACAGGATGTTGTTGCCAATATTCCTTATCCTTCTGAAGCACTTCATAATACTGAGCTTAGCGAGATTAGGCAGAATGCAATGGCATATTTCCTAGACCTTCATGATAAATGGGTGAATGAGGCTTCGGAAGGGAAAAGATGGATTAATATCGCAAATGAAGCAGATTTTGATGACGTCAAGTATACCGACAAAGGCACAATTGAATATCCTAAAGAGGACGGAGAACCTAAGATAGAGACATATTCCTTTAATTTGTTGTTTAACGGATCAATAGATCGCTTGGATGGTTATCTGAATGACGGAGTTCTTCATCTCAGAATAATCGACTATAAGACCGGAAGTCGTGAGAAGAAGAACAAAGAAATAGAGAATAATCTGCAGATTCAGCACTATATCTATACCTATGGTGCATATAAATATTTGGATGATAATTGGGAAGCGATCATAGATCGATTTAGTGTATCGAAAGATGACATCAAAGAGATTAAGTTCGATCGAATAGTATATGAGTTCCCGTTCGACTTGGATGGTGCGAAACAAGAACCAATCGATGCTACGGAGGTTCTTGAGAATATAGAAGAATCGGATAGATACGAGATGAAAGATCGCAAGAAGATCCCTGATACGGTTACATTGCAGCCATTGCCGCTTTTATTTGATAAAAAAGCGGAAGATACCGGTATCAATATACGGAATATATTGGTAAGGACTTTTGGATTAAATCAGAATGGCAAGTTCGATGAGATTGAAGATCATGTGAAGGCTTATTTGAAGATTAGGTTGAATCAAATTAGGCATGAATTGGCCGGTGAGGAAGGATCAAAGAAGAACAATGATCCACAGGAAGAGTTGTGTAAGTATTGTTTGTACAAGCCTGCTTGCAGAGTCCATTTGCATTGAAAGGATTAGTAGATATGTGTGTTGATAATTCTAAGATAAAAGAGAAAGAGATGAATTTAAGAGAACAGATTATCAGCGTTGATAATCTGGATAAGAATATGTTTGTCGAGGCCGGTGCAGGTGCCGGCAAGACACACTTAATCGTTGAACGTGTTGTGCAGCAATTAAGAAGCGGATATAGTGGTTATTACGTTTACTAATAAAGCAGCAAACGAATTGTTTGACAGGATTATAAAGCGATTAAGTGGAGAGGATGATCCTAATCTTAAGAAAGCACTTAATACCATTGAGGATATGAATATCTCTACAATTCATAGTTTCTGTTATAAGTTGCTTCAGGAACGAAGTTTCGATGCCGGTCTGCCGATTGGCGTTTCATTACTTGAGGAATCAGAGTTGAACGCTCTTAAAGCCCAATATTTCAGAGAGTATATGTCCGGATTGGAAGAGAGTGATTGGTCAGCATTGACCGAGTTGCAGGAGAAGAATAGCAGATACTTTGTTAATGGGGATGTTTATACCATATATAGCAAGATTTGTAATTTGCAACAGGAGTATTTTGACTCAATAAGCTGTCCCAAGAAATTGCTGGATGATGAGACGGTACGTAATAGAACCGAGGAGATTATAAGAGAATTTATATCGTCAGCGGATAAATGTGTGAGTAAAATAGATCCGCATTGTTCATCTTTGCAGGAATTGATTAATAGCGGCGATGCTGTTTGTCTGGGTAATGTGTTTAACGGTGAAGCCAAGATTAACGATAAAAGAGTAGGCAATGAAAACAAGCCTCAGTTGAAGAGTGTTTTGTTCGATGATGCGGTAAGTCAGGAAAGTGTTTTAATAACACTTAAAGCCAGATGTGAGTGTTCGGATAAGTATTTCGTCAATCCTACAAAAAATTATGACGTTATAAAAAAAAATCATTGCTGTTAATGAATCAATAAAGACAGCATTCAAAGCTTCATATAGTTCTGATGAAGAGATGCTAGATACAGTAAAAAAGACATTCGTTGATGGTATTAACACAATTCTTGAAGGAGAAGTTAAGGTGGATACCATTGAAGAGGTTTTGGAATTAAGCGGTATACACAACTATATTACAAATGATAAAGTCCGTTCTTTCCTGAAGAATGTGTCTGATATTGGTTTCGGGACTGATATCTCCGTTTTTAAAGATTTATGTAAGGGGTTAAGTAGAACCTCCAAATATTATGATTATCAACCCGAAATAAAAGACTATGCTTATGATCAGAATCTGATAGATCAACTTAATTTAAAAATGGCTGATGTATATTCGCAAATCGAGGATGATGTTAATTTGCTTCTGGGCAATTCGAAAGAAAGATACTATCAGAAGTGTGTTGAATATGCTAAGAAAGCGGCTGAATACTATCGCAATAATAAGCCGGCAGATAAGATCGGTAATGACGATCTGTTGAATTATACGTATGAAATGTTTAACAGTAAGCCGGAATTGAAAAGAACTGTTTCTGAACGCTATAAGTGTTTTTATGTTGATGAATTTCAGGATACGGATCGTATCCAGGATAGCTTTATATGGAGTATGGCATTAGATCCCGATAGTCCTAACAGATTAAGAGATGGTGCTCTTTTCCTTGTTGGAGATCCCAAACAATCCATATATCGTTTCCGAGGAGCTCAGCCTGAAGTTTACTACGAAAGACGCAAGCAAATGGAAGCCCTTAAGGATAATGGTGAGACCAATATTGCCATTTACAACTTAAGGATTAACTTCCGTTCAAATGAAAAAGTACTCGGATGGGTAAACGGAGTCTATTCTCGACTTGACGAAGAATCCAAAGTTCCTTCGGAGGAGGCGCCTGCACCTCTGATAGACACGTCTTATGAAAGTATGATTTGGCATAAAGAGTTGAAGTCCGAAGATAAGTGTCTTGCTGGTGTATATAGGGCATGTTTGGTAGACAAGGATTATGAGGTCGAACAATGTGCCACTCATTTGGCAAAGTTGATTCGTGCTCTTATTGATAATCAATATAAGATAACTGAATATAATGATGCTAAGCAAGTTTGTGGTACGAAGATAATAGATTATAGGGACTTTCTTGTTTTGACTCCTAACAAAAAGGAGATGCAGAAATACCTTGATGCTCTTTTTAAGGAGCATATACCTGTACAGTTGGATGGTGAGACATCACCATCGTGTGTTCACGAACTTAATGCATATGTCAGAATATATCGTTTCCTTAGCAACATGAGCAATCCCCTTTATCGCTTGGGGGCAAAAGAGGCCTTGATGGCTTGCAGCTTTTGTATAAAAGAGTCTGAGAAAGAGAAAGAGAGCGATGTCATTTTGAATTCATTGGTTAACTATACTTATGGCATGAGCAGTTATTGTGTTGCTTATGAATTGATGAATCTGCTGTCTCTTCTGACGACCAAATCGGAATCAGGTATTGAGATATATGAACGTAAATCAATGCTTTCAAAACTGCATCAGATGGTTGAAGCTGTTACTTTATCCTGTAGCGGAACCAGGTCTGATTTGGCTGATGCATTCGATAAGTATCTGGAGACAAGTGTTGAACATGAGTTGTCGCTGGATGATGAGCCTAATGCCGTGCGTTTAATGAATATTCATAAGGCGAAGGGATTGGAAGGAAATATAGTTATTTTTACTGATAGAAGGAAAAAAACCAATTACTCATTTGAGGGAGGCATAATAGACGGTGTTTATTATCCGGGGTGCATCGGTTGGAATGCTGTTAAGAATACACGTATAGAAGAAGATTACATTAGAGAAAGTAAAAGTGAGTATCACCGCTTGGAATATGTTTTGGCTACACGAGCTGAACAAGTGCTGATATTTATGGATAAGATCACTACACCGGGAATGTTCGCGGAAAAAGACTTTAAATACTTCGATGACGATAATCCGAATCCGTATGTTGATTCTGAGGCTATTAATGCATTGATGGCTTTGCCTCCTGTGCCATATGTAGTGGGAGAATCAGAGACTTATCTTTATGATGAACTGCATACCCCTATAAATGAGACGGAACACAATCAGTCTACAGAGAAAAATATGAGCCCAAGTTCTTTCGAGAAGTACAAGGTCGCAGAGGCGGATAACGATAGTATCGCAAAAGCGGATAATGCTTTGCTTGTAAGACCGGTTGGCAAAGACTTCGGAACGCAGATGCATAAGATGCTTGAACTTCTTGTAAGCCGTAGTTGGATCAATGAGAAGATCGGTAAGAGCGTTGATGAAGAAAAGCTGCTGTCTTTCTGCGTATGTCAGGCAATGGAGTTGCCTGTTGCGGATGATGATGTTGTTGATCCCACAAAAGGGGATGAAGAAGAAAGCAAGAAGTATTTACCGGAAGTCGTGAGGGAATTCCTTACTGTGATAGGTAAGGCGTTCCTGCAGTCTCTTAAGACGGAAGACAGTGTTCTTAAGGATGCGGAAGAGATTTACACAGAGCTGCCGTTCTCGTTCTGCTATGATAACGATGAAGGTGCTAAGACTTGGCTTAACGGCGAGGCTGATCTTGTGGTAAAGAAGAAAGACGGTTCGTTCCTGCTCGTAGACTACAAGTCCGATGGTGATGATAAGTGCACGGAAGCAAACTTCGTTCGTCATCTACTTGAGTCATATACACCTCAGTTGGATGAGTACAAGAGGATGATTGTTGAAGTCTTCAAGGTTGATGATATCAACAAGATTCAATCTAAACTTATCTCATTCTCTCAGAAGGACGAGAATGGCGATTTCTTCAAAGAGAAAAAGGTGCGTGTGAGGTGTACGGAAGTAACGTGATCGGAGTGAGTATTTATAGGTTTATATTATGATAATGATTCTTTTATATAACTGATGAATTATAATATTTTGATAAAGTGATTGAGAGGTTTAAGTAGATGAGTATCGATGTAAAAAAGGCATATGACGTAACCCGGATGCAAGAAGATATCCAATCGATTAGTGCTTTGCTAAAAAGTAAAGACGTAATAAATCAAGCTCCATATGATAGCGATTGCGATTTAGTAAAGACATATACTTCGAAGGGTAAAGTGTTTTTGAGATCGCTGATAGAAGACTCAGTTTTACAGATTAGAGAATTGAAGGATAAGAATGAGTTTTCTAGCAAATTAGGAGTTAGTACTCAGCCACCTGAACCCAAATATCACCCGTATGTATGGGCAGATGGCTTGTGGAGCGAAAATTATTTTACAGTTGCTGTATCAGCGAATTGTGATGAGAGGAAAAAGGAAGGGTTCGAATTTGGAGCGGTACTTGACGTTGTCGAAGATAAAATTTCGGATAATCGTGAGACAGAAGTTAGGACTAATCTGAAAGACTTAAAAGGACGCTTGGCTGATAGTTGCGTTTTTAGTGGTGAAGGAAGTGTTGAAATAGCTTGGAGATCTCATGAAACCCCCAAATTTCCAGGAAATAAGGATGAAATTTTCCCCAAAATAGTTATAAGTCTATTTAATAACACTGGTGACTCTCCAAGAGAGGATTATCAGTGCTTAGTGAACGAGCTTACGATGGCTCTAGTTGTTATTAAGGCCATGTACAGATTTGTATGTGCTTCTACAGATGATGTAAGAGATAGTATTTTTTCTAAAGTAGTAAGATTGCTTAAATTGTCCCAGAAGATTAAAGTCGAGGCATATGATCCCGGACCAACATTCTATAGAATTCAAGATTTGTTGTTTGATGATTGTAAACAGTTGGTTCTAACAGGTGCCCCCGGAACCGGAAAATCGTATACTGCCAAAGAGTATGTTAAGTGGCAATTATATTGTGATTATGATGGGGAAAAAGATGCATTTGATAAAGAATGGAAAGACCCTAAAAGTGATATTAACAAAAAATGGGCAATGGTTCAGTTTCATCCCTCTTTTGATTACACTGATTTTGTTGAAGGTTTACGACCAATAAATATTGGTTCTTCTAATAAACCTCAAACCACATTTGTTAGAATAGATGGCGCCTTTAAGGAATTCTGTAGATGGGTTGAAATTGAGAATAAGAAAGAGTCTGAAAATGTTGATTCTAGCAACTCAGACGATGGAGGAACAACCGGTTCGGACTATAGGGGACTAAAGAAAGATTTTTACTATTTCATTATTGATGAGATTAATAGAGCGGACCTTTCTAAAGTTTTTGGCGAATTGATGTATTGTTTGGAGGACGGATATAGAGGTCCTGAAAATCGAATTAAAACTCAGTACTCAAATTTAAAAACTTATGAATACAATAAAAGAAAAAAGGTTATTCCGATTACGAATGATGTTTTTTCAGACGGGTTTTATATTCCTGAAAATGTAATTATCATAGGCACTATGAATGATATTGATCGTGGTGTAGATACTTTTGATTTTGCATTGAGACGACGTTTCAGATGGGTTAGCGTGGATGTAAATGATCAATTGTTGATGAGTACATTTTATTCAATGAACAAGAAATACGGTTCAAGAGTTGAAGAAGGAGATATGTTTAATCTCGTTGGCAGAATTGATCAGATGAATGCAGTGCTTGGCGAGGAAGATAGTGAGTGGAGTAGGGTGTTCAGACCTGCCAAGGATTACTATGTTGGTCCTGCGTATTTTGAAAGTTATTTTAAAAATGGTGAATCTCTAGATAATATATGGTCGAATAAGATTGCTCCGCTATTAAGAGAATATGTCAGGGGACAAGATTATGTTGAAGAATTCCTTAGTAAGTGTTATGAGGGGTTGATTCATTATGAGAAAGAGGTTTCCTATGTAAGCCCGATATTTAAAGACTTAGATCTTTTGTTGAATCAGAATGAAAATGTAAGTAGTACAGGGAAGGGATTCTTTAAGAATCCAAAGAATCAGATAGAGGATAATCTGAAAGTTGAGAAAATCGTTGAGATAGCAAAGAATGGCCTAAGATCAAATGAAAAGAAGAAAAAGGTAGATGATGAGTTGATGCCCAAAGTACAGGAATTGTTAGGCTTATATAACTGAAAGCGAAATTGATAATGGAAAAAACCAATTCTGATCTTCGACAAATCGTTTTTTACGGTTTTGACTTTTCAAGTATAGATAAAGCTTATGTCACTATTCGTGCTGCAAATAATAGTGTTGTTCAAGAATCACTAAGAAATAGTGAGTTTTTGAAAGGTTTGCTGTGGGCATTTTTGCAGGATGTTAATGAAGAACGAAATGAGTTGGTTATCAGTCATTCAGAACATTCTAGTAAAGAAGTAGGAACAAAGGATGATTATAAACTAAGCGATAAATCTCAGAAACCCAAAGATAACGAGGATCCAAGACAGTTTGGGAATCTAGTTGGTACGATAAGGAAGATATACAATAAGACTGATAGAAATACCTGTGTTATTGAGTATATTAATGATGCAGATAATGATGATATTGATGCATATCCATTGATGAAACAGCTTAGTTCATCTTCGAAATCTAAAAAAAGCGTTAGTATTAAAGTTCAGGTCTTTTCCAGATTTGATAGATTTGATGTTGACAAGCCGGAATCGACAGCTCCTAATTTCCTGGCAGCAATGCTATTGAAAGGTAATTTAAAATTCAATTCCAAATTTGGAGTGAGTTTTAATTATGATTCATTATTTGATTTCTATATGTTGTGGGTACTTATGAATCATTTTAAAGAAGCGGTAGTTAAAGGCTTTTTTAAAAAGTACCAAAGATTTGAAAGAAATGATGATAGATTGAAGGGGACAATAGATGTATCAAGACATATTAAGCTTAACATGGGCAGTAATAATGGGAAGATAGCATATTCCTATAGAGAAAACACAATAGATAATTATTTTAATCATTTATTCCTCGCTGCAATTGATTATTTGAATGAAAAGTATCCGGATTTGGTTTATATGAACATAAACGGGGAATATGAAAGAATTATTAAGCAAATTCGATATGATATTGGTTATCCTAAGTATGATCGTAGGTTCATAATATCTAAGAATAATCAACCGATTTCTCATCCGTATTTTAGTGAGTATAAAGATTTGCAGAAGGATTGTCTTAGCATACTCAGAGATGAAGGTGTATCTCCTTTTGGTAACGAAGATGAACAAATTGATGGAGTGTTATATTATGTGCCTGATTTATGGGAAGATTACAATGAGTATCATATAAAGAAAAAGATGAGAAACTATAATAGGGATTCAGATTTTGAAACGCAGATTATGATGAGTCCACAAATAGATATAAAAACAATGACAAATCTCAACGGCGAAGATGGTCATATTACTTTTCCGGACTATGTATTCAACTATAATTTGGAGGATGTAGACGAAAGAATAGTATTCTTTATGCTTGATGCCAAATACCGCCCACAGTGGAAAAATTCTTTGTCTGGGAATTTGGATAGTAACTTATTGGGGGATTATGACAAATGTATTCGTGATATGGTTTCTGTAGGAGCGATATCTTCAGGGGTGATCTTCCCTATGACAGAAAGCGATAGTGACAAACTTTCTGAAAATATCCAATTCATTCACCGATTCAGCAAATACAATAACTTTAACTACTTCTATACGGTTCCTGTTGTTGTACCGGCATATGGTGCCGAAGATAGCTATCAGCAATGGGAGAAAAAGTTGGCAGATTCTGTAAACAGAACGCTTGATATACTTATGCCGGCTCTATGTTATGAGGCGGAAAGACACATGCTTATCAGGAAACACCAAAATAGCATTGTGAGGAAATATGATGTTAAAAGTCTGGTTCCAGAACTCTTAGATGCTTGGTCTGTTGAATAATTCTCACCCTTGCCAACCCCCTCCTGTTGTGGTGTACTAATAATAGTACTTCTCGACAGGAGGTTTTTTATGCCTAATACTGAGTATTCCAAGCTGAAATTACTTTATCTTTATCATTACTTCAGGACGCATGTTGACTCTGAGACGATCGACGGCGGGACGACGATGAGTCAGATGCTCTCGTATCTTAACGAGAAGACCGGGACGGAGTTCGAGAGAAAGTCCGTTTACTCCGACATCGCACGCCTGAATCAGTTCGCGCGTTCGATGGGATTCTGTGATGAGTCTGACGACTGGATCACGCTGGAAGGGAAGATGTATTACAGAGGTCAGATCGAAGGCGACCTTACTTCCGATGAGGCGAAGCTCCTGGTCGATGCGATCAACGCCTCCGACTTCGTCGACAGCGGACTTACGGAGAAGATCAAGGCGCTGTATCCCGCGTACTTCAAGAAGGAATACAACTCCATCGTTCCTCACGACGGCAAGATGGGGCAGAAGACCATGATGATGATCAACATCATCAGAAGCGCGATCGACGATAACCTTGAGTTGTCTTTCGAGTACGGCTATCAGGTCGCATCCGGCATCCGCGGCGCATCTTTAAAGAGCGTTTCGCCCCTCGGACTCGACTTCAAGAACTCGCACTACTATCTCTATGCGATCGACAACGAATATGTGAAGGAAGTTTCCAGACCTCGGGACGCGATCAAATCTTACCGACTCGACAGAATGAGAAAGGCGACCCTCGGCTCTCCTAAGAAATACATCGCTTTGAAGGGCGATAAGGCTGAGATCCTGAGAAACTATGCGAAGGATTCGATCGGCGCATATACATATAAGAACAACGAGGACAGATTCATTCAGATCACTTTAAGAAGCGACGACACCAAGATGCTTCTTAAGGCTTTCTCAGAGATCTCGGAGAAACTCAAGACCAAGCTGATCTCCGATAAATTCGACAAGGGCGAGGTCAAGTTCGGCGTTAAGGCTGCGCTCGTTCCGACTTTCTTTCAGGAGCTGTTCCTTATATCGATGTATAACGGCGTTACCATGACCATCGACGACGAGGAAGTGAAGAAGAAGTACAAGGAGCACCTTACGAAGGCGGAGTCGGAGTGCAGGTAAGCCCCGTTTAATTGCATTAAGGGTGCAATCGTTTTATAATTCATAGGTTTAAAAGAAAAGGAGTATTTATATATGGAACCTCTCGGCTTAAATGAGATTAGAGAAAGATACCTGTCATTCTTCGAGTCCAAGGGACACTTGAGACTTCCGTCATTCTCGCTTGTACCTCAGAACGATCCTTCGATCCTTCTGATCAACGCGGGTATGACACCTATGAAGCCGTACTTCACTGGAGCCGAGACACCTCCGAGAAAGAGAGTTACGACATGCCAGAAGTGCATCCGTACTCCCGATATCGAGAACGTAGGTCACACATCAAGACACGGCACATACTTCGAAATGCTCGGTAACTTCTCTTTCGGTGATTACTTCAAGGAAGAGGTCATTCCGTGGGCATGGGAGTTCCTTACGGAGAATCTTCAGATCGAGCCCGAGAAGCTCTATCCTTCCGTCTTTCTCGAGGACGATGAGGCTTATGCAATCTGGAGAGACAAGATCGGCGTACCCGAAGAGAGAATCGTAAGACTCGGTAAGGAAGATAACTTCTGGGAGCACGGTACAGGTCCCTGCGGACCCTGCTCCGAGATCTATTTCGACAGAGGAATCGAGCACGGCTGCGGCAAGCCTGACTGTAAGCCCGGCTGCGAGTGCGACAGATTCGTAGAGATCTGGAACCTCGTTTTCTCACAGTTCGACCGTCAGGAAGACGGTTCTTACCTCCCGCTCAAGCAGAAGAACATCGATACAGGTGCAGGTCTCGAGAGAGTTGCCTGTGTTATGCAGGGCGTAGACAACCTTTTCGAGGTTGATACCGTAAGAAGAATTCTCGATACTGTCTGCCAGATCGCAGGCAAGACTTATAACGCGAACCACGATGACGACGTTGCCATCCGTGTTATCACGGACCACATGAGATCCTCCACCATGATGATCTCTGACGGCGTTCTTCCGAGTAACGAGGGCAGAGGCTACGTCTTAAGAAGACTTATGAGAAGAGCTGCAAGATTCGGCCGTCTCCTCGGCATCGAGAGACTCTTCCTCACGGAAGTTGCCGAAGTCGTAATCGATCAGAACAAGGATGCATATCCCGACCTTGCTGCAAGACATGACTACATCATGAAGATAATCGCTCTCGAGGAGGAGGCTTTCCACAGAACTGTTGCTTCAGGAACAGAGATCCTCAACGAGATGATCGAGAATGCGAAGAAGGAAGGCAAGGCTGAGCTTGCAGGTGAGGATGCTTTCAAGCTTCACGATACATACGGCTTCCCTCTCGATCTTACTAAGGAGATCGCTAAGGACGCCGGACTTTCCGTAGATGAGGAAGGCTTCAAGGCTTCCATGAAGAAGCAGAAGGATGCTGCAAGAGCTGCAACCAAGGAGAAGGTCGATACCGCATGGGGCGGAACATCCCTTCCTGCTGAGGTTACAGCCGATACATCCGTTACTGAGTACTTAGGCTACGATTCGCTCGACTGTGATGCGAAGATCCTCCACATCATCAAGAAGGACGAAGAGGGCAACCTGTTCTCCGAGGATGAGGCGTTCAGCGGCGACGAAGTGATCATCATTCTCGATAAGACTACGGCTTATGCAACGATGGGCGGTCAGATCCACGACGACGGTGCCATCGAGGGTGACGGCTTCAAGGCTGTCATCAAGTCAGTTGACAAGGACTCTTCCGGCAAGTATCTGCATACGGTTTCCATCACAGAGGGTACTGTTAAGAAGGGTACAGAGGCTACAGTTAAGGTAGATCCCAAGAGCAGACTTGCTATCGCACGTAACCACACTGCTACACACATGCTGCTCGCTGCTTTGAGATCCGTTCTCGGCACACACGTCGAGCAGGCAGGTTCCTTTGTAGGTCAGGACAGACTGAGATTCGACTTCAACCACTTCCAGGCAATGACCGAGGAAGAGATCGATAAGGTAGAGACTATCGTAAATGACGTTATCCTTTCCGACCTCCCCGTTATCACCAAGGAGATGAGCATCAACGACGCTAAGAAGCTCGGCGCTATCGCGATCTTCGGCGAAAAGTACGGCGAGACCGTAAGAGTAGTATCCGTAGGCGACTTCGAGAACGCATTTGACCTCGAGTTCTGCGGCGGTACACATCTTAAGTCCACGGCTCAGGCAGGTCAGTTCAGGATCGTATCCGAGACGGGTATCGCTTCCGGTACAAGAAGAATCGAAGCCGTAACAGGTGTCAAGTGCTACGAGATGGCTAAGGCAGACAGAGCTCTGATCAAGGAGACTGCTTCTGCACTCAAGGTTAACCACGATCAGATCGCCGAGAAGAGCGCTTCCGTTCTTGCCGAGCTCAAGGCTTCACAGAAGGAGATCGCTTCCATGAAGAAGGCTGCTGCAGGTAACTTCGCTGACGAGGCTGTTGCCAAGGCAATTGAGATCAACGGTGTAAGCGCTGTTATTGCCGAGTGCGATGCTGAGGATGCTCCCGCGCTTCGTGATACAGCTGATAAGATCAGAGACAAGTTCGCTGATAAGGCTGCTGTCGTATTCCTTGCAAGTAATGTAGGCGGTAAGGTTCTGTTCACGGCTATGGCTACCAAGGATGCCGTTGATAAGGGTGCTCACTGCGGTAACATCATCCGCGAGGCTGCGAAGATCTGCGGCGGCGGTGGCGGCGGAAGACCCGACATGGCTCAGGCAGGCGGTAAGGACGCAAGCAAGCTCGGCGAAGCTCTGAAGGCTGTCGAGGACGTTCTTAAGGATCAGATCGGAGGATAATAGTATGTGTTTGTTCTGCGACATTATCGAGGGCAAGATCCCTTCAACAAAGGTTTATGAGGACGAGAAAGTTCTGTGCTTCAGAGATATCAATCCCGTTGCACCCACACACGTTCTCGTAGTTCCCAAGAAGCACTTCGATGACATCATCGATATCTCTAAGGCTGACGACGGCGCCGAGTATCTCGGTGCTGTCTCCAAGGCAATTGCCAAGGTTGCCGAGATCGACGGTCTGGGTAACGGCTTCCGCGTTATCAACAACTGCGGCGAGGACGGCGGACAGACAGTAAAGCATGTACACTTCCATGTCATCGGAGGCGTTAAGCTCACGGAGAAGATGATTTGAATTCCGGACTGACGGAACTTGAGAAAAGGACATTATTATACCTGAACTTCAGAGGCGAGGCTTCTGAAGAACAGCTCACTATGGTACGTAAAGCGATCGGCGAGGTAAAGTCGGTCGCTCGTCCTGTTTTTACAGTCAAATATTATAAGATTGATGAGTGTCCGATAGACCTGTCTTTTAACAGTCTGCAGACTATGTTCGAGAAGGGCGGATCCGATTCGGTAGCGTTCCTTGTGTCGACTCTAGGTGTCTCTGTTGACCGTCGTATAGACAGACTTAAGGACTCTGATCCTGCGAAAATGGTGCTTTTCGACGCGGCTTCGAACGCGTACATCGAAGAGGTGACCAACGAGTATCAGAAGAAACTCGGACTTAAGTCGCAGACATTCCGTTTTGCGCCGGGATACGGCGACGTGCCGTTGACTTTACAAAGGCAAATATTCGACAACATCCCCGAGACCTCGAAGATGGGTCTTACCCTGGACGACGGCTGCCTCATGCACCCGTTCAAGTCCATGACCGGCATCATCGGGTTTGTAGGATAAATGTGATAAACTATCGCCATGGCTAAGAAGAATATAAGAGAAATATTAGGTAAAGAGTTCCTGGTGCTTGACGGCGGATTCGGGTCGCAGCTGCAGGAGAGGGGAGTGCCGGCGGGCACAAACAGTGCGGATATCAATATCGATAATCCGGAGCTCGTCGTTGCTATACATACCGACTATATCAATGCCGGAACGAATGCGATCATCACGAACACATTCGGCGCGGACAGATTCCATATAACTGATAAAGAGAAATTAGAGAAGAGCATCGTTGCTGCCTGTAAGAACGCGGTCAAAGCCGCATCGCAGGCTGATAAGGATGTTTATGTCCTCTACGATATCGCACCTACGGGAAAGCTTCTGAAGCCTCTGGGAGACCTCGACTTCGAGGATGCCATCGAAGCATTTAAAGATCAGGTCGTCTGGGCGCGCGATTATGTAGACGGATTCATTATCGAGACCATGACTGACCTTCATGAGGTCAAGGCTGCGATACTTGCAGTCAAGGAGAATACGGATAAGCCTCTTATCTGTTCCGTTACTTTCCAGGAGAACGGCAATATGCTCACGGGCGCATCTCCCGAACAGGCGGTCGCACTCATCGAAGGACTCGGTGCAGATGCGGTAGGCGTTAACTGCGCTTTGGGTCCCGAGGAGCTTGAGCCGATCATACTGAAGATGCTCAAGACCGCGCGTATTCCCATGACCGTTGAACCTAACGCGGGACTTCCGAAGTTCAGGGACGGTGAGACTTACTACGACGTAGGTCCTGATGAGTTCTCGGATTACATAAGAAAGTTCGCGGAAGCGGGTATCTCCGGCTTCGGAGGCTGCTGCGGTACGACACCTGCACACATAAAGGCAAGCTGCGAAAAGACGAAGGACCTGAAGGTTAATTTCCATCCTGCGGAAGAGGTCGCGAGAGTCTGCGGAACCACGACTCTGGTTGAATTCAGGAACAGGGTTATAAGATGCGGCGAGCGTCTTAACCCTACCGGTAAGAAAAAGATGAAGCTCGCGCTTGCAGAGGGAAGACTCTACGACATCGTTGACGAAGGTATCGCTCAGGTCGAAGCCGGAGCCGATGTGCTTGACGTAAACGTCGGCGTTCCCGGCATCGATGAGACCGCTGTCATGTGCGAGCTCGTAACCGATCTTCAGGAGGTTATAGACCTTCCTTTGCAGATCGACTCGTCCAATCCCGAGACGCTCGAGAAGGCGTGCCGTCTCTATAACGGTCTGCCTCTTATAAACTCCGTCAATGGCAAGAAGGAAGTAATGGATGCGGTCTTCCCGATAGTAAAGAAATACGGCGGTACGGTCATCGGTCTTTGTATCGATGAGGACGGTATCCCGCCGACTGCCGAGCAGCGATTCGCGATCGCACAGCGCATAATAAATGAAGCCGCCAAGTACGGCATCTCGCATAAGAGGATTGTCATCGACTCATTGGTTCTTACCGCGAGTGCGCAGCAGAAGGAAGTAATCGAGACAGCAAAGTGCGTAGGTCTCGTTACCGACAGACTCGGCTGCCCGACGGCTCTCGGACTATCGAATGTATCGTTCGGCCTTCCTAACAGACCTCTTATCAACAGGACATTCCTCGTAATGGCGCTCTACGCGGGACTTAAGCTTCCTATCCTGAATCCTCTCGATAAGGAGCTCATGGGCGCGATCGATGCCTTTGAGGTCCTGAATTACTCTGACGTTAACGCAGAGGATTACATAAGCCGTCACGTGAATGACGTTGTCGCGAAGCCAGGTAGCGCACCTGCTCCGGGAGCTCCCGCTGAAGGTCAGGCTCCTTCCGATGCCGAGCTCGAGGGGAAGTCCCCTCTGTTCAAGGCGATCGTTAAGGGGCAGAAGCATCAGGCGGTAGATGCGGTTAAGCAGATGGATATCGCGCCTTTGGAGATCGTATCCGATCACCTCGTTCCCGCTCTCGATAAGGTAGGACGCGACTACGATAAGGGAGTCATATTCCTGCCGCAGCTTATGGTGTCGGCAGAGACCTCGAAACTTGTTTTCGATGAGATCAAGGACAAACTCGTGTCGAACGACGGTCCTTCCAAGGGCTGCGTTGTTATCGCGACAGTGCAGAATGACGTCCACGACATCGGCAAGAATATCGTGAAGGTCGTGCTCCAAAGCTACGGCTTCGATGTAATTGATCTGGGTAAGGACGTGCCGCCCGAGGTCGTATGCGACGCGTGCCGTGAGCATAACCCGATCGCGGTGGGACTGTCGGCTCTCATGACCACGACCGTGGTATCGATGGAAGAGACCATAAAGATGATGCACGAGCAGGGCATCACGGTCCCGACTTTCTGCGGCGGCGCTGTCGTCACGCAGGATGTTGTCGAGAAGATCGGCGGCGACTACTATGCTGCCGACGCGATGGAGTCCGTGCGCATCTGCGAGAAACTGAGCGAAAAGTAAACAAAGGAAAGAAAGATAATGACAAGACTTCGTGCCAAGAGACATATTCCCGAGAGAATGGAAGCGTGCAAGGAGCTGTGGTTCCAGTTTCCGGCTGCCAACAAAGGCAAGTGGAGGGAAGTGTGCGGATTTCCCGACGAATGTGAGCTTTTCCTTGAGATAGGCTGCGGCAAGGGCAAGTTCTGCACAGAGACCGCGACGGCAAACCCGCAAGCACTTTACATTGCACTCGAGCGTGAGTCTTCGGTAATACTTGCGGCTATCGAGAAGACGAAGGAGCTCGGGATTAAGAACCTTTTCTTCGTTAATGCCGATGCCAAGAATCTTCTCGAGTATTTCGAGGAGAACGAGGTCGACCGTATCTACTTAAACTTCTCGGATCCCTGGACGCGCAAGAAGAAGCCCAAGAGAAGACTTACTTACAGAGATTTCCTTAAGGTCTATGAGACTGTCATGAAGCCCGGAGGGGAAGTAAGGTTCAAGACGGACAACACGCTGCTGTTCGAGTTCTCCGTGGGTGAGTTTACCGAGTGCGGGTTTACATTGTCCGAGGTTACGCGCGACCTTCATAACAGCGAGTGGAACGAGGGCAACGTCAGGACCGAGTTCGAGCAGAAGTTCGCTGACGAGGGGATTCCGATAAAGCGTCTGGTAGCGACTTCGAATAAGAAATAAAGCAAACGAAAAGGGAGCATCAATGTGATACAGAAAAAACCAATGTTCAGGGGTGAACATCGGTTTTTCTGTGGAATTTACTAATTGTCAAAATTAAGGATTACTTGATAATTCTGATCGTTCCGAAGAAGAGAACAGGCTTCGCGATGCCCTTGCAGGCGTTAACGATAGCGATGATCTGGCATACGAATACGAAGATGTCCCAAGCCCAGCCGACGAACGGGATGACCGCGCCTGCAAGACCGAACAGGAACAGGACGAGACCCTCGTTGCAGTAGAATCTTAAGTAATCGGAGCGCTCTCCGTTGACGTCACCGCCGAAATAAGCGAGGATTACGCCCATGATGCCGCCGAACACAGCGAAAATACCGAGTAGTTTGTCTAAGATGTGGACGGGGGAAGGGTATACTGTTGTCTGGTTTTCCATATGAAATACTCCTTATTATTAATAATAAATAGAATATACCGCGTCAGGACAAAACAAAAATCGTTTTGCCCATTTGTAAAGAGAAGTTATTAATTTCGGGGGCAAATACCGCAATATTACCGCCAATTTACAATCATGTTTATTGTAAATGGCCAAACATCGTTGTATGATTTTACCGTGCGTTAAAAACACGTGAATAACTAGTTATTTTCAGGAGGAAATTTCAAATGGCAGTTAAAGTTGCGATTAACGGTTTCGGTCGTATCGGTCGTCTTGCTTTCAGACAGATGTTCGGTGCTGAGGGTTACGAGGTAGTTGCTATCAACGATCTTACAAAGCCTTCCATGCTCGCTCACCTTCTCAAGTATGACACAGCTCAGGGCGGTTACGCTGGTGTAATCGGCGAGAACAAGCACACAGTTACTTCCGATGACGAGGCTAACACAATCACAGTTGACGGCAAGACTCTTCAGATCTATAAGGAAGCTGATGCAAACAATCTCCCTTGGGGTGAGCTCGGTGTAGACGTTGTTCTCGAGTGCACAGGTTTCTATACATCCAAGGAGAAGTCCATGGCTCACATCAATGCAGGTGCTAAGAAGGTTGTTATCTCCGCGCCTGCCGGAAACGATCTCCCTACAATCGTTTACAATGTTAACCACACAACACTTACAAAGGACGATAAGGTTATTTCTGCAGCTTCCTGCACAACAAACTGCCTCGCTCCTATGACAAAGGCTCTTAACGACTATGCTCCTATCCAGAGCGGTATCATGACAACTGTTCACGCTTACACAGGTGACCAGATGATCCTCGACGGCCCTCAGAGAAAGGGTGACCTCCAGAGAGCAAGAGCTGGTGCTGCTAACATCGTACCTAACTCCACAGGTGCTGCTAAGGCTATCGGTCTCGTAATCCCTGAGCTCAACGGTAAGCTCATCGGTGCTGCTCAGAGAGTTCCTACAGCTACAGGTTCCACAACAATTCTCCACGCTGTTGTTAAGGGTGAGGCTACAGTTGAGGGCATCAACGCTGCTATGAAGGCTGCAGGTACAGAGTCCTTCGGTTACACAGAGGAGAAGCTCGTTTCTTCCGATATCATCGGTATGAGATACGGTTCCCTCTTCGATGCTAACCAGACAATGGTTTCCAAGATGGACGACGGCAACTCTCTCGTTCAGGTTGTTGCTTGGTACGACAACGAGAATTCTTACACATCTCAGATGGTAAGAACAATCAAGTACTTCGCAGAGCTCGGCTAATTCCGAACTTAACTGAGTATTGTTCGAGCCTCCCGGCATAGTCGGGAGGCTTTTTATATGTTTCGATAATTTATGTGACCTTTTTGGATTTGTTCTCGTCTTATGGGTGTAGTAGAAATCGAGGAGATATTTGTTATGAAGAAACTGATAGCATTAAGCATCACTGCTGCACTTATGTTGACTATGGCGGGTTGTTCCGAGGGAAACTCCGAAACGACTTGCGAATCTGATAGAGAAACAAGGGAAAGCACGGAGAGATCAGTGGAGACCGAACCCGTTGCTGAACCCACGGAGCCTTCAGTCGAGCCTGATCCCGTATCCGGTGCTGCAGGCGGATTCATCACGCCTTATACGGCTGAGTATATCCCCGACGAATGGATGCCGGAACTTGATCAGTATCTGTTCGGCATGATCGACCTTGAAGGAAATGTTATCTATGAGCCTCAGTTCTCGTCTGTAAGATACATCGAGAACTGCGGTGCATACATCGTAGGCGGAGAGACCGACGGCGTTACACTCTACGGCATCATGAATGATGACGGAGAAGAATTCACGGGACTTATCTATGACGGCGCTTACTACGATCTGGGAATGACGGAGGACAAGTCCGGACACTTCTACATGACAACATATACGGACGGCATCCTTCACGTAACCACATATGACGATGACCTTGATATTACGGATGACAACATTGATATCACTGTCGATGAGGATGCGCTGCCTTATGCGGCTTCAAATCTTGCTGTCTGCCATATGGCTATGAACGGCGCTCTTATCAGAGACTGCGATGAGTTCTATCCTCATAACGTTCTTATTGATGTTGAGACGGGTGAAGTGCTTCACGACTTCGCAGACTCGTTCGGTGATGAGATTATCTTCGGTGACTACATCATCGATGCAGACAGGATCAGGGATACAGTACAGATCTATGATTATGACGGAGAATTGGATTCCGACTGCTCTGATGCAACAGGCATTTTGCTCAATGATTACAGATATGCCATTGCTTTCGACGGTTTGCTCGGAGTCTTCGACAGAGAGGGAGAGGCGCTGGCCTGTATCGATATCGCTTCCAATGCGACAGTAGACCAGGGCTGCGGCACGATCGGCGTGACCGATTCTACGGGCACTACTTTCTACGATGAGGATCTTAACGTGATCGCTTCGGATTCCGGTATCGATCTTGATGACGGTTATCTCTCCGGGAGATTCAGCAGCGGCTGGGGCGACAACATTATCTTCGTATCATTCAGCCAGGATACGATCACCAACGTCATGAACGGTGCTGTCATGGCTGTAAATGACGACTGCTTCTACTCGCATGAGAGAGATTACATCTTCGCTGATGATATCAGCAACGGCAATCTTTCCGAGCATCACTGGTATCTGTATGACAACGAGTTTAATCTCCTTCTCACGGGTGATGATTACGGCGATGTTCTCTATGATGCTTTTACCGACGACATGTATGTCAGCGAGTATTCAGACGGAGTCACGACGATCTACTCTCTTGATACTTATGAGCCTGTGCTTGAGGTTGAGGGAAGATTCTCGATAAGAGTAATGAACGGCGAATTCCTTCTTACAGGCACCGATGAGGTCATCCTCTTTGATAACAGCGGCGAGCAGCTCTTCACGTCTGCGGTCAGCCATTAATCTGACTCATATAATTTAATGCATCGAAAAGGGCCGCCCGGGAAGGCGGCCCTCATTAATTGTTTAAGTAAATGACTATCAGTACTTGGGCTCGAGCAGTCCGTAGTTACCGTCGTTTCTCTTATATACAACACATACGGAATCTGTATCTGCGTCGAGGTAAACGAGGAAGTCGTGTCCCAACATCTCCATCTGGAGGATAGCATCCTCGGAAGTCATCGGTCTTAATTCGAAAGTCTTATGACGTGTGATCTTCGACTCTTCGGGTGCATCCGTTGTATAGTCGAAGTCGGAACCGTTATCTTCTTCGAGGTAATTAGCAATCTGAGGATATTCCTTCTTCTTCTTGAGGAACTTCGTCTTCTGACGTCTGATCTGCGACTCGAGCTTATCGATTGCTCTGTCGACTGCCGTAAGGATCTCTTCATCACGAGCCTCTGCTCTGTATACCTTGTTGTCGAGCTTCATCGTGATCTCGACTACCATCAGTGAGCCTTCGGGTCTTATACGTACATTGAAAGATCCTTCTTCACCAAAGTACTTGTCAAATTTTCTCATCTTATCGGAGATCTTGCCTTCGAGCCTCTCACCGATCCTGATGCCTTTACCCTGTGTAGTGATCTTCATGAAATCACATCCTTCCTATGAGGTTCTAAGGATTTTCATCCTGATTTAATTATAAGGATAAAAATATTAACTTACTGTAAAGGTATCAATTATTCTGAATATTCGCTTCAAAATCATGTATAATGACGTTGTCAGAAAAAGAGAATATCGGAGGTTTTTGATATGGCATTATTTGATCCCAAGGCGAAGATTATTTCCGGCTATCAGAGGGCCATCGATGATCGATCTTCTTCGATCCGTAAGTACTATGATGAGATCGGTAAGCTCTATTACGATCAGTACAAGGACATGAACGTTGATAATACTAAGGATATCAATACACGCTGTGAGGCGATTACCAGACTGAGCAACGAGATCGAGGACTATAAGCTTAAGATACTGTTCGAGAAGGGATTGAAAAAGTGCCCGAACTGCGGTACTGAGAACAGTCTCGAGTACGGTTTCTGCTTCAAGTGCGGAACTAAGTTCGATGAGGATTCTTCCAAGGAACCCAAGACAGACTTCGAGGAGGCTGAGGCTAAGCTCGAAGAAGATAAGGAAGAGGCTGCCGAAGAAGCAGCTGAGGAGCCTGCAGAAGAGGCATCCGAAGAGTCCGAGGAGAAGGCTGAAGAGTAATTTTTTGCTGATTGAAATTTACAGAGCCGTGTACGTAAGTGCACGGCTTTTTTCGTGCAGTGTTTTTTGTCACCGAAAATCAAGTTTTAGGAATTCTGTGACCCAAAACACGCACGTTTGGTCACGGTTTTCCAAATATAAGAATTCTGTGACCCAAATGGAGCAAATTACGTCACCAAATTCTCATTCTGAAGTTTTTGTGACCAAAATGAACTCAATTTGGTCACGGAATTTCAGATTTAAGAATTCCGTGACAAGCGGGGTGTCATTTCAATGATAAAACTGTGCAGAACGCCTCGAAAAGGTCTGAATGAGAAGAAGTGATGAATATACGGCCGCTGAGGTTGTCTTTAATGTAAGAGACGACCTTGGCGGCGTTGTCGTCGTCGAGGCCCGTGAGAGGTTCGTCCATAATAAGTACATCGGAAGGGGAAAGACACGCGCGCACGATCTCGACGCGGCGCCTGGTTCCGCCTGATAAGTCGCGGACCTTCTTTCTGAGTTCTTCGGAAGGGATCAGCGAGTTAAGATTCGAGTAGATATCGTCATCTGATACTTCGCGTGCGGCAAGCTTAACGTTGGATACGGCGTCGAGCTTATCGATAAGGCGGATCTCCTGGAAAACCGGCGCGAAGCGCACGCTCTCGCGGGATATTCCTTCGAAGATGATCTCGCCCGAATCGGGTTTCTCGAGCCCCGTGATTATGCGAAGTAAAGTCGTCTTGCCGATGCCGGATTCGCCTTCGATAACAACAGGCGCATCTGAGGTGAACTCGTAACAGAAGTTATCGAGCACCTTCCTGCCGTCATATGACTTACATATGTTGTTAAGTATTATCTTCATGCGGCAGACCCCTTCTTTAATATAAGCGAGACAGCCTTTTCGAAAAGGTAGGCGAGTATTACCGCGCAGAATGTCCATGCGAACAGATCGGCCGTGGCAAGCGAGATCTTGCTAAGATACAGGCCGTTGCCGATCGAGTGCAGAGGACGTCCGATTACTTCGGCTGCGATACCGCTTTTGAAAGCCATTCCGGAGCTTATGAGGATCGCGCTCTGAAGGTGCGAGAGGACCTGCGGGAAGTAGATATACCGCGCTTTATCGATGAATCTGAATCTGAGTAATCTTCCCATCTCGATAAGAGATGAAGATGACGCCTCAAGACCCGAGAGCATGTTGTGGTAGATCATGGGGAAGACCACGAGCGCACTTATGACAGTGGCAAGCGACGACGCGCCCGCCCAGATGATGACTATGATCACGAAGCTTGCGACAGGGATCGATTTGATGACTGAGACCGGAGGTGTGATGAACTCGCGGAAAAGCTTAAAGCGATACGACAGACTTGCGAAAAGCACGCCGGAGACGAGCCCCAGAGCAAAGCCCAGAGTGATCTTAAGAAATGTATAGAGTATCGACAGCCAGAATGAAGATGTGGCCGCGAATGTGCACAGTGCGAGCAAAGATTCGTAAGGTCCTGCAAGTAAAATGCTGTTGTGGACGAGCACGGAAGCGCCCTGCCACAACAGCAGCCAGAATACTGTTATAAGTACTTTTCTTACAGTACCTTTATTCAAACCTTTATCCCACGTGATAGAAGTCGTCGCCCGGCATAGCACCGCCTACGGACTGAGGGTTGGCATCGTAAAGTGTCTGCAGATAGCCTTCAAGATCGGTTCTCATCTGAGTGCCTGCAACGCAGTCGATGTTGCAAAGAGGGATAGCTCTCTGTGCGATAGGAAGAGCACCGACGATACCTGCGTCTACAACGAGCTGTGCTGTTGTCTCGAGGTCTGTGTTGCAAAGAACTACGCTGTTGTGGTGATCAACGATGAAGGAAGCGACAGCGTCCGGATGCTGATCAAGGAACTCTTTTCTTACGACAGTAACGCCTGTTACGAGACGGGAATCGGAAACGTCGCTCCATGCCTCATCGAGTGAGAATGCGATATTCATGCCCTCGATCTGAACCATGGCAGCTGTAGCTGCAGGCTGGGGGAGAACTGCGATTTGGGAAGGATCTTCCTGAAGGGAAGCGATTACCTCAGAACCTTCTGTCTTAAAGTCGAGTGTGCAGTCGGTAACGCCGTACTGCTCGAGAAGGTAGTTCATGGCATATTCGGGGGTAGCACCCTGACCTGTTGTGATTACCGTCTTTCCCGAAAGATCGGAAACGGAAGTGATCGAAGGATCTGTCGTGATGCAGTAAAGAACACCGTATGTGTTGATGTCGATAACCTGAATGCCGCCTTCCGTGCGGTTATAGAGGATCGATGCTAGATTCGCGGGGATGAGCGCGATATCGAGGCCGCCTGCGTTAAGGGATGCTGCGATCTCATCGGGCTGTGTTGCTATAGTAAAGTCATAGGAATTATTCGTATCCATCGTATCGTTCATCATGTTGATGATACCGATAGTAGTAGGTCCCGACAGAGATCCGATGCGGATCGTAACGTCGTCTTCCTTCTTGCAGCCGCAGAACATGGTGACACCCAAAGCAAAGGTAAGCACCGTACTTATTAATTTCTTCATAACCAAGCCTCCTGTATGTTATATTTTCCAACCGCGATTATACAGCGGAAGCAGACCTAATACAAAGAATATTTGACGATTTTAAGATGAGCGATTATAATAAGCGAGTTGTTTTCAACAAATAACGTTTCCGCGCACGAGAGGGGGGAAAAAGAATGTCAGAGATCAGAGTTAAGGAAGGCGAGTCCCTCGACAGCGCACTTCGTCGTTTCAAGCGTTCATGCGCAAGATCCGGTGTACTTGCAGAAGTACGTAAGAGAGAGCACTACGAGAAGCCCTCTGTAAAGCGTAAGAAGAAGTCTGAGGCTGCAAGAAAGCGCAAGCACTGATAACTTCTTAAGTTACAAAGAACTGACAGACTCCCGAAGATTACTTCGGGGGTCTTTTTATGCTACAATATCCTCAAATAAATTAAGAGAGATATATAGTATGTTGCTTACTTCACCGAAGTGGCGTTTTGTGGTCGGGGAACCTTTCTCGAGCACTGATGCCTTATTTGAGGCATTATTAAAGAGCCACGGAATCAATACTCCCAAGGAGAGGGAGGACTTCCTTACGGATCAGGGCGCGGCGCTTTACGACCCGTTCCTTTATAACGACATGAGAAAAGCAGTCGACATCATCTGCGAGGCGATGTCTGACAAAAGAAAGATCCTCGTCTACGGCGATTACGACTGCGACGGCGTCACCGCGACTTCTATACTCGTAAGGTATTTCAGAAGCCACGGCTGCGATGTGTCCTACATCGTTCCGAACCGTGAGGAGCACGGCTACGGTCTTACCAAGAACATCATCGAGGATGTGTTGAAGCAGGATCCGTACCTTCTTATCACGGTCGACTGCGGCATCACGAATATCGACACCGTTTCCGAGCTTAAGGCAAGGGGAATGAAGGTCATCGTCACGGATCACCACAATGTTCAGGATGAGATCCCGAATGCTGACGCGGTTATCTGCGCAAAAAGAAAAGACAACACCTACCCCTTCATCGACTTATGCGGCGCTGGCGTGGCACTGAAGATCGTTCAGGCTATGGGCACCGACAGAAGATTCCCTGTATCGGGAGATATCTGGCGCCAGGCCATCGAGCTTGCGGGTATCGCTACGATCGCGGACCTCGTAAGCGTAGTCGATGAGAACAGAACCATCGTCAAGAAGGCCTTCATCAGCATGAAGAATCCCGTTAATCCGGGCATCCGTGTGATGAACGAGATCCTTCTCGAGAATGCGGGTTCAAGAAAGTTCGATGAGACATTCGTATCATTTAATTTCGTACCCAGAGTCAATGCGGCGGGAAGACTTTACGACTCTTCCGAAGCGCTTAATCTGTTCCTTGAGGATGATGTAGAGAAGGCTCGTGAAGCTGCTATATCACTCGGGCAGCAGAACGACGAGCGAAAGCAGATCGAGGCACGCGTCTATGAGGAAGCCGTAAAGCAGATCGAGGATGAGAGACGCCCCGACGAGTGGAGCCTTGCAAATACCAAAGGTCCGATCATCGCTTACGATTCGAAGTGGCATCAGGGAGTTCTCGGTATAGTCGCGGGAAGACTGTCTTCGGCATATAAGCGCTCGGCGATAGTATTTACGGCTGATTCGATCGATCCTTTGAATCTGAAGGGATCGGGCAGAGCGTACGGGGATTACGATCTTTTCGCGGCGCTCGGGCGTGTAAGCGACAAGCTTATAAACTTCGGCGGGCACAAGAAGGCTGCCGGCGTAACGCTTCGCAAGTCGGATCTTACCGCGTTCATGAGGGCGCTCGAGGACGATGCTGTCGCGAATGCGGGCGAGAATGAGGCGGACGATGTTCTCGACGTGACCGCGAAGCTCAAGTTCAACATAATAAACTTCGATACATACGAAGCGATATGTAAGTTCAAGCCGTACGGCATCGGCAACAAGAAGCCGCTGTTCGTGACGGAAAGGCTCGTGGTGGTTAATATCAACGACATGACCGACGGCGCGCACATAAGGCTCGACCTCGCTGACGCCGACGGGAATTCGGATCAGACCGTGTCCGCGGTAGGTTTCGGCATGGGTATATACACGAAGCTTCTTAAGCCCGGAGACATCATCGATATCGCATACACGATGAACGAGTACACATACAAGGGAAAGACGTCCATCAGCCTGTATCTCGAGGATATAAAGCTTGCGGGCGACGGCAGCTTCCTGTGGCAGAAGGCGGATATCGCCGAGGATCTGTACAGGAGCGGTATGGAGCTTGACCAGATCGCGAAGCTTGCGAAGACCACGGCAGCGGAGGGGCTTATCCCCACGAAGGTCGAGTATCTCGCGTGCTACCAGATAATGAAGAACGAGTGCAAGGGCGAGACGAGCTATGCGGATATCCCGCTTCTTGCCCGCATGATCACGAACGAATCGGGCGTCAAGCTCACTCCGTTCAAGGTCGCAAGGTGTCTTGAGGTATTCTCGGAGGCACATCTTATCAAACTTGGTGTATTATCTTCCTTAAGAGTCTGTTTCAGATTCCATAAGGTAGAAGGCAAGACGGACCTTAAACAGTCCGCAGTTTACATGAGGCTTCTTAAGCATGGATGAAAATGAGATCTTAGATGAGCGCGAGTATCTGATGGATATGTCCATCGTACCGGAGATTCCTGATTATATTCAGGAGAAGTTCGACGGTGTCATGGATATGTTTACTTCGTATGCTTCGCGTGCGCATCTCGAAGAGGGAGTCCTCAGTAAAGAGCAGGACCTCATAAGACGCGCATTTATCTTTGCTTTCAAGGCGCACCGTAATCAGAAGAGAAAGAACGGCGAACTCTATATCGTTCACCCGATCGCGACCGCTGAGATCCTCGCTGAACTTGAGGTTGACGCCGAGTCCCTCGCAGGCGCACTCCTGCACGACACGATCGAGGATACGGCTGCAGATTCCGAGATGTTAAATGAGCTGTTCGGATCGACGATCACATTGCTCGTCGAAGGTGTTACAAAGCTTAATATCCTCTCGTCCCACAGTAAGGAAGAGATGCAGGCTGAGAACACGCGTAAGATGCTCTTTGCCATGACGCGTGACCCGCGAGTTATACTCATCAAACTTGCCGACCGTCTTCACAATATGCGTACGATGCAGTATCAGACGCCCGCGAAGCAGGTCGAGAAGGCAAGGGAGACACTCGATATCTATGCTCCTTTTGCTGAGAAGTTCGGCGTGTTCAAGATCAAGTGGGAGCTCGAGGATCTGTGCCTGCGCTACCTCGATAACGACGGATACTACGAGCTTGTAGGTCTTATCTCGTCCAAGAGATCCGAGCGTGAGGCTTTCATGGCGCACGTTATCGCCGAGATTTCCGATAAGCTCAAGGATGAGGGCATGGAGCACTACGATGTCGACGGAAGACCGAAGCACTTCTACAGCATCTACAAGAAGATGCACGACAACAGACATAATGACATCAATCACATCTACGATATGTTCGCATGCAGGATCATCGTTGATTCCATCTCCGACTGCTACAGGGCTTTGGGTATCGTTCACTCGATGTTCGTGCCGCTTCCCGGAAGATTCAAGGACTATATCGCGAACCCGAAGGAGAACGGCTACCAGTCGCTACACACGACTGTTAAGCGCCCGGGCGGAAAGACGTTCGGTGAGACGACGTTCGAAGTCCAGATCAGAACATACAGCATGCATATCGAGGCCGAGTACGGAATCGCCGCGCACTGGCACTATAAGGAAGCCGGCAACTCCAAGGCTTTCAAGGAAGACATCTACGACGAGAAGATCAAGTGGGTAAGACAGTTCCTCGACGCACAGCGCGACTCTGACGATCCCAAGGACTTCATGGAGCTTCTTAAGAACAACATCGTTCCCAACGAAGTCTTCGTCTTCACGCCTAAGGGCAAGATCGTAAGACTTCCCGCAGGTTCCACGCCGATCGACTTTGCTTATGCCATCCACAGCGGCATCGGCAATCACATGCACGGCGCGAAAGTAAACGGCAGGATCGTTCCTCTGTCGTATGTACTTAAGTCGGGCGAAGAGGTCGAGATCATGTCCTCGGAGAAGATCAAGGGGCCTTCACGTGACTGGGTCAAGATCGTTAAGACCGCATCCGCGAGATCGAAGATCAATGCATGGTTCAAGAAGCAGGACCGCGACGAGAATATCGCTGTGGGTAAAAAACTCCTCGAGCGTGAGATCGAGAAGAACGGCTTTACACATAATCAGCTTCTTATCGCAGAGAATATCAAGATCGTTCTCGATAAGTTCTCATGTAATTCCATAGATGATCTGTTCGCGGCCATCGGCTACGGATCGATACAGGTTGGCAAGGTCTTCGGAAAGCTTCGTGACGAATATATCAAGACATTGAGCGAGGAAGAGCGTCTCGCGATGGGTTACCGCACCGCGTCCGACGGTCAGGTCGTCTACTACATGCCTGATCTGATCCCGGAAGATCTCGGTAAGGGCGACGTTGTTAAGAGACCTTCTTCTCCCGATAAGCAGTCGACGAAGAAGGGCAGGGGCGATGAAGGAATTATCATCGACGGTCTTTCCCATCCTCTGCTTCGTATCGCGAACTGCTGTCATCCGGTGCCCGGAGACGAGATCATCGGCTATGTAACCCAGAGCGACGGAGTAACCGTACATAAGCAGTCCTGTCCGAACATCGTTCATATCAAGGAATTCAAGGACAGATCCGATAAGGATAAGAGAAAGTTCGAACATCTGATTGGTGCGGAGTGGGATGACGGCAGGAACAAGGCTTTCGGCTTCACGACCAACATCGTTATGCTTGCTCAGGAGTGCAGCCTTACTCTGCTTTTCGCTGATGTGTCGGCCATATTCAGCGACGAGCATGTCGATATCAAGGATATAAAGCAGCCGAAGCAGATCAACGGCGGCGCGTACACGGAGTTCGTTGTAACGGCGACATTCAGAAACAGAGAACAGCTCGACAGAGTGCTCGCGAAGCTTCGTAATCTGTCCTACGCGTCGAACGTTTACAGGAAGTAATTCGGGGCTTAACCTAAGATTCCGGAGATAAAATAAATATCGAGGAGTACCGTCAGGATTATGATCATCGTGCATATGACGTAGATTGCGGCTCTGCGCATTTTCTCGTCTGCTGATCGCTCTTTGATGTTGAAGTTTTCCTGAGGCATACCTCGATTATAGAGAGGTCCATTATTTCATGGTTTTCACGTATGTGACAATCAATTGACAATGTGTAAAAGGACCGCGTTAACGGGCTGTTCATACCTCTGTGGTATAATATTCCGATGCGATTTATCGATTCGACATTAAAAGACAATCTGACACGCGACAAGATGCGCATGGTCGTAAGTGTTGCCGCGGTAGTCGTTCTGAGTCTTTTGGTATTCATAAGCGTATATACGCTTCTCGATTCAAGGGTAAGAGAGGACCGTGCGAGACGTAATGCTCAGGCGGATGTTCTGCTTGATGCGGTGGAGTCATCACAGGCTGAGTCTTCCGAGACAGAGACTGTATCCGAGACGCAGGTTGAGGAGACAACAGAGACTACTATAGACATGCTCGCTCCTTCCGTTGCTTCGGCAGAGACTGAAGCCTTATCCGAGACTGCAGCGGAGGCCGGAGAAGAGACAAGCGAGGTTCAGGTGGAGGAGACTGCCGCAGCAGTCGATCCCAATGCGGTTGAAGAGTATTATGCGTCTGTATATGCCGCGAGCGACATCAACTTAAGATCCGGTCCCGGAACCGATTACGATATCGTCAGAGTCATCCACAGAGGCGAGGGTATCGATGTTACCGGAAGAACGGGTTCGGGCTGGTACCGCACATACAGCGGCAACTACGTTCTCATCGAGCTGACGACGACAGAGCCTGTCGCGACTACAGCCGCACCCACATCTGCGACTACTGCTGCGCCCACTTCCGCAGCGACTACGGCGGGCACCGTACCTACCACACCGCCTATGACCGAATCGAATACAGCCGGAAGTGCGAGCACGGACGGTATGACATATTACGGCGTATGCCACATCACATTCTACGGACCTCAGCCCTTAGGGGACGGTTCGTACAGCACCACTACTGCCACGGGTACATCCTGTTCCGAAGGAAGGACAGTTGCTGCCGACTGGAGCATCTTCCCCGCGGGCACGGTGCTTTATCTGCCTAACGATCCTCTCGGAGGAGACGGATACTACACGGTAGAAGACAGAGGCTCCGGCGTAACGGGAAGCCACCTCGACCTGTTCGCGAACGGAAGTCACACAGTTACAGACTGCGAAGTCTACATAGTAGGCTGAAAATGAGAAGGAAAGAATAAATGAGTGAGAAAAAAACGAAAACAACAAAGAACGTAAAGACAGAGAAGACAACGAAGTCGCCCAAGACGGCGGCTTCCAAGAAGAGTACCAAGACTTCTAAGTCCGCTAAGACAGAGAAGAATCCTGTTAAGCAGGTAAATAAGGTTAAGCAGGACAAGCCCAAGAAGGAAAGAAAACCCAAGGCTCCCAAGAATAAGCTCAAGATAATTCCGCTCGGAGGCTTGCTCGAGATCGGCAAGAATATGACCGCATTCGAGTACGGCAACGACATCATCATCGTCGATGTCGGTATGGCATTCGGAGGCGAGGATACGCCGGGCGTAGACTGCGTCATTCAGGACTACACATATATCCGCGACAACGCTTACAAGCTTCGCGGAATCATCCTTACACACGGACACGAGGACCATATCGGTGCCCTGCCGTATTTCTTAAGAGAATTCAAGTGCCCCGTCTACGGCGGTAAGCTTACGGTCGAGCTTGTAAGACATAAGCTCGAGGATAACGGCATAAGTCTCAAGGGAATCTCTCTTGATGCATGCCGTAACGGTGAGAGGGTAAGACTCGGTAATGCATTCCAGGTCGAGTTCATAAGAGTTAACCACAGTATCGCAGACTCGTACGCCGTCGCGATCAGAACTCCCGCGGGACTTGTTGTTCACTCGGGCGACTTTAAGATCGACTACACTCCGATCAACGGCAAGGTTATAGACCTGCAGCGCTTCGGAGAGTTGGGACACGAGGGCGTACTCGCTTTCATGTGCGAGAGCACCAACATCGAGAAGGAGGGTTCATCTCCTTCGGAGAAGTATGTAGGCGAGGCTTTCCAGAATATCTTCAAGAAGGCTGACGGCAGAATCATCGTCGCTACTTTCTCGAGCCACGTTCACCGTATGCAGCAGATCTTTACCGCTGCCGAGATGAACGGGCGCCACGTATGTCTGTGCGGCCGCTCCATGATCAACTGCTTTAAGATCGCAAATTCCCTGGGCTACATCGATATGAATCCCGATACGCTGATCGATATAAGTGCGATCAAGAATTATCCCGATAACGAGATCGTTGTTCTTACTACGGGCTCCCAGGCTGAGCCTACGAGCGCGCTGTCGAGAATGGCTTTCGCTTCCCATAAGGAAGTCGAGATCCGTGACGGCGATACGGTAATCATTTCCGCGCATCCGATCCCGGGTAACGAGAAGTCCATCTATAAACTCATTGACGAGCTGTTCAAGTGCGGAGCAGAGGTCATCTATGAGTCGCTTGCCGATGTCCATGTATCGGGACACGCATACAAGAATGAGATCAGACTTCTGCATACTCTCTTGAGACCTAAGTTCTTCATCCCGGTACACGGTGAGTACAGAATGCTTATCAGACATGCCCAGCTCGCACAGAGCCTCGGCATGGATCCTGAGGATATATTCGTACTTCGTAACGGCGACGTCTTCGAGACTGACGGCAAGACGGCCGAGGTTACGGGTGAGGTTCCCGCACAGGCTATCCTCATCGACGGTTCTTCCGCTGCGGTCCGCGACGATCACGTAATGAGCGACCGTATGCACTTGGGAGACGACGGCTGCGTTGCTATATCCATTACGGTAGATCTTGCTTCGGGCGAGCTTGCTTGCGAGCCTGTGGTCGATTCGATCGGATTTGTCATCGACGACGAGAAGCAGGAGGTGCACGACGCACTTGCCATGAAGGTAAGCCAGCTTCTGTCGACGGGCGCACTTAAGGGTGAGAGCATCGACGCGAAGATCACGACGAGGGCTTTCAGGAATTCTTTACGTGACTTCCTTTTCGAGAAGACGAGAAGAAGACCCATGATCCTTACGAATGCGTGCCACGTAAGCGTTACGTCGCATTCGCGCCGCCGTTGAAAAAACAGGCATCGCCCTTTATAATAATAAAATATTTATTAATAGGAGTAGTTCACAGGAAATGAGAGTTTCGAATCTTTTTTTCGCGACACAGAGAGAGGTACCTGCTGACGCAGAGATACCTTCACACAAGTTAATGTTAAGAGCGGGTCTTATCCGCAAGATGTCATCCGGTATCTACGCTTACATGCCGATGGGCTTTAAGGTATACAAGAACGTCGAGAAGGTTATCCGTGAGGAGATGGACAGGGCAGGAGCACAAGAGCTCATCATGCCGGCACTGCTTCCCGCCGAGGCTTATCAGGCTTCCGGAAGATGGGAGAAGTTCGGACCCGAGATGTTCCGTATGAGCGATCGAGGCGGCAGACCTTTCTGCCTCGGACCTACGCACGAGGAGCCTTTCACGGAAGCCGTAAGAGATACTTTCAGATCCTACAAGAATCTGCCTGTTACGCTTTATCAGATCCAGCATAAGTACAGAGACGAGAAGAGACCGAGATTTGGTGTCATCCGTTCCCGTGAGTTCGTCATGAAGGACGCTTACTCCTTTGACGTTGACGAGGAAGGTCTCGATAAGTCCTACAAGATCATGTATGACGCATACAGAAGGATCTTCGACAGATTGGGTCTCGACTACACTGTAGTTGATGCAGACTCAGGTGCCATGGGCGGTTCCGGTTCACAGGAGTTTATGGTTAAGAGCCCTATCGGCGAGGATGCCATCTGCTTCTGCGACGCCTGCGGTTATGCTGCTAACGAAGAGAAGGCAACATGCAAGGAGGGCGAGGCTGATACATCCGCTGAGCTTCCCATCGAGAAGATCAAGACTCCCGATGCGAAGACAATCGAGGAGCTCGTTGCTTTCCTTAACACAACTCCCGACAAGTTCGTTAAGACTATCCTCTATAACATCGACGGCAAGATCGTCGCTGCTATGGTAAGAGGCGACCGTGATATCAACGAGACTAAGCTCGGCAATATCTTTGATGCCATGGAGATGGATCTTGCGTCCTTCGAGGATGTAGAGAGGATCACAGGTGCCAAGGTCGGATTCGCAGGCCCGGTCGGACTTAAGGAGAAGATCGAGATCGTTATGGACAGCGAAGTTGCTCTTCTTAAGAACTTCATCGTAGGTGCATGCGAGACCGATTATCACTTCAAGAACGTAAACGTCGGAAGAGATTTTACTCCCGATATCGTTAAGGACATCAAGAACGTTAAGTCCGGCGACCTTTGCCCTAAGTGCGGCAAGCCTCTCGGAATGGCAAGAGGCGTTGAGGTCGGACATATCTTCAAGCTCGGAACAAAGTATTCCGATTCCCTGGGCTGCGTCTACCTCGATAAGGAGGGCAAGGAGCACTCAATGGTAATGGGATGCTACGGTATCGGTGTATCAAGAACTATCGCTGCCATCATCGAGCAGTACAACGACGAGGACGGTATCAAGTGGCCTGCGATCGCAGCACCTTACAAGGTCATCGTCATTCCCACAAACACGAAGGATGAGACTGTAATGGGCGTTGCTGAGAAGCTTTATAACTCTTACATCGACGCAGGTTACGAGACTTTGATCGACGACAGAAACGAGCGTCCCGGCGTTAAGTTCAAGGACGCTGATCTTCTCGGTATCCCGCTTCGTGTTACTGTCGGAAGAAGAGCAGGAGAAGGAATAGTAGAACTCAAGTTCAGAATGGACGGCGCCATGAGCGAAGCCACTGTTGAAGAGGCACTCGAGGCGGCATCAAAGATCAAGTGAGGACCTGATTATGTTGGTAATGAGAAGACTGGCAGCAATAGCGGCTTCGGCAGCGATCATCACAGGACTGTTCGCAGCACCTGTATCTGCAGCGGTTAATGCAGCTCCGGATGGAGCGGTAGTGAAGGGTCTCGATCCTACACAGAGCACTTCGTCTTTAAGCATCCAGAATTACTACGCGGATTATGATTCGATCACATTCAGATCCGTCGAGGGCGGTACGACAAAGCTGTATCTGTCCGGTAATTCCGTAGGTGTTGATACGGACTGCGGAAGTTCCATGACGATCAACATTACCAACTCAAGAAATTCCATCGTGGCTACGAGCGGCGGCGGAAGAAACGGTTCTTTTACTTTCGACACGGGTGACAACATCGAAGTCGACGAGTTGTACTACATCATGTTCGTAGTAACGGCTGACGGCGTACAGAGCAGATATGACGATATCGCTCTTACCAAGAAGGCTGACGGCAATCTGTCTTTCGTTAAGTCCATGTGCTATGACTTCAACGTAGAGCGCTGCAGCGAGCTGTGGACTGACGAAGAGTCATTGCTCGAGTGCCTTGAACCTCAGAACGACGTAGAGTGTGATTCGCCCATTGTTATTCAGACGGCACAGCGCATAACCCAGGGCTGCACTAATGACTGGGAGAAGGTACATGCTATCTACGACTTCATGGTAAATGAGTTCGCATATGACTATGTTCAGATCAACGATACATATACTACTTATCAGGATGACGCGGCTACACTGATCCTTCGTAAGGTCGCGATCTGTGAAGGCCTCGGCAATACATTTACTGCTCTTTGCAGAGCTGCAGACGTTCCTGCTGCGGTATCGTTCGGTATCGGTGCTGATGTAAGTGAGCTCGTATTGAGCAACGCGTACACGGGTGATGAGGGCTGTAACCACGCATGGGCAGTCTGCTGTATCGACGGCACATGGTATCACATGGATCCTACATGGGACTGCGGCAACTCCTATAACGGCGACTCCCACGACACAGGTACGAGAACTTCCGGAAGCGCTTCATACAACTGGTATCTGCTTCCCCTCGAAGTATTCTCCATGACACACAAGATCTGTGATGCGGATACATATCACGGCAGACCCGAGTCCGGTGATGCAGGCGATGCTCACTACGAGATCACAAGAGACGGCACGATCACTATCTCCGGAAGCGGAACGCTTGATCTGCCTTACGGTTGCAACGGCTTCCGAAATGTCGTATTCACGGACGACTGCACGATCGATACGATTGCCGAGGAGTGCTTCTGCGACTGCGATATCATCACATCCGTCGTACTCCCCGATACGGTAACGAGGATCGAAGATTACGGCTTCAACACATGCGAGGATCTGCAGTATATCTATCTGCCGGAAGGACTCCAGTACATAGGCGACTGCGCATTCGATTATTCGGATCAACTTGCATACATTTATATCCCCGACAGCGTAACGCATATCGGAACATGGGCTTTCGATGATTGTCCGAGAGCGATCATCAGCATCCCGCACGGACTCGATCTTGAGGAAGAAGATTACTACATCTCTCCTTACAGGATCATCGAGAGATCGAACTGATCATGTCTTACATTGAATTTCATGACGTAAAGAAGGTCTACAGAACCGGTTCTGTGGACCTTTACGCACTTGACGGAACTGATTTCTTTCTCGAAAAGGGTGAGCTCTCGGTCATCGTAGGTCAGTCGGGTGCGGGCAAGACTACGCTGCTTAACATTATGGGCGGCATGGACAGACTTACATCGGGAAAGGTAACGCTCGACGGGCGCGACATCTCGTCGTTGAACAACAGGGAACTGGCGCTTTACAGACGTAACGAAGTCGGATTTGTATTCCAGTTCTATAACCTGATCCCGAATCTTACGGCTTACGAGAATATAGAGATGGCATCACAGCTTGTTAAGAACCCGAAGGATCCCGCAGATCTTCTGGAGGCTGTAGGTCTTACGAACCGTCGCGATAATTTCCCGGCGCAGTTATCGGGCGGCGAGCAGCAGAGGATCTCCATTGCGCGCGCTATCGCGAAGAACCCTAAATTGCTGTTGTGTGACGAGCCTACGGGTGCGCTTGATTATGAGACGGGTAAGTCGATCCTGAAGCTTCTTCAGAAGCTTTCTGTCGACGAAGGAATGACAGTCGTCATCATCACGCATAACTCGGCGCTTACCGCTATGGCGAACCGCGTTATAAGGCTTAAGAACGGCAAGGTCGTAAGCAATACGGTTAACGAATCGCCTAAGAGTATTGATCTTATCGAGTGGTAAACCATTAAGATGACTCCTTATATCAAGACAATAGCAAGGTCGATCAGACAGAGCTTCGGAAGGTTTCTGGCGATCCTTGCGATAATCGCATTGGGCGTCGGATTCATGTGCGGACTCATGCAGAGCAATCCGTCTTTTATGCTGACGGGAAATACTTATATTGCCGAGCGTAAGATGTTTGACTTCCGACTTCTGTCGACTATAGGGTTTGATGAAGAGAATATAGAGAATATCGCGGCTTTGGACGGCATCGTCGATGCTGAAGGAGCGTATTCCGCGGACGTTGTGGCGAGGCTTTCTTCACAGGAGGAGACGAGCCGTTCGCAGGTTCGAATTCATTCATTAACTTCCGGAGTTAATACTCTTAAAGTCGAGGCGGGAAGGCTGCCCGAGAATGCGAATGAGATAGTTGTTGACGGGTATTTTTTCGCAGATCCTGATGAAGTTATCGGCACGCAGCTGATACTGTCGGGTGCGGCGGGACAGGATGATGCAGACTATCTTAACAGCGATGTGTTTACTGTCGTAGGAACGGTAAGATCGCCTTTGTATATTGATTTCCAGCGCGGAACTACGGATGTCGGAAGCGGACAGCTTACGTACTTTGCGTACACGACGGAAGATGCTTTCGACATGGAATACTATACCGAGTGCTATGTGTATTACGACACGGGGCTCGATGCGTATTCTGATGAGTACGAGGACTTCGCAGAGGCGAAGGAGAACGAACTCGAGACGGCTGTCGCGGCGATAATCGATGAGCGTTTCCAAGAGATTATGGATGAGAACCGCGCGGATCTTGCCGACGGTATAGCGGAGCTTGAGGATGCGAGAGTAGAGGCTTCCGCAGATCTTGATGACGCGCGTGATGAGCTTTCCGATGTACACGATGAACTGCAGGATGCATGGGATCAGCTCGAGGAGACACGCGAGCAGTTAGTGGCTCTGCCGATGGTGCCGCCCCAGTATCAGGAGGCATACGATGAAGCTCTTGCCGAGTACGAAGACGGTCTGTCTGAATATGAGGACGGACGCATCGAGTATTATGAAGGCTTAAGAGACTTCGATGCGCAGATGACGGCGGCGAGCATCGAGCTGTCGTATATGTCGGGAGTGCTTGCAAATACGGAAGATCCGGATGTGTATGTGCTCGGACGTAATACGAATACAGGCTATCTCGCGTTCGATAATGACGCGGGTATCGTTAAGGGGCTCGCTAACGTATTCCCGATATTCTTCTTCGCACTTGCGGCTCTTGTATGCTCGACCACGATGCAGAGAATGGTAATGGATGAGCGAAGCATCATCGGTACGATGAGAGCTCTCGGATATACCGATATGTCGATCATCATGAAGTATTCGATCTACGCGGGTTCCGCTGCCGTCATAGGCGCGGTCGCAGGATACTATGCGGGCATCAATCTGTTCCCGTCGGTTATCTGGGATGTGTACGGAATGATGTACGGATTCTCGGATATTATGCTTCAGAAATCGATGCCGCTGTTCATCGTTGCGATCGCAGTATCGCTTTTGTGTTCCGTAGGTGTAGCAGTTGTTACCGCAGCAGATGAGCTCCGCGGAATGCCTGCCGAATTGATACGCCCGAAGGCACCTGCCGCGGGTAAGAAGATCTTCCTTGAGAAAATGACCGGAGTGTGGAAAAGACTTCGCTTCACGGAGAAGGTTTCTTTACGTAATGTATTCAGATTCAAGAAGAGAATGTCCATGATGATCATCGGTATCGCGGGTTGTTCGGCGCTTCTTATAACGGGATTCGGAATCCGCGATTCAATCACTGATGTTGTTGATCTTCAGTACGATAATATAACGACTTACAGACTCGATGCTCTGCTTAAGGACGGCAAGACCGAACAGCAGGCACTTGATGATATTGAGGATGCGAATGCGCTTCTCGGAACGTCGTATCGCGGCATTCCCGTACGCACCGAGAATGTCACTCATACGTCTTCGCAGATGGTCCGTGATGTTACGTTATTTATATCTTCTGATCCTTCGGTTAATGATGCGCTTAAGGCTTCATCCGACGGCGTCTCCATGCCGTGGCCGGGGGACGGGCAGATCGCCATAAGTTCGAAGCTTGCCGAGAAGAATGATCTTCATCCGGGTGACATGATCACCTTGGGATATGGCGATGAGGGGCGTGAGTTTACGCTTCGTATCGTTTATGTGTTCGATAACTATATATTCCATTATGCGTTTATTAACGAGGCGACTTATGAGGATGTCTTCGCTAAGACTTACCGCGCGTCGGATATCCTGATCGTTAATGATGTAGATGAGGATTCTCTTGATTACGATATGTCGCGTGAGCTTAATCTGACGAATGACTTTACAGATGTCCGCGTTACCGCTGAGTCGAGAGTGTCATTCGCGAATACGATGGAGAAGATGAATCTGATAGTTATCCTTATCATCGGCTGCGCTGCGGCTCTGGCATTCATCGTGTTGTTCAATCTTAATAACATCAATATCTCCGAGCGAGTCCGCGAGATCGCAACGATCAAAGTGCTGGGTTTCTCACAGGCGGAGACGGGCGCGTATTTCTTCAGGGAGAATTTTATCCTTGTATTTATGGGGTATATAGTCGGTATTCCGCTCGGTATCGCACTGCACAGATTCGTTATCGATAAGATCGAGATGGATATGGTCACATTCGAGTGCAAGATCATCCCGATAAGCTATCTGTACTCGATCCTGTTCGTTATCCTGTTCTCGATCATCGTTGACCTCGTCATGAGAATCAAGATCAACCGCATCGACATGGCCGAGTCGCTTAAGAGCGCGGAGTGATTGCCCGGAAATCCGCTTTGTGTATCTTATTATTGTCGAGATTTGGGCGTTTTGGTCTGAAAATAAGATACATTGGGGCTGATGTATCTTATATTTGGTTGAAATCAGTGAAAATGTGCACGGATTAAGATACATAGAAACAGTATTATATTTGAGAATAATAAAAGAGGCGGTAACCCGCCTCAGTACGTTTTGTAAGGGGATACGCTACCCCACAGCATATAGCTTTATCTTAGATTCTCGGACATTCATTGGTACATAATCCGTTTTCTTGTTTGTCATATCTTTTCTCGGACATTCATTGATAAACAAGACTCTAAGCTTGTTTAGATAGTACAACTTTTCCGTTCATATTTGAACGAGTTTATTTGAACATTCTGTAAAAAGACATTTGGAATACTGAAATCATAATCACACCTTGCGATAATAGTTATATCTCATTGGAGGTATAGCTTATGGGTAAGATACTTGGTCTTGATGTAGGTATTGGTTCTTTGGGTTGGGCAGTAATCGATGAAGACGCACGACGTATAGATGACTTGGGAGTAAGGATATTCGAAAGTGGAGAGGAAGGTGCGACTAAGGCTGCTGATAGAGCAAGTCAGGTCCGCAGAGGGTATCGTTCCACTAAAAGATTGAATAAGCGAAGGAAACAACGCAAACTGCGTCTGAAACAGTTGCTGGAATCAATCGGAATAGTAAGCGTCGATGAGATTAATGAGTGGTACAGAACCAAAGGAAATAATCCTGATGTTTGGAGATATAGATCAGAAGGTTTACAGAGAAAACTGACGGAATACGAGTTAGCTTCTGTGCTGATAAATATGTCCAATTATCGCGGCTACCAAGACTTCTATGAGGATACTGAGGAAGAAGACTCAGGTAAACTTGCTGAAGCCAAAAACAGGATCAATAAGATATATGAGTCAAAGAAGAATCAATACAGAACAATAGGACAAATGATATATGAGGATGAGTTATTTCATAACAAGAATAATGGAAAAATCATCATTCGTAACAGAGCGATAATCAATAAAGAGGGCAAGAAAGAGACTGATTACAAATATCTAATAGATAGAAGGTATCTGAAGGAAGAAACAAAAACTCTTCTTATGTGTCAACGAGAGTTCGGCTACGATACGCTGTCGGATGATGCTATTGATCACATTATTGCGGTCATTTTTGTTCAGAGAGACTTTGAGGATGGACCAGGTCCCAAGAAGGGTAAAGATGATGATAAGCGAGCAGCTATGATGCAAGCTCTTAAAGGTCATCAGACATATTCGGGATTTGATGATCTTGTTGGCTACTGTCCATTCTATACAGATGAACAGCGCGGGCATAAGAACTCTCAATTGTATGATATGTATGTTGTTATTAATACATTATCGCAGTTCGAATTTGAGTCTAACGGAACCAAGGGCAGTTGTCCTGAAAGCTTTGTGTATGAGATTAGACAAATGCTATTTGAGAGCAATGGGATTATGACAAAAAAGGCGTTTGAGTCAGCTTGTTCTAAACAGAACATTATTCCGATTATTCCGCCGGAACTGCAAAAGAAAAAGAATCTGATTAAGGCTCCATATATTCAGTTTATATCAAATACTGAGTTTTTCCCTGATGATATGATTCAAAGATTCAAAGAAGAGGATTTCTTTGATGATAACTCGTTATCCTCAAAGATAGGTTTTGCATTGGCAAAATATGCTACGCCAAGAAGACGTGTTGATGAGATAAGAAACTTGTTATCTGAAGAAGACTTTGCGGCATTGGATGGGGCAAGTAAGATTAAAGCCTTCAAGTCTGGCGGCGGTGCGAATGTATCGTTTAAGTATATGCGTGAAACAATTGATGCATATCTTAACGGGATGAAGTATGGTGATTTCCAAGCAAAGTTTAATAAGGAACATCCGGAAGATTCGAAATATGATTATCTGTATCCGAATGGAAAGATAAAGCCGATTGCTGATCCGGATATGGTTAGAAATCCAGTCGTATACAGGTCGTTAAACGAAACACGCAAAGTAGTTAATGCGATCCTTGGGAAATATAAGGATATTGAAACTATCAATATTGAAGTTGCAAAGGATGTCGGGAAGTCTTTTGAACAACGTAAAGAAACAGCTAAGTATCAGCGCGAGAATGAAGATAAGAATGAGAAATTGAAAGCAGAACTCGTTCAGAAGTTGATTGCCGAAGACTACTCTGTGATGTTGTCCGATAAGCTGATGGATCGTTTTTCTCTTTGGAAATCACAAAACGGACAGTGCATGTATTCCGGAAAGGATATCTCTTTTGCTGAACTGGTTAATGGTACTGCTGTGCAGGTTGATCATATAATTCCGCAGTCTGTTGTTCTTGACGAGACGTTAAACAATAAAGTCCTTGTAATGACAGAAGAGAACCAGAGAAAAGGTAATGATGTTCCTTTGAAGTATATGGCGGATGATCAGGCAAAAGAGTTTACAAACAGAGTAAGTTATCTGAATAGAAAGGGCCTGATATCTAGAACCAAGAAAGAGTATCTTCTTTTGCCCTTCCTTGATGATGAAGTGATAAGGGGATTTGTTGATCGTAATATTAACGATAAAGAACCATTAGTAAGTACATTGCGACATATCTTAAGAATGCTTATAGCGACAAGATAACAATTAATGTCATTAAAGGTTCTGTTACAAGCAGGTTTAGGAAGAGATGGCTCGGAAGCAAATCTAAAGCCTTTGATTATGTTCCGTCTATATACGGATTGGAAAAGAAAACACGTGATCTTCATTATTACCATCATGCAATCGATGCTGCGATCGTAGCTAACTTGAAGAGGTCATATATTGAACTTGCTCAGGACTACGTAAAGCTAATGAGCATTAAGAATGACATAAAGTATCACGAGAAACGTGGAAACGCTCAAACTGCGATCAGATTGAACGATGATTATACAATTGAACGGGGGAAAACTGTTGACAAGATGTTTAAACAATACGGTTTTAACCGAGAGTATACTCAGGACTTGTTAGATAATGGTTATGTTCCCAGTATTTGCGATAATCTGAGAAACGAGATAGAGGTCAGAGTTCCTCTTGAGATTGATTTTGATGCCAAAGCATATACTGATATGGAAAAGGCATGCTTTGATCTTAAGCAACTTCTGAATGGTGTCAGATACAATCTTAAGGATTGCGATATTGTTGGCGAAGACAAAGTTATAGATGATAATACATTGGAGAGAATCAATGAAAGGATATCTCTAGTGGATCCTAAGGTAGCCTGTCTGAATTCTAAGGCACAGATAGTTTATGTTGATAAGCCTGTTGAGGAAGTAGATGCTGATAAGATCAGAAAAGAACTTGATGCATATGCCAAGAAATTGGCGCCTGCTGATATAAAGAACTACATATCAGATATCCATATGGTTTCTGAAGAAGAGTATTCTGAGCGAGTTCATGAATACTATGGCGATAAGAAGTTTGCCGATCAAATTGAATTGCCATATGTCTCATTCAAGATCAACCGTAAGTACAGGGGTTCTATGGTAGCTAGTGATAATCCGGTATCGTTGGCTAAGACTGGATTTACTACATACAAAGAACTTGAAGAGGATATGAAGAATAATCTCAAGTCCCCGTATTATGTCCGATTCAATTCTGGTATTGGAGAGACGGGTAACTTTACTATCTACGATGCAAGGAGTTATTACTGCATAGAGATATATACGGATATAAACGGTGGATATCAGATTCGCGGTATCCGGTATGTGGACGTGTATAAGGATAATAAGACTCATAAAATGGTTTTGCTCAAAAAGTTGCCTGAGGGGTGTAACCACTATATGTATCTCTTTAAAAATGAGTATATAAAGGCATATAAGAAGGGAAAACTTCGTGATAATGGATTTGGTTCGTATAGAGGTGTAGAGAATATCAATAGAAATACAGGAAAAATAAGAGTGTATTCAAATAAGGACTTGTCTAACAGAGATGCTGTATTAAATCTAGCTGGTGAATGTAAGAAGATTGAGATGTCAATACTTGGTCACATAATCGGAGAACGAAGATGTGGAGATCAGTCATTATTTATAACGGAGAGAAACTAAGCGTCAAAGACGATTGGTTGGTAGTAACATTCGAAGATAATAGTGAGAAGAAGATTCCTATAGAGGATCTGTATTGTGTTGTGATTGATAACAAGAATCTTGTGTTGACAATCCCGCTACTTTCTTCTCTTGCCCAACATAAAGTTCATCTGGTCTTAACGGATGAAAAGCATCTGCCTGTTTCCACAATGTATCCTCTTAATACGAATTATCATTGTTATCGAATACTTAAGAAACAGTTAGAGATGACAGATGAGTTCAAAGGGGAAATTTGGCAAAAAATAACACAACAAAAAATCCTTAATCAGGCAATGTGCTTGGAGAATCAATGGACGGAGAGTGAAGTTCTTGTTAGGATGAGAGAATTAGCTTCGGAAGTTGTTGCCCATGATACCGGTAATCGCGAAGGTATATGTGCCAAGCTTTTCTTTCGTAATCTTTACGGGTCTGAGTTTGTCCGTTTTGCTGATGATGAGATAAATATGATGATGAATTATGGATACGCGATTATGAGATCGGGTGTTGCTAAGTCGCTGGTTGCACATGGGTTTAATTGTGTAATGGGGGTTCATCACATATCCGAGACCAATGAGTTTAATCTTGCTGATGATTTTATGGAACCTCTGCGCCCGATTGTAGATGAATGGATATCTGATAATCCTGATAGTATTTCTGAAGGACTGTCTAAATATGTTAAGAATGAATTGGTCAGTTTGGTTAACAAAGAAGTATTGTTTGATGGGAAGGTCATGAAGGTAAGATATGCCATTGATTCAATGGTGAAGTCTTTTGTCACCGCTGTTGAGACGAAAAATCCAAATCGACTGGTGTTACCGGAAATCATGTATTATCATGCGAAATAGAGCAATGAGACTATTGGTGTTTTTTGACCTCCCAACAGGAACCAAGCAAGAACGTAAAAACTATGCTATTTTTCGCAAGTTCCTTATTAAACATGGTTTTTCTATGTTGCAGTTTTCTGTTTATGAAAGAATTACTCGTAATCATGATGATTGTGAGAAGTATATTTCCATGATAGAACTTAACAAACCTCCTCAAGGTGACATAAGGTGTTTACGCGTAACGGAAAAACAGTATGAGAGCATAAGACTGATCATCGGGTCAAATGAAGGAAAAAATGACTATTCTGATGATGATTTTATCGAAATTTAGTTGATATATGAAAAATATGCTATTATTTGATTGCTAAGGTTTTAGCCCTCGGACATTCATTGGTACAATAAGACTATGCACCTGCAGGCGACTTCCAAAAGTTCGTTTTAGCCCTCGGACATTCATTGGTACAATAAGACTTACGCATCTTGATGAAGTTCACGAAGGCTGTTTTAGCCCTCGGACATTCATTGGTACAATAAGACGACTGACTATCAGCTGACACATCTTCTTGAGTTTTAGCCCTCGGACATTCATTGGTACAATAAGACCATAAACAGCATTGTCCCAAGCGCTCATGAGTTTTAGCCCTCGGACATTCATTGGTACAATAAGACCTGCGATAACGAGATTCTCTGCGTTAGGAGGTTTTAGCCCTCGGACATTCATTGGTACAATAAGACCGTAGCCGTATATAACCTTATTTACTTCTGTTTTAGCCCTCGGACATTCATTGGTACAATAAGACATCCAACATTCAAGATAAGCTATCAGAGCAGTTTTAGCCCTCGGACATTCATTGGTACAATAAGACGCAGAACTCCGGCTCAGCCACATATCACACGTTTTAGCCCTCGGACATTCATTGGTACAATAAGACAAGGCATAGCAAAAGCAATGAAGGCTTCCTGTTTTAGCCCTCGGACATTCATTGGTACAATAAGACGAGGAAAGCGTGGAGCGAATACGATTATGTGTTTTAGCCCTCGGACATTCATTGGTACAATAAGACCTCAAGATATGTACGATAACAGATCTTACGGTTTTAGCCCTCGGACAGTAAGCGCTTAATAACTTGGTGCCTTCATCTTACCGCCGGGCGGTGAGATAATCAATTTTTGAACTTCTTTCGGATCTCGGGAGATGTCGGCAACAGATCGTCGAGCATCTCAGGGTGATTTCTCCAATCTTCTGTAGGCATAACTGTAAACAGGTACTCCAGATAATCACGTACATTTATGTTGTTGGCTTTTGCTGTCTCTACGATACTGTAGATAACGGCACTTGAATCAGCACCCTTCGGTGTATCACAGAATAGCCAGTTCTTACGACCGATGGTAAAAGGTCTGATTGCATTCTCAGCTACGTTATTTGAAATCGAACATCTCGCATCCTTGAGATAGTTCTCCATATACGGTTTCTGATTTATGGCATACGCAAGTGCCTTCCCAAGCTTCGATTTGGGCAGTGCAATAGCTGCTGTATCGTATATCCACTTCCAGAACTCATCGATCAGAGGTTTTTCTAACTCCAATCGTTTCTTATATCGTTCTTCCCGTGGAAGATCTTTGAGTTGATCCTCT
>JAGAXM010000005.1 GCA_017940895.1 Clostridiales bacterium | reverse complement strand
GTAGTTGGCATTGTAGGAAAATCCAAAAGTTTAGATTTTCCCACAATGCTTATCTTTTGGTCTTTGGTTCGGAATAGTGTAGTGCTGGCGGTCTATCTCTTGTTTTCGGTTGCTTGCTTCCTTACCGTACATGAGCATTATTTCAGGGATTATAAAAACGAAGAGTTCAATCTTGATCCAATTGAATCACAGAGAAAAATAGTGAAAGTGCTTGGTATTTGCGAGCATGTAATTGAATCTCGAAAAGAGGAGTTGTTAAAACTCGATGAACTCGTCAAAGCCCGATTTGTATTAGTCTATTATCCTGTTGATTTTCCTGTCTAACGATTAACCTCAGATATTAAGATTATAGCATTCTGACAATCGCCGCTTTTGTTATACTTATTTTCAACCGATCATCTTAAAGTACTGAAGTGCAGCAACAATCGCCTTCTCCTTTTCTGGCGTGCAATTAGGCTGCTTTGAATTTTCTGATTTAGGAAGATTGTAGTTCTCTCTTTCGATAATTCCATATTTACGCTTAATCTGAGCGATATTAAGATTAGAAACTTGCAATCCGGTCTTTTCATATACATGTTTCTTTATCTTGTTATACGATGCATTGCCGTGAGCAGCAGAAAGATCCATATCCTCTACAGAAATCTCCACACGCAGCTTTCCTGCAGATATATCAATTCCCTTGGAAAGAAGAACTACCGTCTCCACATGCTCCGTGCCGCTAAACATGTCCACGGGGCACGCATTCACGGCCTTGTACCCTTCCCCGGCAAACAGCTTAAGATCCCTCGCCAAAGTCTCGGGATTACAGGACACATACACTATGCGCGAAGGCGATATCTTGGCGCAGGCTTTGATGAATTCCGGCGTCGTGCCTTCGCGGGGCGGATCAAGGACTACCACGTCAAACATGCCGGAGGCGGCATTCTCGTTCATATACTTCGTCGCGTCTGCCTTTATTACCTTGACGTTAGTCGCGTTATTCTTCCTGATATTATGACCGGCATCTGATACAGCCTTGGGGTTAAGCTCAACGCCTGTCACCGAGCTGCAGTGATCCGACATACAGATCCCGATAGTACCCGTTCCGCAGTATGCATCGAGAACGCGGTTGGACTTACTTAATGCGGCATATTCTATCGCCTTGGAATAAAGCTTCTCTGCCTGTTTTCTGTTTATCTGATAGAACGACTCCGCACTTATCGTAAACTTCTTGCCGAGAAGCTCATCCGTGATAAATCCCGGTCCGTAGCAAACTTCCGACTTATCGCCAAGGATCATGGAATCCGTACGCTTATTTATATTGATGACGATCGATGTGATCTCCGGGTGCTTACCGACCAGAGTCTTAACAAAATTCTTCTTACCTGGGAACATGTGATCCGTAACGACAACAACGACCAGCATCTGTCCGGTCGCATCAGCGGTCCTGACAAGAATACGGCGCAGGAACCCCTGCCCCGTCTTCTCGTTATAGATGCTCATATGGTATTTGGTCGCGATCTTTACGATATCATTAATGACTTCGACGGCGGTCTCATTCTCGAGGCCATTGCCGCCACCGTCGATTATCTTATGTGTGCCGGGCTCGTATGTGCCCGCGACGATCCTGCCGCGTTCGATTCCCAAAGCGGCATGAACTTTATTACGATAGTGATAGGGATCGTCAGCCCCGATAATGGGCTCGACAACAGGAACGAGTCCTGACAAAAGCTGCCCGACTCTCTCCTGCTTTAAGATCAGTTCTTTCTCATAATCCGGCATTCTGAACTACTGCACGAAGCAGCACGGATGTTGTAACGGAACCGACTCCGCGGGGTACGGGTGTGATCGCATCAACGATCTCACTTACCGAAGCGAAGTCTACGTCACCGCAGAGCTTACCTTCCTCATCAACATTCATTCCGACGTCGATAACAGTCTGACCTGCGCGGAAGTAATCCGCGTTAAGCATCTTGGCAACACCTGCGCATGCAACTACGATATCGGCCCACTGACACTCGGCCTTAAGGTCTTCTGTCTTTGTATGGCATACCTTAACCGTAGCATTCTCCTTAAGAAGAAGCATGGCAACAGGCTTACCGATAACAAGCGAACGTCCTACTACAGTGACCTTCTTACCCTTAATATCGATACCGTGGAACTTGAGCATCTCGATAACAGCCTGCGCCGTACAGGGAGCATGTCCCTCTCCGGCACCGGAGAAGATATCAGCCATGTTGGCAAGACCCATACCGTCAACGTCCTTAACCGCGCTTATGGAAGCAAGGACATTCTTATCCGTCAAAGGCTTGGGCAGAGGTCTGAACATCAGTATGCCGTTGATCGAAGGATCCGCATCGGCAGAAGCTACAGCGGCATCGAGGACTTCCTGTGTAACGTCCTCGGGAAGCTCGATCTTCTTAACCGCGCAGTTAGCATTCTCGAATCTCTTTGTAAGTCCTCTCTCGTAAGCAAGATCGTCTTCTCTTGCTCCGACTCTTATAACAGCCAATGTAGGTACAATACCCTTAGCCTTAAGAGCCTCCACTTCGGGTGCGAGCGACTCTACTATGGAATCCGCTACGGGTTTACCGAGTAATTCTTTCATGCTCCAAGTCCTCCCTTAACTTCATCATAAGCCTTGCTGCATGCGCTGCATACATCTGCGACCAACGAAAGAGTCTCCTCATTTAACTTCGCTGCGACATCGCGGTTCTTCATAAGCTTCGTATTGATATAGACGTTCATGGAAGCGCCCTTGGCACATGCCTCGCAGGCGGATGCCGCTACTCCGACGTCACTTATCGCAAGACGCGAACCCTTGATAACGAGTTCTGAGATAAGCTCGGAAACTTCCTTCGACTTCTTTACGATCTCAAGAGGAGCAAGTGCTGCTTCATACAGAGCCTTCTCTAAGATCTCGTCTCTTCCGGGCTCCTCCTTCGGGATGGAGTACGCTTTTGCCAAAGGCTCGAAAGCCTCCGCATCCTTTTCGATCAGGGTGAGCATATCCTCGTTAAGCTCAAGTGCGCGCGCCATGATACGCTCGATATCCTGCTGGTACTCGGCATACTTCTTCTTGCCGGAAGTAAGGTTACCGACCATAGAGCAAAGTGAAGCCGAGACAGCTCCCATAAGTGCAGAAGCACCGCCCCCTCCCGGGACCGGTGCTCCTGATGATAATTCTTTTGTAAAGATGTTAAGGTCTAATTCTCTCATGTGATCCTCTTGTATATCAGATAATTGCTTACCTATTATACATCAGATCGTTCGTGAGATTACCTCCAGATATCCGAAGGATCGGAACCGTAGTCACCGCTAATAAGAACAGGCTCGTTTACGCCCGGCATATCGAACGGAACAGTAGCGCTCTCGGAGTAGATCCTGATCTGTGAGTTGCCTGCACAGTGCTCCCAGATCCATCTTGCATCGTTAGCATTGAGGACTATATCGCCGCTTGTGGATGCTGTACCGAGACCTCTGTAAGCAGATACTGACATTGTGTCGTGGTTACCCTGTACATAGTACCAGGATGTGTGGATCAATGTAGTACCGTTGATTACGGAGATGTACTGTGAATAACGTGTCTGACCGTTGATTACCTGTGAACCCCAGCTTGCACCCTTGGAGATGTTGAATGTTCCCTGAGGTGTCTCGGATCCCGGAGCACCTGTCGCACAAGCGATAGCCATAACAGGAATATTGTACTGTCCGCCGGGTGTATCCTGAGCGTATACGATGATCATGTTTGTCTGAAGGTTCAAAGACAGGAAGTACGACTGCTGATTACCGATGAGTGTGCTTACATTCTGAACGAGTCTGTAGTTCTCATCGAAGTAATACTTCAAGCCGTCGATGAACTTCCAGCCCTTAACAGCCTTGCCGTTGTTATCGGGATCGAAGTAATATCTGTAGCCTTCGTATCTCTGCCAGCCTGTGAGCTTGATACCCTGATCGTTGTAGAAGTAAACGCCGTCAGCCTCGCGTGAGAGTCTGCCTGTGTTGCTTGTCTGATTCTGTGTGGGAACCGTTGTGGAAGCAGGTGCATTCTGAACTGCAGAAGCAGTGCTTGCATCTGTAGGAAGAGAACCTACTGCGATGTTATATGCCTGGCAGATCTGCGCATACTCCTGGGAACCTACGAAGCCTGCAAGGATGTTTACTCTTGATGTTCCCTGAGCAAGGAAGTTCAGCCAGTACTGAAGACCTGCGGGATCACAGTCTCTTCCGAGGATTACATTGTAAAGAGTCTTTACATACTGCTCGTTGGAAGTATTGAAGCCCCTGTACTCAGCACTCTCGAAGAAGCCGTATGCGCATGTAGCGCCCGTTGTCTCACCGCTTAAGATTCTGGACTTCCAATAATTGAAGCCTTCTGCCTCGGATCTTCTTCCCAGAACCATCGTGTACATTCTCTCTACGAACTGGCCTACGTACTCATCACGTGTCAGAGCGTTGACCTGAGTTCCCTTGGAGAACACACAAAAGATAGTTGAGATCAAAAGAACCGTCGAAAGAAACTTGATAAGTCTGATCTTTCTCATTTTATCCTCCTTTTACTTAAGAAACATATCTGTGCCTAGTCGATATGCCTCAAAATGCCATGTAGCGTTTTAACTATTGTAACAATGTTAAAAGGAGGGTCTATTTCACGTTAATGTGGATTATATTTCAATTGTATTACAACCCGCAAAAAGCCTTATACATCCGTCGGATCGTGACCGTAGTCGCCTCTGATCTGAATTGCAGGCTGAGGCTGCGGTCTGTCGAAAGGAGCGGGCTCGTTTGACGTGAAAAGATATACGTTTGATGTACCCGCGCAGTTCTCGTAGATCCATCTCGCATCAGCTACACAAAGCCTTATACAGCCGTGTGAAGCGGGCTGACCCAAGCGGTTGTACTGGCTTACCGACAACGAGTCGGGATTGCCGTTCTCGTGGTACCAGCATGAGTGAAACAGGTAGTTGCCGGAGATCTGGCATGTATACTGTCCGTATACCCATGCGCCATCGTTACCGAGGACGCCCCATCTGCTTCCTCTTCTTATGGGATATGTACCCTCGATGTTATCGTAGCCGGCTCTTGCCGAAGAACATACCATAGCTCTTACGGGGATGTTGTAAGGACCGCCGGGAGTCTCCTGCGCGTAGATCATTACCGTCTCTGTCGCGTGGTTGACCGTTACATAATAAGAAGACTGTCTTCCTATGAGGGAATCGACATTCTGCACGAGTCTGTGCTGATCGTCGAAGTAGTACTTAAGACCGCCGATATACGTCCAGCCCGTAGCAGCGCGGCCGCCGTCGGCAGGATCGAAATAATATCTGTTGCCGTTGACTCTCTGCCAGCCGGTAAGACGTGTGCCTGAAGTAGTATTGAAGTAAAGACTTCCATCTTCACCCGTCTCGAAAGAACCCGGTGTTCCTATCTGAACATCATTGGGATCCATCGGGATCTCGCCTCTTGTAATGCCGTAGGAATTACAGATGGAATTATACTCATTGGAATTTACAAGACCTGCAAGTACGTACAGTCTCGGCGTACCGCCTGCAAGATAGCTTAACCATGTGGTAAGACCTTCAGGATCAGTAGTTCTTCCGAGGATTACCGAATACAGTGTTCTGATGTACTGCTCATCGGACTTATTCTTAGCCTTATACTCGTCACTTTCAAAGAAGCCGATCGCACAGTCTGCTCCTGTGAGCTGACCGTTCAGAAGTCCTGAAGTCCAGTAATTCCTTCCATATGCATCACTCGTTCTTCCGAGGACCATCGTATACATGCGCTCAACGAACTGGGCCGCATACTCCTCTCTTGTCGTTGCACTTACCGGAATGTTAATTACCGATATGAGAACCGACGCTGTCAGTAAACCCACTACTGTCTTTTTGATTGCTTCAAAGAACTTCATATACTTCCCATCCCGGCATAAAAATAAGGCCGCACCGTATAACGATGCGACCTTATTATACTTTAAGTAATATTTCTTACTGATAACAGCTGTATTACTCTTCGCCTCTTGCCTCTGCTGCCTTAGCCTCAGCCTCTGCAGCGATCGCGTCAGCTTCCGCATTCTCGATCTCTACCTGCTCGAGGTAAGCGTTGTGGAACATAGCGGCGTTCTCGGAAGAAGGATCGTAATCCTCACCTGTAAGAACCTTGCTGTTCTCCTTGATAACAGGAACAGCCGTAATATCTCTGTACTTAGGCACACCTGTACCTGCAGGGATGATGGAACCGATGATAACGTTCTCCTTCAAGCCGATGAGCGGGTCGATCTTGCCCTTGACTGCAGCATCTGTAAGAACTCTTGCTGTCTCCTGGAAGGAAGCGGCAGAGAGGAAGGAGTCTGTAGCAAGTGAAGCCTTTGTGATACCGAGGAGCTGTCTTCTTCCTTCAGCTTTTCTGAGGCCTGCCTGCTCTGCCTTCTCGTTCTCAGCTGCGAAGTCGAGCATATCGACTGTAGTACCTGTCATGAAAGGTGTGTCACCCGGATCGTCGATACGTACTCTTCTCATCATCTGTCTTGTGATGATCTCGATGTGCTTATCGTTGATGGAAACACCACCGCTCTTATAAGACTTAACAACTTCGCTTACGATGTACTTCTGAACACCACGCTCATCCTTGATTCTCATGATGTCAGCAGGGTTAACTGCACCGTCCGTAAGCATATCGCCTGCCTCTACTTCGTCACCGTCAGCTACCTTCAATGTAGCGGATGTAGGAACTGTGTAGTGGCACTCTGCAAGGAGTACGCCTTCCTTATCTGTAGCGCCCGGAGCAGGTGTGATAACGATCTCACGCTTAGCGGACTCGTTTGTGATGAGCTTAACAGTACCGTCGATCTCGGAGATGATAGCTTCACCCTTAGGCTTTCTTGCCTCGAAGAGCTCCTCGACACGGGGGAGACCCTGTGTGATATCCTCACCGGAGTTAGCGATACCACCGGAGTGGAACGTTCTCATCGTAAGCTGTGTACCGGGCTCACCGATTGACTGAGCAGCCATGATACCTACTGCCTCACCGCCTACTGTAGGCAAGCCGTTAGCGAGGTTGATACCGTAGCACTTAGCACATACACCGTGACGTGAACGGCAGTCGAATACGGATCTGATCTTAACCTTCTTATTGCCTGTAGCTTCGATCTTCTTAGCATCGTCTGCGGAGATGAGCTCGTTTCTTGCAACGATAACCTCACCGGTTGTGAGATCCTTGATGTCCTCAGCAGCATAACGGCCTGTAAGTCTCTCAGCGAGAGTCTTGATGACATCTCTCTTATCGTTAGATACGTTAACGATCTCCTTAACCCATGTGAAGTCGTCAGTACCGCAGTCTTCCTCGGAGATGATGATCTCCTGGGCAACGTCTACAAGTCTTCTTGTAAGGTAACCGGAGTCAGCCGTCTTAAGAGCCGTATCGGACAGAGCCTTACGGGCACCGTGTGAAGAGATAAAGAACTCGAGAACGTTCATACCTTCACGGAGGTTGGATCTGATCGGGATCTCGAGAGTGTTACCCTGAGTATCCTCCATGTTACCTCTCATACCTGCGAGCTGTTTGATCTGGTTATCGTTACCACGGGCACCGGAAGATGACATCATCTTGATCGGGTTGTCAGCCTTAAGGTTGGACTTAAGAGCCTTAGTGATATCGTTTGTTGTATTCATCCAGACCTTTACGACCTGACCGTGACGGCCCTGATCGTTCAAAAGTCCTCTCTCGTACATGCGGTTGATCTTCTCGACTCTCTCATCAGCCTCACGGAGCATCTTCTCCTTAACGTCAGGGATGATCATGTCTTCGATACCGATGGAGATACCGGAAACTGTGGAGTACTTATAACCCATAGCCTTAACGGAATCGAGGAACGTAACTGTTCTTGCTGCACCGTTAACTCTGATGCATCTTGCGATGATATCGCCGAGCTGCTTCTTACCGATCTGGAAGTCGCACTCGAGAGCGAACTCATTATCGGGGTTGGATCTGTCTACATATCCGAGGTTCTGAGGAACAACCTCATTGAAGAGGAAACGTCCGTAAGAGGAGTAAACAATCTTGCTCTTCTTAACGCCGTCAACTTCCTTGGTCATTCTGATACCGCATTTTGTCTGAAGCTCGATATCTCTGTTGCTGTAAGCCATTGTAGCCTCATCGAGTGATGAGAATACCATGCCGTCACCCTTGCATGTTGCTCTGTCCATACCCTCGTCACGCTGCATTGTGAGGTAGTAGCAGCCGAGGATCATATCCTGTGTAGGAACTGTTACAGGGTTACCGTCCTGAGGCTTCAGGAGGTTGTTCGGGTGGAGCATGAGGAATCTTGCCTCAGCCTGTGCCTCTGCAGAGAGAGGTACGTGTACAGCCATCTGGTCACCGTCGAAGTCAGCGTTAAAAGCTGTACATGCGAGAGGGTGAAGCTTAATTGCACGACCTTCTACGAGGATAGGCTCGAAAGCCTGGATACCGAGTCTGTGGAGCGTAGGAGCTCTGTTCAGGAGAACAGGGTGATCCTTGATGATCTCCTCGAGGATATCCCATACAGCGGGATCCCATCTGTCGACCATTCTCTTACCTGTCTTGATATTGGAAGTCTTGCCTTCCTCAACAAGTCTCTTGATTACGAAGGGCTTGAACAGCTCGAGAGCCATCTCCTTAGGGAGACCGCACTGGTGCATCTTAAGCTCAGGACCTACAACGATAACCGAACGTCCGGAATAGTCAACACGCTTTCCGAGGAGGTTCTGTCTGAAACGTCCCTGCTTACCCTTAAGCATATCTGTAAGAGACTTAAGCTGTCTGTTGTTTGTAGCGGAAGTGGAACCTGTAACGGGACGTCCTCTTCTGCCGTTATCGATCAATGAGTCAACAGCTTCCTGAAGCATTCTCTTCTCGTTTCTGACGATGATGTCAGGAGCACCGAGATCGAGGAGCTTCTTAAGTCTGTTGTTTCTGTTGATAACTCTTCTGTAAAGATCGTTAAGATCTGATGTAGCATAACGACCGCCGTCGAGAGGTACCATAGGACGGAGCTCAGGAGGAAGAACAGGAAGTACGTCGAGTATCATCCACTCAGGCTTGTTGCCGGAGTTTCTGAAAGCCTCAACAACCTCAAGTCTCTTAATGATCCTTGCCTTCTTCTGCCCTGCAGCCTCGTTTCTTTCCTTGTCGAGCTGCTCTGCAAGAGCATCGATATCTACGTCACGGAGCAAAGCCTTAACAGCCTCGGCACCCATTCTGGCGTCGAAAGCGGATCTTCCGTACTTAGCTACATACTCTCTGTATCTTACGTCATCGATAGTCTCGTTCTTAACAAGATCTGTCTCTCCCGGATCGATTACGATATAGGAAGCGAAGTAGAGAACTCTCTCCAATGTCTTCGGAGGGATATCAAGGAGCAGGCTCATACGGCTCGGTACGCCTCTGAAATACCAGATGTGCGATACCGGAGCAGCGAGCTCGATATGTCCCATTCTCTCACGACGAACTGTGTTCTTAGTAACCTCAACACCGCATCGGTCGCAGATCATGCCCTTATAACGGATCTTCTTATACTTACCGCAGTGGCACTCCCAGCTCTTTACGGGTCCGAAGATCTTCTCGCAGAAGAGACCGTCGGTTTCCGGCTTCTGTGTACGGTAGTTGATTGTCTCAGGCTTCTTAACCTCACCGTGTGACCATCCCTTGATGACCTCGGGAGAAGCAAGCTTAATACCGATTGCCGTTAAATGATTTGAATCATACATTTATCTTAGGTCTCCTTTATCAGATGTTGTCCTCTGCATCGTCAAAATCCGAATCTTCGTCGCCGAACTCGTCTTCGCTGATGTTTCCGTCTTCGTCAACCTCAACGAAACCGTTGCTGAAGATCTTCTCCTGATCGATCTGAGTCTCACCATACTGGCTTCTTGTATCTTCGTCCATCTCACCGACAGTACCGTCATCGGAAGTATCCTTTGCACCGTATGCCTGGTTGTCATCTGTGTAGAGGGAAACATCAAGAGCCAAAGCCTTGAGCTCGCTCGTCAATACGTTGAATGACTCAGGGATACCGGATGCAGGTACGTTCTTGCCTCTGATGATCGCATCGTAAGTCTTGGAACGTCCTTCGATATCGTCGGACTTGACCGTCAGGATCTCCTGGAGGGTATGAGCAGCACCGTAAGCCTCGAGGGCCCAAACTTCCATCTCTCCGAATCTCTGACCACCGAACTGCGCTTTACCTCCGAGAGGCTGCTGAGTAACGATGGAGTAAGGTCCGATGGAACGTGCGTGCATCTTATCGTCAACGAGGTGGTGCAGCTTCATGTAGTACATGACACCGACTGTTACTCTGTTGTCGAAAGGCTCACCCGTACGGCCGTCGTAAAGAACAGTCTTACCGTCCTTATCGATACCTGCGAGCTGGAATGCATCCATGATGTCTGCCTCGCTAGCACCATCGAAAACAGGTGTAGCGATCTTCCAGTTCAAAGCCTTTGCAGCTCTTCCGAGGTGAACCTCGAGGAGCTGACCGATGTTCATTCGGGAAGGAACACCGAGAGGATTCAAGCAGATATCAAGTGTTGTGCCGTCAGGGAGATAAGGCATATCTTCCTCAGGAAGGATCCTGGAGACAACACCCTTGTTTCCGTGACGTCCGGCCATCTTATCACCGATAGCGAGCTTTCTCTTCTGAGCTACGTACACACGAACCATTGTGTTGACGGATGTCTTAAGGTTAGGGTTGTTATCCTTTGTGAAGACGTCAACCTGAACGACTACACCCCACTCACCGTGAGGAAGTCTAAGGGAAGTATCTCTAACCTCTCTTGCCCTGTCACCGAAGATCGCTCTGTAGAGTCTCTCCTCAGCCGTAGGATCAGTCTCACCCTTAGGAGATACCTTACCTACGAGGATATCTCCTGCCTTAACCTCAGCACCGACACGGATGATACCGTTATCGTCGAGGTTCCTCAGAGCATCCTCAGGTACGTTAGGAACTTCTCTAGTGAGCTCCTCGGCACCGAGCTTTGTATCTCTTGCCTCGCACTCATGCTCCTCGATATGGATGGATGTGTAAACATCATCTCTTACGATTCTCTCGTTGATAAGAACAGCGTCCTCGTAGTTGTAACCTTCCCATGTGGTAAATCCGATGAGAACGTTTCTACCGAGAGCGAGCTCTCCGTTATCTGTAGCAGGACCGTCTGCGATTACGTCACCGGCCTTGATCTTCTCGCCGAGTGCGCAGATGGGGCGCTGGTTGATACATGTGCTCTGGTTGGATCTTCTGTACTTGGAGAGCTTGTATGTGTCCTCAACTCCGTCTTCTCTTGTAATCTTGATGAGATCAGCGGCTACGTAGCTTACGACACCGTCGTTCTTTGCAACAGCGCAGACACCGGAGTCCTTAGCGGCTCTGTACTCCATACCTGTACCGATGATAGGTGCTTCAGGCTTGATAAGAGGTACAGCCTGACGCTGCATGTTCGAGCCCATGAGAGCACGGTTAGCATCGTCGTTGCCAAGGAACGGGATAAGAGCTGTGGAAACGGATACGAGCTGCTTAGGAGATACGTCCATGTAGTCGACCTGTGAAGGGTCAAGCTGCAGGAACTCATCCTTAAATCTGCAGACGATCTTCTTCTGAACGAACTTGCCGTTATCGTCGAGCTCTTCGTTAGCCTGTGCAATTTTGTAGTTATCCTCTTCGTCAGCTGTCATGTAGACAACGTCGGATGTTACGACACCGTTCTCCTTGTCATACTTTCTGTAAGGAGTCTCGATGAATCCGTACTTATTAACACGTGCGTATGTAGCAAGTGATGTGATAAGTCCGATGTTAGGACCTTCAGGTGTCTCGATAGGACACATTCTTCCGTAGTGTGAAGAGTTGATGTCTCGAACTTCGAAGGAAGCTCTGTCTCTGGAAAGTCCGCCGGGACCCAGAGCTGAGAGTCTTCTCTTGTGAGTAAGCTCAGCAAGAGGATTGTTCTGGTCACCGAACTGGGACAGCTGTGAAGAACCGAAGAACTCACGGAATGCAGCGGACAGAGGTCTTGTGTTAACAAGCTGAGCTGCTGTGAGCTTATCGGACTCGTTCTCATCGATAGTGGACATTCTCTCACGGATGTTCTTCTCGAGTCTTGCCATACCCTGACGCATCTGGTTCTGGAGGAGCTCACCAACGGATCTGATTCTTCTGTTACCGAGGTGGTCGATAACATCGATCGTGCCGATACCGTGACGGAGTCCGATATAGTAGGAAACCATAGCGTAGATATCATCTACTACAAGGGATCTGGGCATGAGCTCATTTCTTCTCTCCTCGAGAGAATACTGAAGCTCGGATGCATATTCCTTCTTATCGTGTGTTCTAACCTCATCGATGATCTCGCGGAGTACACTTACTCTTACGCGCTCATTGATGGGTGTGTTTGCAATATCAAAGTCCTTGATATCCTTAGCGGGGAAAGAAGCGCGGATGAACTTGTCGCAGTCAACTCTGCCGTTGCCTACTACGATGACAGTCTTATCCTCGTCAACCTCTTCCATGTCACCGACTTTTCTTACAGGATGAACCTTAACGGCATTGATTCCTGCATCTTCGATTTCTCTTGCGAGAGCAGAATCGAACTTAATACCCTTTTTTGCAAGAACCTCACCGTCGGATGTAACAACATCCTCTGCAGCGATGTGGCCGATGATTCTGTCGGAAAGACCGAGCTTCTTATTAAGCTTATAAATACCTACTCTGGCCAGATCATACTTTCTGGGGTCGAAGTAGAGTCCGTTCAGGTGTGAACCTGCAACCTCGGCAGAAGCCGGGTCACCGGGACGAACCTTGGAATAGAACATTACGAGAGCTTCAGCCTTCGTATTGCATGTATCCTTCTCCAAAGTTGTTCTGAGGCACTCCTCATCACCGAACATATCGATGATCTGCTCGTTGGTCTCAAGACCCAATGCCTTCAGGAATGTTGTAAGAGGGAACTTACGTGTACGGTCTACACGAACGTTCATTACGCCGTTCTCGTCCTCTTCGAGTTCGAGCCATGCACCTCTGTTAGGAATGATCTGAGATGTATAGAGAATAGCATCTCTGTCCTTCTTACCTGCCTCGCGGCCGAAGTAAGCTCCCGGAGATCTTACGATCTGGGAGATAATAACTCTCTCGGCACCGTTGATTACGAAAGTACCGTGGTCCGTCATGATCGGGAAATCGCCGACATAAGCGTCCTGTTCTTTACTCTCGCCTGTCTCTGTGTTACGCAGACGCAGCTTGATCTTCAAAGGAGCTGCATAGTTGCTGTCCTTCTCATGACAGTCGTCCAGCTCACATACGGGATGTGTGGGATCGAATTCTTTTCCGAGGAAATAGATCTCCCAAATACCCTGGGAATCCGTTACCGGAGATACTTCCTGAAAGATCTGCTGGATACCTTCATCAAGAAACCAATTATACGAATCCTTCTGGATCTCGATAAGGTTGGGGACTTCAATGACTTCGTTGATACGGGAATAGGACTTGCGCTCGGTCTTGCCCTGTTTGACGGTATGAACCATTATCAAATCACCTCTTAACATGCTTCAGATGCGCATCTGAGCGGCTTTTAACAAAAGAAACGCGATTCTATTAGCACAAAAACGCATTTCCGTCAAGTGAAAAGGGCATAATACCCCCACACCTTGTGACGCATTAAAAGATTATACGCACGATGTCAAGTGTTGTCAATCAGAATTTTATGTAATTGTAGAGATCCTTTATCAGTATGAAAGACGTCTGATAAGGTCGTATGCGATAAGGTAGCTCGGATCGCCTGTCAGGATATCGTTGGACCAACTGTTAACATAACCCGTAACGAGCTGTGTTCTTGCCGTATACATCCACTCCGGAACAACGTTCTCGAAGTAATAAACCGTTACATAAGAGCTGTCATCGGAAGCAAGAACAAGTGTGTCTCCCTGAACTCTTGCGGAATCGAACAGCCAGTTTCCGAGTGCGATCTCTCTGTCTGTAAGAGGATTCTCCTCTGTAGACTCGAATCTGGAAGCAGCAGTACCGTCGTTGTAGCCTGCCGTAATGATCTCGGAAACAGAATCGGAATTAGACTTAACTACATCTGCGAAAGCAAGAGAATCCATGGGAGTTGCTACAAGTGCATTTGCCTCGGCAAGAGTCTGCTCAAGACCTGCCTGGATGCTCTCGGGTGTAGCACCGGACTCCTGTGCCGCATCATTGTAGAGCGTAAGTGTTCTGTATGTAGCTGTGGACTCCTCGTTTACGAATCTTCTCTCGAACATTACAGCATAAGCGCCCTGCTCTGTCTCGAAAACAATCGTATCGCCCTCTTCTCTCTCATCAGCGAAAAGGAAGTCGCTCAAGCCCTCTGTGATCATATCAGCGGAAGCACTTGTGTAGCTCTCGGCATGTGTAGGATTATAATCCTCGGAGAATCCTGCGAGATCTGCAGTCTCCTGACCGATGATCTCAACTACTGCAGCTGCGAAGGAATCGGCATCAGAAGCGGCATCGATTACGTCGTTGGCATTGTCAACAGCCTCATCGATATCGTATGTGCCGTCTTCAGCCATCTCGCCTGCGAAGAAGTAATAATCAAAGTCTACTCTCTGATATACAGTCGGGTTTGCATCAAATGCAGCGTTCAGCTCTTCCTCGGATGCAGTGAAGAGGAACTGTCTTACGTAGTTCTCGTACTCCTGTGTAAGGCACTGTCTCTCGAGACAGTTACGGAGAACTCTTGAAGACATTCCCTTGCCGTAGAGTGCCTGCAGATACTGCTCCACGGAACCGAATCCGTAAAGTGTTGCTGTCTGTTCAGCAGACTCAAGGCTCAAGTCAGCATATCTGGAAGCACCGGAGTGAGGAAGATATCCCATTCTCTCAGCTTCCTGGTTAACGATAGTACTGTTCATAAGCTCGTTAGCAGCCTGATCAAGTACGAGCTGACGGTATGTCTTGTTGTTTGTCGTGTCATAAACGGCATCCACATCCGTTGAGCTTGAGATAATGCCGTAGTTCATATAAGAACTTAAAACCTGATAATAGTGGTAATTGGTCTCGGCTACGGAGATGTTGTCGATAGTCTGTGTAACACCGTCGACAGTCTTTGTGATCTTAACGCCGGTCATGACCTTAGGGAGCAATCCGGAGATATAAACAAAATATCCGACTACTATTACAGCAAAGAAAGCGACCAATGCTATTACAATCGCCTTGTTTCTCTTAGCTGTCTTTATTCCGCTGTCTGCTCTCTTCTTATCTTTAGCCATATTATTCAAGCCTGCCTTTATCTATATACATTTCTTTTCTTAAATTTCGCTGATTATAAAAAAGCAACGTATATTATAAGGCGTTGCTTTGGGTATTGCAAACTTTAATCCGCCTGCTCCTTATCCGATCCGGGTTTGTCTTCTTCAGTTTCCTCGGGAAGCTTATGTATAAGCACCTTCGAGATCCACCTGTCCTCCACGTGAAGCACCTTGATGGAAAGATTCTTATATGTAACGATAGGCTTCTCGCGCTCTTCGGGAACTCTGTCGAGGTTCTGGATGACCAATCCCGCGATCGTATCATACTCATCCTCTTCGAACTCTATATCAAGAAGTCCTTCAAGATCCGACAGTGTCGTGTCACCCGAGACGATAAGGTCACCGTTCGAAAGCTTAATGAGATTCTGTCTTTCCTCGTCGTCGAACTCATCCGTGATGGAACCTACGAGCTCCTCGAGCATATCCTCGATAGTACAGATACCCATCGTTCCGCCATACTCATCGACGATAACGGCCATCTGAAGTCCGCCCTTCTTCATCTGCTCGAACAGGGACGATATCTTACGGCTCTCGTGAACGATAAGCGGGTCTCTCATAAGCTCGGAAAGATCGTACGTTTCCTCACTTACTCCGAGGAGGTCCTTGATGTGAAGGATACCTACGATATCATCGATGGTTCCGTTATATACGGGAATTCTCGAGTATCTCTCCTCGCTTGCGACCCTGACAGCCTCTTTATATGTGGCATCATCGGGAAGAGCAATGATTTTCTTTCTGTGAGTCATGACCTCGGATACTTCCTTGTCATTGAACTCAAATACATTGTCGATCATCTCACGCTCGGTATCCTCGATATTGCCGCTCTCGGATCCGACGTCGACCATCATTCTGATCTCTTCTTCCGTTACTTCCTTGTCGTTATCATTGGGATCGATCTTGCAAAGACGGAGAATGCCATTGGTCGAAGCTGTAAGGAGCTTTACGAAAGGCTTCGTCACGATGCCGAAGAACCTTACAAGTCCGTATGCCGCATAAGCCCATTTCTCCGGCTTGTTCTGAGCGATCCTCTTGGGAACGAGCTCACCGAACACAAGAGAGAAATAAGAAAGAACTATAGTAATAAGTACGGTGAACAAAGGCTCCGCCCAGGTCTTTGTACCCGTCGGGTCCACGAGCAGCGCGAGCTTGCCTGCGAAGCTGCTTGCCGCGAAAGCGGATGACAGGAATCCTGCGATAGTAACGCCGACCTGTATCGTAGCAAGGAAAGTGCCGGGATTATCGAGGAAAACAAGCATGCGCTTGGCATTCTTGTCTCCGTCCTCGGCAAGCTTTCTCATCTTGGTATCGTTTAAGGATATGACCGCCATCTCGGTTCCCGAGAAGAATGCGTTCACCAATACAAAGAATACAACTACAAGAAGACTGACTATTGTCTGAACCATACCGTATCTTTTACTTCAACTCGTTCAGAAGCTTCTCAAGGATATCCTTGACCGTCTTCGGATCAGCCTTGCCTCGAAGTTCTCTCATGGACTGTCCGATCAGGAACTGGATATTCTTGGTGTTGCCTGCAAGATACTCGGCAACAGCCTTCTCATTACTGTCCAATACCTTCTTAATAGAAGGCTCGATCGCGGATGCGTCAGCTACGATGGCAAGACCGTTCTTGTCCGCATACTCCTGAGGATCCGCGTCTTCTTCAAAGACTGCGGTAAGGATCTTCTTACCGCTCTTACGGTTGACCTTACCGTCCATGACCATCTTTATGATGGTGCCGAGCTTACCGCCGTCGAAGATCTTGTTCTCGGGCAGAACTCCTGCATCGTTATAGAGCTTAAGAAGGTCCGTAAGGATCCAGTTAGCCGCATCCTTATGGCTTCCGCATACGGTTCCTGCTGTCTCGAAGACCTTAACAAGAGCAACGTCGCCGGTAATGATATCGGCATCGTATTCGGTAAGACCCAGCTCACTTACATAGCGCTCACGCTTCTTATCCGCAAGCTCAGGCAGAGATGCTCTTACAGACTCGAGGTATTCCTCGGATATAACAACGGGCATGAGATCGGGATCAGGGAAATACTTATAGTCCTGAGCATCCTCCTTGGATCTCATGGCATATGTGTATTCCTTCTCGTCATCCCATCTTCTTGTCTCCTGGACGACCTTGCCGCCGCCCTCGATCAGATCGATCTGACGCTCGCACTCATACTCGATGGCGCGCTCGATAGCCTTGAAGGACGCGATGTTCTTCATTTCGGTACGTGTTCCGAACTCCGCCTGTCCTCTGGGTCTTACGGAGAGGTTTACATCGGCTCTCATGGAGCCCTCCTGCATCTTACAGTCGGATACGCCCAGGTACTGCATGGTGTCGCGGATCTTGGTAAGGTACGCGATTACTTCCTCTGCAGATCTGAAGTCGGGCTCGGAAACGATCTCGAGAAGTGGCACGCCGCAGCGGTTGAAGTCAACGCGCGTCATACCCGTAGCCTCGTCATGAACGAGCTTGCCGGCATCCTCTTCCATGTGGATCTCGTGGATACCGATGGACTTCGTGCCGTTGCTTGTCTTGATGTCTACGTGACCGTTACGGCAGATCGGGCAGTAAAGCTGCGAGATCTGATATGCCTTCGGAAGGTCGGGATAGAAATAGTTCTTACGGTCGAACTTGTTATTTCGTGTGATATCGCAGTTAAGTGCGAGTCCTGCCTTTACGGCGAACTCCACTACCTGCCTGTTAAGTGTAGGAAGTGTACCCGGCATACCCGAGCAGACCTCGCACACATGTGTATTCGGAGCACCGCCGAACTTCGTCGTGCATCCGCAGAATATCTTTGATGCGGTCGAGAGCTCGCAATGAACTTCAAGACCTATGACCATCTCATAATCTTTCATTGCTTCCCTCCTTAAATACCTTCGGCTGTCTGCTGTTCATAAGCCTTATCGGAAGTAAGGCGCTGATACATAGATGTGAATCCGAGTATTGTCTGTTCGTCAAAGTGTTTTCCGATTATCTGCATTCCTACAGGAAGCTTGTCTGAAGTGAAGCCGCAGGGTACGGAGATCGCAGGAACACCTACGATGTTTATAAGTACCGTGCAGATATCTCCAAGATACATCTTAAGAGGATCCGAGAGACTCTCGCCTGCCTTAAGTGCGGCAGTAGGAGCAACAGGTCCGATAACGACATCGTACTTATCGAAAGCCTCATCGAAAGCCTTCTTGATAAGAGCCTTCGCCTGAAGTGCCTTGTTGTAGTAAGCATCGTAGTAGCCCGAAGACAGAACGAAGTTGCCGAGCATGATCCTTCGCTTTACCTCCATGCCGAAGCCTTCGGATCTGGACTTTATGTAAAGCTCCATCAGATCATCGACATCCTCGGGAGAATAGCCGTACTTGATGCCGTCATATCTGGACAGGTTCGAGCACGCCTCCGCACAGCAGATGATGTAGTAAGTCGGGATCGCATAATCCATGATAGGCATCGGGAAGGTCTCGACCTTAGCGCCGTTGTCTTCGAAGATCTTTACGGCAGCCATTACCGCGGATCTTACGTCCTCATCCATACCCTCTGCGAAATACTGCTCGGGAAGACCGATAGTCTTGCCCTTACAGTCGAAGTTCTTAATTGCCTCGAGATCCACCTTGGCTGAATCAGCCGATGACTGATCCTTGGGATCCTCTCCGCTTATTACATTGAGCATATAAGCTACATCAAGAGCATCTCTTCCCATAGGACCGATCTGGTCAAGAGAAGAACCGAATGCTACGAGCCCGTAACGGGATACCTTGCCGTATGTAGGCTTAAGGCCCGTGATACCGCAGAATGAAGCGGGCTGTCTTATGGATCCGCCCGTATCAGAACCGAGTGCAATAGGAGCGAGTCTTCCTGCTACGCATGCAGCAGAACCGCCGGAAGAACCTCCGGGAACACGGTTGTCACCCCATGGGTTAACAGTGGGACCGAAGTAACTGGTCTCTGTTGTAGAACCCATGGCGAACTCGTCCATGTTGGTCTTACCGAGGATTACCATACCCTCTTCCTTGAGCTTCCTTACTGCAGTTGCATCGTAAGGCGGGTTGAAATTATGAAGCATCTTGGATCCGCATGTTGTGAGGATCCCGTCTGTGCACATATTATCCTTAACTGCTATCGGGACACCTGCGAAGTCTCCCGTAAGTTCGCCCGAAGCGATCTTCTCATCGATGATCTTAGCATCCTTAAGTGCATCCTCTTCCCTTACCGTAATGTAAGAGTTGAGCTTGCCGTCGAGTGCCTTGATGGCATCAAGATATGCCTTTGTCGCTTCTTCCGAAGTAGTCTTCTTCTCTTTTATTGCCTTTCCGAGTTCGAGTGCGGAAAGCTTTAAGATCTGCTTAGAATCCATCTTTCTTTCCTCCTCTTAGTCGAACGTCCTCGGTACGAGGATCGTCTCCTCGTCCTTGCGTGCGGCATTGCTTATGATCTTATCTCTCATGTCGCCGTTCGTAACTTCATCTTCACGTACGACGTTTGTTCTTCCGAATACATGGCTTAAAGGCTCAACGCCTGTGGTATCGAGCTCATTTAATTTATCGATATAGCCCATGATCGAACTTAAGTCCTTCATGGTCTTCTGTCTGTCCTCTTCGGACAGACGGATACGACCGAGTTTCTGTAGATAATCGATCAATTCTTCAGTTATCTGCATCTTTTCCTCCTCTTACTTCGAAGACTTTCCGTCATCCTGCTTCTTCTTGTTGGACAGGTGCATTACTCCGAGAGAAGCAAGTCCGAGGACTGCTACCGCACCGATGACCGACAATGAGATGAGAAGTACGTCAATACCCTTGTTGCCCGTAAGCGAACCGACAGTAGTTGTCTGTTCTGCAGTTGCGTCAGATCCGAGCGTCTGTTCACGGATCTGCTCCTCGACCGCAGGATCGAGCGCAGGTGCTACCGTAGGTGCGGGCAGGAATTCCGTCTCCGTATAGAAGCTATATTCATTGTTATCAATAGCTTCGCTGACGATCTCGCTTAATCTTTGAACTGCGATCTGATCCTTCTTGCTCTGATCGACCTCAGTCGTTCCTACGTAACCCATAACGAAGTAACCGAAGTTCTCGGAATAAACGACATCGACATCGCCTTCCTGGCGGGACTCGTCCCATGCCCATGCAGTAAACGCCGCATCGATCGATCCGTCATCGGGAACGGGGATCTCACCGTAGTCGCCGAGCTCACCGTTCGTATAAGCGAGCGCTCCGCTTACAGTGAACTGATCGAGGTCGCCGCCGGATTCTTCGAGCATCGCATTAGCGGCCTCTTCGGCTGCAGCTCTGTCTTCATCGGTAGCCGTGGAAGGATCTACCGTATACAGTGCGTATCTGATATTAGGAACCGTGATCTCTTCGGGATCGAATTCGTAATTATCGATGAACTCCTGAGTATAGAGATCGGCAAGATAGTAATTGTAGACTGTCTGTCTGAAAGATTCGCCTGTCGTACCTGCACCGTAGTAGATGGAAAGGTAATCATCAAGGCTTAAGCCCGCCGGATCTGCGCCCGTAGTCTGAATGTTATTGATTATCTCGTCGATCTGAGCGACTGTATCATCGGGAAGTGTAAGACCTTCGTCATTAGCTCTCTTGGTAATGATAAGGGCACTCTCGAGCATCTGCTCAGAATAGGATATGAAGAAGTCACCGTACGTATTGTACTGATTCATCTCCTCGCTCATACCCGTCGTATCTATCGTTGCCGACAGGTCGATAAATCCGTCTGAAGTAGCAGGATAATAGTAGCCCGCGTACTGAGTAAGCTCGGTAAACGTATCGATAAAATAGAAATTGGACTCCGTCATGGATACGGGCTGTCCTTCGAAATAATACTGATGATTAAGATACTGCGGCAGCTGGCTTCCGTATACGGTCTCCGTCGTCATGCCGGAAAGATCCACAGTCTCCTGTGTGAGAGCCGTATTGGGATCAGAGGCAACGGTGGTCTCTGATGTGGCAACACCGTTATTAGCCGTGCATGCGGCAAATACAAATGCGCAGGAAAGCGCAGCCGATACAGTACTGATTATTCTTTTATTCATAGTCATAACACTCCATTCAACAGAACATTATATATTATCTTACTGTTATTGTCAGCGAGTCAGTGTCCACGGGCGCACTGTTTTCAATAACATAGAGCTGCATACGGTCCATATCGACATCCGAGACTATCATCTCGCCTGTCGCGGGATCCTCATACGAGAACTCATATCCCTGAGGGTAGGAAGATACGAATACGATATTGCCGTTAGATACCCAGTGTCTTGGCATCTCCTCCGGATTGGCGATACTTGTATACCAGCCTGCATCGACCGAAGGAAGATATGTATAGACTCCCGCGATGTCATAATAAGGTGCAAGTCTTCTGAATTCCGGAAGACTGTTGGTAAGTGTAAGCTCTCTTCCCGACTCGAAGTCGGCATAGCCGTCATCTATCTCCATATTGAAGTGTATGCCGCTTAATCCCGGCGTATAGATCAGGATAGCCGCATAATCATGAGCATATTCGCTCGAGAAAAACGAATAGAACGCCTGTCCCCTGTAAGACATCTGCTGTCCGGTCACCGCATCGTTGCTTCTGTATACGATGTTTATATTCATCGTGATCTCGGCACAGGAGAAGAACAGGAAGGATATTACGAGCATTCCGGATATAAACGCCGCCTTACCCTTGTGCGCCAAGACATTGATGAGTATCGATATAAGACATGAGAACATGAGCGCCCAACCGAAGAAGCAAAGTGAGGATGTAAGATAACCCTTGGCATTAAGATCTCTTACCCACATCTGATAATTGGCTGTAGCCGCGTGGGGAAGTGTGTAGAATACTGCGAACAGGAGACCCGATATCGCGATGATAAGAAGTCTGAAGTTGATCTCTTTGCGCTCTTCCCTGGAAGGAGCCGAGTTTTTCGCCGCGAAGAAAGCGCATATCACGGAAGCTGCTGCACAGCAGGAGAACACGGGCAGGAACATACCCTGCAGGAGTGTCTGAAAGCTCGTAACGACATTAACGTTGTCGATGCCCGACAGCGGGAAAAGCGCCAGCGAGAACGTCTGCCATGTATTGGCAAAGTCGTAGAAATCGCCGTATTCGTCAACGGCAGTCACGGTTACGGTCTGAATTACGGGATGCGCCTTAAGATACTGCAGGATAACAAAGAATACGCCTGCCGTAACCGCGTGGGAAATAAGTCTTATGACAAACTCGGGGAAAGCTTTGCGCCCAAGTTCCTTTCTTCTTACCCATACGTGTGCAAACGATATCAGAGCATAGATCGTACATGCCGTGATGAATGGCTCATATACGGTCATTGATTCATAATAGAAGAAGATACTCAGGATAATGCGGATAAGATTACGTTTCTTTCCGATATTGCTGAGCCACTCGTCGTAGAAGAACAGTCCCAGGACCATCAGCGTCATTCCGTACATGAAGTCGAACGGGTAGCAGTTCATAAGGTTATGATTTGTATCTATCTGAACGAACACCGCATAGAACACCGCGAACATGATGCCGTATACGGGACGTGTCTTTCTGCCCGTAACGAAAGCGATAAGTCCTACCGTAAACCAGATCGGGATCTGCTGCAAAAGCCAGATCGCAGTGAAGTTACCGGTACTTAATATGTAATAACGGAGCGTCAGTACAAACGACGTTATAAAGCCGACCCTTCCCCTCGCAAGGTTAAACTCCAGAGCGTGATCGAACCACCCCTTAAAGTCATGCATCCTCGCGAAGATAAAGTCTTCGAACGAATCGTGGCATCCCAGGACTTCATCTTTAAGGAAGAAACAAACAAGCGCCGCAAGCAAAGCGGCAAACAGACCGGCAAAGCAGGTCCAGACGAATTCCTTATTAAGCTTCGCCTTCGGACTCATCGAAATTGATCCTCTCCTCTTCTACTACCAGCGGTCTGTTCATGATGCGCTCGTTGATATTAAGGATATATTCGCCGAGGAATCCTATGAAGAACATCTGTATGGATCCGAGGATGAACATACCGATGGTTACGGGTGCGATACCCGCATCGAAGTCATACCAGTTGCACAGCTTGAGTATCAGATATATAAGTGCAACGATAAGACTCAGGAAAGCAACGATACCGCCTCCGAAAGTCGCGATACGAAGACCGATCTTCGTATACGAAGTGATCGACAGCATTGCAGTATCGTAAAGAGTATAGAAATTATTATGTGTCTTTCCCGCTCTTCTCTGAGGCTGTTCGAAGGGAATGGTCTTGATCTTAAAACCGAGTTCGCCGACGATTCCTCGAAGGAACGGCTTAGGATCTTTAAGGTCTCTCATTACATTAACGAAACTTCTGTCGTAAAGACCCGCACCCGTGAAGTGCTCGATCTGTTCCACATCGGAGAACTTCTTTATTATCTTGTAGTAAACGCTTCTCAAGAAATAAACGAAGCCGTTTTCCTTTGATGATGTCTTTACGCCGACTACGATCTTGTTTCCGCCCTCCCACTCGTGAACATACTTGGGGATCATCTCTACCGGATCCTGGAAATCGCAGGCCATCGAGATCGTGCAGTCGCCTGTAGTCTGAAGGATGCCGTAGTAAGGGGAATTGTTCTGACCGAAGTTTCTCACATTGAAGATCGCCTTGATCTTGTGATTCTTCTCACATATCTGGCGAAGTCTCGGGCGCGTAAGATCCTTCGAATCGTTATCGATGAATACGATCTCATAATCGTAATTCGGAAGATCCGTTTTAAACATATTAACGAGAGCCTCGGACATGGGTCCGACATTCTCTTCTTCGTTATAACAAGGGATCAGCACGCTTATCTTTTTCATGCTCCAAACTCCTCTCTGAACCATTCCACTGTCTCTTTGATTCCCTGCTCGAATGTATATTCAGGCGCAAAGCCAGTGTCTTCGACCAGAGAAGATGTATCGGCACAAAGGTACATGACCTGACCGGGATAATAATCGACTTCGCCGAATCCGATGGGGAGCTTCGGGTCGATCGCATTTCTTATTGCTTCTATATACTCGCTTAAGCGTCTTACTTGTCCGGAGCCGACGGAATAGACTGCGCCGTCACGGCCCTTGGTCGCCGCAAGGAAGAATGCCTTGGCAGCATCCTTGCAGTACAGATAATCCCACATCTGCTCGGCCTTAGTATAAGAAGCTTTCTTTCCCTCAAGCATAATACCGATGCCGCTCATTACCATGGTATGAGCACCGTCATAAGGACCGTAAACGCTTAAGATCCTGCACCATACATGCTTAAGCCCAAGCTTCTTTGCCTCAACTCTCGTCATCTGTCCTGCGGCAAGTTTACCTATGCCGTAGCCGTTAACCGGGAAGCAGGGCGTGTCCGGAGCAACCTTGGCGCCGTCCTTCAAAATACCGCACTCAGCCTGGGAACCCGCACCGAGGAACGTCTTGCACTTAAGTGCAGCCGCAGCTCTTACGGCATCGACAGATGCCTTTATATTTGCCAACTGTATATCCATGTCATCCCTTGATGCACCGTGTGTGCCGTCCCAGGAGAAATGGAAGAAGAGGTCGGCATCTTCTATGCCGGAAGCATTAAGGACTTCCGGGAGATCTGCGATGTCGGCAAGATCAAGTTCAACGACAGTTACGTTGTCGTCTTCGGGAATATTCATAAGCCTTGAAGATCCGGGGCGCGCGATCGCGATTACTTCATATCCTTCCTTAAGAAGGACTTTGATCGTAGCCACTCCGAGCATTCCTGTTGATCCTGTAACTATCGCACGGCTCATATTTATACCTTCTTTCCGGGCATCGATGCCTTCAAAGCATCGAACTCTTCTCTGGGCAGGAACGGGAACATATCGTCGATCGGCGGCGATACGATCTTACCGTCCGGCAGAACTTTACTTGAGAGCTTGGGCTCGAAGTTCTGACCCGGGTCGACGACTACCTCGCACAATACGGGATCGTCACCCTGCAAAGCTTCTGCCACCTTAGCCTCGATATCATCCGCATTATCTATCTTCACATAACGCATGCCGTAAGCGGGCGTGAGCTTCGACAGATCCGGGAAAGACAGACCGTTGCCGTCACATACGCCTACGAGCGGCGGGTTAAACTTTGCCGACTGTGTCTGCCTTATCGAATGATATCCGTTGTTATTGATAATGAATGTCTTAAGAGGAAGCTTATTGTAGATAACAGTCTGCATCTCCTGGATATTCATCTGGAACGAACCGTCACCGTCTACGCAGATCGTACGCTTGTCACCTCTTGCCACAGCACATCCCAATGCCGCAGGGAATCCGTAACCCATCGCAGCGCATCCGGAATTCGTGAACAGTCTCGTCTCACCCTTCACATGCATGCCCTGGAAAGTGACTACGCACGCGGATCCGTTACCGCAGATGACGGCATCATCTTCCGCGAGCACCTTCGAGAATCTGTCTATAAATACATAAGGATTAATCGGGCTCTTCTTCTCTTCATAAGAAGGAATACATGCAGGATACTTCGCATTAACATCGCGGCTCCACTTAAGCCAGTCAGCATGAGCGTCACCGCCGTCGAAACCTGATGCGATGATCGAATCGAGCACATCCGTTACATCGGCATGCACCTTCATATCGATCTTGATCGTGGGCTTGTTAAGCTCAGCCTCGTCAATGTCGACCATGATCTTAAATGCATCCGGAGACCATCCTGCGAAGTTATAGCTGATCTGTCTGATATTAAGTCTGCATCCCATCGAGATGATAAGATCGCTTCCCTGCATTACGAAGTTACCGCCGCGCGTTCCGACTGTACCGGGACGTCCGCAGTAATAAGGGTTGTCGTCAGCTACAAGATCGTGTGCGTTCCATGCGGTAACGACAGGGATCTTGAGCATATCGCAGACCTTGAGCATCTTGTCTTTAACGCCTGCAAATCTTATGCCTTCGCCTACGATCATGACGGGGCGCTCTGCATTGCTTATCTTATCGAGGATCTTCTCCGTCCAAGCCTCATCGTAAACGGGCTTCTCCTGAGAGAGGATCTCCTTCTCCTCTTCGCTTCCCTCGAAGTGCTTAAGAGTACTCTCATCTACGGGAGCTGCCTGCACATCAAGAGGAACGTCGATCCAGACGGGTCCCTTACGCCCTGAATTCGCGAGGCACCACGCCTTTTCGAGGTGGTAGAAGATGTCGTTCGGCTCCGTGATCATCACGGCATACTTTGTCATGCAGGAGACCGCATCCACGATAGGGAACTCCTGGTCGCCGAGCTGTCTTAAATTAAGATCAGGCACAGACCACAGTGTAGTCTCGCGCTTTACCTGTCCCGATACGACGAACATAGGAACGGAATCGAGGTAACCGCCCATGACACCCGTGATGGCATTCGTGCCTCCGGGGCCGGAAGTAACGCATACCGCGGCGATCTTGCCCGTAAGTCTCGCGTAGCCTTCTGCTGCGATCGAGCATGCCTGCTCGTGGTGGTTATATGTACACTTAAGTCTCGGGCTGTGGCCGAACGCATCGTTAAGGTGCATCGCGCCGCCTCCCGTTATCGTGAAGACGTCTGTCACGCCCTTATCTGCAAGAAAATCCGCTATTATCTGCGCTACTTTCTTCATGCTTATTCCTCCTCGAAAAGCACCGTCATCTCCATCGGGTGATCCGCGTAGAAAACGTGCTCGAATTCATTGATATCTTCGCCTCCGAATGCGCCGAATCCGAAGCCGAATGAGACGCCGCAGAACGGAGAACCCGCAAGCTTTGCCCCGTTCGCATCGTGATTGGAATCACCGACCATAAGAACCTTGGAGGCATCATCGACACCGAGAGAATCGATGCACAGTTTGATGATGTCCTTCTTGAGAAGCTTGCCTTCGTAATCGGAACCGAAGATGTGAGATGTATAATTGCCGAAGCCCGTCGCGTGCAGGAGCTTCTCGGCATAATCCTGCTTCTTATAAGTCGCGATGCCGATCGGAATATTCTTATTCTTCAAGTATTCCAGAAGATCCATGATACCGTCGTAGGGCTTTGCCAGAAGCAGATTATGGTTGCTGTAACGGTCGCGGAAAAAGCCGCATACTTCCTTTAACTTATCTCCCGTCACGCCGCACCTTCCCTCGAACGACCACTCGATCGGCGGACCTATAAACTTCAGAAGATCCTCGTCGGGAGGGCACGGAAGACCGAAATGTTCGATCGTTTCCTTTACTGACTTAACGATACCCTCCGAGGTGTCAAGGAGGGTTCCGTCTACATCAAATAATACTGCTTCATATCTTCTGCTCATGTTATGTCGTACCTTGTCGTTGTTAAGAAATTGACCTTGATGTCATCCTTGTGGGAACGGATGAACCCGGACATATAGTTGTTAAGATAATCCGCTTTCTTCTTGGCAAATTCGTATTCCTTGCCTTCGTCGAGATAGTTAGCATCCGTACCGGAATAACCGTCGAAGCCTGCGAGGTTAACCTCCTTGACTCCGCTTCTCATCAGAACCTTAAGTATCATCATGAGCGAGTTGTCGGCATACTCGGAAGATCTGTCGAGAAGCTCGCTTATATTGACGACATACTCGAACGGGCTGTCCGTCGGAGTAATGTTCGAAGTCGCGATCACGGGGATCTTCTCCTTCGACAGCAGTGTGGACACCTGTATCTGACGCTTGCTGTTCGTAAGGAAGATCATGTCGGGCATGAACGCCCTGCTTGCATAGTTGATCGAGATAATGACGGGATTCCTGCTCATTACGAACTCACTGATCTTTCTGCTTTCCGTGTCGATCGTAGTGCCGGGACCCGTAACGAGGATCGTCTTATCCTTAAGCTGCTCCGACAAAGCCTTGACCGACTCCGCGTCGTTGATCTCCTTGTCCTGGAATTCTAGATAAAGCTTCTCCATGTAGTTCTTGTCGTACAGAAGCTTCTTCTCACCCTCGAGTCTTCCGAGAAGCTCATTCATCTGCTTGATGGACAGAGTGTGCTTATTCGTCAATTGCTTAACATAGTCCGGATGGCAGTCGTTGGATGCCGCGATAAAGAAGAACAGGCTGTATCCCCATGTCGCAGGCTGATAGAACTGCATTATGTTCGCGTCGATCGCCTCGAGATACTGGCTTAGATGATAGTCCTTGCCGTACTCGTTATTCATATGCATGGCGACAAGTTCGATAGGCGCATTGCCCGCGCTCTTGCCCATGCCGTAGAGGGAACCGTCCACGAGAAGATCCCTTTCGGTCTCCTTAGAATAAGCAAGCACCATCTGGCAGTTCGCATATCCCATCTGGAAATTGTTGTGGCCGTGATATCCTATCGCGATATTTTGATCGAGATTCTTATCGAGGATCTCGAGTATGTGTCTTAAATCATTCTGGTGTGTAAGACCGTAAGTATCCACCATGGATACTGCATCAGGCTTACGCTCGTTCGCGAGCCTGCAAAGATCAAGGAGCTCTTCGTCCGTATACGCCGTGACGCTTACAAGCTGTGCGAAAACAATATACCCGAGCTTCTTTAACTCAGCACAGAACTCCAGAGCCTCAACTCTTAAATGCTTTTTGAAGATGACTCTGATGCCGTCAAGGAAGCTGTCGGCACACGGCTTTATATTCTCCAGTCCGCATGTGCCGTAATCTATCATGCCGAAGACCTTCGTATTCTTCCGGTCGAGATCGCCGTAGATCTTCCCTACGCTGTCCGTATCAGGCATGATGCTTCTGTTGTAATCGAAGGGACGCCTTTCGTCCAGGAATCCGATCTCTATGATGTCTGTCCCCGCATCAACTATACGCTCGAATACAGAGACCATATTGTCATGGCCGAACTTCCAGTCGTTTACATATCCGCCGTCTCTTAATGTGCAATCAAGCAGGCTGACCTTCGTCACTTTCGTCTTTTCCTTTCTTTTGTCCGTAAGCCCAGAACTTGTTAAGAACGAAGTTTATCGGTACCGCCACTACAAGATTGATAAGGGGCGGGATGTACTTATTTAAGTGGAAAACGTTAACTCCTACATGTGATATCAGGTTGGAAAGTCCGAGGCCCGTGAAAGCGTATGCGACATAGGTCTTGATGAGCGTCTTCCACCAAACTCTCTTCTCCTTGTTCTCGTCTTCCTTGAATACGAACTTGTTGCTGAGCATATAAGCCCAAAGAACGCTTAAGAAGAACGCCACTGTGTTGCCGATGTAGATATCGGTATTCGGGAACATATTAAGCTTTCCCAGGATAAAAAGTGTAGCCGCATTGATAAGGTATGACACGACAGTGTTCGTAACACCTACAAGCGCGAACTTAACGAACTGCAGAAATGCTTCGGATGCCTCTCCTTCGAGTTTCTTGCCGAAAGGCTTAAGCAGAAGGTTCATGCACCAGAGCACAAACCTCTCGAACCAGTTTCTTTGCTGTATTGTTTCCGTATTCTCCATTACTGATTAAGCGCTTCCTTGATAGTCTTGATCATGTAGTCGATCATCTCGTCTGTCATGCCGGGATAAACGCCGATCCAGAATGTGTCATTCATGATCCTGTCGGTATTGGTAAGCTCGCCTACAACTCTGTAGCCTTCGCCTGTCTCTCTTATCTCGTCGAAGCAGGGGTGCTTTGTAAGGTTGCCTGCGAAGAGGTTTCTTGTCTGAACGCCGTGATCTTCGATGTACTTAACGACCTTGACTCTGTCTACGCCTTCCTTGACAGTCATCATGAAGCCGAACCACGAAGGTCTGGAATTAGGAGCTGCCTCGGGAAGAATGAGTTTGTCCTGACAGTCCTTAAGTCCTTCCCAAAGTCTGTCGAAGTTATGTCTTCTTCTCTCTACGAATGAAGGGAACTTAACGATCTGTGCGCACCCTACTGCAGCCTGAAGGTCTGTAGCCTTGAGGTTATAACCGAAGTGAGAGTAAACATACTTGTGATCATAACCCTGAGGGAGAAGTCCGTACTGTCCGTCGAATCTGTGTCCGCAGAAGTTGTCGCGGCCGGAAGGACATACGCAGTCTCTTCCCCAGTCTCTCATGGATCTGATGCACTTGTTAAGAAGCGGGTTATCAGTGTAGATAGCTCCGCCCTCGCCCATCGTCATGTGGTGCGGAGGATAGAATGAAGATGTTCCGATATCGCCGATCGTACCGGTGAACTTTTCCTCGCCGTCGATCGTGTACTTGGAACCCAATGCATCGCAGTTATCCTCTACGAGCCAGAGGTTGTGCTTTGTACAGAACTCCTTAACAGCCTTCAAGTCGAACGGATTACCGAGTGTATGTGCGATCATGACAGCCTTTGTCTTGTCGGACAAAGCTTCCTCGAGCTTCGTTACATCGATATTGTACTGGGGAATTGTTACATCTACGAATACGGGAATTGCACCGTACTGGATAACAGGAGCAACCGTTGTGGGGAAGCCTGCAGCTACAGTGATGACCTCATCGCCGCGCTTGATTCTTCTTTCCTTGAGAAGAGGGCTTGTAAGAGCCATGAAAGCTCCGAGGTTAGCGGAAGAACCGGAGTTAACAAGAGAGCAGAACTTTACTCCCAGGTACTCGGCGAACTTCTTCTCGAATTCGTCTGTATATCTTCCGGCCGTGAGCCAGAACTCAAGTGATGAATCAACGAGATTGACCATCTCCTCCTGACCGTAAACTCTTCTCGCATAAGGGATCCTGTCACCTTCCTCATAGGGTTTTACGGCGTGGTACTTCTCAGCGTACTCCTTAACCTGCTCGAGGATCTTAGCCCTTGCTTCCTGCTCATTCATGTTCTCAAACATTATCTTTGTTCATCCTTTCGTGATGTAATCGTTGATCTGCTTATCCATAACCGCGGGGATGTCTCCGCCCGCCTCATATACCTTCGTCCACTCGATGACGCGGCTTACCGCTTCGTCTATATGCCAGTGAGGCTGCCAGCCGAAAGTCTTCTTAAGTTTGCTCGAATCAAGCTTTAAGAAATTCGCCTCGTGGGGAGCATTCGCCTCAGCCTTGTCCACTCTCCTGATGCTGCCCCAGCCGCCGACGAACATGTCGACGATGTCGCCCGTGCATACGCAGTCACAGTCATCGGGGCCGACGTTATACCAGCCCTGAACAGTCTTGTCCTCATACTGAGCCTTGGCGATCATAAGATATGCGAATACGGGCTCGAGCACATGCTGATAAGGTCTCGTCGAATACGGATTTCTGACAACTATATCCTGACCGCCGAGCGCTGCTCTTACACAGTCGGGAATGATCCTGTCATTCGCGAAGTCACCGCCGCCTATAACGTTACCGGCTCTTGCCGTGGAGATCGCGGGTGCGTCTTCCGAAGCGAAGAAAGAATTCTTATAGCTGTGAGTTACGAGCTCACTGCATGACTTACTGTTGGAATAGGGATCGAAGCCGTCCAGGGGTTCATTCTCCCTGTAGCCCCATACCCACTCATTGTTCTGATATACCTTGTCGGTAGTTACGTTAAGGAAAGACACGACTGTTTTCGAAGCTCTTACGCACTCGAGGATATTTACCGTGCCCATAACGTTCGTCTCATACGTGTATCTGGGATCCTTGTAGGAATCTCTTACGATAGGCTGCGCCGCCATGTGTATGACGATCTCGGGATCTGCCTTCTCGAAAGCAGCTTTGAGCGCATCGATATCTCTTATGTCGCCGATAACGGATGTCATCTTATCTTCGAGGCCTGCCATGCCGAAGAGGTTAGGCTCTGTCGGTGCCTCAAGGGAGAAACCTGTCAGCACCGCTCCGTGTGTTACAAGTATCCTGCTCATCCACGAGCCCTTGAAGCCCGTGTGTCCCGTGAGGAAGACCCTCTTGCCGTTCCAAAAACTCAGATCAGTCAAAACCTTAGTCCTCCCACTTGATCCAGGGTGCATTGCCCTCTTGAATTAACTTCTCGAGAAGATCCTTGTCGCGCTTGGTATCCATGCACTGCCAGAATCCCTCGTGAATGAAAGCATTGAGCTGGCCTTCTGCCGCGATCCTCTCCAGAGGAGCCTTCTCGAAAGGAACTTCATCGCCGTCGATATAGTCTATAACCTGAGGCTCGAGGACCATGAAGCCTGCGTTAACTACAGTGCCGTCCTGGTCTGCCTTCTCTCTGAACTTAGTTACTGTGCCGTTGTCGGAGATGTCGATGCATCCGAATCTCTGACCGACCTTGGCAGCCGTGATGGTCGCGAGCTGCCCCTTGCTCTTATGGAACTCAACGAGAGCCTTAAGGTCTACATCACTGACGCCGTCGCCGTATGTAAGCATGAAAGGCTCATCACCGATGAAGTCCTTAACCCTCTTGATGCGTCCGCCGGTCATGGTGTTAAGGCCCGTATCCACGAGCGTGACCTTCCAGGGCTCGGTGTGAGTCTTATGGACGATCATCTTATTCTCGGAAGTAAAATCAAAAGTAACGTCTGAAGTGTGGAGGTAATAATCCGCGAACCACTCCTTGATAAAGTACTGCTTATAGCCGCAGCAGATTACAAAGTCATTGAATCCGTAGGAAGAATAGTACTTCATGATATGCCAAAGAATAGGCATACCGCATATCTCTACCATGGGCTTGGGTCTGTAAACGCTCTCCTCGGAGATTCTCGTTCCGTACCCGCCAGCAAGCAAAACTACCTTCATGGGTCATCCTCCGCACATAATTATTCATTCTAATTATACTATATGCGCGCGATTATTCTTTAAGATAGTTGTGGCACTCTTTTACAAAATTATTAAACTCGCCGGCGTTCTCATATATGACGTTTATCCTCGCATTCGGGGTATAGCGCTCATTATCGATGAGCGACTGGACATCCGCGCCGGTCCTTCTTATGTCCTCCACGAGGGCGTTACGAAGTACGGGAATATACATAACGTCGATAACACGGGAGTTGATGCCGAGCATAAGTTCAGGGGAACCCTCCCTTATCCTGAAGGACGCAGTCTTCCTTATATCCTCTGATGAGAAACCCAGACTTATCTCATACATACCGTCCTCGATCAGGAACTTGCCGTAATCGTCGCTGTAGGAGCCGATATCGCTTATCCTGAACTCAAGTGAGAGATCACGGCTCTCCCCTGCCTTAAGCTCGTATTTGCCGAAAGCACGAAGCTCCTTGACGGGCTTACTCTGCGTCGACACGGGATCACCGACATAAAGCTGAATGACCTGGGCGCCGTCCCTGTCACCCGTATTCTTAAGAGTAAAGCTGACCTTCACGGTATCATCCAAAGCGTACTCGGACTTATCCGTACTCATGCCCTCTATCTCAAAGCTTGTATATGACAGACCGAAGCCGAACGGGAACAGCGGCTTGAGATTCCTCTTCTCGTAGCCCCTGTAACCGACATAGATACCCTCGCCGTAGACACATGTAAAGCCGTCGGGATAATTAAGATATGCGGGCGTATCCTCATACCTTTCCGGGAATGTGACTGTAAGCTTACCCGAAGGATTGACCGCGCCGCTCATGATATCGTAGAGAGCATGCGCACCTTCCATACCGGGATAATAGATCAGGAATACCGCATCGATATCATCGATGAATTCCGTAAGCTCCACGGGACCCGGAACATTAAGGACGAGACAGATCTTATATTGACCGTCATCTATGAGTCCTCTGATGACTCTTCTGTACTCATCGGGAAGCTTAAGATCCTTACGGTCCGTGCCCTCCGCGGACGGCAGTGAGATGACCACCACAGCCACGTCTCCGCCCTTGTTCTCACCGAAGACTTCCTTAAGCGAAGGAGCTCTGTCGGTAATTACCTGCGCACTTCCCGAGCCGTATATGCGAAGCTCATCGCTTCCATACAGACAGACTCTGTTCATATCATCAAGCGGGAAAAGGTTATCCTTATTCTTGAGCATGACGATGCCTTCTGCATCCGCTCTGTAGCATGCCTTGCGTCCCTTCTCAATGTACTCGTCGTACGGTATCGGGAACTTCTCATCATTCTTGTTGTACTTAAGTCCGAGCTCGATCACGCGCAATGCGGCCTGATCGAGTTCCTCGCGGGTAAGCCTGCCGTCTTCCAAAGCTTTCAGGATCTCATCCTCTTTATTCCACGGTCCCGGCATGAACAGATCTATACCTGCCGCCGCTGAATCTCCGGTGTCACCCGTGCATGCACCCCAGTCTGTCATGCACAGACCCTCGAAGCCCCAGCGCTCCCTTAATACATCTTCAAGGAGCCACTTGTTCTCTGTGCAATGCACGCCGTTGATCTTCGGATACGCCGCCATTACTGTCGCGGAACCCGCCTTGATACACTTCTCAAATGCGGGAAGATACATCTCCTCGAGTGCTCGCTGCGAGATCCTCTGGTCGATACCTGAGCGGTTTATCTCCAGGTTATTTGCAGCATAATGTTTAACGTCGGCTGCCACTCCTTCCGCCTCGACGCCCTTTACCATCTCGCGTCCGAGTATTCCTCCGACGAGCGGATCCTCCGAATAACCTTCGAAGAATCTGCCGTTCCTGGGTTCCCTCAGAAGATTTACATTAGGCGTTCCGAGAAGACATGAAACCTTATACATTCTTGCTTCAAGTCCCAGCGCTTCGCCGTTCTCATATACGACCTCCGGATTCCATGTCGAACCAAGAAGGATTCCCGGGGGATAACATCCGGGATGCGGCTCGAATCCGCCCGTATAGCCGGTAAGCTTCTTAAAAAGCTCATCTCTTAACACCTTCTCTTCGGAAGTGAGATTATCAAGCTTATAGAAATTATGGATTACGTGATCGAGCTGCTCACGGGTATACCCTTCTTCGACAACTTCCTTAACGAAGATATCTCCAAACAGCTGCTCGAAGTTCATTCCCGTGCCGCCGTCCAGAAACTGCATACGCTTTATGCCGTACTCGCTGATCTCTCTCGTAGAGAAAAAACCGGCACCGCATATTAGCGATGCCTTCTGCCGGTCATTAAGTTTTGAAAGAATATCCTTAGTTGTCATGATGATCACCATCCGTATTATTATCAGCTGTTACTGCCATAATAACACCACGGCAATCAAGACTCAAAAATTAAATCCCTAAGGTTGTTTATCCTGTCAGACGGAAGATTGCGCGGGAACGATGGTGACTGCTCGGACTGGATATAGCAGGCATCAATTCCGGCTCCCATGGCCCCTCTGATATCGGCGAATTCGTCGTTGCCGATCATGACGCATGAAGAGGGGTCGATGTCTCCTATCGCCTTCTCGTAGAACGCGAGCGACGGCTTCTTGACCTTAAGGTCTGACGATATGAATATCCCGTCGAACATATCATAGAGTCCGAGGCTTCTTATCTCGGGAATCGTGAAGCACGACTGCGCATTAGAAAGAAGGCATATCTTCTTCCCTCTGTTCTTAAGTTCCTTAAGAACCTCGATCGCTCCGTCAAATAATCTAAGCTTAACGATGGATACGCTTCTCATCATAACTGCCGTATCGGATATCAGCTGAGATCCGGCTTTCACGCCCTTACCCGCATAAAGAGCCTTGAACACATCCTTAAGATCAATCTCAACGTCACTTCCTGTGAGCTTATGGTTGGACTTCCGCATGGACTTAAGAAGCTTCGCCGTCTCTTCTTCGCAAAGTCTCATATAGGCACGGCGAAGATCCGTGTCATTATAGACTGCGCCGTTCATCGAATAAAAATTAGCAAGGGAAGCCCATACGAACGGGCTCCCCTCGTCTGTTCTTATATCTACCAGCGTTCCGTAAAGATCGAACAGAAAATATTCTTTATTATCAAACACGGTTATATCATACCATTATCGCGAACTTCAGTGTGCACTGAACGGCAACCTTGCCGTCAACAGTTGCGGTAGCTTCGCCGACGCCCATAGGACCTCTTACCTGAGTGATCTTTGTCTCAAGTCTTAATGTATCACCGGGTACGACCTGCTTTCTGAACTTGCACTTGTCGATACCTGCAAAGACTGCGATCTTGCCCTTGAACTCCTCCTGTGAAAGGATTGCAACAGCACCTGTCTGAGCAAGAGCCTCTACGATCAGAACGCCCGGCATGATGGGATACTCGGGGAAGTGTCCTCTGAAGAATGACTCATCGTAAGTTACGTTCTTGATGGCAACGCAGTACTCGCCCGGAACATAATCCTCTACCTTGTCGATGAGAAGGAAGGGGTGTCTGTGGGGGATGATCTCCATAATGCCCTTTGTATCAAGTGAGTTAGCCATAGTAGTAAGTCTCCTTTTCGATATGGTGCTTATGCTTCGTACTTCTTAAGAAGAAGTGTAGCATTATGTCCGCCGAAGCCCAAAGAGTTGCTCATGGCGTAGTTGATGTCAAGCGAGCGGCCCTCGCCCATTGTGTAGTCGAGGTCGCACTCCTCATCGGGCTCTGTGAGGCCTGATGTGACGTGGATGAAGGAGTCGAGGATGGACTTAACGCATACGATGAACTCGACACCGCCGGCGCCTCCGAGAAGGTGTCCGATCATTGACTTTGTGGAGTTGATAGCAACCTTCTTCGCAGCATCGCCGAATGCATACTTGATGCCTCTTGTCTCGAAAAGGTCATTGTGGTGCGTGGAAGTTCCGTGAGCGTTGATGTACTCGACCTGATCGGGTGTGATACCGGCTTCCCTCATTGCAGCCTTCATGGCCTCGCCTGCACCGGAACCGTCCTCGGCAGGTGAAGTGATGTGGAAAGCATCGTTTGTAGCACCGTAACCTACGACCTCAGCGTAGATGTGAGCGCCTCTTGCCTTTGCATGCTCGAGCTCCTCGAGAACTACGACACCGGCACCCTCGCCGATTACAAAACCGTCTCTGTTCTTGTCGAACGGTCTTGAGCAGGTGTCAGGATCCATGTTAGTGGAAAGAGCTGTCATGTTGGTAAAGCCCTGAACGCCCAGAGGGCAGATGGCTGCTTCAGAACCGCCTGCTACCATTACGTCAGCATCGTCGAACTTAATTGCCCTGAATGCATCTCCTATTGAGTGTGAACCTGAAGCGCAGGCCGTAACGATAGCCACGTTCTTGCCCTTCATGCCGTACATGATCGAGATATTAGCGGAAGCCATGTTGGCGATCATCACAGGGATATAAAGAGGGCTCACCTTCTTGCCTTCCATGAGTTTGCTGTGCTCTCTCTCGTTAGCCTGCATGGAACCGATACCGGAGCTTACGATAACACCGACTCTGTAAGGATCTTCATCAGCCATGTTAATGCCTGCATCCTCAACGGCTTCCTTGGCAGCTGCGCAGGCGAACTGTGAGAATCTCTCCATTCTCTTTGCTGTCTTGAAGTCCATGTACTTTGTAGGGTCGAAGTCCTTGACCTCGGCACACATCTTAGCCTTGTAACCCGTGCAGTCGAATGCAGTGATCTCACCGAAGGCACGCTTGCCTTCCTTAAGGCCGTTCCAGAAGCACTCTACTCCCTCACCTAAGGGTGTGATGGCGCCCATTCCTGTTACTACAACTCTTCTTCCGTCCATTCTCTTATTCTCCGATTTCTTTAATTACATGTGCATTCCGCCGTCTACGGAAAGAACCTGACCTGTGATGTAGGAAGCATCATCAGATACGAGGAATCCTACGGCATTCGCGATATCCTCAACCTGGCCGTAACGCTTCAGAGGGATACCTGCGAGCATCTGCTCCTTAACCTTCTCAGGGAGCACGTCTGTCATGGGTGTCTGAACGAATCCGGGAGCGATGGCATTACATGTGATGTTCTTGCCTGCATACTCTCTTGCGGCACTCTTTGTGATACCGATGACGCCTGCCTTAGATGCAGAGTAGTTGACCTGGCATGCATTTCCCTCGAGTCCAACGATGGAGGAGATGGATACGATGCGGCCGTACTTCTGCTTGCTCATTACGGGAACAACCTCACGGAAGAAGTTGTATGTACCCTTGAGGTTAACTGCGATAACAGCGTCGAAATCCTCTTCTTTCATTCTTACGAGGAAGCCGTCTCTTGTGATGCCTGCGTTGTTTACGAGAGCATCGATGGAGCCGAATGTTGCTGCTACATCTGCAACTGTCTCCTTAACGGACTCGGAGCTTGAGACGTCGCATCTGTAAGCCTTTGTCTCAACGCCGTATTCCTTCTTGATCTCGTCAGCTGTCTCCTGTGAGCCCTCGATGGGACATGCATCTACAACTGCGATGTTGTAGCCCATCTTAGCAAGCTTTACTGCGATAGCCTTGCCGATTCCTCTTGCGCTTCCTGTTACGATTGCTGTCTTTGCCATTTTTATCAATCTCCTTATTATGCTTCTAATGCCTTGAGGTTCTCGGAAAGAGCCTCGGCTTCTTCTACTGTTGATACGTTGATCACGGGGATCTCGGGGATAGTCTTCTTAACGAAGCCTGCGATGGTCTTGCCGGGACCTATCTCCACCAATACATCCACACCTAACTCCTTGAATTTAAGCAAAGTCTGCTCCCACATTACGGAAGAGTAGACCTGCTTCTCGAGAAGCTCTCTTGTGTTTGCCGTGTCTTCGATTACTTCCGCGTTGAAGTTCGCGATGTAAGGGATCTTAAGGTCAGAGATCTCGGCCTTATCAAGCTCCACGCGAAGCTTCTCGCCCGCGCCCTTGAGCATGGGGGAATGGAAGGGACCCGATACCTTGAGCTCAACTGCTCTCTTCGCACCCATCTCGGAAAGCTTCTCCATGCCTTCGTGCACGGCATCCTTCTCGCCAGTGATTACGATCTGTCCGGGGCAGTTGTAGTTAGCTACCTCAGCGCCGTCGATGTTGTCGATGCACTGCTGTACCGTCTCCTTGGGCAACGCGATGATCGCTGCCATCGTGCCCTGGCCTGCAGGTACGAACGAACTCATGAGGTTGCCTCTGATCCTTGTAAGTCTTACCGCATCCTCGAAAGTCATCGCGCCAGCCGTTACGAGTGCGCAGTACTCTCCGAGCGACAGTCCCGCCGTGATGTCAGGCTTGATTCCCATATCCTCGACGGCCTTTGTCATGATGGAACATGCCGTTACGAGGCAGGGCTGTGTATACTCTGTTACGTGGATGTCCTCGTTCTCTTCGAAGAGGATCTTCTCCATATCGAAGCCCGCGGCATCCGTCGCCTTCTTAACCATATCCTTTGCCCAGTCGTACTTCTCAACGAAGTCCTGAGCCATTCCAACCTTCTGAACGCCCTGACCGGGATAAACAAATGCTATCTTCATCAGCAAATCTCCTTCGCGTTCTTAAGGAGTGCGTTAGCGTCATTCATCATGGTCTCGATGATGTCCTTAACGGGTCTGATCTCGTTGACCATACCTGCGATCTGACCGGCCATAAATGTGCCGCCCTTTGTGTCACCGTCGATTACTGCTTTTCGAAGGGCACCTACACCGAGAGCCTCGATCTCCTCGAAGCTTGCGTGTGCCTCCTCGAGCTTGATGAACTCATTTGTGAGCTGGTTTCTGATCTGTCTTACGGGAGCACCCGCGGACCTTCCTGTAACTCTCGTGGAGCTGTCCTTGGCCTTGATGATCATGTCCTTGTAGTTCTGGTGGATGTTTACTTCCTCGGAAGCGCAGAATACTGTTCCGCACTGAACCCCTTCGGCGCCGAGCATGAATGCTGCGGCGACTCCTCTGCCGTCTGCGATACCGCCTGCAGCGATAACGGGAATGCTTACAGCATCTACAACCTGGGGAACCAAAGCCATAGTTGTGATCTCACCTACGTGTCCGCCTGACTCTGTACCCTCTGCGATTACAGCATCGGCTCCGTCCTTCTCCATCTTCTTTGCAAGTGCAACACCTGCTACAACGGGGATGACGATGATGCCTGCTTCCTTCCACATGGGAATGAACTTGCCTGCAGAACCTGCACCTGTTGTTACGACCTTTACCTTCTCCTCGGCAAGGACTTCTGCGATCTGGGGAGCTCTCGGGTTCATGAGCATTACATTAACGCCGAAAGGCTTGTCCGTTAACTCTCTGCACTTATGGATCTGATCTCTTATCCAGTTCTCGTCTGCACCGCCGCATCCGATGATGCCGAGACCGCCTGCGTTAGAGACAGCAGCTGCGATGTGATAGTCTGCTACCCATGCCATACCGCCCTGGAAGATCGGGTACTTGATGCCAATCATTTCTGTGATCTTTGTCATGAACGTTACTCCTTTATGATCTGCTAATTAATATTCAATGTAGTTGGCGTCCCACGTAAGACCGCCGCCGAAGCTCGCGAGAACGAGCTTCATGCCCTTCTTCAATCTGCCGTCCTTCTTCATGGTGGACAGCAATGAAGGAATCGATGCACTCGAAGTATTACCCGTCTCCTGTAAAGTCATCGGGAACTTCTCTATATCTATATTCAATTTCTTTGCCGTGGATTCAATTATCCTTGCGTTAGCCTGGTGAAGGATGAAGTAATCTATCTCATCGAGGCTGAAGTTATACTTGGCTGCAAGATCCTTAATAAGCTTCGGTACCTCAGTGATAGCGAATCTGAATACATCTCTTCCCGCCATATAGAAGTATGTGGACTGCTCGAAGCCTTCCTCGTCATATCTTTGGGGCTGCTTCCTGTTCTCGCAGTGGAGGCACACACCTCTCTTACCTGATGACCTCATGATAAGCTCATTCTTCTTGCCCTCTTCAGCTCTTAAGACAGCAGCACCTGCACCGTCGCCGAAGAGTATGCATGTACCTCTGTCAGTCCAGTCAACATAGTTGGAAAGAGTCTCCGTTCCAATTACCAGTGCGAGCTTGGAATTACCTGCCTCGATAAAACTCTGAACAGCATTAAATGCTGCGATCCATCCGGGGCATGCGGAGTTAACGTCAAAGCATCCGACATCCTCGGTACAACCGAGCGCCTCCTGTACGCATACGGCGATGGAAGGGAAAACAACATCAGGAGATGTGGACGCAGCAACTATAAGATCGATATCCTTAGGATCGATACCGGCATCTTCGACAGCTGCCTTTGCAGCCTTTATGGCCATCGTGGAAGACTTGTCTTCGATACCGTCGGCGATATGTCTTCTCTTGATACCCGTTCTCTCGGTGATCCACTCATCATTAGTCTCCACCATCTTCGACAGATCGTCATTGCTGAGGACCTTCGGCGGCAGATATGAACCTAATCCTATGATCTTTCCGGTAATTTGAGCCATTAATACAATCCTTCTTTGATAATTCCTTTGATTATCAAAGTATTGCACACTAAAATAGCTTAGTCAATAGACTGCACACCCGACTATAAGCGGAATTGCGAGAGTCCCGTGAGAGTCTCTCGTGAGTCCGGGCGTCCTCTTAATGCCCTTTCTGCACCATTTTCCCGATTCTTCGATTTTGGTACACAAAAATGGGGAAAAATATGCACCAAAATGAGAAAAACTCGCTTTTGGTGCAGAGAAACAGTGATATTTGTGCACCAAATTCTTGAATTTGAAGATTTGGTGCATTTTTAAGTCGGATTTTGTGCACCAAATCGCTGATTTCTCAATTTTGGTGCACAAACCGTCCCGGTGATCAGATAACAAGAGCCATTATGCTGGAGATTATGCTCATAAGAGCGAATGAGACTGTCGTAAAGTAGATCCACGGACGGGACATATCCTTACGTTTGAAGATTGAGGCGATGACCATTACCGCTCCGGCTGCAAATATCAGCGTTCCCCAAATCGCGAGAAGTCTTTTGGGGGTATAGCCGAATCTTGAATAGTAGAGTGCGAGCTTCGAGAATGAGATGACCGCGAATACTACGCTCTCGCACATAAGAGCGGTTATCATGCCATTCGATATCTTACGTCCTATGGAATCCCGCTTCGTAAGATACGATACGACAAAGTAAACCAGCATGTTAATTGCCATGATTCCGGTAAGCTCGAAGAATCCCTGTCTCGCATATTCTGCCGCCGTGAATTCCTCGGGAAGAATTCCGGCAAAAGCGCTGAACAGATAACTTCCTTCAAATACGAAGAATATGATGTACAGAAGGACAAATGCTCCGGTTATCAATGACGCTACAATCGGAGAGAGCTTGTGACATTTCTGTCTCCAGGCTACAAGCTTCCCGAAGGTTTCTCTCTCCTTCTCCCCGGTACTTCCGGCGCTCTGCGATATCATTCCATAGATATATAAAGAAGCGGGAACTGCCAGAACAAAGAAGTTGAAATTCTCAAAAAACCAGAATGCATCTATAGACTGCAGGACCTTTGATACCGCTATGTCAAAGTCACTGTTGATTCCGCTAAGAAGAGCAACTGCGACAATAAATACAGGGATCATAAATAACACGCTCAGCACTCCGGCTGCAAAGGATGATGCTTTCATCTCCCCATTTTTACCTTTACGAATTGCCGCTAAATCTTTGAAAATATTTCCAAATCCCGAGAACGCCTTGAGCACTCCCGCATTGAACAGATCTGCGGCTATGAAGCTTCCGGTACGTCCTTCGTACAATATTCCGCAACTTACGACCGTCACATACAGCGCACAAAGATGAAGAGCGAACATCGAGACCGGTTCGGATATTCCGGTTACGGAAGTCAATGCCACTATACCCATGACTGCATACCAGAAATATGACACAGAAGCAGGCTTCCTGCCGTGCCCTCTTACGATGAGTTCATGAAGCACTATGAAGGCCATCGTGAACAGAACTCTTTTGATAACGGAATTCTCTCCGGAAAAATCCAGCAGAAAATACTTCAAATAAGCAAAAGCTATAGGATACGCCAGGAGTAACCCGGCGATTCGTGATGTCTTTACGGTGTCCATTGTGATTACCTCTATATCCCTTAGGTTTATGAGGATACTATACACCGGTACATAGCGATTTGCAATACTTTTTTATTGTTTTTCAATAATTATTATCTGAGGAACAATCTCACATCAGGAGACAGCGACCTCTGCCCAGCAGCCTTCGAACGGTATGTCATAAAGGGGCTCGGCACCCGCATCGATAAGCGTCCTCGTACTGTCGTACATCACCTTGCTCTGATGCACGGGACCCATGAAGCAGGGAATGTTGTTCTCGCGGGCTTTCTTTACAAGCTCAGGCAGACCCTTCACCGACTGGGTTCCGCTGTGATATGTCTCAAGGAGAACGGCATCAAACTTCGCAGGGTCGATCTCCCCGTAAGGGTAACCCGGGACATCAGGAACCGTCAGGATCTTTTTCGCAGGAGATGCAAGATACTTCTGCACTTCCTCCCTGCTTAAAGTGTGCACGGAAGGCTTTCCGGGGAACTTGCCGTAGTCTCCGGAGAAGTTAGCATCCGTGATGCGAGAAGCAGGCACGAAGACCGTATCCGTCATCATCTCGTCAGAGTAGACCACGCCGAAAGTAACCGCGCCGAGCTTGCCCTCACACGCAGCACTTAAGAGCCCCATGGCATAGTTAATATTTCTTACCGCATCGCTGTGAGGATCATCCATAGGAAGCTTGGATCCCGTGATGAGCACGGGCATATCAAGATAAGAAAGAACTCTTACAGCAAGCTGCGCGAAGTACGCCATGCTGTCTGTCCCGTGCAGGATCAGGATACCGTCGGGCTTGTCCTTCTCACACTCGTTCACGATAGCCGACAAAGCCTTGCGGAAACACTCTTCGTCCGCATTCTCGGATGAATACAGAACCGGGGTCATATAAGACAGCTCGTTTTTCTTCTTCAGAGCCTCGAAGATCTTCTTGTCGGGAGCCGTACGAAGCTTGATCGTGTCATTGTTCTCAACAGAAGAACAGATCGTGCCTCCGAGTGTAACTACAAGTATCCTGCCCATTTGTCTTTCTCCGTATTACAAGTAAAATATAGGAAGATTATACCAAAATCGAGGTATCTGTATGAGACTTGTAAGCTGGAATGTTAACGGTATCCGCGCGGTCGCGGGCAAAGGTTTTCTCGATTCATTTAAGGCAATGGATGCCGACATTCTCGGTATACAGGAGATCAAAGCACTGCCTGAACAGGTTCCGGATGAGATAGCAAATATCCCGGGTTACAAAAGCGTATTCTACCCCGCAGAGCGCAAGGGTTATTCCGGAACAGGACTTTACTACAGGGACACTCTTGATCCTAAGATAGAGCTCGGCTTCGGTGTCGAAGAGTTCGACCACGAAGGCAGAGTCATCAAGGCGGACTTTGGCGACTTCGTCTTGTTCAACATTTACTTCCCCAACGGCGGAAGAGGTGATGAATATGTACAGTTCAAGCTCCGCTTCTACGACTGCTTCTTAGATCAGGTCAGGGAACTTCAGGTCCAAGGCCGCGAAGTCATCTGCTGCGGCGACGTAAACACGGCTCATAAAGAGATCGATCTTAGTAACCCCAAGGCTAACTCCAAGGTATCAGGCTTCCTCCCCGAAGAAAGAGTCTACATGGATCACTTCGCCGAGGCGGGACTTATCGATACGTTCCGAATGCTCTACCCCGACAGGACCGAAGCCTACAGCTGGTGGTCATATAAGACCTTCGCCCGCGAGAGAAATGTCGGCTGGCGTATAGACTACTTCTTCGTAACGGAAGGTCTGCGCAATAGAATATCGGAGTCCAATATGTTGAGTAACATAATGGGCTCCGACCACTGTCCTATCTGCCTCGACCTGAATTGATCAACCGGGGACGGTTCTCAACTGGTCAATTTCCGCGTTCACTGATCTCGCGGAACATCTCATTCACAGTCTGCATATCTTCTGAATTCAGTGCCGCGAGCCAGCGGTCCGTTGTGCCGCTGACTGTCGTCACATATGCAGGCTTACAGAATCTGATAACATTGCGCGCACTACTATCCTTAGGATCAAAAGGCTTATTGCCGTACGGTCCCGCTTTGATCTGACAACTGTTATCGTTTATATCAATATATATTTTCTTAATCTCATTTATCGGATATATCGCCTCTCTGGAGAAGTAAACATACCGCGATGAGATAACGATATATGTGTCATAACGATCCGGATGGAGAAAGAACACTTCGTTATCCTTATCCTGAAGATCTGCGAGGATGATATTCATCCCGATCTTGTCGATACAACCCTTAAGAACCTTCTGGGCCGACAAGCGCTTATACACAAGATAACCTATGCAGAATACAAGCAGCATCACGATGACCGCAAGGTATATGACACCCTTAACGACACTCATTCTTCCAATGGACATCATCATGATCGTATATATGATGAATACTATCTGTACGCCAAACGGCAACCCAAGATTCTTAAGATAAAAAACGGCATCGTCTTTATCGAATCTTGTCGCGATAAGCTCCTTAGGATCAAACGTTACATTCTTCATAACGATATCTCAGCACGATATCAAGACATGTTCTCTTGTTCTACAAGACGTTCAGCGCCGTATCTCTTACGAAGCGCGGGCTTCTCGATCTTACCCGTGGCATTTCGCGGTACGTCTGCCAGGATGATCTTCTTAGGTCTCTTATAGCGGGGAAGCTGCAGGCAGAACTGCTCGATCTCTTCCACGGTGCATCCTGAACCGGGTTCGATCTGAACGATGGCGCCCGTGATCTCACCGAGTCTCTTGTCGGGAAGACCGATTACGGCAACGTCCTTGATCTTCGGATACTCCTGCAGGAAGTTCTCGATCTCTACGGGGTAGATATTCTCACCGCCCGATACGATAAGATCCTTCTTACGGTCAACGAGGAAGTAGAAGCCGTCCTCGTCCTGTCTTGCCATATCACCGGTATAGAGCCAACCGTCATGCAAAGCAGCAGCAGTAGCTTCGGGATTGTGATAGTACTCGAGCATTACGCCGGGACCCTTAACACAAAGTTCTCCGACTTCGCCCTGCTTAACCTCATTGCCGTCCTCATCGATGATCTTGCACTCCCATCTGTAACCGGGAACACCGATAGCACCGACCTTGTGTGTATTCTCGAGTCCGAGGTGAACGCATCCGGGACCGGTCGACTCGGAAAGACCATAGTTCGTATCGTACTGATGATTCGGAAAATAATCTTTCCAATGACGGATCAGCGAAGGCGGTACGGGCTGAGCTCCGATATGCATGAGTCTCCACTGAGACAGTTCATAGTCTTCGATCTTCAGCTCGCCACTGTCCAATGCATCGAGGATATCCTGAGCCCACGGTACGAGGAGCCACACATTCGTGCAGTGCTCATCCGATACCGCACGGAGGATGACATCAGGCTTGGCCCCCTTAAGAAGTACAGCCTTGCTGCATGTCCAAAGCGAACCCATCCAGTGGAACTTCGCACCTGTGTGGTACAGAGGAGGAATGCAGAGGAAGCAGTCGTCCTTAGTCGTATGATGGTGAACAGCCTCCATCTCGGCAGCCTGAGTAAGGCTTCTGTGAGGATGAAGGATAGCCTTCGGGAAACCTGTGGTTCCGGAAGAGAAATAGATAGCAGCGAGGTCCTCTTCGGTGAGCTCGATTCCGGGATCCGTGCTCGGATAATCAGCTACGAGAGACCAGTAGTTCTCGGCAAAATCAGGCTTGCCTTCGCCGCCGACGAAGATGAGCACTCTATTTCTCGAGATCTCATCCGCATTGGTATTGATACGGTCTACAAACTCAGGTCCGAAGATAAGAATCGATACCTCGGCAAGATTAGCGCAATAAGAGATCTCATTGGCTGTATATCTGAAATTAAAAGGAACTGCGATAGCACCGGCCTTCAGGATTCCGAAGTAAATGGGAAGCCACTCAAGGCAGTTGAACATGAGAATAGCAACTTTATCGCCTCTCTGAATGCCCTTGTCCAGGAGCATATTGGCTACGCGGTTTGCCTTCTCGTCGAAGACCTGCCATGTCAGCTGTCTTCTGTAGTACTTTGTAGGTTTGGTCTGCTGAACCAGATCATATTCCTTATATGAGAACTTTCTTGTCTCTTCCATTGTCGGATTGATCTCTACAAGAGCAACTTCGTTGCCGTGCTCTGCGGCATTTCTCTTAAGTAATTCGGTAACAGGCATCTTAAGTCCTTGTCCCCCCTATTTTGATACCCGTTTATACTACCACCCGCAATACATAACGTCAAAAAAGGACTGCCTTCCGACAGTCCCTTATAATCCTGTTTGTTTCTATTAAGCGAACGTACTTCGAGCGGACTTACGCAGACGCGAAGCGGCGAGTACGTAGCGAGAATACTTCGCTTAATAGTTATCTGCATGTACTTCAAAGAAGCTCTGGGGATGAGCACATACGGGGCATACCTGAGGTGCGTTCGTACCGACTACGATGTGACCGCAGTTTCTGCACTCCCATACCTTGACCTCACTCTTCTCGAATACCTGCTTCATCTCAACGTTGTTGAGGAGCGCACGGTATCTTTCCTCGTGCTGCTTTTCGATAGCGGCTACCATACGGAACTTGGCAGCAAGTGCGGGGAAACCCTCAGCCTCAGCAGTCTTCGCGAAATCCTCATACATATCGGTCCACTCATAGTTCTCGCCGTCAGCAGCTGCTGCGAGGTTCTCTGCCGTGTCACCGATGCCGTTAAGTTCCTTGAACCAGATCTTGGCATGCTCCTTCTCATTCTCAGCTGTCTGAAGGAAGATGGCTGCAATCTGCTCGAAGCCGTCCTTCTTAGCCTTGGATGCGAAATAAGTATACTTATTCCTTGCCTGGCTCTCTCCTGCGAAAGCTGCCTGCAGATTCTTCTCTGTCTGTGTACCTTCATACTTGTTTGCCATGTTCGTGTTCTCCTTATTTCATTATTTTGTAGTTCTTTATCATGAAACGGAAGAAAGATTCTTCTTCTCGTATTCATCAAGGCTGACGGGACGTGCGAAGTAATATCCCTGGAAGTAGTCGCATCCCATCTTCGCGAGGAAGTCTACCTGCTCGACGGTCTCTACGCCCTCGGCTATAACCGGAACGTCGAGGCTCTTGGCAAGGTCGATAATGAGGGACATGATCTTCTTCGTCCTCTCATCGTGAGCCGTATCTTTCAGGAAGATCATATCGAGCTTCAGTACATCGACAGGCATATCCTTGAGCATGTTAAGCGATGAGTATCCGCTTCCGAAGTCATCCATCTCAACGATAAAGCCCGCTTCTCTTAACTTATCGATAGTCTTAAGCTTCTCATCGATATCATCCATCATGATGGTCTCGGTGATCTCGAGTCTTAAGCGCTTTCTGTCGAGCTCGTACTTATCTGCAAGACCGATGATAACCTCGGGAACATCCATCATATAGAAGTCCTTGGGAGAGATATTTACTGACAGATACAGATCCTCACGTCCCTCGAAGGCCCATCTTCTCAATATCCTGCAGGCGCACTCCCAGATATACTGGTCGATCTTCGCGATCCTTCCGTTCTTCTCAAGTACGGACAGGAATCTTCCGGGAGGCATAAAGCCTTCATCGGGATGGATCCATCTTACCAGGACCTCGGCACCGACGACTTTACCGTCACGGTTGACCTGAGCCTGCAGATAAGGAACGATCTGTCCCGTAAGGATCGCATTGTCGAGCTGCTCTGTGATCTTCTGATCCCAAAGCATTGCATCTCTTGAATTCTCTTCATAATATGCGACACGAAGATCCGCTTCCTGCTTAACTCCGGCGATCGCGATAAATGCACGGTCGAACATCGCGGATACGGGCATATTCTTATCCTCAACCTCATATGCACCTACATGCATAATGATCGGGATAACAAGATTCATTCCGACATTCGGAACTTCCCTCATGGCAGAAACGAATGTCTCTTCATTGTAATTTGCTTTCTCGATCAGACATCCGAACTTATCGGAACCGAGTCTGCCGTAACGGGTCGTATCGGAAACTGCCTTGTCCTTAAGAAGATCTGCGATCCTGATGAGAAGCTTATCTGCGAATTCTCTTCCGTATCTGTCGTTAACGAGCTTAAACTCCTTGATATCGGATGCGATCACATAGAATTCCTTATCGGGATTCGCATTGAGAACTTCTCTTATGGAGTCATACAGTCTGTCGGTATTATAGATTCCCGTAAGCTTATCGTGTGTCGCAAGGAATCTGTTGACATTCTCTCTCTTCGTTCTCTCCGTCGTATCCTGGATCTTGGCAAAGGATCCGATGAGCTTACCCTGCATATCATGAAGCTTATGGAACTCGATATCGTAGATATACTCCTCGCCGTCCTCCATCTTGGTACATGTCAGAACCTTTGAAGAATAATAAGCCGACTCTTCCCTGTCCTCTCCCGTCAGAGACAAGAGCTTCTCGAAGCCTGACTCGGTCTCATTAAGTCCCATGCCGAGCTGGAATGTGGCGGCAGGATTGGCATAAATGCAGTCACGGTTCTCATCGAAGAAAAGGATACCGTCATTGATCGTGGAAAGTACGGTCTTCTTCATCTCATCCATAAGGATTGAAGGAACATATTCCATCGCATAGATATAGACGAACAGACCACATGCACATGTACCGATGATCGACTGATCTACAAGACCGTTCGTAAACACATGGAAAGACTCCCATAAGGAAGTAAGCAAACATGCGATAAGCAGAACTACATATCTGTCTCTGTAAAGCTTGGAAGACTTTATGCTTTTAACAGCCAATACAACGATAGGTATCAGCAACAACAGCGCCGATATTCCGAGGTGGACCTTGTGATACCACAAAGACCGGAAGATTACATCCACCTCTCCCGCATCTTCTACGGAACTTACCGTAAATACATGCCCGAAAACATAATTTAATGCGAGGTTGACGGAATCAAGTGCCACGATACCCATCATGAGGTTGCTCGCAAGAGGTTTATCGGTATCAAAATTACAAAACTTGATCGCGAACTCCGCGAAATAATACAGAAGCACCGTGGTGCTGATAAAGTAGACCGTGAAGCAGAACTTACAGATCTCTATATCATCGCTTAATGCAATAACGATATTGGAAACGATCGGGATCAGCAGCCAGAAAAGGCAATGCGATACATAAGGAGCGATCTCCTTGTCACTCCTGTGCGTGCGGACCAGACAAAAGACCGTAACGACCGCAAGAATTGCTACTGTCACTACAAACCAAAGCATACCTTGATTTTAACATGCTAAAAGATTCTATACATCCGATCAATTATTAATAAAGAATAAACAAAAGCGGGATTGTCATCACCCCGCCTTTGTCTTCCCTATTCCATATTCCATTAATTACTCATTCATCTTCCCTGTACTCCAGGATATCTCCGGGCTGACAGTCCAGAGCCTTACATATATCGTTCAGTGTCGAGAACCTTACCGCCTTGGCCTTCTGATTCTTCAATATCGACAGATTCGCAGGCGTGATACCCACTTTCTGCGCCAGGTCTCCGGAGGAGATCTTACGCTTAGCCATCATAACATCAAGATTTACAATGATCATTATTCTCTCCTCCTTTCATTAGATCGTAAGATCCATCTCTTCTTTCATGGTAATCGCCTTATCAAAGACAACCCTTACGCATGATACAATAAGCGCCATGAACAATGCGACCATGGAAAGGAAGCTTGTTCCGATCCATGCGATACTTCCTAATGCGCAGACCACAGCGATAGCGATAAGCGCGATAACCATTATCTTCATAAGCCCCGTGTTTGCTCTGTCGAATACAATATCCTTACCCATATTCGTAAGAAGCTTATAGACGCTGATAAGAATGCCGTATGCACCTACAGTACCCATATACCAAACAGTGGTCAGGAGCAGAATCGCGAATGTATCGGATCTCTCAGCCCAGACAAGGCTTATGTACGATGAGATGACCACCCCGAACAGATCAGCTACAACCACCAATGCGATAAAGATTATCGTCGCGATCTTGGACCATCTTATTATCCTGTTATCGTATTTCATTACCTTATTCCTCCCAAGAAAAGAAATGAGCATGCTCTTATGACATCATAATAGCATGCTCAATATTGTTTTGCAAGAACTTTTTATTGTTTTTCGATATATTCTTATTTCGCAGCGAAGAACGTACCGATATCGTCCTGATCCAGGATCTGCTCTAAGACCTGAGGCTGCGAGCCCGAAGCGATAACTCCGTTGATGCCCTTGCCTGTTACCATCTGCATCGCGGTAATCTTGGTATACATGCCGCCGGTACCGAGCTTGCTGCCCGCCCCCTTGGAGAAACCGAGCATCTCGTCGGTGATCTCCTCAACATAAGAGATTCTCTTGGCGTTCTCGTCTTCCCTGGGGTTGCTTGTATAAAGACCGTCGATATCGGAAAGGATGATAAGAAGGTCCGCATTCGTAAGTATGGCTACATCCGCCGAGAGGGTATCGTTATCGCCGAAAGTACCGTTATGCCAGATCTCGGATGTGGATACCGTGTCGTTCTCGTTGATAACGGGGATCAGATGCTTCTCGAGCATAGCCTCGAGTGTATTGGTTATGTTATGTCTCTGAAGCTTATCTGCGATACCGTCTTTGGTAAGCAGGATCTGTCCGCATACATAGGAATACTCGGCAAAGGATCTTGTGTAAGCGTTCATGAGCTCGCACTGGCCTACGGCTGCAATAGCCTGCTTCTGCGGGATATCATCGGGCTTCTCGGGAAGATTAAGACTTCCGATGCCGACACCGATCGCACCTGATGTAACGAGGATGACCTCACGTCCGCTGTTCCAGATATCGGCAATGCCGCGGCACAGCTTATCGATGTTGCCGTGATTCATCTTGCCGTTCTCATAAGTGATGGTAGAAGTTCCTACCTTGACCACTATTCTTTTCGCGAAGTTCACCGAATAACGTGAACCGCCGTTGTCCTCAACCTGCATAACGCGGGCTCCTTCCTGTTAATAAAGGCGGCAGAGTCCTCCGCCGCCCGTTAAGAATATACTCAAATACTCCAAAATACAAGTTATGCGGAAGCCTTAACCGTATTCCAGATCTCCGTGTATCTCTCCTCGTACTCGGAAGAAGAATAATATACCTCGAGTGTGGAGAAGATCTCTTCTGTCGGATAGTAATAAACATTGCCGGAAACCTCGGGATCGAGCATGGTCTTGGCAGCTACGTTAGGTGTCGAATAACCTACGTACTCGCAGTTCTCGAGAGCGATCTCAGGCTCGTACATGAAGTTGATGAAGTCGTGTGCGCCCTCATAGTTAGCTGCGTTGGAAGGAATGCACATCATGTCTACGGACCAGTTGGATCCCTCTGGGAGAACGAATCTCAAGTCGATATCGTCGTTGCCGCCGAGCTCTGCGATTCTGTCGAGCATAACGATGTGGTCGCCGGACCATGCTACGGAAGCAGCCATCTCGCCTGATGCCATCTTGTCCTTGAGGTTATCTACGCCGTATGTGGGGTTGATGTTTGTCTTCTGGTCGATAAGAAGCTGCATAGCCTCGGCAAGCTCTTCCTCGTCCATGGAGTTGATGGAGTAGCCCAGGTAATTCAAAGCAACGCCGATAGACTCTCTCATTGAGTCGTACATGCCGATGTCGCCTGCATTAGCCTCATCGAAAAGCACATTCCAGATAACTGCAGGATCCGTTGTACCTTCGGGAAGATCGATCCTGTTGGCATCGTATACGAGACCTACCGTGCAGTACAGATAAGGGATCGCATAGTCGAGAACCTCGTCCGAGAGCTCCTTATCCTGGGAATAAGTCATATCGTTGAACATGGGATCCATGTTGGCAGTTACATTGGGAAGCATGGTCCAGTCGAGAGGCTGGAGTCTTTCCTCGTTAATAAGTCTGCAAACCATGTACTCGGAAGGAATGATAACGTCATATGTGTTATCGAGATTGGGATACATAGTCTCGTTTGTCTCGAATGTTCTGTAGATGACTCTGTACTGAGGATAAGCTGCCTCGAACTTGGCAATCGTGTCCTCTGCGATGTACTCACCCCAGTTGTAGATGATCAACTCCTGTCTGCTGTCGCAGGCAGTAAACATGGATACCGCAAGAAGCGATGCACAGCATGCAGCACTTACAAATCTTTTCAGGTTCTTCATTTCTTCATTCCTCCGTTTTTATCTTTTGCTCCCTTGATGCGGGAGAAATTGGATGCGATCAGAAGCAGGAATACTGCTACGAACAGGATAGTCGTCAACGCATTCATCTTCGGGTTAACTCCGAACTTGGCCATAGAGTAGATCTTCATGGGCAGTGTCTGAACCGAAGAGTTAACGTTGAAGTTACTTATGAGATAGTCATCTACCGAGAGGGTGAATGTCAGCATCAGAGCGGACAGGATACCAGGCATGATCTCGGGAATGATGACAAGTCTTAAGGTCTGAAACCTCGTGGCGCCCAAGTCCATCGCAGCCTCCGACAGATTCTTGTCGAGCTGGCGGATCTTGGGATCGATCGAGAGGATCGCGAACGGCACGCAGAATGCGATGTGCGCGCAGATCAGGGTGAACTCTCCCTTCTGAACTCCCAAGAAGGAGAACAGGAGCATGAACGAGATACCGATAACAAGCTCAGGCATTACGTTCGGGATGTAAGTTACATTCATAAGAACGTTCTGGAACTTCTTGGGAAGATATACCATTCCGAGGCAGCTGATAACGCCGAAGACAGTAGACACGACAGATGCGATCGCAGCGATCTTCAGAGTCTCGAGCAAAGACTCGAGAAGCTCTCCGCCGTCACTTCCGGAGAACAGGCTCGTGTAGTTATTGAGTGTAAATCCGCCCCAGATGAACGACTTCGGAACGCTGTTGAACGAATAGAAGATCAGAAGCGCGATCGGCAGATATAAGAATACGATTATCAGACCGATATAGATATCGGGTACAAGCTTACGTAAGAATCTCACAATACCATACCTCCGCTTCCGGACGCTTCCTTGTCCTGATTACGAAGAAGTCTCATCGTTATGAGAACGAATATCAGAAGTATCAGCGACAGAACATTACCTGCCTGCTGGAATGTCGGGCTCTCATTTAAGATGAACGACTGTACCGTATTACCGATAGTAGTCTTGGATCCCTCGGTAATGATATCGGGGATCATGTAGAACGTCATGGACGGCATGAATACCATCTGTATTCCGGAGATAACACCCGGCAGTGACAGCGGGAAGATTACTTTTGTAAATGTCTGCACGCGGTTCGCACCGAGGTCTGCAGCAGCCTGCCCCAAGCTCTCGTCGATCTTAACGAGAACGGAGTAGATCGGCAGAAGCATGAACGGCAGGAAGTCGTTAACGAGAACGAACTTCGTGATGATATCCGACCACATGGGGTCCTTCAGGAACAGTATGGGTTCTGCCCTTCCGCAGACGTTAATGAGAAATGTATTTAAGATTCCCGTCTGTGAGAAGAAAGCTCTCCATGCATATGTACGAAGCATCGTGTTCATCCACGTCGGAAGCACGAACAGAAGAAGGAGCTTGCTCGAAGTCTTATGAAGTCTCTTGGAACGCGCCTGCAGGATATATGCGAGAGGGTAGCCCAATACAAGGCAGCCGATCGTCGTCCACAGCGCATAGTCGAGGCTTCGCAGGAATACCGAGAAGTACTCCTGAAGCGTGACCCTCACACCGTAGAATTCAGCCGTAACGGTCTTGTTCTCGAACAGCGTCTTGAATCCGTCGAGGTTGAATTCATAGCCGCCCGATGTTTTCGCGAAGAAAGCGCTGAACAGGATCAGTACGAGAGGAAGTATCGTGAAGATCACTACCCATGCGATGTAAGGATAGGACAGAAGCTTCATGTTCATGGTAAGACCGAGTGCGCCGTAGATTGATGCCGCGATACCGAGGAAAAGCACCACGCACAAGATGTTTCCCACGAGCGACTGAACTGCATACAGGCGCTGCGGTGTAAGACCGTTAGCCTCGATCATCTCGGGAGTTACGAGCTTGTTTAAAGTTACGACGTGAAGCGCGAGCCTCATCGCGAAAAGGATCATTACCGTAAGGCAGCCGAGCCTTTTGGACTTTCTTGTATTCGAATAAAGCTGGAAGCCGAGGGACAGCGTTAATGCCGCCACCGCGACTACGAGTGTCAATGTGAACATCAGCCCGCCGAAGCCTCTGAAATCGAGGTCGACGGTACCGTCACGAAGCTGCACGTACACACGGGGATTCATTATCATGGAGAACAATGAGAATACTCTCTCCCTCTTGTACTGAACGAACAGCTCGAACATGGGAATAAACACCGACACGAACGAGAGTGTCGCTGCTATACACATGACGATGCCGTGAAGGGGCATCAGCTTAAATCTTGATCTGATATCGCTCATGCCTTCTCCTCTGTAATGTCGTCATCCTTTACTCCCCTTACGCCGTAGCTTCCGGGTGCAGGTGAGAATCTTGACTTTCTCATGATCTGAATGTCATCGGGATCGACCGTAAGACCTACTCTCTTACCTACCTCAACGGGATCGACGTCCTGGATCATCCACTCGATTCCCGTGTCACCCTTTACGATGATCTCGTAGTGAACGCCCTTGAATACGATGCTCTCGACCGTACCGTTAACGTAAGCGTCGTCCTCTTCCTTGATGTAGATATCCTCGGGACGGACAACAACGTCAACGTCGTTAACGGCACCCTCCTTCATCTCGGGGAACAGCGGGTCAACGCACTCGAACTTCTTGCCGGCGAATGTGACCTCATGATCCTTGGTCATGGTACCGGGGATGATGTTCGACTCGCCGATAAAGTCCGCTACATAAGCGTTCTTAGGCTCGTTATAAATATCGATCGGTGTGCCGATCTGCTGGATGTATCCGTCCTTCATTACGATGATCGTATCGGACATCGTCAGGGCCTCTTCCTGATCATGTGTTACATATACGAATGTGATACCGAGCTCTCTTTGCATCTGCTTCAATTCGATCTGCATCTCTTTTCTCATCTTAAGATCGAGCGCTCCCAGAGGCTCATCAAGTAGGAGCACGCGGGGCTTCAAGATAATGGCTCTCGCGATGGCGACTCTCTGCATCTGTCCGCCTGAGATCTGGTCGATGTATCTGTTGCCGAAGCCGTCGAGACCCACAGTGTGAAGCGCCTTGTTTACGCGCTCCTCGACTTCCTTCGCGGGAACCTTCTGCAGATGCAGACCGAACGCGACGTTATCGAACACATTGAGGTGCGGGAACAGCGCATATCTTTGGAAAACGGTGTTGATATGTCTCTTATGCGCAGGCACCTTAAGAAGATCGGAGCCTTCGAAGTTAACGATACCGGAATCTGCGGTCTCGAAGCCCGCGATGATACGGAGTGTCGTTGACTTTCCGCATCCCGAGGGACCCAAGAGCGTAATAAACTCATTGTTTCTGATAAAGAAAGTAATGTCATGAAGGACCTGGTTACCGTCGTAACTCTTGTTTACGTCCTTGAGCTCGATGATATGCTCCATTCCCTTATCATCCGGCAGCAGCTGTCCTGCATAAACCTTTTTCTCTTCGTTATCGCTCATATCTTCCTCCATCAGAAACTCGGCGGAGTGGAGATCCAGAGGATCTTCGCCGTTTTCTTGCCTTCATTCGAGATATAGTGAGGTCTGTCGGGCCTGATAAGAAAACTCTCGCCCTTCTTCGCCTGATACATATTCTTTCCTATGTGGATCATAACGGAACCGTCGAGGACATATCCGATCTCCTCGCCTTCGTGAGGATTATCGGGATACGTTCTGCCGTCAGGCTCTATCGTTACAAGGATCGGCTCCATCTCGTTCTTCTGTGCGTTCGGGATGAGCCAGCAGATGTTGTTCTTAAGCTCTGCGTCCTCTTTTACGGCGTAATCGTCCCCGCCGAAAACAACCTTTTCCTGCTCCTCGTCTGCAAAGAAATCCGCAAGATTGGTGCCGAGCGCCTCAAGTATGTCCTTAAGCGTTGCAATCGAAGGTGAAGTGTTGTCATTCTCGAGCATCGAGATAAAGCCCTTGGACAGTTCACATCTGTCGCCGAGCTCTTCCTGCGTGAGGTTATTCTGCTGTCGTAAAAACCTGATCTTCTGACCGATCTCCATTACCGCTCCTCTTAACTTGAAGTTCAGTTATAGTAAACTTTTGAAACAGAATGGATTATATATTGTATTGAACCCGGTGTAAAGTATTTCTTAACTCAATTTTCTTTGGTTTTTACCTTCTTGCCGATAAGTATTCCAACAGCGAGAAGAGCCGTTAAAGCAGAAGTAATTATGAGACTGTTTCTGAATGAATTATCCGTGAATTTGAATACTACAGTGTGGGCACCGGCCGGCACATCACTTACGATCATATCGGAATAATTACCGCAGTCCGTGATCGGCACTTCCTGTCCGTCAACAGTCGCGATAAATCCCCTGTCATGAATGAAATTAACGGTAACGCTTCCTCCCTCGAATCCCTCGGGAACAGTTACTTCAAGATAATTAACATGTACATCAAGGTTCACTTCACCGAAGTCTTCGGACGCATCGGAATAGTATGCACGGGGCTCTGCTTCGGAATCATAGAAGATAACTCTGTTGTCATCTTCCCTCCATCTGGTGATACCGTAAGGAGCAAGACAGCTTTCAACGTAATCCGCATTCTCGGGAACAGTAACATATAAAGACACGGCACGGTCTCTCATCTCTTCGACCATACCGGCATAGACATCTCCTATGCTTCCGCTTACATCTTCTATATATACCAGCATATGTTTGTTGGCAGTATTTGTTTCTTTACTGTTAAGGATCTCATAGCCGCTCATATCATCAATATCGAAATAAGTTGCATAGTTGTGTGTCAACAATGCGACTGTATCGCGAGGAATTCTTAACGGAGTAATATTACCGTTCTCGTCTATTTGATCTGTAACAAGGGAATCGGCACAATCCAGTACCGTTACATATCTGCAGTCTCTCAAATCTTCTAACCACGGCTCTTCATACGGAACTTTGCTGTTCGTATATACAACAAAGAATCTGACCGGGATCAACATATACAGTCCGACAAGGTTGATAATCTGTACAAAAACCAGCAGCACAGATAATAAAGTATTGTTCTTTTTCTTTCCGATAAACCAGTCAAGTGCAAGGCTCGCGAATGTCACCAAAAAGAAGATAAAATACTGCATCAGTTTAAACGGGTATCTGAACCTGTTTAATACAGGTATAAGGTATATGAACCTGTTAAACCAAAGTGTGCCTGCCCAGAACAATGCGATCAAAGCCGGCGGTATCAATGCGATCATCTGCCTCTTTCTCACAATTGTCTTCTTGCTTGAATTATTATGTCTATCGAAAACAAGATGTACCAATCCGATAAGGGCAGCGATAAACAATATGTAGCCTATATGACACATATTCTTCTGTATCGCGATCAAACAATCGACAACCGCTACCTCAAAACCGTCAATTTCCATTACTCCGGTAACATCATACTGCAGGAATGGTGATATAAGTCCGAGCACAAGATCCATAAGCTGGAATCTTCGATCTGAAAAACTCTCCCAATCGAAAGATGCCGAGCGGTCAACCGAATTTCTCATCATGTCAAACATCGGCATCAGAAGCGGCAGACTCCACAACAAAACAAGAAGACCGCTGATAAAGTACTTTAACAAAAACTTGCCTTGCGCTTTAAGTCTCTCTCCTTTAGGGGAAAAGAGGAATATGTAAGTTACCGCAAACAGATAATCAAATACTATTGCATAGATGAAGTACTGAGGATGTCCGCCGTAAAACAGAAACACCTTGGGAATCGCTGCCAGGATAACGGCCTTGATTCCGTCATTCTCAATAAGATACCCGGTTGCAAGAATGATCCAGGGCAAACACCCTCCGAGAATGATCGCTATCAGCCAATTGCTGCCGCAATAGATCGAAAATGAGTTAAATCCCCATCCTATGGCACCTATTATCGATACGATTCTTCCTGTTTTGAATCTCTTTTGCAAAAGAAGCATCATTCCTACGGCAGCCAAAACAATATATATCGCCGCTGTAAAATCCAAAACACCGCCGATGTGACCTAAGAATAATTCACTCAATGCACCGGCAATATAAACGAATATGTTCAGCTGACCGGTCTGACCTTTATCAAGGTACCTCATTCCTCCGAACTGATGGAAATTATAATAAGGGAACTCACCCTGACTCACAGACCGCAGCGAATAGACATACTGGCAGACATACGAGTCACAGTTGTCATCCTGCAGGAAAAAATAAGGTTGTCTTATCTCCATCGCGATAAGCATAACCGCACACAAAAGTACCGTTATGAGTATGTCAGTGAGCAGTTTATGCTTTTCGATGAAAGCTCTCATTTTATAAGAGTGCCCTTATACTCGGAAAAATCGAATGTTCTGAAGTAATCGCTTAAAGTCTCGGCTCTTCTTATAAGTTTAACGGATCCGTCTGTCTGAAGCAGAAGCTCTGCTGACTTAAGTCTTCCGTTATAGTTATAGCCCATCGCGAATCCGTGAGCGCCTGTGTCATGGATCGCGATATAGTCGCCCATGTCGATCTTAGGAAGCTGTCTGTCAATCGCGAACTTATCATTATTCTCACACAGTGAACCCGTTACATCATATGTATGATCACAGGGCTCATTCTCCTTGCCGAGAACCGTAATGTGATGATAAGCGCCGTACATTGCAGGTCTCATAAGGTTGGCTGCACATGCGTCAACGCCGATATATTCCTTATATGTATGCTTCTCGTGGATAGCCTTCGTAATAAGATGACCGTAAGGCGCGAGCATGAATCTTCCCATCTCAGTATAGATGGCAACATCACCCATACCTGCGGGAACGAGGATCTCTTCGAACTTCTTTCTTACTCCTTCACCGATTATCTTAATATCATTGGCAGTCTGGTCAGGCCTGTAATCCACTCCGACACCGCCCGAGAGATTAACAAACGCGAACTTGATGCCGACTTCCTTCTCGATCCTTACTACCAGGTCGAAAAGCTGTCCTGCAAGCATAGGATAGTAATCATTCGTAAGAGTATTGCTGATGATGAAAGCGTGGATACCGAACTTCTTAACGCCCCTGTCCTTAAGCATTCTGTATGCTTCGAACAGCTGAGCCTCAGTCATACCGTACTTGGCATCCCCGGGATTATCCATAATGCCGTTGCTCATCGTAACGACTCCGCCCGGATTAAATCTGCATGACATTACTTCCGGGTACTTATCTCCGATAATTCCGTCAAGGAACTCGATGTGGGTAATATCATCAAGATTGATGATCGCACCCATGTCGTATGCGAGCTTGTACTCCTGCGCAGGTGTATCGTTCGATGAGAACATGATATGATCGCCGTCAGCCTTAACTGCGCCTGATAAAACAAGCTCAGCCTCGCTTGAACAGTCGAATCCGATATCATAATCCTTAAGGATATTCATTATATAAGGATTAGGTGTAGCCTTTACCGCGAAGTACTCACGGAAGCCTTTATTCCATGCGAAAGCTTCCTTTACGGCTTCGGCATTCTTCCTTATCCCCGCCTCATCGTAGATATGAAAGGGAGTCGGATAAGTCTTTACAATTTCTTCGATCTGTTCCTTGGTTACAAATGGTTTCTTCTCCATGTGTCATTACTTCCTATTAAACAATGCTAGGATAATAACACAAACCTCTTTCGTAATAAACTATTGTGTGAATAGGTAATTATTTGATGACTATCCGGTTCTTGCCCGTTTTCTTCGCCTCATAGAGAGCATCATCAACACGCATACAGAAAACGTCGACGTGCTCACCTGCCAGAGCGGTCGTCACACCTACGGATATCGTGTGAGAACCCGACACGTCAAACTTCTCCTCCTCGAAAGCCTTGCGCAAGGACTCTGCCAGAGCCTTCACATCTTCGAAAGGAAGCGCAGGAACGAGTATCATGAACTCCTCTCCGCCCCATCTTCCGATGCTTATATCTTCGGAAACCTTGGCGCACTGTTCTCTCATAATGTCAGAGATCTTTCTTATTACAACGTCACCTTCGTGATGTCCGAACGTATCGTTAACCTTCTTAAAATCGTCAATGTCGAGCATGATAAGCGACGGTGCCTTAACGCTGTCGGGAGACTCCGAATACTTATTATTCGCAGCCGTGATACGATGCTGTATCTCCGAACGGTTATAAAGCTTGGTAAGTCCGTCTGTTATCGAGGACAGCTCAAGCATCTCGACAGTCTGCTCAAGTTCTTCCGTCGCAGCCTGAACGAAGTTGGCAAGACGGTTTACAAGAGACGCCTGTCCGTCAAGCTTGTGATCCTTGATCTTAAAGTTATGCATACTTCCCGATATAGGACCTTCACGCAGACCCGCTACGAGCAGGGTTACATTATGCTGATTAAGCTTCGCACCGGTCCTCATAAACTCTCCCGATGTATAGAATCCGGATGTCGGTGCTATATCCTGGAAAGGAGATGTCTCTCTGTTAGAACCGGAATCACCCCAGAATGCACGTCTTGCCGCGCATGAATAAAGGAAGATCGACTGAGGCTCGAATACCGACAGTCTCTCACCGGTCTCATTTACCTGCTCCAATATGGTCCACGGATCACCGTAAGCCATATAGGCCTCGACACCTTCTTCTATATCCGCCGTCATAACAAGACTGCCGTCCTCATTACATGCCGTCGGGGCTCTTAAGATATCGATTCCGTTATGCTTATACATGAACGGGAATTCCAATGTGTGCTTAAAGAACTCCGCGTCGTTCGCGATGTTCAGATACTTATAGTAGATATCGTATGCGGGCTTATTGTCGAGTTCCTGTAAAATAGCATGATCCGCCTTGGTTATACGAAGCTTTCTTCCCAAAGGCTTCCATCCGGTTACCCATTCGGAATAGACATGAAGATTCTCGCCGCCCATAAGAGTGAATACCACCGCGTGATCGGAGCACTCGCTTCCCGACGAGTATACAAATGAAGCAACTTCATTAAGATCATCCGAGAACGATCCGCCGCCGAATAACTTGATATTCTCGTCCAGAAGGCTCAGATCTTCACAGAATTTGGTCATCGACAGTCCTCTTATCGTAACGAGCATCTCTATTGCCTTCACCCACGGACGCTCGGATACGATCAGCTGCATCTTCTGTGAGACCATGGGTTCAGTCTCCTCAGTCAGAGGCAGCTGAATAACCTCCACCTTGGACTCGGGATCATCAAATATAGTGCATGTAACGGTAATATGAGACTTATTAAGTCTTCCGTCCATAACGTTGCCGCTCGTGGTACAGCCGGTATACAGACTGTCAGGAAGAGTAAATTCGATCATGCTGCATACATGACGGATCTTCTCTGCTTCAAGATTATCCGAGAAGACATGGAAAAGGATGGCGGATACTCTGTGATTCTCCCGCCATCTGTCAATCCTGTTCAGCTCCTGCCTTAAGGACGCGTCTTCTATGTACTCGAATTGCAACTGCTTCATACTTGTAATTATATATACAAGGATAGGAATAATCTTTTCGAGAATGTAAATTTTTCATTAGAAAAGGCTCCGGATAATCCGGAGCCTTAATTAAGTCTGATTTAAGATGATCGATTACTCGATGATCTTAGAAACTGTACCAGCACCAACTGTGTGGCCACCCTCACGGATAGCGAACTTGAGGCCCTGCTCCATAGCGATAGGAGTGATGAGCTCAACAGAGATTGTTACGTGGTCACCGGGCATGCACATTTCTGTACCCTCGGGAAGGTGAGCAACACCTGTAACGTCTGTTGTTCTGAAGTAGAACTGAGGACGATATCCATCGAAGAAGGGCTTATGACGTCCGCCCTCGTCCTTTGTAAGAACGTAAACCTGACCCTCGAACTTTGTGTGAGGTGTAACAGAACCGGGCTTAGCGATAACCTGGCCTCTCTCAACTTCCTTACGATCGATACCACGGAGGAGGCATCCGATGTTATCACCGGCCTCAGCCTGATCCATCATCTTACGGAACATCTCAACACCTGTGATAGTTGTGGACTTAGGCTCGTCCTCGAGACCAACGATCTCAGCAGCGTCACCAACCTTAACAATACCTCTCTCGAGACGGCCTGTAGCAACTGTTCCACGACCTGTGATTGTGAATACGTCCTCAACAGGCATAAGGAAAGGCTTGTCTGTAGGTCTCTCAGGTGTAGCGATATAATCGTCAACTGCCTGCATGAGCTCAACGATAGGAGCATACTCAGGAGCAGAAGGATCTGTAGAAGAAGACTCAAGAGCTGCAAGAGCAGAACCTCTGATGATAGGTGTGTCATCACCAGGGAACTCATACTGGTTGAGGAGGTCTCTGATATCCATCTCAACGAGCTCGAGGAGCTCCTCGTCATCAACCTGATCACACTTGTTCATGAATACTACGATATAAGGAACGCCAACCTGTCTAGCGAGAAGGATGTGCTCTCTTGTCTGGGGCATCGGGCCGTCAGAAGCGGAAACTACGAGGATAGCACCGTCCATCTGAGCAGCACCAGTAATCATGTTCTTAACATAGTCAGCGTGACCGGGGCAGTCAACGTGTGCATAGTGACGTGTCTCTGTCTCATACTCAACGTGAGCTGTGTTGATCGTGATTCCACGAGCTCTCTCCTCCGGTGCGGAGTCGATGTTACCATAGTCCTTGAACTCAGCTCCGCCCTTCATAGCGAGAACCTTTGTGATTGCAGCTGTAAGAGTTGTCTTACCGTGGTCAACGTGACCAATTGTTCCGATGTTTACGTGCGGCTTGTTACGTACGAACTTTTCCTTAGCCATTGTTTAAATTCCTCCTAAGAATTCTGTTGATCCGTAGATCATTTTCTCTTTATCAGCTTTTAATCAAGCGACAGCAACTATTCTACAAGTAAAACACTCATTTTTCAAGTGTACTGCCGCCCGACAAAGCCGAATAATTACTTCTTTAAAATTTCTTCCATGATGCTCTTCGGACAAGGTGCGAAGTGCGAGATCTGCATTATGAACGTTCCACGTCCCTGTGTTGAGGAACGGAGGTCAGTAGCATAACCGAACATGTTCGCAAGAGGTACCTCTGCATGAATCTGCTGTGTTCCGTTCATAGGCTCGATCTCCTTGATCGCACCACGACGGGCATTCAGACCACCGATAACGTCTCCGAGATAATCATCCGGAACCTCAACGTCAACCTTCATGATAGGCTCAAGAAGTGCGGGAGCAGCCTTCTGCATACCAGCCTTGAATCCCATGGATCCTGCAATCTTAAATGCAGTCTCTGAAGAGTCGACATCGTGGAAGGAACCGTCGAATACGGTAACCTTAACGTCTACTACAGGGTAACCACCGAGTACACCTGCCTGCATAGCTTCACGAACACCGGCATCGATAGGAGCGATGAACTCCTTAGGAATGGATCCGCCAACTGTCTCGTTGACGAACTCATAACCTGCACCGGGCTCACGGGGCTCGAGTCTCAACCAGCAGTCACCGTACTGACCGTGACCACCGGACTGACGAACGAACTTACCCTGAGCTTCAACAGTCTTCGTGATTGTCTCCTTATAGGAAACCTGAGGAGCACCGATGTTAGCCTCTACCTTAAACTCACGGATGAGACGGTCAACGATGATGTCGAGGTGAAGCTCACCCATACCGGCAATGATCGTCTGTCCTGTCTCCTGGTTTGTATAAGTACGGAATGTAGGATCTTCTTCTGCAAGCTTCTGCAAAGCAATGATCATCTTCTCCTGGGATGCACGGCTCTTAGGCTCGATAGCCTCTTCGATAACCGGCTCAGGGAATTCCATGGACTCAAGAACAATAGGATGATCCTCATCGCAGAGTGTGTCACCTGTTGTTGTGAGCTTAAGTCCGATAGCTGCAGCGATATCTCCGGAGAATACTTCTGTGATCTCCTTACGATCGTTAGCGTGCATCTGAACGATACGTCCGATTCTCTCCTTCTTATTCTTACCGGCATTAAGTACATAAGAACCAGCTGTAAGAACACCGGAGTATACACGGAAGAAGCAGAGCTTTCCTACGAAGGGGTCTGTCGCGATCTTGAAAGCAAGAGCTGCGAAAGGCTCTTCGTCAGAAGAAGGTCTCTCTTCCTCTTCGTTTGTCTCAGGGTTAACACCCTTGATGGCAGGAACGTCAAGAGGAGAAGGCATGTAGTCGATGATAGCATCAAGGAGAAGCTGAACACCCTTGTTACGCAGTGAAGTACCGCAAGTAACAGGGATGAGCTTACACTCTACAGTTGCCTTACGAAGAGCAGCCTTGAGTTCTTCGATGGAGAGTTCCTCTCCGTCCAAGTACTTCATTGTGAGTTCATCGTCTGTCTCGGCGATCTTCTCAACCATCTCTTCTCTCTTTGCCTTAGCGAAGTCGAGCATGTCCTCAGGAACATCTCTTTCCTCGTATTCCTTACCGTCTTCGCTTAAGTAGACCTCAGCCTTCATCGTCATAAGGTCGATGATACCTGAGAATGTGTCTTCCTTACCGATAGGTACCTGGATAGCAACGGACTCGTTCTTAAGACGGTCCTTGATCATATCTACTACATGGAAGAAGTCAGCTCCGACGATATCCATCTTGTTGACGAATACCATACGGGGAACACCGTAGTGCTCTGCCTGTCTCCATACAGTCTCTGTCTGAGGCTCAACGCCTCCTCTTGCAGACATAACCGTAACAGCGCCGTCGAGAACACGGAGAGATCTTTCAACCTCAACTGTGAAGTCAACGTGTCCGGGAGTATCGATGATGTTGATTCTGTTGCCCTTCCAAGGAGCTGTTGTAGCAGCGGAAGTAATCGTGATTCCTCTCTCCTGCTCCTGAACCATCCAGTCCATCGTAGCTGCACCGTCGTGAACCTCTCCCAATACACGGTTGATACCTGTGTAGTAGAGGATACGCTCTGTTGTAGTTGTCTTACCTGCATCGATATGAGCCATGATACCGATATTTCTCGTTTTCTCGAGAGGATATTCTCTATTCATGTGTCATAACTCCTTATCGATTACCACTTGTAATGAGCAAATGCTCTGTTAGCATCTGCCATTCTGTGCATTTCTTCTTTTCTCTTGAATGCGCCGCCTGCACCGTTAGCTGCATCCATGAGCTCAGCTGCGAGTCTTTCCTTCATTGTCTTCTCGCTTCTGGTTCTTGCAAAAGCAACGATCCAGCGGAGACCCAATGTAAGTCTTCTCTCAGGTCTTACGTCGATAGGTACCTGATAGTTGGCACCACCTACACGTCTTGCCTTACACTCAAGCTGAGGCATTACGTTCTCAAGAGCCTTATTGAATACATCAATAGGCTGCTCGCCTGTCTTCTCTTTGATTGAATCAAAGGCATCGTAGACGATCTTCTGTGCAAGTCCCTTCTTACCGTCGAGCATAACGTTGTTGATGAGCTTGGAAACTCTTACATCGTTATAGAGCGGATCCGGGAGCACTTTTCTAACTGGGATATTGCCCTTTCTTGGCACTTTGCTTCCCTCCTTGCATGATATTCAGTTTTCTGAAACCATAGGTACTCACGTTTCAGTTTTGCCTTTGGACACGTGTTGTGCGGTCAAGTAGCAATGTCCCTTTTATGAACAATGTACTGATCACTTAATTTGTCCAATCCTACTTAAATAGGATCACTTCTTAACCTTAGCAGCCTTCGGCTTCTTAGCACCGTACTTGGATCTGCCCTGCATACGGTTAGCGACACCTGCTGTATCAAGAGTTCCTCTGATGATGTGGTAACGAACACCAGGGAGATCCTTTACACGTCCGCCTCTGATGAGAACAACGGAGTGCTCCTGCAGATTGTGGCCGATTCCGGGAATGTAAGCTGTAACCTCGTAGCCGTTTGTTAAACGTACACGGGCAACCTTACGAAGAGCGGAATTAGGCTTCTTAGGTGTAGTTGTCTTAACAACTGTGCACACGCCACGCTTCTGGGGAGCGAAAACCTGCGTCTCCTTGTTGTGGATCGTGTTGATTCCTGCCTGCAGAGCCGGGGACGCAGACTTATATGTCTTGTCGTGTCTTCCCGACTTTACCAATTGATTGAACGTCGGCATCAATACATCTCCTTTCTAAAGTATTTCTTCCTGCAAAAGGGCGCATTAAGCCCCTATGCGAAAAGCAATTAAGTGTACACCCGCTTTGAAATAATGTAAAGGGGCTTTTTAAAAGCCCGTATTAATTGAGTCCGAGCACTTCGCCGTTATTATACATCAGTATTCATCTGACAAGACCGCCGTGAAAGACGCACTCGTAAACCTTGGTGTCTTCCTTATAGATCTCCTCATAACCCTGGAACCAAATAAAGTCTCCCGTAACTTTGCAGCGGTAAGTATATTCGCCCGACTGATATAACTCGGGGCCCCTGTACGGCATCTTCACATCAGCTGCACGGAGAGCTTCTTTCAGGAAATTACCGCTGAAGCCGTCTGAGAGCACCCTTCCCATATAGTTCATCGCATAAACTGTCACACTGTCTTTCCAAACAGCCTCTTCCCCTGCGAACTCTTCGCCTCCGACGTATGTATCATGGTACATGAATCTTCCGTTCTCATATCTGTAATCGTGTGATCCGGGTCTTGTGGCATCAACCTCATTCTCGAAATTGGCATAAGTATGGACATTGGCTTCGAGACGGAACGCGATCAATTCATCAAGATCAGTCGCTGTCTGCGGCTTAACGCTGACCGAGCAGTCCTGATCCTTGACCAGATAATCAACGCTGACATTCATAAGATCGCTGATCTGTATAAGATTAGAGATGTCGGGATAGACCTGTCCCGCCTCCCACTTGGCTACAGCCTGCCTTGATACGCCAAGCTTATCTGCGAGCGCTTCCTGCGTTAATCCCTTATTCTTTCTTAATATCTGAAGTTTCTCGGAAAAGATCATTTCATCACCTCCGTGAACAATATACAAAGCAAGGCATCTTCAAACCACCAATCACAGGTTGCTTTCGTGCCACTTTTATTATACAAAAGCGGCTGCCGCAAGCTCGTTGCAGAATTTATTCGTAATAACAAGGACGCAGGAGCAACTTTGGAGGTATGCATTAATCTCGCATGTGACTATCTGCGTTCTTATCTGAACAAGTATATTACACGCGATCAGGTTATCGCCATGGTAACCAAGATATACGATTCCATCTGAGTCTGAGTTTCGGATTAACATAAAGAAGGCGCCCGACGGACGCCTTCTTTTTGTCTTTTAATTAATGACCTTAAGCTCTTATCAGCCGAACAGTGTAAGAAGGATACCTGCTGCGATAGCGGATCCGATAACACCTGCAACGTTCGGTCCCATGGCGTGCATGAGAAGGAAGTTGGAAGGATTCTCCTTCTGTCCTACCTTGGAAGCTACACGTGCTGCCATAGGAACAGCGGAAACACCTGCCGCACCGATCAAAGGATTGATCTTACCCTTTGTAGCAAAATACATGATGTCGCCGATGATAAGACCGCCGATCGTAGCGAATGCGAATGCAGCAAGTCCGAGACCGATGATAAGCAGTGTCTGAACGCTTAAGAAGTTCTGGCCTACGGCTGTGCCGCCGACTGCTACACCGAGCATGATGGTTACTGTGTTACACATAGCATTCTGAGCTGTGTCTGAAAGTCTGTCGGTAACACCGGACTCCTTGAACAGGTTGCCGAGCATGAGGCAACCGAGGAGAGGTGCAACTGAAGGAAGGATCAGAACGCATACTACAGTTACGATGATAGGGAAGCAGATCTTCTCGATCTTGGATACGGGTCTAGCCTGCTCCATCTTAACCTTACGCATCTTCTTAGTTGTAAGAAGCTTCATAAAGAACGGCTGGATCATCGGGATCAGAGCCATGTACGAATAGGCTGCGACAGCGATGGCGCCGAGGAGCTCGGGAGCGAGCTTACTTGTAAGATAGATAGCCGTCGGGCCGTCAGCACCGCCTATGATACCGATGGAAGCCGCACCCTCAGGTGAGAATCCGAGAAGGATGGCTGCTACGAATGCGAAAGAGATACCGAACTGAGCGCCGGCACCCATGAAGAAAGACGAAGGTCTTGAGATCAGGGGACCGAAGTCAGTCATGGCACCTACAGCCATAAAGATAAGACACGGGAAGATATCGAGCTTAACACCTATATAAAGGAAGTCGAAAAGACCGGGCTCGATATGGTTGCCTGCCGCATCGACGAATCCGCCGCCGAGGGCCGCCCAATTGATCTCACCGTTGAACCAATCGGGGTGGAAGATTCCGCCGCCGGGCCAAGGGAGATTCGTAAGGAGCATACCGAATGCGATAGGGAGCAGGAGCAAAGGCTCGAACTCTTTTCTGATGGCAAGATAGAACAGAACGAACGCAGCTAAGATCATCAGTGCGTTTTTCCATCCGTCATCTATGAAAAACTGGGCTATACCCGAGTTATTCCATAAATCAAGTAATACTTCAATCATGTGCCAACCTCCGTGATCATGAAATGGTCACAAGAGGAGCACCGGTATCGACGCTTGCGCCCTTGCTTGTGAGAACCTGAGCTACTGTTCCAGCACAGGGAGCATAGATCTCGTTCTCCATCTTCATTGCCTCGAGAATGACAACAAGGTCACCCTCCTTAACTGCCTGGCCGACTGCAACCTTAACATCGAGGATAGTACCCGGCATAGGTGAATTTACGGGAGTTGTTCCGGCCTGTACGGAAGCTGCGGGAGCAGCAGGAGCAGGAGCGGGAGCTGCAGCAGGTGCTGCGGCTGCGGGTGCTGCTGCAACGGGAGCGGGAGCCGCCTCAACTGCAGTAGTCCTGAGAAGATTCGCCTTGCCCTTCTCCACCTCAACTTCATAGACTTTATCGTTAATTGTTACTTTATAAATCATATTAATTCCTCTCGAATTGCAAACAAGTTTGCTTAGCTTACTTCTCGTCAACGAGCTTGATCGACTTGAATACGAGTTCAGACAGCGGGATTCCCGTATTGTCGGAAACGATAGCCATGATCATGGCAGCCGTCTTCTCATCGCAGCCCTTGAGCTTCAGTGTTCCGGAAGAGAACTCCTCACCCGGATCCTCAGCCTTGGTCTGTGCTGCAGGAGCAGCCTTCACCTCGGCCTTAGGTTCTTCCTTCTTGGAAGCGCTGATAACCTGACCGGATATACCGGCAATAACCTTACCCGAAAGGGAGATCAGGATATACATGAGGAAGAGAACACCGAATACGACGAGCATAACGATGCCGGCATTCATCAACATATCACCGGTGCCCATCTGGGGCTGGAATAATGTGAATGTCTCACCGCCGTTCTCAGAGGCATAACGGATAATATCCATCATCAGTCCTCCTTCTTCTCTATCGTGTAGTTAACTGTGTTGGATTCCTTCTCTTCACGTGCTGCAAAGAACTTCTCAGCAACCTGAGGGAAGGAGATGTAGGAGAGGACATCCTCGTCACATCTCGCCTTATCGCCGAGCTCGGCCTTAGCCTTCTCGAAAGCGGGCTCGAGAGTATCTGCAAATCTGCAGGTAATGATCTCGTCGTCCTTCCAGAACTGTGAAATGAGCTCCTTGTTGACTTCACCCGGAGCACGGCCGTACTCACCTCTGAGGTAAGCCTTTGTATCCTTGGTAACGTTCTTATACTTACCGAAAAGGACATTGTTAACAGCCTGTGTTCCTACGAGCTGCGACATAGGAGTAACGAGAGGCGGGTAACCCAGATCCTTACGAACGTTAGGGATCTCGGCAAGAGCGGCCTCGAACTTATCCTGAGCCTTCATATCAGTCATCTGCTTGAGCATGTTGGAGAACATACCGCCGGGGAGCTGATACTCGAGGATATCCGTGCGGATACCCATGGACTTCGGATTAAGGATTCCTTCCTTAAGGAATCTGTCCTTGATGGGAGCAAAGTGATCTGCGATCTTCTTGAGGCATGCGGAATCAAGATCTGTCTCGTATCCGAGCTGCTCAAGAGCATACTTCATTGTCTCTGTAGCGGGCTGGGATGTACCGCCTGCCATAGGAGAGATAGCTGTATCGATACCGTCCAGACCTGCCTCGATAGCCTTGAGGTATGTCATGGGGCCGAGACCTGTTGTATGGTGTGTGTGGAAATAGATCGGAACCTTAACGGAAGCCTTCAATGCCTTAACGAGGTCATATGCCTCCTGAGGTCCGCATATGCCTGCCATGTCCTTGATGCAGATGGAGTTAACTCCCATCTTCTCAAGTTCCTTACCCATCTCGGCGTACTTTTCTACTGTGTGAACAGGGCTGGTAGTATAGCAGATACAGCCCTGAGCGTGCTTGCCGCACTTCAATGTCTCATCTACTGCGACTTCGATGTTTCTGAAGTCGTTCAAGGCATCGAATATTCTGAAGATATCCATGCCGTTCTCGGCTGATTTTCTTACAAAGAGTCTTACGACATCATCTGGATAATGCTTATATCCGAGGATATTCTGTCCTCTGAGCAGCATCTGCAGGGGGGTCTTCTTACAAATTGCCTTAATCTTACGAAGTCTCTCCCACGGATCCTCATCCAGGAATCGCAGGCAGGAATCAAATGTTGCTCCGCCCCAACACTCGATAGAGTGGTAACCCGCATTGTCCATCGTCTCGAGGATGTCTTCGAAGTCTGAGAACGGCATACGGGTCGCGATAAGCGACTGCTGAGCATCACGTACAACCGTCTCTGTGAACTGTACTTTCATTAGCGTCACGCTCCTTTAGAAAATTTTCGCCATTAAAAGTGATTATAAAGCAAAAGGAGGTGACTTTGTAGGTAAAAATCTTTTATTTATCAGTTAGAAGATTTATATAGTTCGGTAACCAGATCGGCCACGGTCACGGACTCGACTTCATCCCCCGCATCAGTGTCATCATAGTAGACCATCATTGGGATAAGATCCTCCGCCTCGAAGACGACCTTGCACTTGCGCTCGTTCCTGCCGGGATTGCCCTTGGTATAGTCCTTAAGGTCCTCGATAATAAGACTTACCGCGGCCTTCATCGCCTCATCTTCAATCTTGTCGATGCAGGCGAAGCAGATCTTCTTGCAGTCGTCCACGGTCATTTCCTTCAATTCGGGGAAAAGCTTCGGGGTCTCATAGAAATAGTCGATAACAGGGCGCACCTCGGCACCGAGTGCCTCACAGAACACAGGTGTCTTCTGTCTCACGATATACAAAGATGCGTCTTTCTTAACAAAGCCGCCTTCCACATCGTCCGTAAGATCGGCGATCATATCTTCATAATCGATTACAGGATAAACTTCTGACATAGGGCACCTCCGAAGTGCTGGATATTTACTCGATTTTACCATTACGATGCGAAGTACGCATCAATACCGTTCGCGATTCCGTTTACCATTGCAGGCTGATTCTCGGGATCCGTCATATACAGATCATCATACTGATTGGTCATGAATCCCATTTCGAGCAGGACGCACGGGATCGTGCTCCAGTTGTTGCCGGTCATGTTATTCTGTTCGAACACGCCGCGGTTACGGATGCCGGTGGCACTGCAGTAGGAATCGATGATACATCTGCCGAGTCTTGCCGACCCTGCATAAGTCTGCGGGTTCCACGGGTTATCCTGGGCGATTACGATAGCATGCGCACCGCTCACAGACGAATTATCAAGCCCGTCGAAATGAAGTCTTACCATGATATCCGCGCCTTCATTACCGATCTGAGCACGTGTAACACAGTCTACGGGAGTCGAGTTGTCGTAACGCGTCATGATGACGTTATATCCTCTCGCCTCGAGTTCTGCGCGAAGCTGATCCGCGATCTGCATGGTAAGAACATACTCCGCCACACCCGAGAATCTTCCTCTCGTACCCGAAGTATCGGCAAGCTTCATGTCAGACGATCCGGGTCCCAGCGGAACATACCCGGAAGCGACGACACCCGAATGACCGGGGTCAATGCAGACCGTGATACCGTTGCCGGAAGCAGGCGTACCGGAATAATGTCTGCAAAGCTCCGCGAATTCGGAAGAATTCGAGAAACCTTCGACGATGCTGCTCCTGTTCACACTCCCGGAAGCAAGGCGTCCCGTCCAGTAAGACAATCCGTCACCGTCCGGCTCTCTGTCCAGGAAAGTTCTGTAAAGAACCGAGACATATTCAGCGTCGTTTACATTCTTCGAGACAAACTCCGGAGAGAAAAGAAAACCTCTCGCGCAGTCGGCAAAAGAGATCTGACGGGTCCTCAGCCTGTTGCTCCAGTCATAAAGACCGGAAGGATCGGGGTCTCTTCCGAGGACCACCGTATAAAGTCTTGTAGCGAACCCGGTGTAACCGTCATCCGTCGTATCCGCATTTACGGGTACGGCAAGAAGCACGGTCATAACGACCGCGAGCAGAAGGGATAATAATCTTTTACGCATATCAGGAATCCTGTGCCTGAACGGCTGTCATTGCCACGGTGTTGACGATATCTTCTACAGAACAACCGCGGGACAGATCATTACAGGGAGCGTTAAGACCCTGAAGAACCGCAAAGCAGTCAGCGCCTCCGATCCTCTGTGTGATCTTATATCCGATGTTTCCTGCCTGAAGATCAGGGAAAACAAGAATATTCGCGCGTCCTGCAACAGGGCTTCCGGGAGCCTTGCTCTGACCGATCTCGGGAACAAGAGCGGCATCATACTGCATTTCACCGTCAAGAAGGAGATCCGGAGCGAGTTCATGTGCCTTGGCTACAGCCTCCTGAACCTTGCTTACGAGCTCATGCTTGGCAGAACCCTTGGTAGAGAATGAAAGCATAGCAACACGGGGCTCGGTAAATCCGCACAGTCTCTTCGCAGTGTCTGCTGTGGCGATGGCAATATAAGCGAGCTCCTCGGCTGTAGGACACGGCATAACAACACAGTCCGCATATACGAGAAGACCGTCTTCTCCGAGGTCCGGATTAGGGCAGTCCATGAGGAAGCTTGAAGATACGACCTTCATCTCGGGCTTAGTCTTGATGATCTGCAAAGCGGGACGGAGCATGTCGCCTGTTGTGTGAACGGCACCGGATACAAGCCCGTCGGCGTCGCCGCACTTTATCATCATGATACCGAAGTACATAGGATCGGCAACAAGCTTAACGGCATCTTCGGGAGTAACACCCTTAGCCTTACGAAGCTCATAGAGTGTATCTGCATATGAGGAAGCCTTATCGCTTGAAGCGGGATCGATGATCTCGATGCCCGTAATATCAGCGCCGACCTCGGCTGCAGTCTTGTTGACCGAATCGGGGTTACCGATAAGAACCGGCTCGGCTATTCCGTCCTTCTTGAGGATAGCAGCCGCCTGAACGGTACGCTTCTCGTCACCTTCCGGCAGCACAATGCGCTTGATATCAGATGATGCCTTTGCCTTGATCTTTTCGATGAGCTTGCTCATGTTAAAGCCCTCCTGTGAATATTAAAGATCTATTCCTTTGAATCCGTTCCAGACGTTCTTTCCCGTGTAAGTAAGAGGCTCCTTCTGTCCGCGAAGCACCTCGAGTGCGGGAAGGGCCAATGCCTCCTGCTCCATCTCTCCGGGATAAACGCTTATAGGTGCGATAAAGCCGCATCTCTTCTCTATGGTCGCACGGACGTCGTCGAATCTTAACAGGCCGCCCGTAAGAAGAATTCCGTCTACCTTGCCGCACAGAACGGTACTCATCTCGCCGATCATCTTGCAGATCTGGTAGAGCATTGTGTTCCACACAAGTGATGCCTTATAGTCGTCCTCCTCAACGAGTTCGTGAATAGTATCGGAGTTTGCCGTGCCAAACAGGTCTACGAATCCTCCTGCTCTGGAGCAACGCAGTCTTACGGCATCCGTGCCGTGCTCGTCGATATAATCGAGAAGCGCCAGTACGGGAACGGAGCCGATTCTTGTGGGAGTGAAGGCACCCTCGCCGTCTGCGCCCATGTTGCCGTCGATCATTCTGCCGTGATCATGCGCAGCCACGGTGATACCGCCGTCGATGTGGGCTACGATGAGGTTCATGTCCTCGTACTTCTTGCCCAGGCTCTTCGCATGGTACTCGGCTACCGCCTTTTGGTTAAGAACATGCGAGTGGGATACACGGTATACACCCTTTATACCCGTAAGTCTTGCGTAATCGCAGTACTCGTCGACATTAGTGGGGTTGAGCGTATATGCGGGCTTGTTGTACTCCTGTGCAAACTTCCATGCGAGCATTACGCCGAGCTTGGCGGGATGTTCGGAGCCTCCGACAGCAGCCTCTGTGTCGTCGTAAAGCTTCTGGTCTATCTTCGTGATACCGCCGGGCTGTGTGCAGGCGCTTCCGCCTCTTCCCACGAAAGCATCGATGCTCTCGGGAGCGACATTCTCCTCCGCAAGCATGTCTACAATGACTTGGTAACGGAAAGGAATCTGAAGGTTAACGTGCGGGAACTTCAAAAGCTCGTCCGCATCGTGGAAAAGACTCTTCTCGAATACTGAAACTTCATCCTCGAAAAGACTTACCTTCGTCGAGGTGGAACCGGGGTTAATAATCAATAATCTGTACATATGACTTTCCTTCTTATCTGAAGAAATAAACGAGAGCAAGCACATAGCAGATCTCTGCGACAACTGCGAGCAGATGCCATACCATGTGTGAGAACTTGAACTTCTTACCTGAATAGAAGAACAAGCCGAGAACATATACTATCGTACCCGATATGATAAGCCAGAAAGATGCGGGAGTAGCCGCAGCGTGTAAAGGCTTAAGAATGAACAGACCGAGAATACCCATTACGGCGTATACCAGAACAGCAAATCTCGTACCGATCTTATTATCGGGATACATGAATATCATGAGGAATGTTCCAAGAAGTGCCAACGCAAGCTCGGCGATAAGGATGCCGATTCCGAGTCCCCCGCCTACCAAAGAGAGGCAAAGAGGTGTGAATACACCGAGGATCGAGTAATAGACCATGATGTGGTCAAGCTTCGCGAATACCCTCTTATGAAGAGAACCGGGCTTTTGGAAGTGATAGATAGTCGTGAATAAGAAAGCGAGGAATCCGAAGACCATAAATGCCGATACGCCGATCGAATCCTCAAGTGCGAACCCTTCCGGGGCCTTAACATAAGCATGTACAGAAGCAAAAGGGATCATAAACAGAAAGTAGATCGCTAGAACACCCGAAGAAATGGAGTTTCCGACTTCCTCGCCGAAAGTCTCACGTGTCTTCTCAATCGTTCTTTTAACTTTCCTGGTCTGCCTTTGGAACCAGCTCATCTCGGAAAGACCGACCTCGAGAGGATCCTGACCTGCCTTCGCGACTTTATGGTCACTGTCACTCGACATCATCTTTTCCCAGTGCTTAATGTTCTTTGCCATTCCTTATACTCCGATATACAAATTCGCTAGATTATATAATAAACCTATCACTCAGGTAAAGAAGTCTCCTTATGCTCTTCAGGAGCGGCGGGAGCAGAAGGTGCGGGAGCGGGAGCCGTAATAACGGTGCCGAGCACTTCAGGCATAGACGCCTTTCTTACAGACTTGGATCCTATACCCGTCGTATTGTTCTCGATAGATGTCTTATCGAGAGCCTTAAGAGGGTCTAACTGCTCCTGTCTGTAGGCATTACGGTAGAATCTGAATACCTGGCAACCCACATAAAGGATCAGAGCAACAGGCATAATCCTTCTGGGCAAAGTCTCGACAAATGTATCCCCGAGAACTTTCGTTATCGGCGCGAAAGGAGCTTCCGCCATTCCGTATATCGACTTAAGAAGGAAAGCCCATACCACGGATACGATGCTTGCATCTTCTCCTGACAGCTTATCAGCCATTCCGGGAAGCACCCATACGGGGAATGCCGCAACCACGCCGTAAGCAGCAAGACCCGCGGACATCCAGAACTTCTTCTTATATGCCGCATAGATCGGGAGCACCGCGAATACCAATACGAGATATATCCATGAGAAAGCAGTCTCCACAGGACCGAATTCACGCGGCACTATCTCACCGTAAACAAAATACAGCGGGAGGAAGCATACATAAAAGAGCGATACGCATATGCACAAAAGGAAAACGCATATGAAATAATCTCTTCTCATCCGATGCCTCCGAATAAATAATAGCCGGTCAATGACCGACTATTATTCTAGCATTTTTTATTTGAGTTATCACTCGCCCTTGAAGAACGGATCGTCTTCGGCCCTTACCTTAAGCTTGACCTTGATGGATATAAGTTTCACGCCCGGAGCTCCGAAGTGGAGTCTGAATACGTTGTATCTGGACAGCATAATGAACTCGGACTCCTGTGTACCTGTCTGACCCTCGAGACCGTTCCATGTAATAACTCCGAACGGAATACTCGAACAGTAAACTGTCATCGGGATCTGTGCCAGAGCATTAAGATCCGACTTTCCGGTAAGTATGACTGCGTATCTTCCGGGATCATCAGAATCGATTCCGAATGTGAAGTCCTGACCTGTTGAGGTATCGACATCGACATCGATAGTCAGTTCTTCTTCGGCAGTCAGCTTATAGTAACTGTCAACCTTGGTAACAACAACATCGTCGGCGAAAGGACAGTCGATATGCTTTACCGTAACCTCATCACCCATGAGTCTTCTCATGGCGGGAGTCTCCATCGCATACCTTAAGATATTCTGCGCGTTGCGCTGAAGCTCGGCGCGGCTTACTCTGCCGGTATCGCCTTTCTTAAGATTCTCCACGATATCGCTCTCATCGACATTACCCTCTTCAACCTGGGAACATACCATGAACAGATCGCACTGGGCCTTAGCCATGAGCGAATGCTCCGTCAGGGCTTCGGATCTGTGCATCATCTCGGGAACCTTCTCGATGAATGCCCACCAGTCGGTCATGACGATACCCGTATACCCCCACTGGTTTCTTAAAATCTCTGTGTTCAGCTCATAATTCGCTGTGCCGTATACGCCGTTTATCTTGTTATATACGGACATAATGCTCCTGGCATTTCCTTCCTTGACCGCGATCTCAAAGCCCTTGAGATAGATCTCGCGAAGCGCCTTCTCGGAGATAACGGAATCCATGAATCTTCTGTTCGTCTCACGGTTATTGCCGCAGAAGTGCTTGATAACCGCTGTTACGCCGTTCTTGTGAAGACCCTTAAGCTGGGCTGCCGCCATGATACCCGTAACGACCGGATCTTCCGAGAAATACTCGAAGTTTCTTCCGTTAAGAGGGAATCTGTGGATATTCATTCCGGGACCTAAGATCGCATCGATCTGATTACTGATCATCTCGATACCGAAGTATGTGCACAGCTCTTCTACAAGCTTTGTATTAAAGGACGATGCGATGCAGGCGCCGCTCGGCAAAGAGAAAGCCTTCTTACCGCTGTCGATACGCATTCCGGAAGGACCGTCCGCACAGCATACCGTCGGGATACCGAGCTCCATATGATGCTTGGTAAGTCCTGCGAAAGCTCCCGCAGTACCCGTAGTTACCTTCGGGCTGCTCATTCCTTCGCCCCTGATCATGAGCGACATATCATCATCGGTAAGCTGAGCCGTGAACTCATCAAGAGTATTCTTTCCGGACTTAACATCGGCAAGCTTGATTCCCTTATCACCGGTCTGCGGGATCTCGGGTCGTAAGTTAACGAATCTGTCATCAATATTCTCGTGCTCTCTTACGGGAACGTCCTCTTCACCGTTATTGGTCATTCTCTTGAATGCCTCTACAGGCTTTAAAGCGGACTTGAGGCTTTCTACTACAACGTCTTCCGCAAGAGTGATCTGTCCTGCTTCCTGTCCTTCTGCAACGCTGTCGCCGAGGATGAAGGTGTAGGTGCCCTTTTCGAGCATGAAGCCGGTGCCGTGTCCGAGTCTGCCGTCGTCATCGTATGACGTGTATCTGCTCGCGGGAGCGAAGATCGTTACCGTCTCCTCCTGTCCGGGAGCAAGGGTAGATGTCTTCGCGAATCCGATGAGCACTCTCGAAGGCTTGGTAAGGATTCCGGCAGGAGCATCTGCATAGAGCATGACAGCCTTGGCAGAAGCGAAATCTCCCGTGTTCTTTACCGTTGCGCTTACCGTGACATCATTGTTGTCGAAAGCAAATCCCGCGCACTTTATGTCGAATGTCGTATATGTAAGACCGAATCCGAACGGATACTGCACCTTCTCGGGAGCAAATGTGGAGAAATACCTGTAACCTACAAAAATATCCTCGGCATAGATATCCTTGAATCCGTCGCCGGCACCGAAGTTCTTACCGGAAGGATAGTCTTCAAGGCTGTAAGCAACAGTATCGGTAAGACAACCCGAAGGAGAAGCGTTACCCATAACGAGATCTCCCACTGCAAGACCGCCGTACATTCCTGCCTGCCAGACATACATAACGGCAGCGGGATCATACTTTGTGACCCATGACATATCGATGGTATTGCCTACGTTAAGAAGAACAACCGTCTTCGTAAAAGCCTTGCAGACCAGATCAAGCAGCTGCTCTTCACCGTCAGTGAGATAATACGAGCCTTTCTGCGCCGTATTGTCGCGATCCTCGCCTGCGGTTCTTGCGATAACGATCACGGCGACATCATTCTTCTGAGCCATGCGCGTGACAAGAGCCTCATCGACGGGCATCTCTTCCTGAGACCATCTCTCCTGACCCCAGCCTACACCGGGATCGACGGGGTTCTCTTTCTCCCACCCGTCGTAAACCGAGATGAGCTCGTCATCGAGCTTCGCACCCGCTTCCTTAAGTCCTTCTCTTATGTCATATACGTGATTAACATTGACCATGCCGCCGGAGCCGGTACCGCTCTTATAGTAGTTACCCTGCATCCTGCCGAACAGTGCGATCTTCGAATCTTTACTGACCGGAAGCGCTTCCCTGTCATTCTTAAGGAGCACCGAGCCTTCACGGGCAATATCGATGGCTGTGTTCTTATACTTCTTCCAGTCAAGTGTCAGTTCGGGCATAAAATTACCTCCGTAGCATTACGTAACTGTATTTTAAACCACGAATTATGACAGGAAATAACAAATCCGTTGTTTTTTTATAAACTTATTTGCAAATTGTAGATCTCGGGGTTACAGGCCGTGTATCTTATGATCTCTTCCATACGGGACTTATCCATATAAGCCACGAGCGAGAACGCTTTGCCGGATCTGCCGGCACGTCCCGTCCTTCCTATCCTGTGAAGATAGAACTCATTCTCATTCGGAATATCGTAATTAAATACAGCTTCGACGTCATCGACATCGATACCCCTGGCAACAACGTCCGTCGCCACAAGAACGTCAAACTTATTCTTGCGGAAACCGTCCATGACGCGGTTACGTCCGCCCTGACCTATACTTCCGTGGAGAATATCGCAGGATACGCCGTGAGTCTCGAGTTTTCTTAAGACCTTCTCGGTCTGGGTCCTGGTGTTGCAGAATACGATTGCTTTCCTTATGTTCTCGGCATCGAGAACACCTATGATCGCGCCGACCTTGTCCTTCTCGGGGACCTCGATAATATACTCATCGATATTGGGGTGGTCATCAGCCTTGGGCATTACGTCGATCTGGGCCGCACCTTCCATGAACTGCCATGTTATATCGAGGATCTCACGGGGCATCGTAGCGGAGAACAGAGCCATCTGCTTATCCTTGGGAGTCAGTTCGATGACTCTTTTAATATCCTTGATAAAGCCCATCTTGAGCATCTCGTCAGCCTCATCGAGGACCAGCGTATATATCTGACTTATATCTATTATCTTTCTTCCGACAAGATCGAGAAGTCTTCCGGGAGTCGCCACGACTACCTGGGGCTTTCTTTTAAGCTTATTCTCCTGAGTTCTCATATTCTGTCCGCCGATAACGGCACAGACATTGAACCCGTCGATGAAACGCGCGAGATTCTTGATCTCGGATGCGATCTGAAGTGCGAGCTCTCTTGTAGGGCACAGGATAAGAGCCTGAACAAAGTCAACGCTCATGTTGAGATATTCAAGTATCGGGATAGCAAAAGCAAATGTCTTGCCTGTGCCGGTCGGAGCCTTCGCGATGAGGCTCATGTCGTCCATGAGCAAAGGTATGGCCTTCTGCTGTATCGTAGTGGGGCGCTTAACACCCATTTTACGCAATGCGTCTTTGAGCTCCGGCGATAAGTCGAAGTCCTTAAAACTTAATTCTTCTGTAGTCTCATTCTCGTTCATAGGTACCTATTATACATCACTTAAGTCCCGAGGCACCTATCCTCGTTGCCCCCGCCTCGATCATGGCTTTGGCGGTCTGCTCGTCCCTGATGCCTCCGGCGGCTTTAACCTCGACATTGGTTCCGGAATAATGACGCATGAGCCTTACATCCTCGACCGTCGCTCCGGCGGAACCGAATCCTGTGGAAGTCTTTATAAAGTCGGCTCCCTGTACGGTCACGATATTACAAAGCATCTTCTTCTCGGTATCGGTGAGAAGGCATGTCTCGATTATCACCTTAAGGATCGCGCCCTTCGCATGGACCGCATCCGCGATGATGCCGATCTCGAGTGCTGCCTCCTCGAACCTTCTGGACTTTATGAAGTTCACGTTGATGACCATATCGATCTCGACCGCTCCGTTATCGATCGCATCTTCAGCTTCGAATTTTTTAACGGCCGTTGTCGAGTAACCGTTCGGGAATCCTATAACCGTACATATATTAAGTCGACCGTCTGCCCTTCTTGCCGCATCCTTTACATAGCACGGCTGCACGCAGACAGATGCCGCCCCCTTCTGTATCGCATCATCGACAAGGGCGTATATATCATTGGTTGTTGCCGTAGTCTTAAGGTTAGTCATGTCAACATAAGAGAAGATATTGCCTTCATCAAGCTCATGAGGAAGCCTTGCCGCAGGTCCCGGATATACACGCGACAGCAGTGCGGAATAAACGATCGAAGAAACGTACCCGAATCCTGCGATCTCGCCGAGATTACGGGGCACATCGTAACCCGAACCGTATACCATCAGCGGCACGCACTCCCTCGAATGATCCGTGGACGGAGTAGACGGATCACAACCGTGATCTGCGGTGATGATGAGAAGATCGTCTTTGCCGAGAAGCGGGATCATCTTCTCAAGAGCCTCGTCGAACTCATGCATTGCTTCGGCATAGCCGTGTATATCATTCCTGTGTCCGTACTTCATGTCGAAGTCGACAAGATTGATCATGCAAAGGCCGTTGAAGTCAACATCGAGCATATCAACAAGTCTGTGAATGCCGTCCGTGTTGTTCTCTGTCGCATAAGTCTCGGTAAGTCCCCTGTACGCGAACAGATCCTTTATCTTTCCTATGGATATGACATCTAGGTCCTGATCCTTCAGCATGTCGAGCATCGTGGATGCGGGAGCAGCAAGAGAGAAATCCTTACGGTTCGGTGTTCGTGTAAAGCCCTTTTCGGCAGTTCCCGTGAAAGGTCTTGCGATGATCCTTCCGACACCGTGTTCTCCTGCCATGAATTCCCTGCACTTACCGCAGATCTCATAAAGTTCCTCCAAAGGAACCACATCTTCGTGGGCTGCGATCTGAAGAACCGAATCCGCTGAGGTATACACGATAAGATCGCCTGTCTCCATGTGCTGCTTACCGTAGTCTGCGATCACCTCGGTGCCGCTGTAGGGCTTGTTGCACAGTATCCCCCTGCCCGACACTTCCTTAATCTTCTCCAGGATCTGCTCCGGAAATCCTTCGGGATATGTGGGAAGCGGTGTCGAAGAATAAACGCCTGCAAGTTCCCAATGACCTATGGTCGAATCCTTGCCCGCAGACAGTTCTCTTAATCTTCCGTATGAGCCTATCGGGCGCGGAATATCATCCTGCGCCTCTTTCCAAGCCTTTATACGATCGTCTTCGAGCCCGTCTATGTCAAAAAGGCCCATCTTCGCAAGTGCAGGAAAAGGTCTTTGTGAATCAGAGAGTATTGCCGCAAGAGTATTACTTCCCTCATCACCGAAAGTGGCGTCGTCCGGGGCGCCCCCTATACCGAAGCTGTCAAGAATAACAAGAAAAACACGTTTGGCCATAATATGCCCCTGCCTGTCCGAATTTATTTCTTATGATTATACATCAAGACAATTTTTGTTCGTTTTCTGTTCTTTTGTTTGTTTTGGTACTTTTTATGGGACACATTATCTGCTATACTCCTCTCAGAACGAACAAACGAACGTTTTTTGAGAACAAAACATATTTGAAAATACTATTAGAAGGAGCTTTTAATATGTCACCTCTGGATATAGCCGTACTCGTATTCTTTATGCTCATAGCTGTCAAAGCCTTTTCCGACTCTCTCGAATTCTGGAGAGAACAGGATGCCGAGGCTGCGGCAGTATGTAAGAAAGTCACTGTCCCCTCCAAACCCGCTGTCAGCACGGTAAGAAGAAAGACGGAAGTTGTTACCCGCACATCCGTCCGCGTCCCATACCGCGTTTACCGTGTTGACATGAACCGATCTGTTTCACTGCCGGACAATAAAAAACTCCCCTCATCGAGGGGAGCCGGCAGGCAGATGGAAACTGCGGCATAACCTTCACGGCAAGATCATCAGTATGACAGCTGATTCTTGCCGTTTCTTTTTGACTTATAAAGCTTTCTGTCAGCCGCAGATATGATCTCCGAGATATCTGTTCCGTGTACGTAAGTGGATATACCGGCTGAGATCGTGATCTTCTCGAACTTTGAATCCCCTACAGGAACCGCCTGTTCGGAGACATTTCTTGCGATAACCTTAGCAACTGCCACCGCCGCTGTCTTATCACAGTCGGGAAGCAGAACCATAAACTCGTCTCCGCCCGTTCTGAAGCAGATGTCGGACTTTCTTATCGCATTTAACATAGAGCTTGCGATATGTCTTAAGACATCGTCTCCCTTGGGCTGACCGTACTGATCGTTAATGTACTTCATATTATCTACGTCTATTGCTATGAGAGAGAATGATGTCTCGTCCTCTCTTCTGTCGTACAGACTGCAGATTCTCTCGAGATTCTCATAGAAATATCTTCTGTTATAAAGACCGGTTACGTCATCTACGCGGGCAAGTCTTTGAACCTTCATATAAGATCTCTCAAGCTCCTTCTCGAGATTTCTTATATCGGTGATATCCTTTGTCATTCCCCAGGTTCCGATGATCTCACCGTTCTTATTATAGAATGGATACTTGGATGCAAGAAGATAGCGCGTCTCGTCATCCTTCTCCCATTCCTCTTCGATATTGAGCATGGGCTCTCCGGACTCGATGATCTTCTTCTCTACTTCCAGAGCCTTATCCGCGAATTCCTCGGGGAAAAAGTCATAATCAGTCTTTCCGAACATATCCTGCGGAGACTTTAATCCGAACTGATCGGCATGCTGCTGGCTGTTCCAGAGAAATCTTGATTCCTTATCCTTGAAATATATAGTATCCGCGCAATGGAACTTGATCGTATCAAGCACCAACTCATCGATCTCACTCTGATCTATATTAATTTTGTCCTTCTTAGCCATATTGCTGACCCTCCGCAAAACAAAATTACAATTCTCATAAAAAATTATGTTTTATGATAGCATAAAACGCACTTTTTTACAAAGGATCAGATAGTCTTAAACGTCATCTCGATCCGGAACCTGCCATCCCCGACAAATGCCGTAATATCGCCGTTCATGGACTCTACGAGTTTCTTTACAACAGACAGTCCGACACCGCTCGAACCCGTGTGTCTCGAGGCATCTCCCTTATAATACCTGTCAAATACACGGTTCGGATCAGGGTTCTGCCCTTCTTCGAGCAGATTATCGAGTATTATCTTTACTTTCTTGCCTTCCTCAGGCTTTACGGACAGCTTAACATCGCCGCCCCCGTGAACAAGGCTGTTTCTTATCAGATTTTGCATTATTCTCTTCAAAGACTGCTCATTGCCGAGTATCCTGATGCCTTCGTCAACATCTATGTCGACATCGTAACCTTTCTCCTGAAAGTCGTCATAATACTCGAACATAGTCTCGAGGATTATCTTCGAACACTCGATGGGATCTATGCTTATCTTGAAGTTTACGTTCGAGACCTTGGTATAAAGGAACATAGTCTCGAGGATCTCCGACAAAGACTCTATCCTGCCGTATATGATGTTTGTATACTTCTTCCTCTCCTCAGGATCATCTGTCTGATCGAGAAGTTCGAAGTATCCCTTAAGAGACGTAAGCGGAGTCCTGATATCATGGCTCATATTGGTAAGAGTATCCTTGATCTCCTTATCTTCCCTTAAGATCTTATCGTGTCTCTCGTCATAGGAGTCGATGATCTCGTTGATATCCTTGGCAAGTCTTCTGAAGCTTCTGGACTTTCCATAGAATGATATCCTCTTGTTGGTATCATTACGCGAGATGAAGTGAACCTGGCTTCTTATGCTCTTCATCTGCGACAGAAGCGAGATAAGAATGAGAGCCATAGCAACCGCCACGGCTGAAAGCAAAACTATAATAACCACCATTGTCGATTCACTCATATACGGTCCGCCTTTCTGTATCTTACAGCAAGAGCGATACTTAATACCACGACAGGCACCGACAAAAGCATATACATTATCGCATCAACAATGGCTGACGATCCGGGCTTATCCACAGGAACAAGCTCATTGACCATGATGGAAGCTATACCTGTCAGAATGACGCCTATGATCGATACGATAAGCGACAAAGCAAGTGCCAGCGGCGCCCTCGACGTAAACTTCGATATCAGATATACGATAATGCAGATGTAAATATTATTGAGACAACTGAATGCATACATACTAAGGATATCGGACCAATTATTGTTGATAATAAAAACAATATCCGCCGGATGCGATATGTACAGAAGCAGAAGTCCAGGGAAAAGCAGAAGATTCAGCATAACAATAAACAAAGCGATGCCTGTTACCTCGGACATACAAAGCTTGAATCTGCTTCTTATCGCGCCTTCGATATTTACGGCAAGCCTTTCTTTACTGTAACCGCATGTCGTATATACGACCGTCACCGGCATAACAAGTGACATCACGATTGAGAAGGTTGTGGTTAACATAATCCCTCTGAACTCTGCTACCGTAATAGCCCGTAACTGCTCCGTCTCCAACGCACCGAAAGCTGCCAGAAACTCTGTGACCGCGATAATAAAGATCACCATAAGAGTCCCTATCGGAGCACAGATCTTAAGTGTCTTATTCTTAAGAAGTCTTATAAGCTCGATCTGTACAAGATTACCGAACATCAGGCAATATCGCGTTTCCTGACTATCATTAAGCTCAAGATATATGCTGCCGCGAAGTATACGACTGCGCAGATCAGAGCGCGCACTACAAAGTGTCCGTCAGAATACAGATTAACCGTGGCAAGGTTCTGAGTGACCGTATAGTTTCCGAGATTGAACTCGCTCTCGAGACCGAGTTTTCTCTGTAGCATAAGCGATGCGATGCTCATGATGGTAGAGAGTATACCCGCAGACAATATGATTCCGAGCGTAATACCTGCGGCCTTAGACCTGGTGATATGAGTCATGGAAGCGACGATACACCCGAATGATGTCAGAAGCAGCCACGTCACGATAAAGTAAAGAACAAACGCCTTATCGAACGCAAGCTCTACGGATGCTCCCATAAGAGCAGCCGAGAACAGTGATGTGATCCACGAGAAAACATGTAGCACCAGACTGTATATCGATATCATGAGCATTCTGGTACCGAACAACATCATCCTCTTACCGGCAAAGACATTAAGATTTCTGTCGAGACCTGTTGAATAGATATTTCCGATATAAAGCCCGATGAATATCGCAAGCAGCAACGCTTCATAGAGAGAACTTACATCCATCGAATAGATCACGGCAACACTCTCGCCGTAAAGTGGACCTTCTCCCAATATCTTTATAGGAGCCTGCTCTTCATTTATATTCTCGGAGGTGTCCAGACCGGCCTGAAAACCCGCCATAAAACTCTCTTCATATCCTTCTACGGATGTACCCATCTCCTGTATCTGCTCTACGTCCTCCTTGGACAGACCCATAAGACCGTACAGATCAACACACATATAGAGGAAATTGATGAGAAACAATACACACATAAGGACAGCTATAAGGATGTAAGGACTCTTCATCCTGCTGATCCTGTAAGCTTCCGACTTAAATGCCTTGGCAAACATAACCGTACCCCCTTACCTTCTCTCGCCCGGGATCGTCCCCGTGACCTTGAGGAAGTACTCCTCGAGGTCAGAGGACTCGATCCCGATAGATTCCACCGGAATCTGTGCCTTAGCGAGTTCCATGTTGAGGACTGTTATTTCCGACAGCCTGTCAAAGACATGAATGGTCTTGTCGTTGACAACGCTGTAATCCTTGAATCCGAGCCCGTCAATTACCGGGATTGCCTTGGCAACATCACCCGTCTTAATGGCGATCTTGTCACGGCACTTCTCTTTAAGTTCTTTATTTGTAGACTCCTCTACGATCCTTCCGCCGTCGATGATGGCATAATCTGTAGCAATCTTGCTTAACTCCTCGAGAATGTGGCTCGATATGAGGATTGTAATCTTACGTTCCTGATTAAGTTTATTGAACATCTCACGGACTTCGGCGATTCCCTGAGGGTCGAGTCCGTTGATCGGCTCATCAAGAATAAGGAAGTCGGGATCTCCGACCAAAGCCAAAGCGATTCCGAGTCTTTGCTTCTGACCGAGCGAGTACTTGCCGGCCTTCTTCTTCCATGAAGCCGACAGTCCGACCAACTCGAGAAGATCGTTGATGTATTTCTTATCACCAATACCGAATGCCAGACACTTGATCCTGATATTATCGAATCCCGTAAGATTCGGATCTATGGCAGGAGCTTCGATAAGAGCGCCTATTCTGGAGAAGGCTTCATTCTCTGTGCAGTTAAATCCCGTATACTCGAACGATCCCGATGTAGGCTTCGCAAGTCCTGCGATCATCTTCATGATCGTCGTCTTTCCGGCTCCGTTCTTGCCGATAAGTCCGTATATGGATCCCTTCTTGATATGAATATTTACGCGGTCAGCCGCGGTTGTTTCTTTATATATCTTGGTAAGATCTTTGGTAACAAGCAGATAATCTTCCATAAAAGCTCCCCATTAAGGTTGATAAACACATTATCCCACGGGCAAGGCTATAATTGGGCGGTATAAGATTAAGAGAAGTTTAAGATTTGGCCAGCCTGAAACCCACGCCCCAGATAGTATCTATATATTCGTCTTCCGATATCTTCTTGATCTTAGTCCTGATATTACTTATATGTACATTGATGGTCTTATCTTCGCCGATATATACGTCATTCCATGCATACTCATATATTTCACGCTTGGAGAACACCTTGCCCGGATACTTAAGGAAAAGTTCAAGAATCCTGAATTCCTGCCTTGTAAGTCCTATATCTTCCCCTTTGACCGTAACCTGATACTTCTCGCCGTCTAAGGTGAGATCCTTAAAGCTCATGACCTTGGCGTGTTCGATATCATCCTGATTCTCTTCGTCTTCTTTATGACGGAGCTGTACGTCTACTCTGGCGATCAACTCCTTAAGTTCGAACGGCTTACCGATAAAATCATCCGCACCCGTGGTCAGAAGATCTACCTTGGAATCAACATTACTCTTGGCGGATACGATGATGATCGGCACCTTGGACACTTCCCTTATCCTCTGTGTCAGAGTCTGACCGTCCATTCCGGGCATCATAAGGTCAAGAAGAACAAGATCGAACTTATCGTTCTTAAAGACCATGAGTCCTTCCGTACCCGAGAATGCCTGAGTACAGTTAAGGCCGTGCTTGGTAAGCGCCTCACGGAGGAGATTATTGATATTCTCGTCGTCTTCTACTATCAGGACTCTCGGTGCTTTAACGTTCATGAGAAGCCTCACATATCCTTGGTATTGATGGTAAGTCCGTTACTCTTGATTCCGTTTATAAAAAGATCCGGCTCAAATGTGACCGGAGAGAATACTCCGCTCTTCAGCCAGCGTCCTGAACAGATAAGGTTGATGCCGCTTAACAACGCATAAGCATCGAACAGCTGAACGGAAGTCATGCCGTATTCTTCCATGCACTTATCGTTATCACCGGTAAAATAGATGAATTCCTTCTTCGGAGCGCCGCGGTAAGAGCCTTCTATCACTACGCCGGCACCGCATGCACCGCCCAACACCTTCTCCGTCTTCTTCGAGTCAAGCATCAGCTGCCAGAACTGCTTAGGGCTGATCTTAACGCCCTCGGCCACTTCGATCGGCTCGTCCGAAAGCATACCGAGCTTTGTCAGTTCGGGAGTATAATCCGGAACTTCCTCTTCCTCATATGAAACATAGTATCTGACATTAGGAACACCCGGGATCTCGGTAATGAAATCCTGTGTTACTTCGCTGTCAGTAAGATACAGACTGTTGCCCTCGAACTGTCCGAATGACTTATCGAGCTTAACGATCTCGGACTTCGGTCCGTTCTTTACTATCTTGCCGTCTTCGACCGCAACTGCATCTACAGGCTCATCGACAGTAAGGTTGATCTCATAAAACGAGGCTTTGTCAACTACATCGAAGTCTTCTCTCATAGCGAGCTTAACAAGGGATGTCAGCAGTGCGGGACGCGCCGCACAGCCTGCGACAGCCATCTTCCCTGCGCTTCTGAACTCAGCGAAAAGCTCAAACTGCTTGGACAGAAGATTTCCGTTCTGCCAATCATATAGAGCACCGTCTATATAATCTGCGTCCGCGCCTATCGCAAGTCTCATGACTATTGTACTTAACTCGGGTGATACCAGACTTACGATAAGATCAGGGTTGGTGATGGACAGCATCATCTTAACGCCCTGTACGTTATCAAGATCGACTCTCGCCGTCGTGATCCTCGCGCCTTTACCCTGGTATTTATTCCTTAATGCATCGCACTCGGCCTTGTCCTTGGCCGCTATAATAATCTCGCTTATTGTTACAAGTTCCGTTAATCTGGGAACTATAAACTCGGTTATGGCATTACAGCCTATTATCAATACTTTCTTCATACTATGCCTTCATGATATTTGTACAAGACATTCTATCATTATTTCCCGAGGGTGGCATCATATGATTCAAGATAATCTTCCCCGTTCTGAACCTCAGTAAAAGACAGGTCAGGATACCCCAGTTGCCTTAAGCATTCGTATATGGCAATAGCCGCCGCATTGCTTAAGTTAAGGCTTCTGCATTCGCCTGTCATCGGGATCCTGAAGCATCTGTCGATATTATCCTTGAGTATATCCTTGGGGATACCCGTACTTTCCTTGCCGAATATCAGATAGATATTCCGATCGGAATCTACCGATCTGAAATCTATATCCGAAGGCGGAACCTTGCCGTATCTTGTCATAAAGTAGTATTCACCGTCATTACGGGACTTAAAGTCCTCATAATTCTCATACTGCTCATATTCAGCCCATGTAATGTGATTAGTCGTCGAACGTCTGAACTTCGGGTTATCGATGTCGAATCCCAAAGGTTTTATAAGATGGAGTCCGAATCCCGCCGCAACGCAGGTCCTCATGATATTGCCCGCATTCTGAGGGATCTCGGGTTCGAACAGAACTACATTAAGCCTTTTTCTTCTCATTTCTTATCTTTCTTGCAGGGACGGTTACCGTCTCGGGAACACGCTCCTGAGCCTCTGCGATATTAAGCATATGGTCTCCGAGTCTTTCGAAGTCGGTAAGCATCTCGGAATAGATAACGCATACTTCGCCGTTGCACACACCGGTCTTCATACGGTCGAGCTGATTAAGTCTGTACTGATCAGTCATGTCGTCGATCTTCTGCTCTGCCTTCGCTACTCTTACGTGTATGTCATCACCGTCATTATGAGACAGTATCTTCGCAGTCTTCTCGATGATATCGATCATGGATTCGACTTCGGATCTGGCGTATTCAGATAACTCCAACCCCTTCTCCTGAAGCCTGTTGGCATAACCTGCGATATTGGTCGCATGATCACCCATTCTCTCGATATTACCCGTGATCTTAAACAGAGCGGAATACGTAAGAGCGTCCTCTTCGGTCAATTCCTGCGTAAGACAGTGTGAGATATAGTATGAGATCTCTTTATTAAGATAATCAACATACTCCTCCTGCTCATCGATCTCCTGCTGAACTTTCTCGTTATTGTCCAGGACCGCACGGAGGCTTCTGGATACATTCTCTACAGCCTTATCGAGCATACGCTTTACCTCATTGGTAACGGCCGTTATATACACGGAAGAGCCTGCGATCTGGAAGTCCGGACGAAGCATGGCGGGCGTCAGATACTCAAGATACTGCTGACCCTCCTTCTCAGCCTCATCACCCGGAATACAAAGGTTTACAAGCTTAACTATAAGGTCGCCCGCAGGAAGCAGGATAACAGTTCCGATAAGGTTAAAAGCGAGATGGAAGTTCGCGAGCTGTCTTGCCACATCAGTGGGCGACAGAAGCTCGATCCAATGCGCCACCGGCAGAACAAGCGCCGCGATCGTAAAGATCACCGTGCCGATAACGTTAAAGAACAGATGCATCAAAGCGGCTCTCGATGCCATCTTGGTAGTACCTATAGAAGACAAAAGAGCCGTAACACATGTTCCGATATTAAATCCCATGATGATATACATGGCATGTTCCAGATCGATCGCGCCCGTACCTGCTGCCGCCATGGCAAGAGCCTGCAATACACCGACTGCTGCAGCCGAGCTGGAGATGATGTTTACGAAAATAATACCTACGAGGATACCCAGAAGCGGATTATCCATCTGCTGAAGAAGACCGGTAAGTCTGGGATCATCGGCATAAGGAGCCATCGCGTCCTTCATGATATTCATGGAGATGAAGATGAATCCCAATCCGGTCAGGATCTCACCCATACTCTTAAACTTCTTGTTCTTGGCAAAGATTACGATGAATACGCCGATAACGGCAAGGATAGGAGCGAACTCTCCGATATCGAAAGCAATGAGCTGAGACGTGATATTGGTACCGATATTGGCACCCATGATTACCCACAGAGCCTGATGAAGATCAAGAAGCCCCGCGTTGACGAATCCGATGACCATGACCGTAACCGCGGTGGACGACTGAATGAGAGCAGTAACACCCGCGCCTACTCCGACACCCTTGATCCTGTTATCGGTCAGCTTCTGTAATACGTTCTTAAGTTTATTTCCCGCTACCGCTTCGAGACCGCCGCTGGTCATCTTCATCGAGTACATGAAGATGGCAAGTCCGGAAAGAAGTGCCAGTACGCTCGTAAAAAGTTCCATTTCTTTCAAAACACCTCGTAATCTCCCTAATAATAAATGCCTGACTTCCGCCTGTCAAAGCGAAAATATATTCATATAGACCGTCATCTATGTGTGATATAATCACTGCATGAACTCCTATATTCACATACTTTTGGATCTGGACGATACCGTCTTCGACTTCCCTTTAAGCGAGAAGACCGCTTTCAATAAAACCATGGAAAAGCTCGGCATAGAAGACGCCGACTCTCTTCGTGCCGTCTATACGGTCGAGAATACAAAATGCTGGAAGCAGATCGAACAGAAGACCATGCAGCGTGAAGAAATGTTCTGGCGGCGCTGGGCAAATACTTTCGCTGCTGCGGGCATCACTTCGGATACCCCTTATCTTGAGATCAACAGTATGTATATGGAAGAACTGTCCAAACTCGGAATATACCTTCCGGGAGCAGAAGAATTCATGAAGAAATTAAGATCAATACCCGGGATCACGATAAGTCTTATCACCAACGGAACTTCCCAGTCCGCGAACGGCAGGATCAGGGCTTCGGGCATCGGCCAATACGCGGACTACATCTTCGTAAGCCATGATATAGGATACGATAAGCCAGATGTCAGATTTTTCGAATGTGTATTGAACACCGTAAAGGACACTGATAAGGAGCACTACCTTGTCGTAGGAGACAGTCTCACCTCAGACATAAAGGGCGCGAACAATGCAGGGCTGCCGTGTTGCCTTTTCGCGAAGGACGGCAGGTTCCCGGAAGGCGCAGAAAACTTAAGGATAGACTATAAAACCGCATCTTACGGGGAGATCCTGAATATAATCAGAGGCTGATCACTTCTTGTAAAGACTCGGGGCGAGGAGCACCAGGATAGGATACAGCTCGAGTCTTCCCGCAAGCATGTCGAATGTAAGCACCCACTTGGAAAGACCGCTTAAGAAACCGTAATTACATGTAGGACCGACAAGTGACAGACCCGGTCCGATGTTATTGAGATTTGCAAGTACCGCAGTAAAGCTCGTAGTCAGATCGTAATTATCCAAAGACACCACCAGCAGAGACGCCAGGAAGATGATCATATATGTCGCCAGGAAAACGGTAGTAGAACGGACAACATCAAGCTCGAGAGGCTTGCCGTCCATCTTAACCTTCTTGACTATCTTCGGATGGATCAGGGCCTGAATCTCCCTGACGAATGATTTCCAAAGGATGATGAGTCTCGATACCTTCACACCGCCGCCGGTAGAACCCGCGCAGGCTCCCATGAACATCAGGAAGCACAGTATGACCTTAGCCGTTGTAGGCCACAGATCAAAGTCCGCAGACCCGAAGCCCGTGGTGGAAGTTACCGTCATAACCTGGAAAAAGGAATCCGTCATGGCAGTGAACGCAGTCTCGTACATGGGAAGTATCTTGGCAAAGATGATCAGAGTAGAGATCGTTACGATCAAAAAGTAGATCCTTACCTCTTCCATGAGAAGTGCCTTCTTGAACTGACGCATAAGCATCATGTAGTAAGCATTGAAGTTCAGACCGAACAGGAACATGAAGATCGCGGCTACCCATCTTATATAAAGCCCGTAGCTCATGAAGCTGTCGTTCCTGATCGCAAATCCGCCCGTACCCGCAGTACCGAATGCAAGGCACAGCGAATCAAACAGATTGAGTCCTCCGAACAGCAGGAATACTGTCTCAAGCAAAGTCAGTATCATATAGATCACGTACAGGATAAGCGCAGTCTTACGGATCTTAGGAACCAGCTTGCCTACCGAAGGTCCCGGTGATTCGGCTTTCATGAGATTGATATTGGAGCCTCCGCTCATCGGGATCAGCGCAAGAAGGAAGACAAGAACTCCCATGCCTCCGATCCAGTGGGTAAAGCTTCTCCAGAACAAAGCCGTATGCGTAAGACCTTCAACATCCGAGAGGATACTCGCTCCCGTTGTAGTAAAGCCTGACACCGTCTCGTAAAATGCATTGGTAAATGAAGGGATCTCGCCCGACAGCCAGAAAGGAAGACAGCCGAACAGACTCATTACGATCCAGGAAAGACCTGTTACCGTATAACCTTCCTTAACGTTTATTGACTGATCCTTCGGAACAAAATGACATCCGATAAAGCCGGAGATTATAAGCACTCCTGCGACGATACCGTAATACATGCCCTCGCCGTCACCGTAGATGATGGATATGAGGCACGGCAGAAGCATCAGGACTCCTTCGATCCTCATAACCTGACAGAGTATGTATCTTATCATCCGGTTATTCATTAATTACTCCAGGATATCTCCTATATCGTCGAAGCCGGTCTGCATGGTAACCACCATGACCGTATCACCCTTGGAGATTACGTCATTACCGGTAGGGATAATAGCCTCGCCGTTGTGACCTATATAGGAAATGAGTGTATTCTTCTTGATCTTCAGTTCCTTGAGGGGCTTACCCGTGATCTTGGAATCATCCGTAACCTTGAATGTGATGGCCTCCGCCCTCGAGTCGAACAGATGATATACAGTCTCGATATTACTTCCCGGCGCTGCCGTCTTGGCACGTACATAAGCAAGGATCATATCCGCAGTTATAAACATGGGATAGAATACGCTTCCCAGGTCAAGACTGTTAACGATATCGATAAAGCCGGTCCTGTTGATCTTGGTAATACGCTTCGTATCGGATATCTTCTTCGCATGAAGCGAAAGCATTACATTCTGCTCGTCTATACCCGTAAGAGGAATAAATGCATCCGCATTCTTAATTCCCTCTTCAAGAAGAAGTTCCGTATTGGTTCCGTCACCGTTGATGATAGTAGCCTTGGGAAGCAGTTCGTTAAGATGCTCGCATCTTCTAAGATCCTTCTCGATAATCTTGACGCTTATGCCCTTCTTGATAAGTATATCCGCCAGATAATAAGAAGATCTTCCGCCTCCGATTATCATCGCATCTTTGATGGTATTCATCGCGAATCCGATGCTCTTAAGGAAATTATTCTGTTCTTTACTTGTGGCAACCACAGTGATGATGTCTCCCGCAGCAAGCTCGAATGAACCTCCGGGGATGAATACACTGCCGTCACGCTCAACACCGCAGATAAGGATATTGTTAGTGATCTTGGAACCCAATTCGGCTATCGTCATCTTATCGATGATATTGCCTTCAGGGATCTTGATCTTGGTTATCAATGCCTGACCGTGTGCAAACGATCTTACCTCGAGAGCCGTCGGGATATAAAGCACACGGCTCATTACCTTGGCAGCCTCATGATCGGGATTGATAAGCATGGACAGCCCCAAAGTCTCACGAAGATAATTGGCTTCCTTGGAATAGTCAGGGTTTCTGAGTCTGCTTATAGCGGAACAGTTGGAAAACTGCTTGGCGATAGTGCAGCAAAGAAGATTAAGCTCATCGGATTCGGTTACTGCAATGATAAGATCCGCATCCTTAACTCCTGCTTCAACCAACGTCAGATACGTTGCTCCGTTACCGACACAACCCATTACATCATATGTAGTTGCAATGTCATTGACCTTGGATGCGACTTTGTCGACGATCGTTATGTCATGTCCTTCGTGGCTTAACTGCTCAACGAGTGTCGTTCCCACTTTTCCGGCGCCGACGATGATTATCTTAAGTCCGGCCGGACGCGTCTTGAAAACAGGCATGCGCAGATCTCCCTAACCATAGTGATACTCTCCCGATTATACCCCCCTTATAAACAAAAACAAAGTTTACAGTTTGTTTATCCCGAGTCAAATATATTTGGTAGAATGACCTAAACGCTCTATTTATAATTCTTTTTAGTATAGGGTTTGGGGGCGTTATTGCTATTATGTCGGACACCGAAGTTAAGAACACCAGCGACAATAAGAAAGACAACAAAAAACTCATGAAGATCGGACACAGAACCGTCGTGCTCGCTCTCACGTTTGTTTTTGGTGCTCTTTTATGCCAGTGGGGGTATTGGTATTACGAGAACAACACCTTAAAGTTCCCATGGGGAACCAAGATCTATACGGTGTCAGCCGAAGAGCTTAATCTCCTTCCAAACGAGCAGGCTAATTATCTCGGCACAAGAGCAAACGAGGATGATCAGACCGAATTTCTGTATCACGCCAACAATATGTATCTTCGTGCCGCCTCCGCCTTCTCCATAAGATCGGGACCCGGAGTCTACTATCAGAGCATAGGCCGTATGTTCTACGGAAGAGATGTTCATGTTATCGCCACATGCGATGACAATGACTGGTATATGATCGATTTCTACGGCGAAGAGGCTTATGTTCACAGCGCATGCCTTTTCGACAAGCTGCCGGAGCTTACTCACAGGACGGATGAGACAGACTTCATAGTTCAGGGCACGCGTTCCGAGTTTGATCTCGATGTTTGGGAGGGCGACGATGCAGATCCTGCCGCGGAAACGGAAGAGACGGCTGCAGAACAGACCGAAGAAACCGAGCCTGCCGATGCAGATACACCTTCTTCGACTCCTACTCCCACGCCGTCACCCGCACCCACGCAGGCACCTTCGAGCGCTCCGTCGGATCCCGTCATGCTCGAGCTGTTCAACCTCGTTAACGAAGCCCGTGCAGCAGAAGGACTCGCACCTCTGTCATGGAGCAACACACTTGCAGTTGATGCGACTATAAGAGCACAGGAGATAGTAACAAGCTTCAGCCACACAAGACCGGACGGATCCGACTGGTGGACCGTCGATCCCGACAGGATGTACGGCGAGAATCTCGCGAGCGGCCAGTCGACAGCCCAGGAGGTCTTCAACTCATGGATGGCTTCTCCCGGACACAGAGCCAACATCCTCGGTGACTACACCACATGCGGATTCGCTCTCCACTACGGCGGCGATGCAGGCTACACTTACTACTGGACACAGGAGTTCGGTTATTGACATATAACCTCCCATAACAGATTATTATCGAATGACAACGAAAGATCAGGCTTTTACAAAGAAACTCGTATCGCTGATCATTCCCATCACGCTGCAGAACTTCATGTTCGCTCTCGTCCCCATCTCGGACGCAGTTATGCTTGTGGCTTTGGATCAGGATTCGATGTCGGCAGTCTCGCTCGCGACTCAGGTCACGTTCGTTCTTAACCTGTTTCTTTTCGGCATCGCTGCGGGCACGAACATGTTTGCCGCGCAGTACTGGGGCAAGGGCGATAAGAAATCCATCGAGAAACTGTTCGGCTATGCCGTAAAACTCACGATCCCCGTGGCAGTCCTGTTCTTCTTCATGGGACTCATCCTCCCCGAAGGACTCATGCGCGTATACACCGACGTGCCGAGCATAATCGATCACGGCGTAAGCTACCTTCGTATCGTAAGCTTCTCCTACATCCTGACAAGCTTCGCATGGCTGTTCGAGGCTATACTTAAGAACACAGGCTTCGTACGCGAGAGTACCGCGATCAGCATCTCGATGGTAGTAGTCAACATTATCCTGAACGGAATCTTCATATTCGGTCTGTTCGGACTTCCCCGCATGGGCGCCGCAGGAGCTGCACTCGCTACAACTCTGTCGGGACTTGAGGGCTTCATCGGGTGCGCATATCTGATCATACGCAAGTGCAGCGTAAAGCTTCGAAAAGAATATATCGTCAATTCCGACCCGGACATCCGATGCGAGTTCTCCAAGTACTCCACTCCTTTTATGGCCAACCAGCTTCTGTGGGGTATCGGATTTACAATGATATCCGTCGTCATCGGACACCTCGGAGCAGACGCCACAGCAGCGAATGCAATAGTTGCAGTAGTCAAGGATCTCGTATCCTGCTTCTGCTATGCCCTCGGAAGCGGCGGCGCCATCGTAGTCGGCAACGAGCTCGGTGCAGGTCGACTCGAACAAGGACGAAGATACGGCAATAAGATCACCAATCTTACGATAATAAGCGGAGCTATACTGGGCATACTCGTAGCGCTTTCCACCCCGATTGTCCTTAAGCTTGTCAACCTGACTCCTCAGGCTTCCGAATATCTTAAATACATGCTGTGGATGTGCTCTTATTACATACTCGGAAGATCGATCAACTCGACTACCATAGGCGGAATATTCGCTGCAGGCGGAGATACAAAGTTCGGATTCATCTGCGACACGATCACGATGTGGGTATTTATCGTACCCGCAGGATTCATCGCGGCATTCGTTCTTAATCTTCCCGTCCTCGCTGTCTACTTCATCCTGAATCTGGATGAGATGATCAAACTGCCTGTCGTATTCATTCACTACAAGAAATACAAATGGGTCAAGAACCTTGTTGCTGATAAAGATTCATCCTACCGGGAAGATGAGGATTATTATCATGAAGAAGTATAAGCTACTAAGTGTTTTTCTGTGTCTGTCAATGCTCGCAGGATGTGCCAAGCCTGACGAAGAGACAGCAGCCTCTGCGCAGAATCCAGAATCTTCTGCTGCTTCTGCCGCCTCTGAAACAGCGACGGCAGAGTCACCGATATCCGAACCTGCACAGCAGACATTCGGATCATCTTATCTTGATACGGGTGACCTCACCGAAGAAGGAAGAGGTTACGAAGGTATCGAGGGCACGGGCGACTTTAACTACGGAGAGGCTTTACAGAAATCTTTGCTTTTCTACGAACTTCAAAGATCGGGCGACCTTCCCGAGCAGGTAAGATGCAACTGGAGAGGCGACAGCGCGCTCGGCGACGGCGCCGATGCGGGGCTCGACCTCACCGGCGGTCTTTATGATGCCGGCGACAATGCGAAATTCAACCTCCCTATGGCATATACGGCTGCCATGCTCGCATGGTCGGTATACGAATTCCCCGAAGCTTACGAAGAATCAGGACAGCTCGAATATGCATTGGGCGACATAAGATGGATCACCGATTATCTGATCAGATGTCATCCCGAAGACGATATCTACTACTATCAGGTTGGCGACGGCAATATCGATCATTCGTGGTGGGGACCCTCAGAGGTCATGACCATGAACCGCCCCTCTTACTTTGTCGATTCGAACAACCCCGGCTCCGCAGTATCGGGAGAAGCAGCAGCCGCACTTGCTGCCGCAAGTATTGTTTTCGACGATACCGATCCCGATTACAGTGCGCTTTGTCTCGAGCATGCCGAGAGTCTGTATGAGTTTGCAGATTCCACGAGATCCGATGCAGGATACACTGCCGCGAACGGTTTCTACGATTCCTGGAGCGGATTTTACGACGAACTTGCATGGGCAGGCGCGTGGCTTTATCTGGCGACGGGCGATGATGCTTATCTCGACAATGCCGAGAGCTGCTATACGCAGGCAAACCACGACTACGACTGGGCGATGTGCTGGGATGATGTCCATATCGGAGCTGCCACCTTACTCGCAGGTATAACAGGCGAATCAACTTATACAAACGCAGTCGAACAGCATCTCGATTACTGGTGCAACGATATCACATATACACCCGACGGACTTGCATGGCTCGACGCATGGGGATCATTAAGATATGCGACCACGACCGGATTCGTCGCGACGGTATACAGCAGATATGACGTCTGTCCTTCCGACCGTGCGGATCAATACTGGGACTTTGCCGAGAGCCAGTGTAACTACGCTTTGGGATCTTCAGGCAGATCTTACGTAGTCGGCTTCGGCGAGAATCCTCCCGAGCATCCTCACCACAGAACAGCACAGGGCTCTTACTGCGACAACATGAATGAGCCGTCTTCTCACAGGCATACGCTGTACGGCGCACTCGTAGGCGGTCCCGATGCTTCCGGCAACTACAACGATGCCGTATCCGATTACACGGCCAACGAGGTCGCATGCGACTATAACGCAGGATTCACGGGACTTCTTGCCGCTATGTATTCCGTATATCACGGACAGACTCTGATCGACTTCGGCGCGGTAGAACCCGTTGAGCAGGAATACAATGTCGAGGCTTCAATAAATGCGCAGGGCGACGGCTTCATCGAAGTTAAGACGATCGTATATAACATGACAGCATGGCCTGCCAGAGCCGCGACGGATCTTGAAGTGCGCTACTTTGTTGATCTGTCTGAGCTCTATGAAGCGGGATACGAAGCCTCCGATGTGCAGATTACGACAAATTATATGCAGTCAGGAAGAGTCGACGGACTTAAGGTATGGAATGAAGAGAATCACATCTACTATCTTTCCATCGTCTATGATGACGGCGCCCTTTACCCCGGCGGACAGTCGCAGTACAAATCCGAGGTTCAGGTAAGACTCATAGGTCCCGGCGGCATCTGGGACAACAGCAATGACTTCTCTTTCACGGGACTATCTTCGGGAAGCGGAGAGTACTTGGGTCTTTACGAAAGCGGAGAGCTCGTATACGGCAGCGAACCGAACGAGGACGGATCCGGAGCTGGTGCTTCGGTAGTTCCGGGAACGGGTTCAGGCGACAGCGCAGATACTACCTCACCCACTGGCGCGAACGGTGCTTCTTCCGGCAGCGTATCCTCCGACGATCTGTCAGTCAGCATCCGTTACGACAGCAACGGCGGTAACTCCGTCTCCGGCTCTATGGATATCGAGAATATAAGCTCCGGCAGCATCTCTTTGGCGGACATTCAGATAAGTATTCTTCTCGATGACACAAGCGGACTTACTTTCGAGTGCTATCACGCAGGCATGACATCTTCTTCCGGACAGTATTCGGAAGTATCCGGTACATCAGGAATCTTCGAGGACGACAGATGCGTCATAACTGCAGGTTCTTCGGGAACGCTCCCGGCAGGCGGCACTGTGACGGTCAACTTCTCGATACACCGCACAGACTGGCAGAACTTAAACTTTACTGTCGGTCCTGATGATCTTTCTGTATCTGACGAATAAGCTCGTTCTGCTTCTTCGCATCCGCGAAAACCCTGTAGTAGTAGAAACCTGCACCGAGTGCATAAACGATCAGGAAAGAACGCAGAAATTCGAACCATCCTCTCGGGGTAACAGGTTCGATAAAACTTAAAGCAAATACAACTGCGCAGCAAAGTCCGAGCGACACGAAGAACTGGATGATGATCATTACCAGCGGACTGAAACGTATCAGAAGCTTATGGAGCGACAGCACGAATACCGCGATGGCACAGAAGACGAACATGATGATAACGTTCGCATTGCTGGTCTCGCTGCCGTAAATAAAATTCGTTATCGCACCCGCAACGGAGATTATCGTATAAGCACAGCACAGTTCTATCAGTGTTTCTTTCAAATACTCTCTCATTCTAACATTCTCCTCATACGCTGAAGATACTCCGTGAAGCTCTTCTTATAAGATCTGTTGATGCAGATCCTCTCACCGTTATCGAATGAAGCGTAGACCTTCATGTTAAGGTCCGGCTTAAGCTGAGTGATCTTGTATATGTTAATGAGATTCGACTTGCTTACTCTCACGAACCCGTAGTTCCAAAGTATCTCCTCACAGGAAGCAAGCGTATCCATGACGCGATATACGCCGTCTCTTGTATATGCGAACAGTTTCCTTTCGATGTGGTCAAGGTAGTAAATATGCTTGGGGTCAAGTATGATCTCCTCTCCGTCGTCGAGATCCTCATCTGCGGGACGCCCCTTAAGCTGCGGTCTGTCCGAGTTTACAGTGTCTATAAGCTGACGAATAACAGGACGCATGTTCGAGTAATATACGTCCACACGTTCATCGGTACTGTTCTTATCCTCATACAGATTAAGTTTCATCTTTGTTCTCTCCCCCGCAAGATATATTACCACAGACGTATCAGGACTGATTATGACGACCAATGATGTATAATCCTATATATGAATAATAAGTCTTTTATTGTTAAATACTCATTATTGTTTGCTTTATCAGCCGCTCTTGTTTACCTGTTGTATATTCTTACAGGCAGAACTTTTGTATCCGATTATGACGGACTTTGTCAGCACTATAACTCCCTCCTTTTCTACGGAGAACACCTTAAGACAGTTATCAAAACTATCGTAATAGATCACAGGCTCAATGTTCCGTCTTTCAGTTTTTCTATAGGAGAAGGCGGAGACATACTGACAATGATGCAATTCTATGTTGTCGGTGCTCCTCTTTATGCCCTATCTGTTTTCTTCAATTCCGATAATATGTACATTCTTTACACGGGAATCGAAATAGTAAGACTGTATCTTTCAGGACTGGCATTCTTTTACCTTTGCAAAACAACAGGAATCAAAAGCGAATCCGGTATATTAATCGGCGCAATCTCGTATGCTTTTTGTTTTTACGGATTCTGGCACTCCACGGGACAGGCATTCTTTCTTATTCCTCTCATATGTCTTCCTATGGTTATCGCAGGCGCCGAGAAGATCATTGCCGGTCAAAAGCCCAATGTCTTCATTCTTTGGGTATTTATAAGCTCTATATCCAATTTCTACTTTTTCTACATGATAGCGATACTTACGGTATTCTATGTTGCCATAAGACTGATCTGTCTGTACGGAAAAGAATTTAAAAAATACATAAAGCCCCTGTTGTCTTTATTGGTCAATTCACTTATCGGAACCATATCTTCCGGAATTGTAATCATACCTTTCATTTATGCCTTGGCATCAGATGCCCGTTTTGCTGACTCTAACAGAATCCGATTATTTTATCCTTTGGATTATTATCTTAAGCTTCCCGGTATTCTTATCGCTCCCCGTTACATATACTACCTGTGTATTTGTATTCTGCCTGCAACCTTGCTTGCAATTGTTTTCATGTTTACCCGTAAAGGCAGTTCAAAAACACTGAGGGCATTGTCGATATTCACTTTGATAATGATCATTTTCCCTTTCTTCGGGCAGTTCCTGAACTGTATGTCATATATGAGCAACCGCTGGTGTTTTGCCATTCCGCTTTTGTGTTCTTATATTCTCAGCCACGAATATGACAATTTGTGTGAAGACAGACGCTTCTTCAGAATTCCCGCCTTCATTGCGTTGGGCGGAATAACTCTGCTTTGCGTGTTAACCGGAAACATAACTGACACGGCTGTCATACGGGTACTCGTTATTCTCGCTTTGCTGATTACAGTTTCCGCTTTCCTGCCTGGCAAGTATTCTACTTCCCGGATCCGCGGATCCATACTTCTGATTTTCACAGTACTGTCATTATTCGCGAATACATCTCTCGGCAGCATTCTCGATAATGACTACCAGGTAACTCTTTCGAGACGCCCCGAAGAGATCAGGGATTATATGACTGACGAGAGGATCACCGCCGGTCAGCTGCTTAACGAACAACCGGAATTCCATCGATATCTCGGACAGGACTTCCACTACAATTCCGCACTTAATTCAGGTTTCTCGTCACCTTCATATTATTGGACATTCTCGAATCCCGGGGTCATTGAATTCAATGACGATCTCGGTCTTATGTATTATACGGTCCACAAATATATGAATTTTGATGACAGAACCATAATGACGAATCTCAGTTCCGTGCTGTACTACATTACACCGGAAGATTCCGCTCCGATCCCGTACGGATATGAGAATACCGGAAGCGGCATATATGAAGGGCACGACATCTATATCAATTCAAACCCGCTGGGACTCACTTTCTCGACTGACAACACCATAACAGAAAGCAGTTGGCTGGAACTGTCGTTTGCCGAAAGAGAAGAAAGTCTGATGTATGCCGCGGTCATCCCCGATGATATTTCTCAGACACAAACATCATCCCGCCTCCCCCTTCAAAGCATTAATATCCCATACGAATCATCATTGCCGGATTCTCTTCACATCGAGGTCAGCGATGCGCCTGAGTACTATTACCTTTATTGCAACGCCCATGCCGGAAGCGAATCCAGACTTAATCTGGAAGGCGTACATTATACAGGGAACGATGTAACAACATTTGCCATAGGTGCTTCTGACGGGGTCATAAAAACTATGGAGTTCTATGAAGACGGTTACATGTTCTATAGCGGAAGAAGAAACTTTACCGTTAATCTAGGTTACTCCGACGAGCCTGTTGAGTGGATCGTATTAGCCTTTACGGAGCCTGGAATTTATGATTTTGATAACATCAGTATTGAGTGCATTCCGATGGACGGTCTTCCCGCCGCGATCGATGCTCTTAATGAAGATGTAATGGAAAATGTCGTATTCGGAACGGATATGATAACAGGTGACATCGATCTTTCCGAAGATAAGATCCTCGTGTTCACCATCCCTTATTCCGAAGGCTGGACCGCCACAGTAGACGGAGAAGAGTATCCTTTAATCAGGACAGACATCAAATACATGGGACTTGACCTTACAGCAGGACACCATGATATAGTACTTAAGTATAAGACACCCTACTTCGGTTTAGGTGTCATCTGCTCTATTACAGGATTAGGCGCATGCATCGTACTGTATATCATCACCCGCAAGAAAGAGGCTCACAATGTCAAATAGGGACAGGGACGGCGGAGACAGCACTTTCGCAGACAAAGATCCCACTGAGGAAACAACAGAGCAGACAACCGCCTCCGAGACACAGCCTTCTTCCACGACCTTACGGCACTTAATATCGAGTGGAGATAAGGCTTAACCCGCCTTCTTAATCTCATACAGTCTCGAACCGAAGTCCGGGAAATATCTGACATTCTCGTTATATCCGAGCGCTGCGAATCTCGGCTTTAGATGAACGCCTGCGTACATCATCGCGTCACCGTACATATCGTGAGATTCTTTCTCATAATCGAACCTTACGAACTTCGCGATAACAGAATGAAGGAATCCGTCGGGCTTAATGTGCACCGGCATGACGGTATTTATCAAACCGCCCATAGCCCTTATGTCATATGTATGTGCGAAATTCTCGATGCGGTACTTCACATCTTCGTTAAGTCCTCTCGGATAGAGCACATCCTGATGCTCATTAGGAGTCGCAAGTCCCTGCATAAGAAGCGACACGGCCTCACTGCCGTCCTTCGAAGCGATCGTCCACGACAGTATCTGCCCTTCATCGAACGAACTCTTTCTGAAGAACCTTCCGTACTGCAGAAGTCTTCTGTTCTTCTTAAGAAAATCGACCTGTGTTCTGATCTCGTTGAAGTCGCTCTTACACAGATCACAAAGATTACACTCGTATCCCGTGACACCAAACGCCGCGACATTAAACCTCGTGTCGATCGGTGTTCTTCTCAGCGTCTGATGGTTCGGCACATCCGACACATGGCATGTATACGTCGACTGCGGATAAGCATACGAATACCCGTTCTGGATTAGACCGCGCTGGTACGCATCGGTATCATCCGAAGCCCATATCTGCGGGAAGTACGACAGTATGCCGAGGTCGAACCTGTTGCCGCCGGAAGCACACCCCTCGAAAAGAATCTGCGGGAACTTCTTCGTCAACGTATTCATCACGCGGTACAGCCCGAGGATATACCTGTGCGCGACCTCACCCTGTTGGCTCGTGGGAAGCGACGCCGAATACACGTCCGTGAAATTACGGTTATAGTCCCACTTAACATATGAGATCTCGGCAGAAGAGAAAACCACCGACATCGCACCGATGATATAGTCCTGAACTTCCGTGCGCGTCAGATCAAGGAGCATCTGGTTTCTTCCGGTAGAGTGCGGCTTGCCCGGTATCTTCATCGCCCAGTCAGGATGCGCTCGGTACAGATCCGAATCCTCGGATATCATCTCGGGCTCTACCCAGATACCGAAGTCCATCCCGAGCTTTCTTATCTTGTCGCATATACCCTTTACTCCGCGCGGCAGCTTCTTCTTATCAGGCGTCCAGTCACCCAAAGAAGTCGTGTCGTCATTACGTCCTTTGAACCAGCCGTCGTCCATAACGAACAGCTCGATACCTGCATTTCGAGCGCGTCTTGCAAGGCGCAGGAGCTTACTCTCGCTTATCTTAAAGTAGGATGCCTCCCAGGAATTTAAGAGGACCGGCCGAAGTCTGTCCTTCCACTGCCCGCTTACGATATGTTCATTTACAAAATCATGTAAGCCGTGGCTCATCGTGTTGCACCCGGAAGCTGAATAAGTCATGACCGCCTCCGGACTTGTGAAGGACTCTCCTTTCTGAAGTTTCCATGAGAATCCCTGCGGGTTGATGCCCGTAACGAGTCTTACCTTGCCGTAAGGATTTTTCTCGACCGCGGTATAGTGGTTGCCGCTGTAGATAAGATTGATTCCGTACACTTCTCCATAGTCTTCATCGAATGCACCTTTGCCGAGCATAATGAACGGATTGCTTCTGTTCGAAGACGCGCCTGTCGAAGATGAGTTAACAAGTTTTGCTGCCCCGACTTTCTGTACGTTCTTTCCCATCTCGCGTGCCCATGCACCGTTGAAAGTAACAAACGAATAATCGCCGGGATCGAAGTCCAACTGCATACTCATGATGCGCTCAATCTTGATGTCCTCTTCCGCATCATTAGTAAGTTCGCACGACCTTGTGATAACGTCACAATTCTCAAAGATCGTATAGATGAGCTTCAATGTAAGACCGTTCTCTTTGTCCTTCAATGTCACCGTAAGCACATCCGCATCATCCCCGTAAGAACCGGGGAAGTCTTCCTTACGGATCTTGCCCTTGGTCTGCTCCGCCTTCTCGAAAACAAAATCAGAAGTGCGGCTTCCGTCGGCATTTATAAGCTCCAGCGAAGGCTCTCTGACATCGCCTTTACCCGGAGCGGATATCTCGAGTTTTATGTCTTCGAATGAGAAGGATGAATTCTCCTTATCGTAGACACTCGAGTTACCGGGACCGAACTCCCACTGCTCTGCGATACCGTCGTCGGAATCGAACCTTATCTTCCTGCCGTAATACAGATGCTCGAGGTGTCCTGTAGGCATCACGCGGAAGGCATAGGTGGTCTTATTCGTATCAAGAACGAACAGCTTGTCATCCTTAGAAGTGATCATATCATGCCTCCCTGGACTTTAATTCAGTAATGATCTCTCCGAGCTTCTTGTCAGTAAGTATGTATCTGCTCTTGAAGATGAGAACCGCAACCACTAGAACTACGATAGGTGTCAGTGTCATTACCAGTCTTAATCCGATAACGGAATTGGAGCTGATAGTCTCGACTACGCCGTTACGGATATCATCGATCTTGGCGATGATATTCGAATATGTTGCAGCTACATCCGAATTCTCCTTGATGTTGAATACTGCAAGGCAGATGGATGCTACAAGTGCGGAGATACCTGATGCGAGCTTAACGACGAATGTCTGCATCGAGAAGATTACCGACTCATCTCTTCTGTTGTTCTTAAGGTGACCGTAGTCAACCGTGTTCGCGAGGAAGATCGTAACTACTACGTTAAGGATACCTACGGCTGCCATGATGAAGAAGCCGGGTACGAAGAACGGGAATACGCTCTTAAGTCCTGCGAGAGCCATAACAAGAAGGATGATATAGCCGCCGATCGCCGAACCGATGCATATATAGAATATCTTCAATGTATTAAAGAACCTTCTTAAGATCGGGAACATGATCATCATCGCAAGGATCTGAATACCGCCTGCGAATGTGTTGAACAGAGTGTAATTGCCCTGCCAGTTCGAACCTGCAAGATCGTACTTAAAGAAGTAGATAAGAAGGTTCGATGTGATATATGTTGCCGAGTTAACAAGAACGATAGTGATTACGATCGTCATAGCCTGATCGTTCTGGATCAGTGCCTTGAACATCTGTCCGACGGATGCGGTCTTGATATCGACAGAAGACTTCTCTTTGATAAACAGACAAGTGATGGTGATGAATACTACGAACAAGATGCCGACTACCATAGAGAAATACTTAAAGCCGACTCTCTCAACTTCGAGATTGGACTCCATCAGGATTCCTGCACGGATGGAAGGCTCAGCGGACAATTCGGCATATGTATCCGAATCAACATAGAAGGAGACTAACGGATCTGTATCAACAAAGGTCTGATTATCTCCCTCACCTTCGTAATCACCCTTAACAAACTCGACGTTGCTCGCCTCGATCTCCTGATCATTGATCGTAAGAGTTACATCGGCGTTCGAAGAGTTAACGTAGATAACATCATTCCAGTCACCGAACACTCTTCTTGCACCGGTGATAGTAGTGGAAACTTGTACATTGTCACCTGCAAATTCCGTCACGTTGCCTGTCGGATTCTGATCACCGTCTACCTCGATCACATATGCCGTGTAGTTGAGACCGTCAGAAGAAGCAAAATTCTTTGTAAGAAGATCACTCTCTTTAGCGGAGAATGCATTACCCAAAGCAGCAACGCTCATGACAGTCAGAATAGTTACGATAGCGGAACCTACACCTGCTGCGGATCTTGCAAGAGTCGTAAGTCCTTCTCTCTCCTTACCGCTCTCCGTAAACGCCGGGATCATTGACCAGTAAGGAATATCCATCATGGTATAGGTTATGCCCCAGAGGATATAAGTGACTGCCGCATATGCGATCAGACCGCCGCCGTCAAGCGAAGGCGGAGCGGAGAACATGACGATCAGGATGATCGCATTCGTGACCGTTCCGATCATAAGCCAGGGACGGAACTTGCCCCACTTTGTCTTAGTCTTGGCAACTACGACACCCATGATCGGATCGTTAAATGCATCGAATACTCTTGCTGCCATAAGGATAAGACCCATTGCTATGGCAGATACTCCGAGAATGTCCTGGAAATAGTAAAGGACATAGCTCGCAGAGAGCATGTAGACCATGTCTTTTCCTACGGCTCCGAGGCCGTAAGCTATCTTCTCTTTTGCTGTAAGTCTCATGCCGGCTCACCTCCGTTCTTAAGTGCCATCGCGATCTTCACGGCATTATATGCGCCGTCGTAAAGACCCATCTTCTTGTTAAGATCGATGGCATCACACATATTCTTCAAGGTTACGTCATCTTCAAGGAACAGTCTTGCCATCTGCAGTGTATGTGGGATGTCCTGACACTCGAGTGTGCCGTCACCCATCTCTGCGGAGTGGATAGCGCCCCACTGCTCGTGGCCGCCGATCCTCTTTATAAACAGCTTCGGAACGGGATAGAATGCGAGCTCGGAAGGCTTCGTTACGAGAACATCGCACGACCTCATGAGAAGGTTTGTGGCATACACCGCCTCGAAAATATTCTCGTGGCAGAACAGGTGTATTCCTTCCACATCGCCCTTAATGGCATCCGCGCAGAACTGCTTCGTCTCCTCCCAGTCGTTGATATGAGTCTTGGTATAAAGATACATGTCGGGAGCGAGCCTTCTTAAGTCCTCCCATACGTTGATGTAGTCACCTATGTTGATGTAGAGCGCTGCCTTGTTCTTCTTGATTTCAGGCAAAAGCTCGTTGATGATCGCAGCGAAGATCTCCTTCTGCGCACCCGCGCCTCCGATGGTAAGAAGGAAACGCATGGGCTTTCCGTCTGCTTTGCGCGCAAGTCTTCTCTTGTTGTCCTGCTTTATGTTCTTAACGAGCTCGTCGTCGATGTAGTGTCCCGTGTACATGAGGCTGTCGGCAGGCATCGGCTTTAAGACCTTGTCTCCCGCCATACCGTTCATCGTGCGGTAGCCCTGATATGCGTAATGTGTCTGAATCGTATGCACCGCGCCCTCAGCGAAATGCAGAGCCATCGGCCAGTTATCGGGAACGGCGTTAACGACATACTTCATACCGGCATGGATCGCAGCCTGTGCAGGCCATACGTGCGTACCGATAACGGGAATATCCTTGGGTACGTTCTTAAATACGGATGCCATGAGCTCGGCGTTCTTCTGGTCGGGAGCATTATAGGAAAGCTGCTTAAACCCTGTGTAGTTAACAGGCTCCCAGACAGCTTTATTAAAGACCTTACTCTTCTGTGAAAGTCTCGATCCCATGGAGTACAGATCGTTCTGTGCGGAGATGACCTTCGTACCTGTCGTCTCGGGATAGGAATTCAAGTCCATCCAGTAAGGTGTGAGTCCCATCGAATTCGCAGCACTTGCCATAGCCATAGAGATGCGGTAGTGACCGAATCCCATTCTGATATTGCCGACGATGATGCCGTTATCAAGATCAAAGCCTTTGCTCGTTCCGGGCTCGGACTTTCCGATCGCGATATTCTTAACTCCGAGAAGATCTCCGATATATTTGTTCTCGGTAACCTCGGCAGAATAATTTGCTTTCGAGTCATCACCGAACTTCTTTATATACTTCTTCTTGGATTTCTCGGCCTTCTTTACCGTGTGTGAACTCTGCTCGTTACCGTATACACTGTTTGATTTGCCCATATGCGTGCCCCCTTATGCTTTGATGCCCGTCAGAAGTATGTCTACTACCTGATTCAATGCCTCTATGTAACTGATCTTGCTTTTCTTTAAGGTGTCCGTCTCGAAGAACCTCGCTACCGATGCATCCATCATGACCTTGAATATCGTGAAGTTCGCATCCTTCCGGTAGATACCCTGCTGCCTTCCCTGTTCGAGAAGCTCCATCGTGGGTTCCCATCCGGACTCAAGCCTCTTCTTAAGCTTCTTGTATATCTTGGGATATTTGTCCTTAAGGTCGCCGAGCTTTGTGAAATCTATCTCGGTAAATCTTTCAGGGAAAGCTGCCAGGAGTCGTCTTACTCTTACCTCGAGTTCGAGTCCTTCCTCATTGAGGATCTCCTGCTCTTTCTTCTTAATGTCATCGAAGATGTAATCGACGATCTGGTCGAAGATCTCTTCTTTACTGTCGTAATGCTTATAGATCGTCTTCTTGGATATACCCATCTGCTCGGCTATATCATCCATAGTGAGCTTAAGGCCTTTCTTGTTGAAGACCGTGATGGTTGCCTTGAGGATCTTAATCTTCATATCCTGGTCCATGATCCGCTCCTTTGGAAACTAATTATACGATTTGAGTTTCCTTAAGTGTATGATAACACCTTCGCTCCAAACAAAAAGGAAACTGATTTCACAAAATCAGTTTCCTTCTGTTGTGCAATGTGCGCATGACAACCGATTACTGTAATTTCTCAATCATCACAATACTTACTTTAAATCGTGCTCCTTTTAATTACAAAGCAACTGTGGATTAACTACAACAATTCTATTGGAAAGTTCCGATGAAAAAGATATTCTTAACCACGTTACACCAGATACATCTATGTCAAACAAATCCGGTGTTGTGCGATTTGTAATACTCTGTTCATATATAACTTCATCATCAGCAATAATACTGAACACAACATAATCGCCATATATATGCTCAAAGGGTGTTACACCTAATCTTAATATGTCATATTGTCCATCCAGATAGAAATCAGCATAGTTACCAAAACCCTCAAAACCTGCATTGTCAGCATACATCAAAAAATCATCATCGGTAAAAATATTATCAAACAGACCTTCAGAGCCCGAAGGATCACCATAACCATGTATACCTGAACTAGAACTAAAACAATCATCCAAAGGAACAGGAAGTCTTTGTTCACAGTAGTCTCTTTGAGTAACAAGTTCGCTTCTTCCCGGAACTCTGTTCAAAGCGTCAATACACTCATCATAAGCTGCTTCATAATCTGAGTTGTCAATATAGCCCTGTATTATACCTAACTCAGCCGAAGTATAAGCATCTTCTGCCTCTGCTAAAAGTTGGTTATAAGTTTCAGAATTCGGATACATATTTCCTATTGTATTCAGCACGCTAAATGCATCATCAAAACTACCTGCCGCAATCAGACCGGCAACATCATTTGACTGCAACAATAACTGTGCAGCAGAATCCTCATAATCAGCAACAATGGAATTATACTGGTCGTCATCTACATAATCACTATTCTCTTCAAGATATGCAATAGCTTCATCATACTGCTGATTATCAGCCATGTCCTGTGCCGTCTTGAATATGTAATCACTATACTGAGATACATACTCGTTTATTGTATTCGTAACATCTGAATCAGATCCGATAACAGCCGTTCTTGACCAAAACAGTAAACGACAGTAAAATAATATTCAAACAGTAAACGACAGTAAAACCTTTTCAAAACAGTAAAGGACAGTAAATATGAACAATCCGTATTCGCTTGTTTTTGGTAAAGCACCGTCAGAATTAATATCGCGTGTGGCACAATTTGATGAGGTGATCAATGCCTTTTCCAGTGTAAAACCCAGTCAGCAAGTATATATGATCACCGGTATCAGAGGCTCAGGCAAAACTGTTTTCATGACGGAAATAGCAAGCCACCTGAAGAAGAATAGTGAATGGATAACAATAGAGCTTAACCCCGAGCGTGATCTTATGAATGCTTTGGCGGCAAAACTTGCAAGCGACAACAAACTGGCTCAGTTGTTTAAACAATCCAAGATAAACCTGTCAATATTCGGCTTCGGGCTGGAAGTAAAAGGGGAGGCTCCCATTGCAGACATAGACACAGCGGTAACCAAAATGCTTGGGAGCATTAAGAAGAAGGGAAAGCGTGTACTTATAACAATCGACGAAGTCGTGAACAGCAAGTATATAAAGGAATTTGCAGCATCTTTCCAGATACTGTTACGGCAAGACTTGCCCGTTTATCTTATAATGACGGGGCTCTACGATAATATCAATCATCTTCAAAATGAGAAAAGCCTTACTTTCCTTTACAGGGCACCTAAGATTGAGTTGGAGCCCTTAAACATCGGTGCAATAGCCAACAATTACAGCGAAAAGCTAAAGATTAGCAGAACACAGGCTCTGGAGATGGCTCGCCTTACCAAAGGGTATTCCTTCGCATTTCAAGTACTTGGATACTACACATGGGAGAACGGCGGAGATTACCAAGGCATACTGACTCGTTACAGGCAATACCTCGAGGAGTATGTTTATGAGAAAGTATGGGACGAACTATCTGCCGGCGACCGCAAGATTCTTATCGCTATGGCTAAGATCGGTTCAGATAAAATCGCTGATATTAGGAATGAACTTAATATGACAAGTAACGAATTCAATCCCTACAGAAAAAGACTTATCAAGAAAGGAATAATTAAAGGCAGCACTCGCGGTATAGTTTCTTTCTGTCTCCCGTTATTCGACGAATATATTCTCGATACGGAAGGACTATAGCCTGTAATGTTTAATGCACTACAGCGTATCACTATTCACCAATTTGGACACCGGAACCTCGAGCACAGCTTTGAACAGGTCGCCGTCGATCTTGATGTCGAGCGACCCGTTCTGAAGCTGGGCCATGCTCCTTGCGATAGAAAGTCCCAGACCATTACCTTCTATCCCACTGTTACGCGACCGGTCGCCTCTTGTGAATCTCTCCATAAGTTCTTCCTCGCTCATATCAAGTTCGGACGCGGATGTGTTCTTAAAGACAAACTGAGCGTTATCGCCGACGCGTTCCAGCGACAGATACACACGGGTCCCCGGCTGCGAATACTTACAGATATTATTCATAAGGTTATCGAATATCCTCCACATACGTCTGCCGTCCGCCATTATCTTAAGGCTCTCTTCGGGAAGCTTCGTGACCAGCGTCAGACCTGCTTTCTTAAGTTTGTCTTCATACTCACCTTCCGCCTGCAAGATAAAGACTGCCGCCTCGCAGGGTTCAAGATTAACTTCGAGGTTGCCCGAGGACGCTTTCGATGCCTCAATAAGATCTTCTGTAAGCCTCTTAAGTCTCTCCGACTGCCTTACCAGAACCTCCGAATATTCTCTTATCTTCGGGTTCTCGCTTTTCTCGCGGGATATAAGGTCAGCGTAGTTTATTATTGATGTCAGCGGCGTCTTGATGTCGTGAGAGACATTCGTGATAAGCTCGGTCTTCATGCGCTCGCTTTTAAGCCTCTCGTTGACAGCCGCGTTCATCCCGTTCGCGATACTGTTAAGGTCCTCCCCGTGCGCCCGAAGGTCGGGCAATAACTTCCATGTTGAGGTCTCGGTGTGAAAGCCAAGGTCTCCCGCCGCGAGAGCCTTGCCGCTTTGTTGAAGCTTTCTTAAAGTCACTGCGAGATTAAGTATCAAAGGCACGACTATAATAAACCGAACAAAAACGCAACCTGCTCTTGTGCCGAAGTCTACGAAGCCTATCGCAAACATCTCGGACACTGCGAAAAGGGCTATAAGAAGCAGTGTCTTAGGTATGAGCGGCAGTCCTCGTATCAGATTCATATTAAATCTGTGAAGCCCCCTTACGCACTGCCACAGGAATCGCAGAATCTTAAATATCAGCGTGTTACGGATAAGATTATGCTGCTTTAATCTCGCGGAGATACTCATGCAAAGTCCGAGAAGAATCGACGCGACTGAGCACGCCATAAGCACCCCGAATATCAGCATAGGCACATAAGATTCATCCGTCTCGGATACAACCAAGTACATTATTGCTAAGATAAGTGCTGCCGCGCCTGCCGATACTGCTGTCAGAATATCGAAGGGAACATCATTAAGCACTCCCGGGCACAGCTCCTCGTTATCCGGTCTTCTTGCGGAAACCGACATGAGAATCACAAAGCTGATTACAGCGATTATCAAAGACACTGCCGCCACTACCCCGAGGGTATATCTTATCGAGTACAGAAACTCCACCAGTCTGTAGTAGAAAGCCATCTGCTCTGTCATCGGAACAGAAGAATCATAATAGACTTTGGTAGTAAAGTACGTCGAAGGCTCATTCTCGACAAATGTTCCCGGGGAATACAGAACCGTAGTCACGGGCTCTTGCCCCTGCACTTCATCTATATTGCTCGACACTACTATCAGATTATCATCATCGTCGTAAACTTCGAACGCGAAACACTCTTCGACAGATTCATTAACAGCCACATCTTCCCGCGCGTCGGAAACCATGTCATCGTAGACCTCATTATTGAACCTGCACCCCGCATCGTAAGCCGAAGACGCGATGACATCTCTTACAAGAGTTTCCTCCGAAGAAGTATAGAAATCTTCCCGGGCCATGAGCATCACGCCTAATACTGAGCCCGCCGTCAGAACTGCCGACAGCACGCACACAAAGAAACAAATAAACTTTCCTGTAAACGACCTTAAAAACTTTCTCATATTATCTTCCCTTCTCTATCTTGTATCCCTGTCCGAAAACGACCTTCACATACCTCGGGTTGCCGGGGTCTATCTCCAGTTTCTCGCGCAGGTGGCGAATGTGTACTGCGACGGTGCCGTCCTGCCCCAGAGGGGCTTCCTTCCACACCGACCTGTAGATGTCGCCCGGAGAGAACACCTCGCCCGGATGCGACATCAGAAGCTTTAGTATCTCGTATTCTTTGGGTGTGAGCTGTGCCGGTACGCCGTCTATGAGGACTTCTTTTGCTTTGTCATCAAGCTCGATGCCGCCTATCACGAACCTGTCTTTCGAGGGCGTTCCGGAGCCGAGCTTCAGGAAACGCCGAAGCTGCGACTTCACTCTGGCAGAAACTTCAAGCGGGTTAAATGGTTTGGTGATGTAGTCGTCAGCTCCGACGTTAAGACCTAATATCTTGTCGGCATCCTCGCTTTTGGCGGTAAGAAGTATTATGGGGACGTTACTTATCTCGCGAATCTTCGCCATGGCCTCGATGCCGTCCATGACCGGCATCATGATGTCAAGAAGTATAAGGTGGATTTCTTTTGTCTTTACGGTCTCAAGCGCTTCCTGACCGTTCCCCGCGGTATAGATTATGTAGTCGGGATCACTTAAGTAAATCTTAAGTGCATTTACGATATCCTTCTCGTCATCGCAGATAAGTATGTTCGGCATAATGTCCCTCCTTCATCGGTACGGGACAATTGTACTTCTACCGGCCTTTAATTATAGACAGGGAAAGTTCTTAAGATTTGCTTAAGGTTCCGTTTCTGTTGTATTGCTTCGTTCTTATTTAGCTCTGCCGTCTGATTACTCGCGTGCCCTGACTTAAGATGATTCCGCAGTCGCCGCCAATGCTATAAGTCGCGCGCGGGATGCTGCAGCCTTCGACATAGAACGTGATATACGGATACGACGCAGTCCATGTGTAATCCACATTTGTCTCCTCGCCGTCCATAAGCACAGTAACGTACCCCGTGTTATCGCCGTTAAAGGTGTACCCCAATATCTCGTCCTCCCCGACAAACGGCATCACTGTGCTATTCTCCGTCACGACCCACTCACCGAAAAGCCTCTCATCCAAAGGATACCGCGGCTCCTCGAGAGCACAGCAGGCATAAACAAGTTCACCTGTATCGGCATCCATACCATACTGATATACTCGGTAAACATCACCATAAGAAACAAACTCGATCTCGTACAACTGCCTTCCGTCTTCATCTACCAGCTCAGTACTCGAGACTGTCACATCTTCGCTGTTTACGCGTGCAGCTGACAGTGCCAGTGCCGTTGCTTCATCAATACTCATTTTCTTCCCGTATTCGACCAGCGAGCAGCCTGCGGCAAGAAGTATCAAAGCTGCACACGACGCCAGAACCACCCTGCTGTTCTTATTCGGGTGCTTTATGCTTGTTATCCTCTTCTTCATCGTTTTATATGTACCTCTCATTCCCGTTGTTAACGTAAACCTATGTCGCACCGCCGCCTTCTTACTTACAAGGCTTAACAGCGTCCTCCCGTATTCCGCCGCTTCGTTCTGACCCAAGAGTTTCAGCACTTTCTCGTCGCACGCGAGCTCACAGTCGTGCCCTGACTTGATAAAAGCAATCCAGATTAGCGGGTTATACCAATTAAGCGCGAGCACCAGATGCCTCAGGATAATCCAGAACATATCCCCCTGCCTGTAGTGGCACACCTCATGGAACAGCACACACCTCGAAAAGCTCTCTTCCTCACTTCCCAAATATATACTTCTTCCAAGAAGAAACGGCGTCGTCTTATAATCGAGCTTATACACCTTAAGTCCGCTGTCCCCGTCAGTCCTGATAAAGCTTCGTCTCCTTACTACATAGAGAACAAAACCTAAGTTATACAAAGTCAGAAACGCGATAATTAAGACCGAGACCAGAAGCGATGTATCTCTTAATGATGCGCCCCAGTCGATTCTTTTTACAGCCGGTGAAGTATTAATAATTACCGGCTCTTCAGAAGCCGCATTATCTCCGGGCTCGCTTGCGGCAACATGAACCTTCTGAACTTCATTTACTTCTGGCAATTCCGGCAGATTTACTTTAATATTTACAATCGGAAACAACAGCATAAACAAAGGTATCGCAAGCCACATCGCATACTGATATTTACGCGCAATCTTCCTGTCTGTTAAAGACCTTAGAATCAGCAAAACTACAGCCACGAGGCTGACCCCGATAACATACCGAAGCATATCAGTCTTCCTCCAGAATTCTCTGAAGCTCCCTTATCTCTTCTTTGGTAAGCTTATCCGAACTAATAAGGTTGGATATCATCAAGCCGACGTTGCCTTTATAGACTTTGTCCAAGAAAGACTCCGTCTCTTCCATCTCGGCCTCGGCCCTGTCAATCAGAGGATAAAACCTTTTCGCGCGGTCCTCCTGGACGAAGCTCACGGCGCCTTTCTCCTGCATCCTCTTAAGAAGCGTGATGATGGTATTCTTGCTCCAACCGGTGTCGCTCCCCAAGGTCCTGGTAAGCTCGGTTATGGTCATAGAACCTTGGTCCCACAGGCATACTGCAATCTTCCATTCGGCGTCTGACAATCTGATCATACTTTACCTCCGACAACGTTGGTGCACATCTGTATACCAGCATTATCGTTCGCAAGTAGACAATTGTCAACCTGTTGGCATTATTCTATGTATCCTGATGGCACTCTGCGCATGAACTGCGCTTGACCATTGTACAGGGGATCATGACCTTGAGAGGAGTCTTGATATCGAGGTTGCCCGCCACATAAACAAGGTTAGCGCCGTGCTGTCCCATATCGTAGGAAGGCGCATGCATTGTAGTAAGCGGAGGCTCCGTGAACTCACTCATGTCATTGTCATTGAATCCGATTATCGAGATGTCCTCAGGGACGCGCAGACCCTTCTCCTTGATAGCCTTGATCGCACCGATGGCGATAGCATCCGATGCGGCATAGACTGCAGTAGGGATGATATTTCCTTCGAGCATCTCATTCATCATCTTATAACCTGAAGATGTCGTATACTCATCTTCTTTTATAAGATCCTCATAAGGGATCTGATTCTGTCTCATAAACAGAACATAAGCAAGTCTTCTGTCATCCGTAACGACTTCGGAACCTGATGCATATTCGATGCCTCCGAGGTAAGCGATCTTCTTATGTCCGAGCGACTTAAGATACTCGAGAGCTTCCTTCGTCGCCGTATAAAGATCGACGGTAAGTGTCGTTACTTCCGGATGCTCCGACTTCATATCGAGGAAAACGATATTGTTATTGAACTCGACAAGATCCGAAGCATCTTCCCTCGCGAATTTACCTACACAGACAAGACCGTTACAGTCTTTTAATGTATCTTTATAATCGAGATCCGTGCGGTATGCGCGTGCGATCTGAATGGAATTCTTTACACAGAAATCCTCGACGCCCTTACGCACCTTAAGATAGTATTCATCCTCCAGCTCCTGCTGTGCGGAGAACCACTGAAGAATACCGAGCTTAAATGCCGCCTTGCTCTTGGATCTGTTCCTTTTTACATAGCCTAATCTCGAGGCAGTCTCGAAGACCTTCTTACGGGTCTCTTCGGTCACCTTAAGAGTATTGTCATTATTCAGTATTCTGGAAACCGATGCGGGAGAAACACCGCATTCGCCTGCTATGTCTTTAATCGTAACCATGTATTTATTTTATCAGCTTAAGCGTGGTTTGTCAGCATTATTTAGTAAATGTTTAGTAATATTAGTTGACATTTTACTAAACTCAGCCTATAATCAATTTATTACAAGGAGGGACGCCTCATGAGCATAAAGACAGACCTTTCCGTTATCGATTTCAATGACATTTACATCGATCCCGCATGGGCGGCCAAGCAGCCCGCGCGTTACGAAGCTGCGATCAAAGTTTTCGAGGAGAACTTCGGAGCTGACGGCGGCATAGAGATCTACTCTGCTCCCGGCAGGACCGAGATCGGCGGCAACCACACGGATCACCAGCACGGTGAAGTCCTCGCGGCATCCATAAACAGAGATGCGATCGCCATTGTTCGCAAGACGGACAACGGCACCGTAAGACTTAAATCCGACAACTACAGCACCAACACTATCGATGTGAGCGACCTTGCCGTAAGGCAGGACGAGACCGGAACGACACCGGCTCTCATAAGAGGCATGCTGCAGGCACTCTCCTCCCAAGGCTACAAGATCGGAGGATTCGACGCTTACGTTACAAGCGATGTTCTTGTAGGTGCCGGCATATCTTCTTCCGCCGCTTTCGAGACGTTGATCGGAACTATCGTGTCCGGTCTTTACAACGACATGAAGATAGATCCCGTTACCATAGCAAAAGCAGGACAGTACGCAGAGAACGTCTACTTTGGCAAGCCCTGCGGTCTCATGGATCAGATGGCATGCTCCGTAGGCAACATGGTACACATAGACTTTAGGTATCCCGATAACCCTGAGGCCGAGCGCATCGAATTCGATTTCTCGAAGACGGGCTACTGCCTTTGTATAACCAACACACGCGGTTCGCACAGCAATCTTACTGACGAGTACGCGGCAGTCCCCGCGGAAATGAAGAAAGTCGCTGAACTTCTCGGTCACGAGGTGCTGCGCCCCGTAAGTCTGGATGACATCTTAAAGAACATCTCGATGCTCCGCGAGAAAGCAGGAGACAGAGCGGTCCTTCGCGCGATACATTTCGTTGAGGAGAGCAAGCGCGCGAATCAGGAGGCTGAGGCTCTGCAGCACGGCGATCTGTGGGAGTTCCTAAAGCTCGTAAAAGAATCCGGCAACTCGTCTTTCAAATATCTTCAGAACATATACACCAACAGCGATGTAACAACACAGAACGTATCGATCGCACTTGCGGTCAGCGATTCGATCCTTACAAACGAAGAAGCTTCCCGCGTACACGGCGGCGGCTTCGCGGGAACGATACAGGCTTTCGTAAAGAACGATCACGCCGAGAAGTACCGCGAGGTAATGGATTCCGTCTTCGGCGAAGGATCGTGCGACATACTTAAGATAAGAAAATACGGCGGCATTAAAGTGATCTGATACAACAACAGGGGGGGCGTATCATGAAAGACTACAATTACCTTATTACCGAACTTGTTAACTACGGTGTCGACAGAGGTCTCACAGACGAACTCGACAGAACATATACAGTCAACAAACTCGTCGAAGCATTGGGACTCGACGAATACGTTAAGCCCGAAGAGCAGGTCGTGCCGCGTAAGCTCCACCTTATCCTCGAAGACTTCATCGCACTCCAGGGCGACCTTACGGGCGTGCAGAAAGACCTTTTCGACACGAAGCTGATGGGACTTCTTACACCTCCTCCCTCGTATGTGATAAACATGTTCGAGACCCTGAGAAGAAAATCTGCAGAAGACGCCACGGACTGGTACTACACCTTCAGCCGCGACACGAATTACATAAGAACGGACAGGATCGCGAAGGACATCAAGTGGACCTCATCCACAGAGTACGGCGACATCGACATCACGATCAACTTAAGCAAGCCCGAAAAGGATCCGCGCGACATCGCAGCTGCGGGCAAAGCCAAGTCCACGTCCTATCCCAAGTGCCTGCTGTGCGTCGAGAACGAAGGCTTCGCCGGCACCATGACGCACCCCGCAAGACAGAACCACCGCATCATCCCGATCACACTCGACGGAGATGCTTATTACCTGCAGTACTCACCTTATGTTTACTACAACGAGCACTGCATCGTATTTAATAAAGAACACATTCCCATGGTGATAAACCGCTCGACATTCGTGAAGCTTTTGTCGTTCGTAGAGCAGTTCCCTCACTACATCGTGGGTTCTAACGCAGACCTTCCGATAGTAGGAGGATCCATACTCTCGCACGATCATTTCCAGGGCGGATGCTACACATTCCCGATGGCACGTGCTTCTTATGAGAAGACTTTTGTGATCCCCGGGTTCGACGACATTACGGCCGGCATCATCAAGTGGCCTATGTCCGTAATCAGACTTACGGGCACAGATGCTTCCCGCATGGCAGATCTTGCCGATAAGATCCTAAATGCATGGCGCGCTTATACCGACGAAGATGCATTTATCTTCGCTGAGACGGACGGCGTCCCCCATAACACCATCACGCCTATCGCGAGAGTAAACAAAGAAGGCAGGTTCGAGCTCGACCTCGTCCTTAGAAACAACATCACGACCGATGAGCATCCTCTCGGTGTCTATCACCCTCATCAGGAATACCATCACCTCAAGAAAGAGAACATCGGACTTATCGAGGTCATGGGGCTGGCCATCCTTCCCGCAAGACTTAAGAAGGAACTCGGAGATCTTGCCGAAGCGATCGCAGCCCATAAGGATCTGTCTTCTGACGAGACTTTGTCCAAGCATGAGGAATGGGTCAAGGCCAAGGTATTGCCCCGTCTTGATAAGAACCCTTCACGCGAAGATGCCATAGAGATCATCAAGGATGAAGTCGGCGTCGCCTTCTCCGAAATACTCGAGTGCGCCGGCGTCTATAAGCGTGATGAAGAAGGCATGAATTCCTTCATAAGATTCGTCTCCTCTTTATAAAAATATAAGATAAACGACACTATCGCCTCCCTGTGTTGCTTATGCAACAGTTCGCGCCGTTATCAGCCATTGGTTTGGTTTACGCGCGCTGTGATAATTGCATTACAAACATCATAAGGGAGGGCAATACCATGATAGACACATTTTTTGAGAAGACTTACAACGAGGAGTTCAATAAGATTCCCTGCGCATTCAGATTCACAAGAAGCATGAGAACAACTTTCTTCGCGCTTATAATTCTCTGGGCAATAATCGACGTATCATTAAGCGGACCTGCAATCAGGGGATCCGCCATAACACATGCATCCAACTACAGCTCATGGACAATATTCATCATCGCCAATATGATCCTTGTGGCGATCCTTACATGGGGAGTTATCGGAACAGCGTTCGAGAAGATGGCATTCAAGAGAGCATCAAGACTCGACAGACTGCATAAGGACTGGGTTAACGATCAGATTGAAAAAGAGATCAGAAATATCAGAAACAGAGACTGGAATTATGAGCAGGGGTTTACGCAGAAGACTGCAAGCACAGGCATCCGATACTGTCCAAGATGCGGACTTCCCCTCGAAGACGGCGAAGATCTGTGCGAGCTGTGCAGAGCAGAAAAGTAAGATAAAGTAAGACAAATAATAAGAGGCGGTTCTTCAACGAACCGCCTCTTTTTGTTTTGAATCAGATTGTCTCGGGATGCTGTATCCTTCGTTTGATGTCGGCTGCAGCCTCATCACCTTTAAGAAGTCTGATAAGCTCAAGACCTTCATCGATGGTGAATCCTAAGCCGCGACCTGTAGTGATAAGACCGTCTGTCGTTACGCCCGCGCCGGTGTATTCAGAACATAAAAGCTTATCTTCCCACCCCGGGAAACATGTAGCTTTTTTGCCCTCAAGCGCACCGGCCTTACCGAGAACAGAAGGACCCGCACATACCGCGCCGAGTCGCTTGCCGTCCGCATTGAACTTACGGATCAATTCGATAAGACCTTCATGCGCGAGCATATTGGTTACGCCCGGCATACCGCCCGGGATGAACAGCATATCGGAATCAGAATAATCCTCCGAGTCGAACTGTCCGTCCGCGATGATCGTGACCTTATGTGAGCTTACGATCTTCTCGGTCTCCATAATGGAAACGAGACGGACCTCGACGCCTGCGCGTCTTAAAAGATCTACGATCGTCAGGCACTCGGTCTCTTCTGTTCCGTCAGCAATGAATACGGTTACTTTACACATATCAGCACTCGATCTCTACGATCCAGCCCTCAGGTGCTTCAACAGTACCCATCTGGATACCTGTCAAAGTCTCACGAAGCTTTGTCATTACAGGGCCCATCTCGCTCATGCCGTTAGAGAACTCGAACTCCTTGCCGTGATCGTTGATCTTGCCGAGAGGTGAGATAACAGCAGCTGTACCGCAGAGACCGCCCTCTGTGAATGCGCCGCTCATTACTTCCTCGAGAGTTACTGCTCTCTCATCGATCTTCATGCCGCAGTAGTGCTCTGCAACATATACGAGAGATCTTCTCGTGATGGAAGGCAGGATGGAGTTGGACTTAGGAACAACGAGTGTGCCCTTGCCGTCTGTGAAGATCAGGTTAGCTCCGCCTGTCTCCTCGATCTTTGTTCTTGTCTGAGGATCGAGATAGATGTTCTCTGCAAATCCCTCATTATGAGCAGTAACGATAGCATGCAGTGACATAGCATAGTTAAGACCGGCCTTGATGTTACCTGTTCCGTGAGGAGCAGCACGGTCAAAATCAGAGATCTTAACAACGATAGGCTTAGCGCCGCCCTTGAAGTAAGGACCTACAGGGGTCGCGAAGATACGGTACTGATAGTCCTCTGCAGGCTTAACGCCGATAACAGGGTTGATACCGAAGATGTAAGGTCTCAGGTAAAGTGTAGCGCCTGTTCCGTACGGAGGTACCCATGCCGCATTAGCTGCAACAGTCTCCTTAACGGATCTTATGAACATCTCCTCTGTGATAGGGGGGATCTCAAGTCTTACTGCGGAATCGTGAAGTCTTGCAGCGTTTAGGTCGGGACGGAAAGTAACGATTCTTCCGTCAACAGTCTCATAAGCCTTGAGACCTTCAAATACTGTCTGAGCATACTGAAGGACACCTGCACACTCGCTCATCTGGATCATGTCATCATCGATGAGAGCTCCGTTGTCCCATGCGCCGTTTGTGTAGTTGGCTACAAAGCGCTTGTCGGTCTTTGTGTAACCGAATGTCAGATTCGACCAGTCAAGATTCTTCTTTTCCATAATCAGAAACCTCTTTTCGAATATTAATAAACTCTCACATTATAGCACTTGGACAAACGATGTTGTACAATTCGGAGCATGAAGATACTTATCGTAAGCGACTCACACGGCAGATCCGACCGTGTTTATCAGGCGGTCGATCTCGAGAAGCCCGACATGATAATCCACTTAGGCGACCTCGAAGACACCGTATCTGTCGTAGAGAAGCGCCTTGGCGCCCCCAAGATCCCATGTGTATTCATCAAAGGCAACTGCGACTTCAGATCCCAAGGAGATCTTCAGGACTGGTCCGTCTTCACTCTTAAAGGACATCGTTTCTTCTGCACTCACGGACATCTGGTAAACGTCAACTACGGACTCGACAGACTCATATATGCTGCCATGGAAAACAACTGTGATATCGCACTTTACGGGCACACCCACGTCCCTTTCGACGGGTTCGAAGACAGCTCTTTCGGTGCGGCCAAGGTGCATGTTCTTAACCCCGGAAGCATATCGATCCCCCGGGGCGGCTCTTCAAGGTCTTACATGATAATGGATCTTCGCGACAGCGGAGCTTACGACGTTACTCTTAAGACGCTGTAACTTCTTCCGGCTGCTCGTGCTTTAAGTTCCAGTACCATCTGAACACAGCCATTCCGATGATAATGACATAACCTATTATGCTGAACACTTCCGGTATCTCGCCGAAGAATGCGATCGCGAGGAACGCCGAGAATACCACCTGTGTATTATCGAAGACGCCTATCTTACGTGCGGGTGCGAACTTATACGCGGATGTTATCGAGAACTGTGCTATTGCAGCGAAGATGCCCGCTACGATAAGGCAGCCTAACTGCCACCACTCCATCGGCTTGAAGTTGAAGATCATGAACGGAGCCGAGAGCATACACGAGAATATCGAGAAGCAAAGAACAATGATCGACGTTCTTTCTTTTCGCTTTCCGAGCAGACGCACGAAAGTATAAGCGATACCGGCACCCGCTCCGCCCCACAGACCCGCAAGCGCGGGAACGATCGAGACATCGGGGGAAGGTCTTGCGATGAGGATAACACCGCAGAATGCTCCTATAGTCGTAAGGATATCTATCTTGGTCGGCTTCTCCTTAAGGATAGGAATGGATGCGATTATCGCGAAGAACGGAGACAATTTGTTAAGCATGTTCGCATCTGCGAGAGGCAGATGGTCTATCGCATAGAAGTTGCAAAGAAGTCCGGTGGTACCGAACAGACATCTTAAGAAGATGTACTTCCCGTTACCCTTCTTAATCTTGAATTTATCTTCGGAACGGATGAGCGTGACCATCGCGATCACGGCTGCAAAGGCATTACGGAAGAACGCCTTCTCCATCGTGGGAACATCCCCCGACAGCCTTACGAAAAATGTCATAAGAGCAAAGCCAAAAGCAGCAAGGAGAATGCAGGCTATACCTTTGGCGTCATTACTTTTAAAATGCATGCGGTCCCGTTATTCGGGAAGTATCCTTTCTACGGCTTTAAAGCCCGTTGTCTTGGCAAACTTCATGTTGTGCTTAAATCCGGAGAGCGCATCCGAAGGATCAATCATCTCCATGTTAAGAGACTGGAGCTGTTCCCTTCCGAACTCGGCAGAAACAAGAGTGACTTCGGTATTATACCCCGTTGCCGTATTAAGTACATCATCTGCTGCATGAACATATACTTTATCTACGGGAAGCAGCGCGAACGAATCACGCGCGATCCTTATCATCGTACTGCAGATATAATCCTGCATGAGGGCATAATAATTGGTCTTGCTCATCTCCTTCTCGTTAAGGGAACCGTTTGCCTTAAGCGACAACTCTGTGTTCGGAACAACTTCTTCGGACTTTACGTGGAACTCCACCTCGAGGACGTCCTTTCTGTCCGTGCCGACCTCGAAGGATGATCCGTAATCAAGAAGATCGTCATAGGGTCTTATGACATTGATTATCTCAAGATATGCGTCAACATCCCCTGCGATAACACGCCCGGAGAATGTCTTTAACGTCTCGAATTCCTTATACTCTTCACTGCCCCTGACGATATTCGTGGGGATCTCATCCCTGTTAAGAGCTGCCCAATCGATAAGCCCGTCCGTAGCCTTGTGAACGGACTTGATGGCATTTACATATGCCTCGTACTCCGCGACCTTAGCCTTGTTCGCTTCAAGCTCGGCCATCTTCTGCTGATCATTTGCAGCAGGTGCCGAAGCGGCGGTTGCTGCTGCAGCCTTGCCTTTGGTTGTCTTGGATGCCTTATCGTCTTTACCCTTACCGAGCTTCTTCAGATCATAGGACTTCTTGTAGTAAACACCGGTGCCGGGAATACCGACTGTCGTTGTCGACTTACCGGTAGCACTGATGGTCTCTCTGATGCCCTTCTTACCGAAGCTCAGGCTCGGTCCGCTCTTACTCAGATTGACTCTTACACCGGGTGCGATGGTTATGCTCTTTCTGAAACACAGTCCCATTGTCCTTACCTCCGAAGAATGAGAATGAAACATAAATTTAACTTTATACATGGATATTTTACTACACGCGTTACTTTTAAAAAGGTAAAATTTATCAAAGAAAGGATTATTTATGGCAGATTATCCCCGAATAATAAAGATCAGCGATACATCACTTGATTCATTCGCGGTATATGACAGTGATTTCTACGATATAACCCTTTTGCCTTTGGCTGCAACGAAGAATGTTGTTATCCAATGTGAGAATACCCGTAAATTCACTCTGGACGACATAGCGCAGGTTCTCGAGAAGATAACGGAGAACGACATCGACGCAGCATCCTTTTTCTTTACATGGTTCGAGCCTTTGATGATCCACTTTTATGATCTTCTGTGCATCGACCGGCTGTTTGGTGACAACCCCGCTGCCGTTGAAGCCTACAGAATGAACATGATGCCGCAGACCGATGATGATCTTTTAAGATGGATCTTCTCCTACCTTCTTAGATTGTTTAAAGATCTGTCTTTGATGCAGGTTCATCTTAAAGCCGCAGATTACATCGACGCAGAGAACATCCTTTACATGATCGATCTTCAGGACGAAGAGAATATGCTCCCCATAGAGCAGCGCCGCTATATCGACGACATCAAAGACGACTATATTCATGAGCTCGATAACGATCTCATATTGAAGGATGCGGACAGGTTTACGAAGAAACTGTTCAGGAAATACGTTAACGAACTGTGCGAAGCAAAGAATTTCAACGCATTGAGAATTAAAGGCTTTGCCTGCCTCGGCGGAAATTCCGTATTTAAATCCGACTTTAAGGAAGCCGCCAGATGCATGGAGATCCTGTGGAAAGACGGCGGCTTCGGATATGCCGCCAACACATTGGGATTCATACACTTTGAAGGAAGGCTGTCCGACGGCATTCCGGACTACGGACAGGCATTCAGATATTTCTCCATAGGACATGCATTCGGCATATATGAATCTACATTTAAGCTCGCCGAGATGTTCTCCGAGGGCATATACGTAACCAAAAATCCCGAGATGGCAGCTTCTCTCATAGAGAAGGTTTATATAGACTCGCGGTACAGATTCGAACAGGAAGACTTCGACGGAGTATTCGCCGAAGCGTCCATGCACATGGGACAGCTTCAGCTTCAGATCTTCAACGATAATCCTTTAAGCCTGCGCTTCATGCGTGATCAGGCTTTGGACTTCTTCCTGCAGGCCGAATTCGCACTGATGATGAGGTCGCAGTTCGGCATGTCCTCAAGCGATAAGAAGCTTCGCGAATTCGTCGACGATAAGATCCTGGAGCTTACATCCGACCATAAGATATACAAATCATCCTTCAAGAGCGATTACCCCGGTCCGCTCAAAGACCTGTTGTCTTACCGTCCTTACGGAAGTTACCGTCTTATGATCAAGATCCTTAAGAATGACAGGATCAAGATAACTGTTCAGCGGATCACGGGCAGAAATGAGGCTGCTCCCGCTCTTACACTTCTTACCTACCGCGAATTTGCATGCTGTGCTCTTACGGACACGGTAACGATTACCGCCAACAAAGCAACAGCAACATACAAGGGAGATCCTGATGATATACTTTTCGATGATGTCGCGATAGATACGGAAAAAGACGGCACATCCGTTATCAGATTCTATCTCGGTCACACCGAAAAAGCCGTAATAAGAGCCGGAGGTTATACGATAGTCAAACCTTAACAGACAAGAATTCCGGAGGGGAACGGAATGACTGACAAAGACTTGGAAATATTCAGACTCGTTGCCGAATTAGGCAGCAATTCAGAAGCTGCGAGAAGACTCGGAATATCGCAGTCAAGCGTATCAAGGACCATTACCGCCCTTGAGAACGAATTCGGCACCAAACTCCTTAACAGAGATACCATTCCCATTACACTGACTTCAAACGGCATAGTACTGGTTAACTTTATCGATGACGGAATGAGCATCAAACAACGGTTCAAGCGATACATCGAAGAACAGTCTATGAAACAATTGAAGATAGGATTCTCTTTTCCGGTTTCCTGCTCCATGTTCTCGAACGAACTGTCCAAATTTAAGCAGAATGAACCTTCGATAATAATGAAGACTTATTCGGGCGACAACATTCAGATCCGCGACATGGTTGCCAAAGGAGAGCTTGATGTCGCCCTTCTTCCAGACAAAATAAATTTCTGTGATTACCGTACAACACCGCTGATAGAAAACTTCGAATGGGGTCTGGTAGTTCCCGGAGGAGTACCGCTTACCGACAGACACTTCGTATGTCCGGAAGAAATAGGTCGTCTGCCTCTTCTCATTCCCGTGGATATGTCTTCCCACAAGGCCGTCGAGCAGTGGTTCGGGGATCAGGAGCGCATCCAACTTTCTGATACATATAACAGTATCGAGACCCTTACCGAATTATTGACCAACGGATACGGTGCAGGATTCGCTCCGCGTGTTTACATCGCGCATCTTGAGCGGTACAACATCGCATTTTACTTGTTAAGTCCGAAGATATTCACGTCCATCTATATTTACACGAACACCCGCGATGACCGGATGAAGATCATAGAACCGTTTCTTGAATTACTCTACCTCAAATTCAGATAAGACCTGAATACTTAAGCGCATTCAGAATACCATCCTCATGAAGTCCCGTCGTTACATAATCCGCAGCCTCTTTTGCCCCCGCGGCACCGCTGCCCATGGCGATAGAGAATCCTGCGGCTCTGAACATCTCGACATCATTGGCCGCATCACCGATCGCGATCGTATCTTCTTTATCTATGCCCTTGATCTCACATAATCTGTTAATCCCGGTTCCCTTCGAGAATCCCTTCGGAACCATCTCCACAACGACATCGTTATGCTCTATGAAGTCATAGTATTCTTCAAGCTCGGCATAGAAGGCGTTCTTGTCGCACCCTGTAGTATCACACGACAGTTTATTGATCACCCACTGACCGTAATTGTCACTTAAGGACTTCATGCGTCCCTGAAGATCCCCCATCACCTTACGTCCGTAAGGATCGTCCTTAAACTCATCGTAATCGAGATACAGATACTCAGGTCCCTCGAGTATCGCACGCACTTTGTACTTCTTAATGATATCGACGGTCCTTACCGCCGTCTGCGCCGGTACAATGTGTTCGAAAAGCTTATTCCCGTCCGCCTCTATCCCTGTCCCCAGACCTGATATTATCCCGTCAAATCCTAGAGACAATAAAGCGGGATTGGTAATGTACCCGCGGGTCCTGCCCGTGCAGATATATGCCTTATGTCCGTTATCACGGAGTTTCCTGATCGCATCAGAAGTACTCTGCGGTATCACGTTTCTGTGATCCCACAGTGTACCGTCTATGTCAAAGAAGACGTGTTTCAAAGATATTCCTCGGATACCGGCAAACTGCCCGCCGTGATCTTTATCAGCGCTTCCTTCAAAGGCATAGGCTTGCCGAACAGATAGCCCTGAAGTCTTTCACAGCCGATGCTCTTAAGATATTCGGCTTCTTCGAGAGTCTCTACACCTTCGGTCAGTGTATGCATTCCGAGATCATTAGCCATCGAGACGACATTCTTAAGAACTGCCTTTGTCTTCTCAAACTTTATATCATTCGTATTGTTGTGGAAGCTCGACAGGAATACCATATCGATCTTCATAACGTCAAAGCTGAAGTCCTTGAGTACGTTAAGAGATGAATAACCGGATCCGAAATCATCGAGCCAGAGAGGGAATCCGAGATCCTTAAGTCTGTCCAGATCCTTATGAAGTGATTCGAGCTTATCCGACAGCGCACTCTCGGTTACCTCTACATGGATCATATCGGGAAGGATGTTGTACTTTCTTGTGCATAAACACAGAAGGTCAACAACATCCGTGAGTTCGAAGTCGAGTCTCGAGAAGTTCAAAGATACGGGAACTGCAGGTCTGCCGTTATCCATAAGCCATCTTAAGTCTCTGCATACAGTATCGACTACTACCATATCGATCTTGTGAACCTGATGGTATTCCTCGAGTACAGGAATGAACAACGAAGGAGGAAGGAATCCGTACTTGGGATCTTCCCACTTGGACAAAGCCTCATAGCCGCACAGCTTCCTGTTCTTTGCCCAGCAGACCGGCTGGTAGTAAACCTTGATGTCTCCTCTGTCGATCGCAGCATCAACATTGTTTACTATGTACTGACGCATCATGAACTTACGGTCGAGCTCTTCATCGTACTCACAGTAATCCTGGTCATAATGCTTCTTGATCGAATTACATGCATAACGTGCTCGGTCACAGGCAATGGACGGATCTATATTACGGTCCTTAACCGCATAGCCGCCGGTCTTAAGTCCGGTCTGTGTATCGAATCCGCAGTCGTAGATATATGTACGCAGTGTGGTAATTCTCTTCTCAAGATCTTCCTTGTCGCAGAGAACTACGAAGTGATCGTCTCCCTGACGTGCTACAAGACCGTCATAGAAGACATCGATGATCTGACCTGCGAACTTCTTGATAAAAGCGTTTCCGGCTTCGAATCCGTACTTCTCGTTAATTGGTCTGAAATTCTCGACATCAAGATAAACGAATATCTGGCGCATATACTGAGTCGTAGGATCTCTTAATATCTCCTTGGCTCTCTGACGGAAGAAACTCATATTGGCAGCACCCGTAAGCTCATCCTTAACGGCAGTCTCAGCCAGGTGGATATTGGTAGATGTCAGCGATACATCTTTATTCGCCTCGCTCTTCTTCTGGTTATAAGCACTGATACTGGTAACCACTATCGAGATGGCGATGATTATAAATCCGATCGTAAACTGAACATCAGGAACATGACCGTTCTCTAAAGAGATCATGGCATAAAACAGAGCGAACGTACCGGTAACAATAGAGATGGAGACGATCGGACGCCATGCAAGGATACAGATAACGATGAGCTCCATTGCAATAAATGTCATTATATTGCCGCTCGTCTTATAGTCGGATAAAGATACGAAGAATCCGAACATAAGACATACACAGGAGAAGATCAGAATCGTAGTATAAGATAACTCGGCAAGATTATTGATCTTCTTACGGGAAAGATCCTTGCTCGCATATGATATTGACATCGCGCAGGTAAAAAATACCATTACGCACAGAAGCATCTGAAGAATGAACCCGGGAGAATTTGCCTTATCTTCCGACATCATATATACGCCGATAAATCTGCCTGCCAGGATTATACTGATCGCCAAAACTACCGCGGCCATGTAGATGATAGCCCGCGTATTGCTGTTGATCATATAACTTGTTATGGATTCGCTTTGCTTACCCAAACCGAGCCATCTGACGAGTTTCTCTTTAAAACTCTCCTTGGCCGCTATATTGTCATGAGTTAACTTGTCGCCGTCTGCTCGTCCCAAAGTACCAATTCGCCCTTCGCGCGCGTTTTAATCATATCTATTATACGCTGATTTGACGAACCGCGGTATATTAAACTTATGTCCTTCTTGGCAAGAATAAACCTTCCGTCGACCAATACGTCGGTAAGTGCAAGGATATCGTCAGTCACTTCGCATCTGGGATGAGAACCGTCGACAAGGAGTTCCGTATCGTAATAGAATCCGGTGAACACCCACAGATTCTTACCGGGGAATCTTTGCTTGAATTCCTTGAGAAAAGGAGCCAGCGTACGCTGATTGGACGGCTCGAAAGGTTCACCTCCGAGAATGGTCAATCCTCGGATGTAGTCCCTGTCGAGCAGCTTCCAGATCTGCTCTTCTGTCTCTTTCGTAAACTCCTGCCCGTGACAGAAATCCCATGTATCCGGATTAAAGCATCCTTCACAGCAGTTCGTACATCCGGAAACAAACAGGGTAACTCTTACTCCCGTTCCGTTCGCGATATCGCAGTCATGGATGGCACTGTAATACATGATCCGTCATTAGTGAGGGCGTCACGCATCAAAGATGCATAACGCGCTCTCTTATCTCCTGTGTTCTTCCCTGGTTCCAGAACTGTGTTCCGATATAACCGCAGGTTCTTCTTGCTACATTGAGCTTGTTCTCATCATCGTTGCCGCACTTGGGGCATACCCATACGAGCTTGTGATCTCTCTCCTCGATCTGGATCTCTCCGTCATATCCGCATACCTGGCAGTAGTCGGACTTGGTATTGAGCTCGGCATACATGATGTTGTCGTAGATGAACTTCATTACCTCCATGACGGCATCGATGTTCTGCTGCATGTTGGGAACTTCGATGTAAGAGATAGCTCCTCCGGGAGACAGTCTCTGGAACTTGCTCTCGAGCTTAAGCTTCTCGAAAGCGTTGATCTGCTCCGTTACATGGATATGGTAGCTGTTCGTAATGTAGTTCTTGTCCGTAACGCCCTTGATGATACCGAATCGTCTCTGAAGAGCCTTGGCAAACTTATATGTTGTGGACTCAAGAGGTGTGCCATAGATGGAATAGTCGATGTTCTCGGCTGCCTTCCACTTGGCGCATGCGGCGTTCAGCGCCTCCATGACCTTGAGACCGAATGCCTCACCTTCGGGTTCGGTAAGCTTCTTTCCTGTTACCTCATATACGCACTCCCAAAGGCCGGCATAGCCCAGAGAGATAGTGGAGTATCCGCCGTAAAGGAGCTTCGTGATAGGCTCGCCCTTCTGAAGTCTTGCAAGAGCGCCGTACTGCCAGAGGATAGGAGCAGCATCGGATAAAGTACCTGCAAGCCTGTCGTGTCTGCAGCGCAGAGCTCTGTGGCACAGCTCGAGTCTGTCATCGAGGATCTTCCAGAACTTGTCTTCGTCTCTGGATTCGCAGCATGCGGAGCAGGCTACGTCAACAAGGTTAAGTGTTACGACACCCTGGTTGAATCTTCCGTAATACTTAGGCTTGCCGTTCTCATCAACATAAGGAGTAAGGAAGGATCTGCAGCCCATGCATGTATAGCAGTTGCCGTTGCCGTTCTTGTCGACCTTGAGCTGGAGCATGACCTTCTCGGAGATATAGTCGGGAACCATTCTCTTTGCCGTACACTTGGCAGCAAGTCTGGTGAGCTCATAGTAAGGGGAACCCTCACGGATATTGTCTTCTTCAAGAACATAGATGAGCTTAGGGAAAGCCGGTGTGATGTAGACGCCTGCCTCGTTCTTAACGCCCTGGATTCTCTGCTTCAATACTTCTTCGATGATCATGGCAAGGTCAGCCTTGAGCTGAGGATCCTTAGCCTCGTTAAGATACATGAATACGGTTACGAAAGGAGCCTGACCGTTGGTTGTGAGGAGAGTTACTACCTGATACTGGATCGTCTGTACGCCTCTCTCGATCTCCTCGTGAAGTCTCTGCTCTACGATCTCCTTCTTCTTGCTCTCATCGGGAGTGATGCCGAGAGCCTCGAACTCCGCCTCTACCTTTCTTGTGATCTTGTCTCTTGAGATCTGTACGAAAGGAGCGAGATGTGTAAGTGATATGGACTGACCGCCGTACTGGTTGGATGCAACCTGTGCGATGATCTGTGTAGCGATATTACAAGCTGTTGAGAAGCTGTGCGGCTTCTCGATCATTGTACCGGAGATAACGGTACCGTTCTGGAGCATATCCTCGAGGTTTACGAGGTCGCAGTTATGCATATGCTGAGCAAAGTAGTCACTGTCGTGGAAGTGGATAATACCCTGCTGATGAGCCTCAACGATATCCTGAGGAAGAAGGAGTCTCTGAGTGATGTCCTTGCTGACCTCACCTGCCATATAGTCACGCTGTACGCTGTTGACTGTAGGGTTCTTATTGGAGTTCTCCTGCTTGAGCTCCTCGTTGTTGCACTCGATAAGGGTAAGTATGGATGCGTCAGTTGTATTGGACTGACGGATAAGGCTTCTGGTATAGCGGTAGGTTACATAGAGCTTTGCAACCTCATATGCGCCGTGAGCCATGATCTGCTTCTCGACGAGGTCCTGGATCTCCTCGACGGAAAGGGCACGGTTCATATTCTCACACTCATTGGTAACACGCTCGGCGATACGTGTGATCTGCTTAGGTGTCATACGATCAGTTTCCTTAGCAGCCTCATTCGCCTTTGTGATAGCGTTGATAATCTTGGAGATATCGAATTCTACTTCCTGCTTGTTACGCTTAATGATCTTCATTTTGTGCACCCTGCCCTTTAAGTGTTGTTTGAATCGGTTGGACTATTGTAACAATGTTACAAAAGCTTGTTAACCCTTTTTGTCAAATGTAATATTACATTTCTAACGGTTTTTTGATTCTCTCCCGTTTGCCTGTTCATAGTAACAATATGTTGTACCCAGGTCAAGAACAAACCACTATATATTGTGTTACAATTTCAAAACAACACTATATTTAGTTAAAACACCCGCTGTTAAGCGGGCATTTTAAGTAAACTTTTATGGATTTCAGATGCTGTAATCGCAGGGGATCTTAGCGAAATAGTCCTTCGCGAAAGGCGCCTCGGACATAAGCGAGAAGTCGACCTTCTTTATCGTCTTAAGATGCGGCTTCAAAGCAGCCAGCAATCCTGCGTAGAGAACGCTCTCTTTTCCCTTAGGGGCATCGATTATTACAAGGTAGCTCGGCTTGCCTTCTCTGATCATGTAAAGAAGACCTGCCTTTTTTATCTCCCTGTTGCTCCTGCAGTAATTGATAAGAGCCGCTCTCATGTCGTCGGTCTCCTGTCCCGGGCGTGGTACTCCCACGACCACTTTGGAGCCGTCATTAATTGTTTCTTTATTTACCTTGGCACCCGAAGCGATCTTCTGAGCCAGACGCGCAAGCTCGGTTGCAGCCTTTGAAGGCAGACCTACGGATACGGGACCCGAAGGATTCAATGCGACATCGAAGCCGTCCTTCTCGATAAACTTCGCTGCCTCAAGGAAGCTCATGACAACTACGGAAGGCTTCTGATCACCCTCAAAGACCTTGCGCCACAGGTAGAGCGCCTGAATATCGGTAAACAGCGGGAGTATCCTCTTGTCCGGATCCTCCTTCTTCGTAAACATGATAAGCTGAAGCTTCTTCTTGCCGCCTGCCTCATTACCGGCATTCATGGCAGGGATAAGGAATCTTCCGTTTACGATATTGGTGGTCAGATGATTAAGATATTCCTTATCTTTATTGAATTCGGGATATCTGAACATGAGACCGGACAAAGAAGGGTTCTCGATAACGGTCTTGCCGTCAGTGCCCTTAACGGGAGGTCTTACGCTTGTAACTACAGAGAACTTAGGCACCGCATTATCCTTGGTAAAGCCTGTCTTCTCATAGTCGATCGCGATCGTAATTCTTGCCTTCTTCTGGGAGACCTCATCGGCGGGCTCGAACACCTGTCCGTTGAACTCATCTACCGCCAGGATCTTCGTCCCTACGGCTCTTCCGTCATTTCTGTAAAGATAAACGGTGTCGTCCTTCTTGCACGTACCGTATACGATACCCGTTACATAAGCCTCATTCTTGGATTCATCGCACTCGGCATCTTCTGCCATAAGGAAATATCTTCTTCCTTCATTGGGCATGGACTGACGGAGCTTTTCAATCTTGGCTTTCCTCTCCTCCTGCTCGATGGCAGTAACACGGGCCTGCTCAGCACGCTCCTGATTCTCTTTCGCCTTCAGTTCGCGGGCAGCACGTTCCTCTTCTTCCGTCTCCTCGATCGCAGCCATCAAAGCTTCGTCGAGAGCATCACCTTCAAGGTCAAATATATTGTTATCTTTATCGGACATATTTAAATCCCTCCGCTCGGGCATTATATCTCATTACAGGTCACAAAGGAAATCTACGGCTTCCGTATACCCGTCGAACCCGTGTCCCTTGATGGTCTTCTTAGCGATCAAAGACACGTAGGATATCTGTCTGAACTCCTCGCGGGAATCAACATCGCTGATATGAACCTCGACCGTCGGAATAGCCACAGCCTTAAGAGCATCGAGCAAAGCCACGGAGGTATGTGTATAAGCACCCGGGTTGATAACTATGCCGTCGCACTTATCAAACAAAGCCTGCTGAATGAAGTCTACAAGATCCCCCTCGTGGTTGCTCTGTTTGAATATGACATCGACGCCCCTGCCGTCGCAGTGAGCTTTGATCATATTGATAAGATCCGCATAAGTCTTCCTGCCGTAGATATCAGGCTCCCTAATGCCGAGCATATTAAGATTAGGTCCGTTAAGTACAAGTATTTTCATCGTAGATCCTCACCGCTTCCTCGATATATTCATCGCATGTATCCTTAGCACCGACACTTATCACGACGTCGGCAAGGGACTCATAAGCTTCCTTACGCTCTTCATAAAGCTTTTCGACACCCTTGCTTGCAGTTAAGGGTCTGTCCTTGCCGCACAGTACATCAAGCGGGCGCTCGTTATAGACAACAAGCGAATTGCACTTTAAAGGGAAGTAATTCTCTTTACGGGTTACGATACCGCCGCCGCAGGAGATCACGATGCCGCTTCTTGAAAGTTCCTTGCGTGCGACCTCCGATTCCTTCCTGCGAAAAGCTTCCTCCCCCTCATCCTTGATCGTCTGTGAAGGACTCTTGCCGTAAACTTCGGTAAACTTCTCATCGAGATCTACGACCTCACGGTTAAGCTTCTCTCCGAGCCTTCTTGCGAGCCAGGTCTTTCCCGATCCGGGCATACCGATTATCGTAACGTTTCTCATCTTCTTCCCGAGCGCATCCGTTACGCGGGCGATGTCGTCAAAGTCAAACATCTTCTCGGCTTCCTGATCATCTTTCGCGCCCTTGAAGAAAGCAGATGCTTTGAAAGCCTGAGCCACGAGCATCTTAAGTCCGCCCGCAGTCTTAAGCCCTCTCTTCTTTGCTTCATAAAGAAGCATCGTATCAGAAGGGTTGTAGATTACATCGGCTACCGCTTCGAGTTCACTGAAACGGGATATGTCTATGGGAGATTCCATTATCGCGGGGAACATTCCGACCGGCGTGCAGTTTACGATGATCTTCGCATCAGAGCACAGCTCGTATACATTAGTATAGTTGATGCCGCCGCTTCGGCTTACGGACTTAACCGCTCCGGCATTCATCTTTGTAAGCGCTGTATTGACCGCTGCCGATGCGCCTCCCGTTCCGAGTATCAGAACCGTCTTTCCTTCGGGATCGATACCGGAGGACTTGAGCATGTACTCGAATCCGAACACATCCGTATTGGCGCCGAGGCTCGTACCGTCTTCTCTGAATACGACTGTATTGACGGCTCCCGACTCCTTGGCGCACGGTGTGCATTCATCACACATCGCAAACGCATTTTTCTTGTAAGGGATCGTTACATTGAACCCGCCGTATACGCCGTTCTTTCCCTGTTCCCAGAGAACTTCCAGCTCATCCTCTGCGCGCTCGATAACGGCATATTCATAATCGTTTGTGATCATTCCGTGGATCTCGGGCGAGTATGTATGCGGCAGGGACTTGCCGAGCACGCCGAACAGAGGCTTCGATTCGATATCTTTCGCGATGCCCATTATCTCTGTATAAAGTCTTCTTATATGAGGTCTTACCTGCGGCGTTGCAAGACCCTCAAGCGCAGCGATCTTCTCCTGCTCGCGCTTGGGATCGAACACGGGCTTTCCCTGTGCCTTCTTAAGCTCACCGATCTGCTTTACCGCATCGATCCTTCTGTCGAATGCATCGAGAAGATCTCTGTCAGCGGCATCGATCTGTCTTCTTAATTCTTCAAGTGTCTTCATGAGAGACCTCCATTGAGGATCTCATCATAGATCGCGATCGCAGCGGCAGCCTCTACTACCGGCACCGCGCGAGGTGCGACACAGGGATCGTGTCTTCCCTCTATATTGATAGTCGTATCAGTCTTGTTCGCGATATCGACTGTCTGCTGTGTTTTGCTTATCGAAGGCGTCGGCTTGAAAGCACAATCGAATACAAGCGGAACTCCGCCTCCGACGCTGATACCGCCCAGGATGCCTCCGCAGTTATTTGTCTTAAGGGCAACGTCCCCGTCCTTCATCACGAACGGATCATTATTCTCAGAGCCTCTTAAGTCAGCAACATCAAATCCCGCGCCGAACTCCACTCCCTTTACTGCAGGGATGGCATATATAAGCTTCGCGATCTTTCCTTCAAGCCCGTCGAACAGAGGACCTCCGAGTCCCGCGGGAAGACCGTAGATAACACACTCGACAACAGCGCCTACGGAATCACAATCCATTCTCGCCTTCTCGATCGCTTCTTTCATAAGCTCGGCCTTCACATCGTCAACCGCAGGGAACTCCTTCCCGCCGACATGCGAGAGCGCATCCTTGAACGCGGCATCATTCACTTCGTGATCATAATAAGAATCATCACTGACGCCCGCACATTTCTTAAGATGCGCATGCACTTCGATCCCCATCCTGCCCAATTCATTCAGCGCTATGGAACCCGCGATGCACAAAGGTGCCGTCATTCTTCCGGAGAAGATACCGCCGCCGCTTTGTGCCGCCTCGTCCTTGTACTTAATCTTGCCCGTGTAATCCGCATGGCCGGGCCTCGGCTTGTTCATGATGGAAGCGTAGTCTTTGGGCTTCGTGTTGGTGTTCACGATGTAGCCGTGAAGCACGTCCCCTTCCCTCTCGAAAATAACCTCGTCCTTTTCGCGGCGAGGAGTAGACCACGCATTATTGCCGGGAGCTCTTCTTGCCATGAGCTTCGCCGTGTATTCGGGATCAGGCGCGACACCTTCGGGAAGACCCTTGATGTAAACGCCGATCGTGGGGCTGTGCGACTGACCGTAGATGGTAAGCTCCAGTCTGTCTCCCCTGTAAGTGCTGTCCATGCTCATGTTAAGAGAACTCCTCTTTTATTATGTTTCTTAATCCCGGAAACGATTTGTCCAGGGGTGCATCAGTGTCGATATCAAGATCAACGCCGAGTGCCGCCGCGATCAGCATCGCAGACATCACCATGCGGTGATCGTTGTACGACTTAAGAGTAATCATATCATTATCAAATGTATTGTCGTATCCGTAAACGGTTAAAGTCTCATCCGTTTCTTCGGTCTTAATACCCGCGGTCTCAAGCTGCTCTCTTATCGCAGCGACGCGGTCGGACTCCTTGATGCGAAGTCGCCCTATGTTATTGAATACCGTCTTTTTGTTCCTGAATGCGGCGGTCACTGCCATATACGGAACAATGTCGGGAATATCACGGCAGTCCCATGTAAGTTCGGGAACACCGCACGCAGCAAGATAATCTTCAATTGCCTTATCACCCTGAACGGAATCCTCATTAAGATTACCGACAGTTATATCGCCGTTGATGAGCTCCTTAAAGCACAGCAGAAATGCGCCGCCCGACCAGTCGCCTTCCACCTCAAAATGTCCCATTCGGGGACGGTTCTCAAATGGTACATATTTTTCAATTATCGAGCGGGTCAATTCAATATAATGAACCGATGCCGGGGTGCCTGTAATCCTAAGAGTCGAATCCGGAAGAACCGTAAGAGCCATCATAAGACCCGACACATATTGGGAAGAGGCGCTTCCGTCTATTACAAATTCACCCTCCTCGAGCTCACCTTCAAGCACAAATGACCTTTTCTCAGCATCATGAGTGATCGTAATTCCATGGGCGTTGAGACACGTCTCAAGCGCATCAATAGGTCTGTCGTACAATCTGCCGGCGGTTTTAAATTCCACCCTGCAAGCCTCACCTTTTGCCTTCAGATAAGCCGCGGCCACGGGAATCATAAATCTCAATGTAGAACCGGACTCATTACAGTCAAGAATGTTCCATTTGAGAACCGTCCCCGATTGAGACATACTGCGCAAGGAGAGGAGGCAGGACTTGGTAGCGATGATGTCCTTGCTGTCGTCTGAGGAAGGGGTCAGATCGTCTTCATAGCCCGACAGGAACCTTATTATGAGCTCCCTGTGATACACCGACTTAGAGGGCGGCGCATCGACCTTAAGATCAAATGATCTGTCCTTGAACCTCAAGATCATTTATCCCAGCGCTCCGCTTATGAATGTAAGGAACTCCTCGGGACTCATCTTCACAATCTCCGAAGAACCTATTTTATTAACTACAATAACCGAGAGCGTATTGCCGCGCTTTTTCTTATCGTTCATGGCACCCGACACCGCCTCTTCGGCTGTGATCTCATCTTCGACCGGAAGACCGTAAGACGAGATAAGATCCTTGATCTTAGAAGCCTCATCGGAAGGCAGAGTACCTGCAGCAACTGCGGCATCGGAGATGATACCCATACCCTTCGCGACGCATATGCCGTGAGGCTTGGTAAAGTCGCTGTTACGCTCTATAACGTGACCTACCGTATGGCCGAAGTTCAAAGTCTGTCTTCTTCCGTTGTCGAACTCATCGCTCATGATGACGTCGGCCTTATCGGCTACGCACATGCCGACGATCTTCTCCATAAGCCACGCATCATTTTTGATGTTGATACCTGTTCTCTCATTCTCCTTGAGAATATCGTAAAGAGAAAGGTCCATGATGAATGCGTACTTAAGAACCTCACCCATCCCCTCTGCGAAAACCTCATCGGGAAGAGTAAGAAGACAGTCCGTATCCTCGATAACGGCGGAAGGCTGCCAGAAGGCACCTACCTGATTCTTACCTTCGGGAAGGTCGATTCCCGTCTTGCCTCCGACCGCGGCATCCACCATCGCAAGAAGCGACGTGGGGATCTGAACTACATCGATACCTCTTAGGAACGAAGCAGCGGCAAATCCTGCCATGTCGGTGGTAACACCGCCGCCCAAGCCTGCGACCAGGTCGGTTCTCGTGAACCCCGCCTTGGCCATCACACCCCACATGCCTGCGATGCTGTCGATGTTTTTCGAAGATTCGCCTGCTCTGAAAATGTACTCGTATACCTCGAAGCCCTCTGCCTGCGCCGAATCCTTAACGGCAGCAAGATAACGCTTCGCGACATTGGTCTCACTTACGATGAGAAGCTTGAGTGCCTTGGGGCACACCTCTCTCATGATCTTTCCGGAAGAAGCAAGAAGCCCGCTTCCGGTATGAACCGCATATTCTTTGGATGCTCTGACGGAAGTTATTATCATACTCCGTCAACCTCTTCTTTGATCTTTCTTCCCTCGTCGAGAAGTCTCGTCAGTTCTTCCGCGTCATCATTCTCGAGAGCTTCCTTGTACTTCTGAAGCTCCTTCTGAAGATTCTCGATCTCGAAGATGAGATTATCCTTGTTCTCGAGGAAGAGCTGCGTCCACATCGTTGGGTTCAGCCACGCGACACGTGTCATATCCTTATAAGAACCCGCAGAGAAGCCGGTGTGCTTTCTTGAGTTGGGACTCTTTATAAAAGCATTGGAAACGACGTGAGGCATCTGCGATGTGAAAGCGATCATCTGATCGTGCTCATCCGCATGTGCGATATGGAAAGAACCGAATCCGCAGGGTGCGAACAGTCTCTTTACTTCCTCGAGCAAAGTGATGTCGTCGAACCTCGGGGGTACAACTACCATGGGGGCACCCTCGTACATATCAGCCTTGGAGTACGCCATGCCGGAGAACTTCGTTCCCGCCATAGGATGGCAGCCAACGAAAGTAAATCCTTCTTCCTCTGCAATCTTAAATGCCTTATCGCAGATGAATCTCTTTGTTCCGCAGGCATCTGTTACCATGCCGTTCTTATTGAATTTGCTGCGGTGCTCTTCCATCCACTTAACGGATGCTTCGGGATAGAGACTTAAGATAACAAGGTCACATGAACCCAGATTCTCATCCGTCAATTCATCATCGATAATGCCCTGCATCTTAGCCATCTCGGTCGTGGTCTTCGTCCTGTTCCAACCGTATACAACAGCCTCGGGCTCGTTCGCCTTATACGCCTTGCAGAAAGATGCTCCTATAAGTCCTAATCCTACTACACCGACTGTGATCTTCATCAGAGTATGCTCCTTGCCTTCTCGATATCCTTCATTACGCCGACGAACTGCTCGGGTGTTAACTGCTGTGCCGCATCGGACAGAGCCTTCTTAGGGCAGTTATGAACCTCGATCTCGAGTCCGTCCGCACCGGATACTACAGCTGCCATAGCCATAGGCTTGATGAGCGATACCTTACCTGTAGCGTGGGAAGGATCTCCGACAACAGGAAGATGTGTGAGCTCCTTCAAAGCGGAGATGGCACTTACGTCGAAAGTATTTCTTGTGTATGTCTCGTATGTTCTGATACCTCTCTCGCAGAGGATTACGTTGGGGTTACCCTCGGACATGATGTACTCTGCGCTCATGAGCCACTCCTTGATTGTAGCGGAGAGACCTCTTTTAAGAAGTACAGGCTTGTTTGTCTTACCGATGGCTTTGAGAAGGTCGAAGTTCTGCATGTTTCTTGCACCTACCTGCAGACAGTCGACATCCTCGAAGACAGGGATCTGATCGGGGCTCATGATCTCGGATACGATGGGAAGACCTGTGATCTCTCTAGCCTTGATAAGAAGCCTGATGCCTTCCTCATGGAGTCCCTGGAAGTCGTAAGGAGAAGTTCTGGGCTTGTAAGCACCGCCTCTTAAGAGCGTAGCGCCTGCAGCCTTAACAGCCTTGGCAGTCTCGATGATCTGCTCTTCGTTCTCTACGGAGCAGGGACCTGCCATAACAGCGAAATTGCCTCCGCCGATCTTTACGCCTCCGATATCGACAATGGAATCTTCAGGGTGGAACTTCCTGTTGGCCTTCTTGAACGGCTCGGAAATCCTCATTACGTTGTCGATGATGTCGAGACCTCTTAAAAGATCAATATCGATCTTTGTTGTGTCGCCGATGAGGCCTAAGATCGTAACGAAGTCACCCTGTGAGCGGTTAACCTTCAGGCCCTGTGACTCGAACCAGTTAACGAGATTCGTAATCTGCTGCTCTGTCGCTGTTTCCTTAAGTACTGCAATCATGTGTTCATCCTCCTAGATGTTTGTCCGGCGCCTTCCTCCTCCGGCGGCAGTAAAAAGCGCCGCCCGAGTGATTCGTGCGGCGCCTGATCAGCTTAATCAATTAATCCCAAGACTTTCTTCCTTGCACAAACCACTCTTACTTCACGTTCGTAAAGTAGTAATAATAGTTGTATGCAAATGCGTAAAACTTCTTGTTCATGCCGTTAATTAAACACACTTAACAAAAGAATGTCAAGCGGAAATTATATATATCAGCTTACTTTGGCTTTCTCTTCTTCTATAAACTCGGGGATCTGATGAATCTCCATACCGAGCGCTACTGCGAACTCTGCGTCCATGCGTCTCTGTGCATCGGTAAGGATCTTCTCATCCTGCTGATTAAGACTCTTGCCCTCTTCCTCGAGCATCTTCCTCTTGGCACAGATAGTACTGATAAGATCAATGATATTCTTACGGTCACCGCTGCTCAAAAGTCCGTTGAAGACTTCCTTGCGCGCATTCCTGTCCTCGATCCACTCTACGGAATTGTCATCGATGCTGTGGATAAGCTCCAATGCTTCCTTCTTGGTGATAACGGGCTTTATCTTGGAAGTAAGCTTCTCGTTGTTACAGGGAACGTATACTACCTGAGCCTGATTAACAAACAGGGGCTTCAGGATGTAATACTTCTGTGGACGCTCATGATAAAAACGAACATCCTTGATATCGTCGATCTCGCATACACCGCTGCCGCCGTAAACTACAGTTTCTCCCTTCGAAAAGCTCATACTCTGTCCTCTTTCTTTATGATAAAAATACAAACGAAAATTAGATAGATCAGGCGAAAAATGCCACGTGTAAATTATAGCATCGTAAGGGGGTGCGTGGCTTTTGGCAAATTGGCGAAAAAATGCGGTAAAAACCCTTATTTATTGCCTGTTTGCCCTTGCTCAGACTTATAGATGTCAGCTACTTCCGAGATAGTCAAATATGCATGAGGATCTGCCCTGTGAACGAGCTGTCTCATACGTGCGATCTGAAACCTGTTAACGACAAAATAAACGACAGTTCTCTCCTTGGAAGTGAAGCCTCCCTTGGCAGGTATTATCGTCGTACCGGAACCGAATTCTTTCATCAGCACCTTGGATACTTCATCTCCCTTTTCGGTAATGATCATGACAGATTTGGATCTGTCGAGACCTTCTGCGATAAAGTCGATCGTATTAAGCGCTACATAATAAGTAACTATTGAATATAAAGGCAGGACCCAGCTTTGGAAGATCAAGCCGCAGATAATATACAGACAGATGTTGTAGATCATCATGAATGTACCTACGGTAAGGTTCAGGGACTTCGCGAATATAACTGCCATAACTTCGATTCCGTCTATGGCTCCGCCGTTTCTTACCGCAATACCCGATCCGGCGCCGCATATAAGTCCGCCGAATACCGCACACAGGAGAATATCAGTCCCTGCAATCGGCGACCCTGACTCAAGATTCGTCTCATATTCGATGATCAGAGCAGTTACCGAATAGACCACTACAGCGAATACCGAATAGACCGTGAAAGCCACACCCTGTTTCTTAAGTCCGTAGAGCATCAGCGGAACATTAAGTATCACAAGGAACAGCGACAGACTGCACCACGGGGGTGTCAGCTGCGACAGGAGAAGCGACGTTCCGGCGATGCCGCTGTCATACAGATGCATGGGCGACAGGAAACACGTGATACCGAATGCGGATACGACGCCTGCGACTATCATCCACAGCATCTTAACCGGCTCGATATTGTACTTCTCGAGAACCTTCATATCCTTATTCCTTGCCGAAAGAATGAACTGTAAATGTTATAAAGAATGTTCCTCCGAGCAGAAGCACTATCATCGGTCCCGAAGGAGCTCCCGTGTAGTACGACACAAGTATTCCCGCGATACCCGCAGCCACAGAGAAGATGACAGACCACAGATGGTATTCACGTGTGTTGCGGGAGATATTACGGCTTGCAGCCGCAGGAAGAATGATCAGCGAATTGATAAGAAGGATTCCTATCCATCTTATCGAGAACATGATAACGACCGCGATGAAAGCCGAGAAGATATAATCATACAGCTTACCGTTAATGCCCTTGCTCCTGGCAAGATCGCGGTTAAGGTTATCGGATGAAAGTGCGTTGTACGAGAACAGCCAGAAGACGATAACCAGCACCAGACACACCGCGAGCGAGATGATCTCCGTCTGTGTGATACTCAGGATATCGCCTACCAGATATGACGAATACTTGTTGAATGTTCCTCCCCTGCTTAACAGGACAAGACCCAGGGACATCGCCACCGAAGCGAAAACACTTATGATGGTATCCGCACCGTAAGTTGTGCGGTCTTTGACGAAGTTCAGCAATACCGAGAAAAGTATCGCGAAGATAACCATGGATACCGATCTGCTCGTGAAACCGAACACCACACCTACCGCAATGCCGCATAAAGCCGAGTGTCCTATCGCATCTGAGAAGAACGCCATCTTCTTATTTACTACCAAAGTTCCGAGCAGCGCAAAGATAGGCGAAGAGATCAGGATCGCGAGGAGCGCATTACGCATGAAGGCATACTCAAGAAAATCCATTACAGCACACCTCCTCCGAATACTTTCTTAAAGCTGTCGTTCTCAAACACCTCAGAAGGTGTTCCCTGACACAGTATGGTGTTATCCAGAAGAACGACTTTGTCAGCATACTTACGAACGAGTTCGAGATCATGCGATACGAGGAGCACAGCCAGGTCATGCTTATGCTTCATCTCGTCTACAAGTCTGTAGAAATCCCTTACGCCATTCTCGTCGATACCGGATACGGGCTCGTCAAGGATAAGAAGGTCCGGCATGGGCGTTACCGCGATCGACAGCATCACGCGCTGCAATTGACCTCCCGAGAGCTTACCTACCTGCTTGTCGATACAGTCCTCTACGGAGAACAGCTTAAGCTGCTCTCTTATCTTCGCGTAGAGCTTCCTGTTCTTCGGAAGCCACACGGGATACTTCGAGATAAATGTCGCGAAAAGATCGTATACAGTCATCGGCAGTTCGCGCTCGATATTAAGCGTCTGCGGAACATATCCGATTTTCATAACATTGCTTATGTTGCCGGTCTTTGTCTCTTTGAACTCGATGTTACCTTCATGAGGGATCTGTCCCAAGATGGCACGAAGCAGCGTGGATTTACCCGCTCCGTTCTGACCGATAATGACCGTAAGCTCGCCGCAGTGCATGTGCAGGCTTACGTCATCGAGCACCTTCTCATCGCCGAAGCTTACGCTTAAGTCATTGATCTTAATGCAGTGACAGTGCTCGTGGCAGGAATCCTTAAGTTTGTGAGCGTGTTCAGACATATTATTTATCCCAGATACTGTAGCAGTTCGAGGTTATTTCCCATCTGATCAATATAGGCATCGGCATAAACCTCTCCGGTCATGCACGTATTGAACTCGAATATGGAACCGCCAATCTCAGCCGCGATCGAATCTGCGATTCCTGCATCACTGTCAGCGCTTACGAATATAACCGTTACGCCGTTTCCGTTCATCCAGTCGATAATATCGGCGATGTCACCTGCGGAAAGAGCGGACTGCTCATGGTCAGTCCCAACCACCCTGTAATCAAGCCCGAGCCACTCACAGAAAGAAGGCAGTGTCTCGTCTACGACAAGCACACTCATGCCTTCAGCAGCGGCAATCTGATCTTCATACCCGGATCTTAACTGCTCTATCTTACCGATATACTCTTCAGCGTTGGCTTCATATTCCGAAGCATGCTCGGGATCGGCTTCGCTTAATGCTGCACTTACGGTTCTTATCTCGATGATGTAATCGTCGATGCTCGTCCAGACGTGACCGTTGACTTCTCCCTCATCTTCGGGAGCATCCGTAACATCGGAAGCAGCCTCGATGATCGTAAGATCAGGATAGGCGTTCAGAAGCTGATCGTTAAAAGTCTCGAGTTCCAGACCGTTCTCCACATAGACATCGGCATCCTCGACTTTTCTTAAATCATCCGTGGTAAAGACATGATCATGTATGCATCCGATATTGGGATCCGACATGCACTCGACAGTGACCCCGTCGATCCCTCCGGCTACATTCATAACCAGGATCTGCATCGGGTAAAAAGATGTAACTATGTTAAATTTCCCGTCATCTTCGCGTCCGGCAGGCTCATTCGCGCAGGAAACAGCAGGCAGCATAAGTGCCGCGGAAAGGATGACAGATACTGTTTTCTTTGAAATCTTCATAATAAAAGTAATTTTAAGGATGCCCAAAGGCATTGTCAATTACAGCCCATGCCAGTATGATTAATCGCATGACTGATAATGGGAAACTCAAAGGACTGGTTCTCGAAGGCGGCGCTATGCGCGGTCTTTTTACTGCGGGCATACTTGATGTGCTCATGGAAAACGGGATTGTTTTCGACAAGGCTGCCGGTGTTTCCGCGGGTGCCGCTTTCGGATGTAATTACAAGTCGCACCAGATAGGGCGTGCCGTAAGATACAACAAAGAATACGCGGACAACTGGAGATATAAAAGCTACCGCTCCCTGCTGTTTACGGGCGATCTTTACGGGGCGGATTTTTGTTACCACAAGCTTCCGGACGAGCTCGATGTTTTTGACAAGAAGACTTTCGCAGAGGACCCGATGGAGTTCTATGCAGTAGCGACGGATGTTGTAACGGGACTTCCGGTCTACCATCTTCTTAAAGACGGCCGCGAGGAAGATATGGAATGGATCCGAGCATCCGCATCCATGCCGATCGCATCAAGAGTCGTAGACATCAACGGGCAGAAGCTTCTCGACGGAGGCGTCACCGATTCCATCCCACTCGAATTTATGGAGAAGCAGGGCTGCACAAGAAACCTCGTTATCCTCACGCAGCCGGAAACCTATACCAAACATCAGTACAAAGCCTTCAAGGCTATCGCAGCCGCATTACACAAGTATCCTAAGCTCGTTCAGGCGCTGAAAGACCGTCCTGCCATGTACAACGCTCAGAAAGCATACGTTAAAGTGCGCGAGGATGAGGGCTCGGCTTTCGTATTACGTCCGCCGGAAGCTCTTAATATCTCGCCTCTCGAGAAGAACCCCGACGAGCTTCAGCGTGTCTACGACACCGGAAGAAAACTCGCCGGGGAAAAACTTCAGGATATTATAGATTTCCTGGGCTGATTATTTATCAGCACTGTTGTTGATTCCTTGTGATACAATATATCTGCTATGGGGGCGTAGCTCAGCTGGGAGAGCGTTGCATTCGCATTGCAGAGGTCAGGAGTTCGATCCTCCCCGTCTCCACCAAAAATCACTTATAAAGCCTGTGCGACCTACTGCACAGGCTTTATGTATTCCTTTAAAGTTGTTTCACTATACTGATCTTTCAAAAATCTCAATATATGTTCTTCGATGAAATCAACACGGTCAAATATCGTGGGTTTGAAGTAGGATGCGACCGCGACGACAACATTCTGTTCCGGGTTAATGTAAATAACGTTGCCGCTGTTGCCGATGGCTGCATAGATGTTCTTCTCAGGATGGATGATCCACCACAGATACCCGTACTGCATGCCGCGCCACATCGGGCCTTCGATCTCTCTCGGGCGGGTCATGTCTTCTATCCACGAAGATGATATAATTCTCTTCCCTTCCCACACTCCGTTATCAAGACACATCTGTCCGATCTTCGCCATATCCTTCGCGCACATGCATAGCCCGTAGCCCGGCGTGCCGAGCCCGTCAGGGTCTGCGAACCATACATCCGTCTTCGGTTCCTTTCTGATGGTAAAGTTCTTGTGCTCTTCTGCCGACTTGGCGTAATAGTTCTCGTGAAGTGCGATGCCGAGCGGCTTGAACAGATACTCGTTCGCATAGTCAACGGTCTTCATTCCGGTTGCCTCATAGAGGATCCCCGTGAGTATATGAAGACATACCGTCCTGTAGTTAAACTCATCCGTGATCCCGCCGCGGCCTCCGAGAAAATCCAACGACGAATACGTCCAATTCTTACTCGCGCAGACCTTGGACCACGGGTCGCCCTTACCCTTGTACGGCGCCCTCATCGTAAGCAGATGGCGGATGGTGACATCATAGATCGTCTTCTCGCCTCGCTTGACATGATAGTCCGGAAAGTAAGTCAGAACCTTCTCATCTATACTTGTGATCTCGCCTCTGTCCACGGCGATACCGAACAGCAGCGCCATGATACTCTTGGTCGCAGACATAATATGCGTGCAGTCCGTATCACGATAACCGTTCCACTCGTCGGCATAAACGGGCACCCCGTCGCGGTACGCTGCGATCTGACAGATATTGGGTTGTTCTCTTGCGATAAAAGCGTGTAATTGTGCCTTATCCACCTGTTAACTCCTTCTTACCGGTAACAATGTATTCAGTACTGTATTTATGACGATAAGTTAATTAAAAATCTTTTGCAACTTTATATTTATTTATTTTTAATATATTATCTCGTTAGTTATGACGCTGTTGGGATATCTGTTTCTTCTGTTTATTGAACCGTTAAAGCTTCTTTTCGAAGCTATCTTTTTCTACGCATATAAACTTACGTCTAACTGCGGACTGTCGATCATCGCCATGAGCCTTGTCGTCAATTTCCTGCTGCTGCCCCTGTACTTCCGCGCAGACAAACTCGAGAAGGAACAGAACGACAAGAAGAAAGCTATGGAGCCCGACATCAAGCGCATAAAGGCTGCCTTCAGAGGCGACGAGCGCATCATGATGCTCCAGGCTTACTATAAGGAGAAGAACTACAAATCCGGCGACGTATTCAAGGAATCCGTTTCTTTGTTTCTCCAGATTCCTTTCTTCATCGCGGCTTACAGCTTCCTTTCAGGGCTTAACATACTGCACGGAATGTCCCTGGGTCCGATAACGGATCTCGGCATGCCTGACGGACTCATCCATGCAGGCAGCATCACGATCAACCTTCTTCCTATCCTCATGACAGCGATCAATATCCTCTCGGGCTTCATCTATTCCGAGAAAGGTCTTATCAGGGATAAGATCAAGCTCATACTGATAGCACTTGTTTTCCTCGTGCTTCTTTACGGTTCACCTTCGGGACTTGTATTCTACTGGACTTTGAACAACCTGTTCTCACTTGTAAAGAATGTCGTCGTTCATTTACGCCGGCCGAAGCCTGAGATCACCGGGAAGAAGAATACGGGAAATAACTCATACAGGAAGATTATCATTTTGTCCTTCGCCGTTCTGACCGTACTCACCGGAATAATGATTCCCGCAGATGTAATCTCACAGAATCCGCAGGAGTTGATCAATACATTCAGTACCGATCCCCATAATCCGGCTTGGTACCTGTTGAGCAGCTTCTTAATTGCTGCAGGTATGTTTTTGATATGGATGCCGTTATTCTGTTATCTGGCGAACATAACAAACAAAAAGCCTGCTGCGATCATTATCTGTTCATCAGCGATCATCGCTATAGTGAACTATATACTGTTCAACAAAAACTTCGGATTGCTGACCAAAAACCTGACTTACGAATCAGATATGGTCTACGACATAAAGGAAGTCCTGATAAACCTGTCGGCTATTTTCGTAATAATCGCTTTGACAGTACTTCTTATATCCAAATTAGACCGGATTCTTTCCATTATCCTGACCGTCAGCCTTATAGCAATCACTTTCCTTTCCCTGTTTAATACATTCATTATCATCAACGTCATAAACAGCAGCAACAACTACAATACTTTCGATCCGGAGGATGTTGTCGTTCCGCTGACCAGGACAGGTCAAAATGTCATTGTGATAATGATGGACCGTTTGCAGGGATCGTATATGCCTTATATCTTCAACGAGAGACCCGATGTTGCAGAACAGTTTGACGGATTCGTATTCTATCCCAATACACTTTCATACGGAGGATGTACAATTGTCGCCGCTCCCGCACTTTACGGAGGATATGAATACACTCCCTATATGATCGATTCCAGATCCGACGAACTCCTTGTTGACAAGCATAACGAAGCATTAAGAGTCCTGCCGACCATTTTCTCCGACGAAGGATGGAATGTATCTGTAGGAGATCCTTCTTATGCCAATTATGAATGGATCCCCGATGTAGGTATTTATGATTATGATGACAACATCAATGCATTTCTTATGGCCGGAACCTTCAACGACAGAAGCGACCTGTTGTCTGATGAAGGTGAAGCATTTGAATACCGCCTTAACAGGAATCTGTTTTGCTTCGGACTGATGAAGACCATGCCGTACCTGTTCCAGCCTTTTATATACACATCCGGTACATACTACGGTGTTGACAGTTACTACCTGGGAACGAATGACATTACGTACAGAGGCACGACATTACATACTCAAACGGGAATATATGCACCTTATGTTCAGGAATACACAGCCCTGGAGGCCTTGCCGGATATTATTGATATACAGGAAGATTCCCGCAACTGCTTCTTCATGTTTGCCAACGGCACTGCCCACGAGATCACTTTGCTGCAGGAACCGGAATATCTCCCTGCCGTAAACATTGACAATACGGACTATGACGCCGCACACGAAGACAGGTTTACAGTCGAAGGAATAACCATGCATATGGACAGCAGCTATCAGAACTATGCCCAATATGAGTGTTCAGTGGCCGCATGCATAGAACTCGGTCAGTGGTTTGATTACTTAAGAGATAACGGTCTTTACGATAACACCAGGATCATAATCGTAGCTGATCACGGAGACGATCTGCCCCAATTCGATGATCTGATGCTCGATGATCCGGACATTAATGTTCAGTCATACAATCCGATTCTCATGGTAAAAGACTTCGGAGCAACAGGATTTGAAGTATCAGATGATTTCATGACCAACGCCGATACACCATTCCTTACGCTTAACGGAGTAATAGATGATCCCGTTAACCCGTTCACCGGGAATCCGATCACCGAATTTGATAAAACGGGAAACCATTATGTGTTTATATCGGAAGAGTGGAATGCCGCTTTCAATAACACTTATCAGTTCAGCGATGAACCGGACAGTTTCTGGGTATCCTTCTGCGGAAACGACATACGCAATGCAGACTGTTGGGATTACTGTTCCGAGTGATATTAGAATTATTAATGGGAGTGTCATATAATTATGTTCATTGATCTATATATAGGCAGGAATTATTTATGATAGATAAGCTTTTATACATCGACCCCGGAACGGGCAGCATGCTTTTCTCCATCATCATCGGTATCACCGGTGTGTTGGTATTTGCACTAAGAGCATTTTGGATTAAGCTTAAATTCCTGTTCACAGGCGGCAGAAACAAAAACACCGATAACAGTACATTGCCCATCGTTATCTTTTCGGAAGGCAAGCGCTACTGGAACGTCTTCGGTCCCGTATGCGACGAATTCGAGAAGAGGGGCAAGGAGATCCATTACCTCACGGCAAGCCCCGATGATCCGGCTCTTACCAAAGAATACAAACACGTACATGCCGAGTTCATCGGAGAAGGCAACAAGGCTATCTCCAGAATGAATCTTCTTAAGGCTGATATCGTACTTTCCACCACGCCGAGCCTTGACGTATTCCAGTGGAAAAGATCCAAGAGCGTAGAGTATTACGTTCATCTGCCTCACATGGCAAACGACATCACCACATATAAGATGTTCGGTCTCGACTTCTACGACGCGGTCCTTCTGTCCGGTCAGTATCAGATAGACGAGATCCGCCGCCTCGAGAAGATGCGTGAGATCCCTGCCAAGGACCTTAAGCTTGCAGGCATCCCTTACATGGACAAGATGCTCGAGCGTCTCGAGAACACAGAGCGAAAAGAAACCGACAAGAAAGACCCCGTTGTACTCCTCGCACCTTCGTGGGGCAACAACGGTATCCTTACGGCATACGGAGCTCCCTTCATCGAGAATCTTCTCAAGACGGGCTACCGCATTATAATAAGACCACACCCCCAGTCATTTACGTCCGAGAAGGAACTCATGGACAATCTTATGGCTAAGTTCCCTGATTCCGATAAGATCAGATGGAACAGAGATCCCGACAACTTCGATGTTCTTAACGAAGCGGATATCCTCATCTCCGACTTCTCGGGTGTCGTCTTCGACTTCTCACTCGTATTTAATAAGCCGATTATCTACACCGATCCCAGCTCCGACTGGACGCAGTACGACTGTTCATGGGACGAGCAGGAGCTTTGGACTTATACTATCCTTCCCAAGATCGGAAGACTTCTCACCAAAGACAACTTCGAGAACATCGGCAAGCTTATAGACGACTGCCTTAACGGAGCAGATGCCAAGGAACTGGCGGACGGAAGAGACCTTGCACGCGAGCAGACATGGTGCAACATAGGTCACGGTGCCGAGAAGGTAGCGGATTATCTGATCGCCAAGCACGAGGAATTGCAATCTTAAACTTATCTTAATAATTGCTTGTAGGTATATTAACCCGGCAAACTTATAATGACCTTCGTAAAATACTTACGGAGGTTATTTTATGCCTACAAAGAAAAAGTTCTATCCGGCATTCTTAATGATATCTTTTCTGCCGCTTGTCATCATGCTCTGCCTTAACACGGCAGCGACAATGCCCGCGATTTTTATCGGCGCATATCAGATGAACAAGAGCGGCGATGAGCTCGATATAACTAATACTGCCGGTCTTCTTGCTTTTCCGGAAGCACAGACTGCATTGACTGTCGGATTCATCTGCTATGCGATTGCAGCGATCATCATCTTCTATATCTGGTACAAGAAAACATTCCTCAAGCATCAGATCAAGATCGATAATAAGACAGCATTCGGAGTTAAGAGCGTAGTGCTCTCCATTCTTCTTATCATCGGCACATCTTCTCTCATCAGCCTCGGTCTTTACGCATTGGACGAACTGGCACCTTCTGTAATGGAAAGCTACAGTGAGACCATGAGCAGCGCAGGACTCGGTTCCAATTTTCTGATCACTCTTATCTATGCCTGCATACTGGGACCCATCGCCGAAGAGCTTATGTTCAGAGCCGTTACACAGGGGTATTTGAGAAGATCCGGACTTAATGCCGTTGCCGTCATCTTTATCCAGGCGATCCTGTTCGGTATCGCTCATATGAATCCTGTTCAGAGCACATATGCAACAGTATTCGGACTTTCGCTCGGACTTCTGAGACACAAGTACGGCAACATCCGTATCACATGTCTGGCACACATTGTCTTCAATGTATTCGGCACATTCGTTCAGAGTGCTATTGCTTCGCTTGATATGCCCGATGCCGCCTACTTCGCAATCTACGGAACACTCGCGGTAATCGGAATAGTTGCAGCCGTTCTCATCGGTAAGGAGCCTGTAAAAGATATCGATCTTTATAAGACCGCAGGTGTAACACCCGCTCCCGTAGCAACCGAGCCCGTACAGGCATAAACATATCACACTCCAATATAATGAGAAGGACCGCTCCGGAATGAAGCGGTCCTTTCTTATTTCCTATCCCCTGTTACACTTACTCAGCGAGCAGCATGTTGTATGCTTCGATGTTCTTGATCTTCCTTGCCTCGAACATGGCGAAGATGAATGAGATCACTATAACGCCGAGAGCAATTGCCGCAAGACCCGGGATCGGAATGATGAAGTTCGACTTAACGATACCGAAGAACATCATTATGAGATTCATGTAAGGGTTTGCCACGAAGTAGGAAACCACCGAGAACACCACAGCCGATACGATGATCGAAGGCATGAATGACAGTGCGGTCTGAAGGATCAGGCTGTTGCTGGTGTAGCCGATAGCCTTGTAGATGCCGTAGTCCTTTCTCTTAGAGAAGATGAACGCCTTGATGAGAAGATACAGTACCAGAAGGATCAGAGCTGCAGATACAACGCAGATGAACACGAGCATCATAGCCGCAAGACCCTTGAATGTTGTCATGGATCCTTCGAGGATCTCATCGAAGTTCATCGTGGAAACGATGTGTTCGCCGTATCTGTCAGAGCAGTCATCGATTACTGTCTTCGTGGTCTCGGAATCATCGCAGTCGAACCAATAGTAACCCGGAATGTATTCGAAGTCCATGAGATGCTCGGCGCCGTCAAAGTTCATGACAGCCTGTCTGCCGGCTTCGTTGGTCGTCTGGATCAATCCCGTGATGAGATATGTATAAGTATCATCTCCGTATGTCATCGGGATCTCATCGCCGATCTCATAACCGTAGTCAGAAGCGAATCTTCCGCTTACTGCGATCTCGTTATCATATACCGGCATTCTACCGTCGTAGCAAACATCCTGATTATTGATCTTGCTTGTATCGTCGCAGATATAAACCTTAAGGCTGTCCTCACCGTTATATGTGAACCATGTATCAATTATCTGACGTACGTTTGTGATGTCATCTCTTGACTCAAGGTAAGCCTCAAGATCGTCAGCCGTATCGGGATCGACGGCAACGACGCCGCTGCAAATCTCGAATGTAAGGATCTCAAGCTTCGGCTTCTTATTGAAGTTGTAGTACATAAGAAGCGCAATCGTGCACAGGAACATGATGACTCCTATTACGAGGAATGTGATGACATTCTGCTTCATGTTAAAGCACATAGTCTTCATCGCGAGGCTGAAGTCGAGACCCGCATGTGTCTTATTAAGAGCGAATCTGTTCTTCTTGAAGTTATGGCTCTCCGTACCCTCGCGCAATGCTACGATGGGCTCGATCTTCCTTACCTTAATTACCGCAAGCGAAGTTACGATGCAAGTAAAAAGAACGATTGCCGCAAGAGAAACCAGAGTTGTACCAACGTTGAAGGTTACCGTGTAAGGGATGCCCATCTGCGCGATCGCGAAAGAAGCGATGTACGGCATGATCACATAAGACAGAACTATTCCTATCAATGCTCCGACGAGAGCGCATGAACAAAACAGAACCAGAAGCGAAGATCTTATATTGCTGCTTGTGTAGCCGATAGCCTTAAGTGCACCTAATGTCTTCATGTTCTCCTTGATGTAGTTTGTGATGCAGTTGGTGAGCATCAGGAAAACTACGAGGAAGATAACGAATGTAACTACCAGGAAAGAAACAGCGATGATCTTTGACATGAATGTCCTCTGCTCATTAGTGAACTCGATGGACATAGGCGAGACGATCGCGCGGGCATTACGGGCAATCACCTTGTCGTTGAGACTGATCTCGAACTTGGAATTCTTAACGCCGTCCTTAAGCTCATATACCACGCTGTAGCAGGCATAATCGGCACCGTCTGTATCATACAGCTCGGCATAAGTATCATCGTCAACGATAACCTCAAATCCGCCTACGTTATTGCAGCCGTAGTAAGGTGTGGTCGTAAATCCCTTTACCGTCAGAGAATAAGTGCGGTCCAGAAGGTCGAACGTATATGTATCGCCGATGTCATAGCCGCCGCTCGTATAGAACTGATACGGAAGATAGATATAGTCGGAAGCAATACCTGTATCCTCGGTAACGACCTCGGTCCTGCCCATCTGCTTCTCGAATGCACTGTTGTCATCTACTACAAGTGCAACTGTAGTCTTACCGTTTCCGAAAGGAACCGGGAGAGCATTGTAGCAAAGGCAGTCCTGGACATCGTATCTGACGCATTCTTCTGCCAAAAGCTCATCGATGAACTCTTCGTCGATATCGGCAAGATTGTTGTAGATCCTTACTCTTCCGGAACCGGAATCGAGCCTTCCGGACTCTCTTGTCGCAAGAGGATAAGCATCAAAGATCAGAAGCAGTGATGCCGAGAGCAGCATAACCGCGATAAACATCAGGCACAAAAGACCTATTGTCGTACCCTTATTCTTCTTGAAATGTGACTTAGCAAGAATTATGGTCTTGTTCATATTACCACCCCATTCCTCCGAGGAAATCGCGGAGCTTCTGATGACGTTCCTTATCGCCTGATACGTATGCGCCGAGATCAAGCTCACCTGCTATCTCACCGTCTTTTACATAAAGGATCCTGTTACCTCTTCTGGCGCTTGTGATATCGTGAGTAACCATTACGATAGACTGTCCGTCTCTGTTGAACTTTGTAAGCGCATCCAATACATCTTTTCCCGTCTTCGAGTTGAGGGCACCTGTAGGCTCGTCTGCGAACACCAGCTCAGGCTTATTGATGAGTGCCCTTGCGATTCCGACTCTCTGAGCCTCGCCTCCTGAGATCTGTGTAGGGAACTTGCCCCACTTATCTTCACTTATATCCACTGACTTTAAGATCTCTTCCGCCTTCTTCGTAACCTCTGCCTTGTTCCTGTTAACAAGAAGTCCTGCCGAAAGAACATTATCCATGACACTCATCGTGTCTACGAGGTATGTCTGCTGGAAGACGAAGCCGCAGTGTGTTCTTCTGAATACCGCGAGCTTGTCGGAATTCATCTTGGTTATATCCTCACCGCTGAAAATGACCTGTCCGAGCGTCGGCTTATCCATGCCGGATAATGCATACAGGAGAGTTGACTTGCCGGCGCCGGAAGGTCCCATGATGACAGTGAAGTCCCCTTCCTTGATCTGAAGATCCAGATTCTTTAATACGTGCTGCTGTACGCCTCCGTTCGAAAAGGTCTTGCACAGTTTCTTAGTCTCAATGATATTTCTCATGGCCTTAGCCTCCTTTATGCCTCTCATCATAAAGGTTCAACCCTTAAGTGCCTTTAAGGAACTCTTAAAAATTTCTTAAATGTTGATCGGGATCAGCTTTCCACAATCCTGATATAGACTGAAACCTTAAGTCCCGGGGCGGCATTCTCTATAACGAGTTTGCCGTCCATTTCATTCATGAAATAATCCGTAAGATACAGGCCCAGACCGGCACCGTCCTTACCGGAACTGTTCGATCCTCTCTTATACTTTTCGCGCAGGAGCGGCAATTCATTCTCGGCGACGCCCGGACCCTTATCCCTGATGCTTACCACAAGGTATCCGCTCTCAGCAGTGCACTCCACCTCGATATCCGTATCGGCATATTTATATGAGTTCATAAACAGATTATCGAACACCTGCTGAATACGAAGCTTATCTACATAGATCTGCGCCTCGGGCATCGTAAACGAGCCTGCCTTGTTCAGATAATCGCTGTTCTTTATTATCTGCGTAAGGATGTCCGAACTGTACTCCAGAGGGGTAACCGAGATCTCGGTTATGTCGTTCACACTGGAATTGAAAAGATTCGCGACGAGCGTCGTAACCTGATCCGACTTCTCGTTGATAAGGTTAAAGTAGTGCCTCGTCTTCTCGTCCTTGCTGATCTCGTAGCCTATCTCGGAAGAAGACTTTATGGACGCCACGGGAGTCTTGATGTCGTGCGAGAGCTTTGCCACCATCTCCTTCTTGGCGTCGTTCGCCTCCTTCTCAGCCTGTCGTGCCTTGCGAAGCTCCTCTCTCATCAGGTCGAAAGCCTCCGTGAAGCTTCCGAAGACGTGTGCCTTGTCCATGGTAAGCGGTAAATCGAGGTTACCTCCCGCCACTCTTACGGCGAAGTCGTTAAGCTTACTGAAGGGCTCCGTGACCGTCTTGCGAATATAAATAAAGCTGCACGCTATTACGGCGAGCTGCACCAGGCAGATGCCTGCGATGCCGCCGATGAGCAGCGTCTTATAGTGTGCCACGAGATCCGAGGTGGTGTTATGCACGATCATCTTGCCCACAACGGTGCCGTCGACTTCGATGTCGATGATGGAATCGGAGTTGCTTACGGCTTCCGTCACAGTCTCTGACAGACCGTCGGCAGTCTTGAATGTAACATTGCCCTCGTTGTCGATGAGAGTGTAATCGAGATCCCTTGAGTAGCACTCCTCATCGCCGTAATTGTTCTCGACCTGCTTAAGACAGGCATTAACCGAGACCACGTCCTGCTTAACGTCTTCGAGCTTGTTATAGAGAACAATGCACAATGCGGCCTCGGCAATAAACGAGACCAGAAGGAGAACCGCGAAGAACCCCTTCTTCATCCGGCGTTACCCGAGACGAACTTATACCCTTCCTTCCACACTGTAACGATATAAACGGGGTTGGTCGGGTCGGGCTCGATCGCCTCGCGCAGCTTACGTATATGAACATTAAGCGTGCCGTCGGAAGTGAACTTATCCTTCCACACATTATCGAAAAGCTCCGCCTTGGTAATGAGTCTGCCGGCATTATCCGTCAGATACGACAGAAGCGAGAACTCCATGGAAGTAAGCTTCTTCTGCTTACCTTCAACTGTTAAAGTCTTGTTGGTCTTATCCACCTTGATGCGTCCGTCATCGTAGATATCCGATTTGGTTCCGTATGACTTGTTCACGCGCTTAAGAACAGCCTTAACCTTGGCAAGCACTACGCCCAGCGAATACGGCTTCTCGATATAATCATCGCCTCCGATATTAAGAGCGATTATCTTATCGTCATCCGTGTTACGCGCGGAGATAAAAAGGATCGGCACTTCCAGTGTCTGCCTGATATGCTTGCACAGCTCGAATCCCGAACCGTCCGACAGGTTAATGTCCAGAAGTATGAGCGAAGGCGTGTTGTCCTTCAGAAACTCGAGTGCAGCCGCCTTGGAATAGACGACATACGACGGCACTTCAAACATATTGAAGTATTCGCACGTGTTGTCGGCAAGTTCCTTCTCGTCATCGATTATCAGACAAGCGTATTTCATGATTACATTCTAACACTACTTCAGAATGCCCGTCGTCTTCAAAAGCAGCAGGAAAAGGCCAAGCGGTGCGACAACCTTGATCATAACGATATAAAGCGCCTTTCTTCCGAACTTCTCCCCGTTCTTTGTAGCCTCATCTATAACCGTCTTAGGCTTCAACACCCATCCGATCAGGATGCAGGTAGCGATAGCGATGATCGGCATAAAGAAATTGTTTGTTATGTAGTCGAGTATGTCGAGGATCTGCGCTGTGGAGCCGTTAGGAAGCTTGTACTCGAAGTACAGGTGGTTATAGCCGAAGCAGACCATCTGTCCAATCGCAAGTGCGAGCGCAGTCTCGATCATGGTTGCCTTATGGCGGCTCATTCCAAAAGCATCGATAAAGCTCGACACTATCGCTTCGAGGATAGACATCGCGCTTGTAATCGCTGCGAAAAGCACCATGGCGAAGAACACGATTCCCACTGCCGTTCCTACCTTACCCATCTGAACGAAAACCTTCGGCAGGGAGACGAACATCAGTGAGGGGCCTGTAGCCATCCCCTCAGGGCCCATAAACACATACACAGCAGGAATGATCATTACACCTGCAAGGAAAGCTACGAGCGTATCAAAGAACTCGATCTGGTTAATTGACTTGGACAGATTCGCTTCATCCGGAACATAAGAACCGTATGCGATAAGGATACCCATTGCAACACTTAAGCTGAAGAACAGCTGTCCCAAAGCATCGATGAATATATTAAAGAATTCCTTTAATCCTATTCCTGTAAAATCCGGTATCAGATAGACCTTAAGGCCCTGAAGTCCTGTTACGACCTTTCCGGCATCGTTTGTGCTCTTGATTGTAAGTGAGTAGACCGCGATACCTATTACAAGTACAAGAAGTATCGGCATCAGGAACTTCGAAGACTTCTCGATTCCTGCACTGACACCCCTGTAGATGATGACGCAGCAGATACCGAGGAATATGACCATATATAATCCGGGCTCATCTACACTTACGATGAAGTCTGTAAAATACCCGTCATGTGCTGCCTCTGCCGCATGACCTGTTGAGAAAGCAACAAGATACTTTATTACCCAGCCGCCGATCGCACAGTAGTACGGAAGGATAAGGAAAGGTACAAGGCATGAGAGCACGCCTATCCACTGCCATTTCTTAGACAGGTGCTTATATGCAGTAAGCGGGCTCTGCTTTGTCTTACGGCCTATCGCAACTTCCGTAGTAAGAAGTGTAAATCCGAATGTAAGAGCAAGAATGATGTATACGAGAAGGAATATTCCTCCTCCGTCTCGGGCCGCGAGATACGGAAATCTCCAGATATTACCTAATCCTATCGCACTTCCCGCAGCCGCCAGGACAAAACCCAGCGACCCCTTAAATGATCCTCTTTCCTTCTTATCAGGCATACTGCACCCCCTGTATCGTGCATAATAATATCACATTTTCGACGTAACTAAAGTCGTGACTTGGGGCAGCAGCTCTCTCATATGATCAACAGTGTGTCCGATACGTATATCTTTAAGCTCCGGCTTGGTAAATCCGTTCAATACAACATTATTCAGGAAGATGATATATCCCGCGAGGCGGATCTTCTTTTCCTCGAGCATTATCTGCTCTTCACTTAATCCTTCAAAATACTTTCTTAATATGCCGTCCCAGACGCGGTCGCAGCTTTCCTTATTAAGTCCGAGGAAGTGCTCTGTATTATCGGGCTCATCCTCGTTATATGCCTTGTAGCACACATAAAGTCCCGCGAGGTCGAACACCGGATCGCCTGTACTTAACGACTCCATATCGATAAGCATCGGCTCGTTGCCTGCGAACATCACATTCTTCATCTGGACATCGCCGTGAACGATATGAAGATCCTCCGGCATATTACTTATCAGGGCTCTAACCCCTTCATCAACATCCGCGGGGATAACACCCTTAAGCCTGTCGAGCCAGCCTGTAAAGGTATCCGTATAGAACGGGAGCGCACCTGCTTCGATCTGAACCGAATGAACAGTCTTTAACATCTGAACATACTGATCGATGATCTCATCCTCTTTGCCGGGATTATCCAGATAGTAATCGTTAAGATTGTCCGCCTGCAAAAGCTCGAACACCGAACCGTAACTGTCGCCGACGCGAACTATGTCGTAGCTTATCGCAGTCGGGATCCCTTTGATGAACGCCTGCTTGGACTTCTTCCTCTCGTTCTCGATAAGCGGCAGACTGTCGGGCGAATCATAGACTTTTACTATGGTATCCTCATCGATCTTATAGACGGTACCGTATGCGCCTTTACCTATGACCTCGCATCCTTCGACACTGACCGTCTTCATCTTCTTGCTGACATTAAACAGCTCGGTAAAACCGGTCATATCGAGTATCTCGTACAGCTCGGGACCCGCATTCCTGATGGCAAGCTTTCCTTCCTTGCGGCGCGGCAGCGCGAAAAGAACTCTTAACCCCGCGCTCGATACATACTCGAGATCCTCGGCATCTATAATGAGTTCCTTATCGGGATTATCTTCGATTATCTTTCTTAATTCCTGCTCGGTCAGACCCGCATTATCGTATGTAATGCGACCCTCGGGAAACGCCGCTATGTAATCGCCTTCGAGCCGTGTCTTCATGGATAAAGTCCCTCACGTATAAAACCGGGAGCCCTTTAACAGAGCTCCCGTTATTTATTCAAATATCAGACCGGTTGATTCAGCTTACCCAGAAACCGTGGAGGTTGCAGTAAGCGTATGCCTTCTTAACCTCAGCTCCGGAAAGAACTGTAAATACAGCAACAGGATCATCATTCGGATTCAGGCTTGCGATCTGAACACCCGCCGTCGTATCAAGGATAACAAACTGGATGTAGTGCTCAGCTGTCATAGGATGTGCAACGGAACCTACGGATACAGTCACCTTATCGCCGTCACGTGTAACTACAGGAACGTGCTTCTCAACTGCCGCATCAACTGAGCCGGGTACAAGTTCTTCCATAGCCTCACCGCAGCATGACATGGGAACGCCGGAGTTGATAACCTTTATCGCGATATTACCGCAATGCTTACAACGATATACTTTGATTTCCATGAGTTCGATCTCCTTTGCGGATAGAATGATAAAACTATTTTAACATTTCATTTATTAACTTACTGTAACGCTTTCTCCGGTCTGACCGAGGAAGACGATGAAGCCTCCCTCAGGAAGGTTGATGCTGTCCGCTGCATCGAGGTAGTGGGTTGTATATACAGGCTCGAAGAACTTGTTGTATACGTATATTACTGCGTCTTCGGGACAATCTACATTGATCATCTCATAAGCCATCTCGTCACTGATCCTGTACCAGGAAGCACAATCGGTTGTAAGCTCGACTTCTGTTAAATCAGAAGTAAACTCCGGAATGGCCGCGAGAGATATATAGGAATTACCTGTAGTAACGTTTAACGTGCCGTCTTCATTCACATAAAGGTCGATAAGATCTCTGCTGCTTGAGCACGGCATGGTCTCGACCGCGACTGCAGTATGTTCATCTTCGATTCTAAGCAGCCTTGCTCCCAAGCCTGTCCCTGCGAGCACATATCCAGGAAGCCCATCGGGCATCATCATGAAATCGAACGGCGAATCATAAACGCCGGAAGAATATCTGTTGTTATATGCCGCATAGGGCACTGCACAGTAACCTTCCCAGACCGCCTGCAGTTCATCGCTTATCGGGTTTGCCTCAATGCGCTGAGCAACATACGAGTTATTTATGTAGGATCCGACTTCCGGCACCTCGGTATACTGTTCGCCGGCAATGTAAATCTGTCCATCCTCACTGCGCTCAAAGAACAGTATTCTCTGATTTGCCCTTATACTGCCGCTGTCATTAACCTCAACAAATCCGCCGCAGTCAGTGTATCTGTAATGATATTCCGCCGTTCTGCCGTCAAACATCGTGATCTCAAGAAGCATCTGCCCGTTATCGGAGAAACTTAATTCGCCAAGGCCCGGCATCGGAGAAGTACAGCAGTAGAATCCGGCGTACTGTTCTAATTCTTCGGGCATATCATCAACGATCTCGACCTCACGGGGCTCCAGGGGCTGCACTTCTATCCCTTGCTCTTCGAGTGCGATGTTCATAAGAGCCTCACACATAAGCATGCAGTAAGTGCTGTTGCCGCCGCTTGATAATACAGCTACGCTTATCTCATTCTCGGGTGCGACCATAAGCTGTGAATGCATGGTCAAGACATCTCCGCCTTTTCCCACGATCTGCACGCCGGCCTGTTCATACTGCAGCATCTCAACGTAGTCCCAGCCCAAGCCGCATCCGTCAAGATACTCATTATCGGAATCAGTCCAACACAGCGCCATCTCATCGACGAGTTCCTGGCTTATAAGGCTCTCGCTGCCTGTGAAGAATGAACTTCCAAACATCGCCACATCAGAAGCAGTTGCGACGACTCCGCCCGATCCGACATCCATACAGTACTCATAATCGTAAGGAAGATTATTAACATATACATCAATAGGATTACCGATTTCATACGCATTACAGGGGGTTCCCGTATGGCTTAATCCGATCGAGCCCGCAAGCTCATTTGTAATGTAATCCGTATAACTCATACCCGATACATTCTCGACGATCAGCTGCAGAAGTCCGAAGCCGTCGTTACAGTAAGCAGCATACGCACCCGGATCCGCCTTAAGACTCTGAGTCGCGAGGTTATTAAGAAGGACCTCATGCAGATCGACATCATAATCCTCATACAAACCTTCATTAAGAAGCGTCGTACCCATAATTCCTGATGTGTGATTCATAAGCATTCTGACAGTGATCTCGGTATATCTCGGATCTGCCATCGTGAAATCAGGGATATACTCCGTGACCGGAGCATCGAGGTCAACCAGGCCCTGATCCACGAGCTGCATGACAGCCGCGGTCACATATACCTTACTTACGGAAGCCAGGCAGTAGACTCGCTCGTCGGTCGTTGTCTGCGTACTTGCCGTATCGGATGATACATCCTCAGTCTGAGCAGCGCTCGCACTGTTCATAACAGCTGATAATGTAAGCATCAATGCCAATGTAGTTGTTATTGCTTTTTTCATCCTTATTACCTCTTATTCTGTCATGAGTTCTGTTACTGATACCTGCTTGATCTTGCCTGCTGCAAGGTAAGTCACGATGTAGCAAAAGACGACAAGTAATATAGCAGTGATGATCATTATGGGGAGGTTAGGGTTATTTACACATCCGAATCCTACAACCCAGAACAATTTGTAAACGATTGATCCGATAACTATGGAGATCGCAGATGAAACCACCGTCGTCGGAAGCATCGAGAGCGCGAGCTGCTTCATAAGATCCTTGGATGTATAACCCATGCTCTTCATGATACCCAGATCCTTACGCTGCCTTCTGATGTTTGAAGCCGCGATGATCGCAAGTATGGCTGCAACGACTATCGATACGAATATTGCTCCGGCTCCGCAGAAGACCTTAAACATATTTGCTATAGGCTCCAACTGAGTCTTGGATAGCTCAAGGAAGGAATTCATCTCCTTAATGACGAATCCGCTGCTTCTTCCTGTAATAACCTGATCGCCGATCACAATAGCATAGTCGATATCCGTCACTCCGTAACGCGAGATCAGCGTTGCCATCTGTGCATCCGCAGTACTTCTGATACGATCTTCAAGAGTACAACCCTGCGAATCTGCTTCGGCCGCATCTTGAGCACTCGCACCGTAAACCCCGGTTATCTGTCTCTCGAACTCGGCTCTGTCGACACCTTCCTCAAGGAAAACCTCAACCACATTGGGACGGGCATTGGGATTGCATCTCAAGAACGCTTCATCAGTCATGTAGATATTCATACCATTATTTCCCATCGCAGGAACGATTCCTGTGATGACGTAGCTCTTTCTTGTTCCGTCGCCTTCCAGTGTTATGCTGTCACCGACATTCAGACCGTCGGTGTTGTGTCTTTTGAGGGATATTGCCACTTCATTATCGTGTTCGGGTAACCTTCCTTCAGAAACAAAGATATTCTCAGTCTCTGAAAAGTCTTCATATACCATTGCAAACGTTTCACTTCGATTGCCAACCACAGACACATGCTCAATGTTATAGGTAACCATCGTCTTACGAACACCGGGGAAAGCAAGAAGTTCATCTGCTAATTCATATGCATCCACACCGTCCAGAGGCTGTATCCTCTCATCCGCGATCTCTATTCCAAGACAATGCAGAAGAGCATCGCTGTCCTTAAAGAAATCCCAGCCTGCTACGGCAAACATCATTGCAGTTCCGGCGAGCACGATACAAAGCCCCGTTCCTATGTTAGTCATGATATTACGGAAGAAGCTCTTAAAAGCAAGCCTTACGTTGATGCTGTTCCCCGTCTTTTCGAGCGGGAAGAAATTCTTTCTGAAGCTGTGTGTTTTTATACCCTTACGGAAAGCTACTACAGGAGGGAATTTCTTGATATGTCTTGCCTTAAGCAAAGCGAAAAGCGTAGTTACCGCAACCACCAAAGCCGCCACCGCAATAATCTTAATAACTTCAGGAAATCTGTGAATGACACGTCCCATCAGGCCGCCTACAAACGAATCCATTACCGGAGAGAATGCGCAGGCAGCAATGATGCCTAAGACGGAACCGATTCCCGTGGTGATCACATACTCGAAGATATAAGAGCATGATATCTCGTTCGATCTGTAGCCCAACGCCTCCAGGACACCGATCTGCTGCATCTGATCCTCGATGTCGTTGCTTATCTTGTGTCTGATGAGAAGAACGGATGCCGCCATCGTGACACCTGCCAGAACCGCAGAGAGACTCATAAACAGAGTTACAAAATTTGTCTCATTACCCTTCTCTGACCAGTATGTATGAGCAGACAGATTGCTTGAAAGATTCTCGGAAGATCTTGCTTCGCACTCATCTATATATGCATCCGTATCAAAACGTTCTTCAGTGTCAAATGCCAGACAGACCTGCTCGGAGAATACATTTCTCAAAAGTTCATAATCCCTGTCGCTGATAACAAGCCTGTATCCGAATCCGGATTCGTTACCGAGACCCGCATTATAGATACCTGCTACCGTAAAAGGATAATCCCTTCCGCCGATGATCATTGTAAATGTATCACCGGGCTCGAATCCTCCGTTCAGATGCACAGCCATAGGAAGCCAGATGGGATGTTCCAGCTCACTTATCTCGTCATCAGAAAGACTGTCTTCCATAACAAAATCTTCCAGTTTACGCTCGGACTCTTGTGTCACGATCTGGATATTATAGCCGACCTTCTCACCGCTTTTGTAAAGAACATTAACGCTGATTCCAAAAAGCTGATCGAACTTCTGCGTTTCTTCGATGCCGAAGTCTTCTTCAAGGATATCCCTGTATAAAGAACGGTATACATCCGCATCGAATTCCAGGCTGTTCATAAAGCTTCCGGTCTGCCTGAAGCACTCATCATAGGTATTATCCATACCCAGAATGTTAGTAACAGCTGTTCCCAGGAGGAAGACCGTGATCAAGGAAAGGAAGACGATTGCCAGGGCCTCTCTTCTGTTCTTTCTTAAATTGAATAACGATAGTCTTAAGATCTTCATGTGAATTACCATCCCATCTCATCGAGGAAGTTCTGCAGTCCTGTGCGTCTTTCCTTCATATCGTCTTCGCCATAGTTCTTCATCCTGTACTCGCCGACGACATTACCGTCTCTTAAGAACAGAACTCTCGTGCCGCGCAGTGCGGTCTTCAGGTCGTGCGTTACCATCACGATGCTCTGACCGTTCTTATGTACTTCCGTGAATATATCGAGAACGTCTTTACCTGACGCGGAATTGAGCTGACCTGTAGGCTCATCTGCGAAGAGGATCGTAGGATTATTTATAATCGCTCTTACGATTCCTACTCTCTGCGCCTCACCGCCCGAGAGCTGATTCGGATACTTGTTCCAAAGTTCTTCTTTAATTCCGACCTTCTTAAGAAGTTCTTTTGTCTTCTTTACTAATTCAGGTGAATTCTTCTGTACGATGAGCGCGCCTGTTAAGACATTATCCAGAACCGTCTGATTCTCAAGAAGATAAATGCTCTGGAAAACGAATCCGCAGTTACCGCGTCTGAATGAGGCAAGCTGATCGTTGCTCATGTCCTGGATCTCTTCGCCATTAAAGAGGATCTTTCCCATCGTCGGCTTATCCATTCCGGACAGCGCATACAGAAGCGTGGACTTACCGGAGCCGGATGCTCCCATGATTACGGTGAAGTCACCCTTAACGATCTCCAGATCGAGATTCTTGATTACATGCTGCTGCACACCGCCGTTAGAAAATGACTTGCATAATTTCTCTGTCTTTAAAACCGAACTCATACCTATTCTCCTTCTCATTCGAGTTTCTTATGCTCGTATTGTATGAGTTCTGAATCAAGACTTCTTTGCCGAAGTCTTGTTAAATTCTTATCAAATTCTTAACGGGACAAATCAAAGGAGCGGTGTCCGGCATATATCCACTGCCGGCACTGTCCTTATCTGTGCTATTGGAGATCATCATCCTTTGTGTCATCCAGCAACTTCTTCAGTTCAGTTACCGGCGGCAATGCCTTAAGAAGATCATCCGACATCTCTTTCGATGTTTTATATGTTGCAACACCCAGAGGCTTATCATAATCCCTGATAACGTAATCAACAAAGCTTCTGTTCATATCCTTGCATAAAATGATACCGACAGACGGATTCTCATGCGGTTTTCTGACTGTATCGTCAAGAATCGAAAGGTATGTATTAAGTTGACCAAGATATGTTGCCTTGAACTTTCCTGTCTTCAGTTCCACTGCTACCAAACTGTTGATCTCTCTGTTAAAGAACAGAAGATCAATAAACATCTCTTCTCCGGCAATCTCAATACGATGCTGATTTCCGATAAAGATGAAGTCCGTACCGAACCTGAGGATAAAGTCCTTGATATTATTTACGATTTGATTCTCTATGACACGCTCGTCTATATCTTCATCAGACTCGCCGAGATTCTCAATGTTGATAAAGTCCAGAAGATAGTTATCCTTAAAGGCTTGGGTCGCCTTTATCGCAAACTTCGTATCCGTTAATGCCGTATTAAAATTATTAGGTAATGAATCCGCACCTTGATGCAGTCCCGACTTGATATAATCGCGCAAAGTATATTTATCCCACGCACGATTTGCACATTCGTGGATATAAAAGATCCTGGCATCAACATCCTTTACCTTTGCAATAATCTCCATATGATGACTGAATCCTATCGAAAGGAATTCTTTCCAGTCCAAATCGCCAGCCACTGGCTGGCGATTTACATAAGGTGCCCATTCTTCATAGAACTGGCGCATGTTTTTTATATTACTCTCAGAGAATCCTCTCATTCCCGGCAGTTCTTTCTGCAGCCTCACCGAAATCTGCTTTATTGCATCTGTTCCCCACGCACCATTTCTTGTGTTCTCCGATACATATTTCCCGATACCATAATATAGCGAGAGCATCTCAGCATTTCCCGCATGAAGCGCCCTGTACCTTGATTGTTCAACTGCCGCTTTTATGATATCAACGGCATGACTATAGTCTGATACCTCGTCCATAATCTTTCACCTGTTCTATTAGTATTTTTCAACTTCAAGTAATCGTATTCTTCTTTATTAAGCGGAAAACTCACTTCTTTTCCAACACTGCAGGTTCCTCGGGAAGCCATAAGATCTTGTTACCAAATTTCTCTATCTCTTCGTCATACACATGCATAAAATCGAATACAACACCGTACTCTTTAGGAAACATCCCGGAGCAATATCGGGGAAATACATGATGAGGTACTATACCTACATAATCAACTCCATCGAAGCTATTGACTAATTCTTCTGCATCATTGATAACTACAGGCAGACCCGCCTCTGATAAAGCTATATAGAAACTAACTGATTCAAATTGTCTGTGGATACCGGCAATTACAAAATAGTATCCTGCATTCGAAATAATATCATCATATTCTTCCTGCGTAATCTCTCCGAGTCTGAGTCTCCACTCACAACTTCTTTTATCATTACATACATATAACTCAACATGCGTACTGTTGCCTCCGGGCACAACCTCCCATGGATGACCTCCCTGCTGTTCCCTATGAAAATACCATTCATCCCACTCAGACGGAGAAGCAAAATCAATACCCGGGCCCTCATTAAGGCCATACCCTTTACCCGTTAATCCTTCGTCTCTGCCATCTGCATAATGCATATATAATTCAGACAAAGAATAACCTTCACACTCTTTACCTATAGATTCATATCCGATCTTGCAGGCATTAAAGAAGTCATTCGCGGTAAACTCTCTTATCCTGCCAATCTTCGCTGCGTCATTAATCCCCGAGGCAATCATATCCTTAAATTTCTGAACCTTATGCTCCGGCAAATTATCGTAATCAAACTTTTTATATTCCGGATTGGCTTCCCATAAGTCTGATCGTCTGATAACACCTGTCCGATATTTGTAAGGCAGATTCTCTTCAATTAAAGCGTTGTACTTACCCGCCTTCAACAGTTCCATTGATTCCATAATCGCCGGTATTATCAAATCACACAACTTAGCCGCAGCTTCCTCTGAATAACCTCCCGCAAAATCACGCATCCGATCATCCGTCGATGCCGATATGATCGTTTTGTTATCTAACCCGACAGCATAGAAATCTAATACACTGTCCTTATTGAACGACTGTACCAGAACTAATCTATACCATATGTATTCGGCCGGATACTTTTCCTCCCAATACTGCTCATATTCCTCATAAGTCTCAACTTCACCATATTCCTTCATCTCTTCATAATCACCATAGTCTTCTATTTCCCCTCTTGGAATCCGAATCCATAATGACTTAACCTCATCATTATCCTTAAGCGGAGCAACTGGTTCTAATATATCTGCTAACTTCTTGAAAGCAGAAAGCAATACAAAAGTCGAAGACGTGGGATTTAAATGTCCCCGATCAAAAAAGCGCAGAAGTCTGTCCACATCCGGTGCCAGTAGTTTGTATTCATACTCATCATCCTCGAAAAACATATCTTATCTCCTCTCACTATACTTTTTGTATATTATTTATACTATTCCCACAACTATCATTGGTCAATACTTATAGTATAATTAATATACTGATTGCACACATCGAGGAAACAACTATGGAAGATAACTACGGCGAGAAGATCAAATCATACAGAATCAATCTGGGACTGACACAAAGTCAGGTGGCAAACGAACTCGAAGTAACACCGGGATACATAAGCAACGTCGAGAACGGGCGAACTGCTATGTCGCTTCGTTTCCTTATCTACTATGCCAAACTTATGGGAGTTACACTCGATGAATTAGTAGGTGACCTTGAACCCGACTACAAAGAAGCCTCCGTAAACAACGCTCTTATGAAAGAGATATCAAAGCTCGATGATGAGCAGAAGGCCAAGCTTCTGAAAACGCTTAAGATCTGGAATTCATAAAGAAAATCACGAGAGCGGAATCACAAGTGTAATTGCAAGTCCGTTATCCAACTCGCAGATAAGGGAGCCGTTCATCTTCTCCATGAGATTCTTCGCGATATAAAGACCGAGTCCCGAACCTTCCGCGCCCGACTCACTCTGAGCCTTTCCGCGATAGAACTTATTCGTGATCAGATCAAGTTCAGAATCAGGCACACCCGGACCGTAGTCACGGATACGCATCTCGAGGTTGTTTTCTACAACCTTGAATCCGACATCGATCTTTGTATCCGCATACTTATAGGAATTGTGGATTATATTGCCGATTACCTGGCTCATCCTCTTAACATCAGTGCTGATGATAACGCCCGGTACTTCATCCATAACAGCAAGATTCTTATCGTCGTACTTGCGGACAATATCAACCAGCACGCTCGAGGGTTCGTCATTAAGAACTACCTTTACTTCACCCAGGTCATCGAGCGTTGATGTGAACAGATCCGTCACGAGCACATCTATCTGATCAGCTTTCTTATAGATATTATCGAGTTTCTCTTCCATATCGGCATCATGAGCACCCATCTCATTCTTCGCCTTAAGAAGCTCTGTCGTAAGCTTGATTCCTGTAATAGGAGTCTTCAGATCGTGACTTAAAGAAGCGACCAATTCCTTTTCCTTCTTCTGCAGCGCGATCTCACGGGCACGTGAAGCGCTTAACTCCTCACGCATGATATCGAAGCTTTCCGAGAACACGCCGAACATATTGTTCTTCTCCATCATCAACGGTTCATCAAGATTACCTTCGGCGACCTTGCCTGCGAACTCTTCCATCCTGCTGAACGGAGTAACTATATTCTTCTTAACATACAGTCCGTATATAACCGCACCCGCGATGATAACAAAACCTGTAACAGTTAATGCGGCAAGTATCGTCATTCTCGCGGAACGCACATCAGCGCGTCCGTCATCGATAACTATTACAGCACCGAGAATCTGATCGCCTCTTGTTACATACTGATAAGGGTATCTGTTCTTGATTGCAGTCTCGACCGTCATCCTTCCTGCTATGACACCCGGGCGCTGATCAATTCGCACGCCGTTAGTAGAATCGAGCACGACATAATAGACGCCGTAATCGGTCTCGGAGACAACCGACAGATCATCCCAGTTCTCCGCGCAATCCTGCGTTAAATCATTAAGAACAACGACCGTCTCATTCGCAAACGAAGATGCTGTAATGCCGCTTAAGGTAGACAGGGCGAACACACCGATACCGAGCACAAAAAGGATCGCTATCAGCAGCACTGCCCGAAAATAATTCTTCACGCTGTTTCCTCGATCATGTAGCCGACACCCCAGACAGTCTTGATGATATCGGGGTTCTTGGGGTCGGTCTCTATCTTCTCACGCAGGTGTCTTATGTGTACCGCAAGCGTACCCTCGCCGATGTATTCGTCATCCCAGACGTTCTTCAGAAGTTCGTCCTTCGTGACCACGCGGCCGCGGTTCTCGAGAAGATACAGGAGCATCTTGTACTCCATAGCCTTGAGGCTTACCGCCTCGCCCTTGACCAGGAGCTTATGTGTGTTGGTATCAAGATGGATATCGGATGCAAGTGAAGTTGAACCCGAACTGCTTACAGGAGCACTCTCGGCAGCCTTTGCCTCACGCTCATAACGCGCGAGTGTAGACTTAACCTTTGCGAGCAGGATGCTCAAGGTGTACGGCTTCTTGATGTAATCGTCGCCTCCGATATTAAGCGCGATCAATACGTCATCGTCACTTGTACGCGCGCTTATGAAGAAGATCGGCATGTCGTAGTCCTCGCGCACCTTTTTACAAAGGTCGAAGCCCGACCTCTCGCCGAGGTTGATGTCGAGAAGCAGCAGGCTCACCATGTTCTTCTCAAGGAAATCAACGGCATCATCGTAGTTCGTAACGTATGCCGTCTTCACATCAAACATATTGAAGTACTCCGCCGTCGTCTTAGCGATCACTTCATCATCATCTATCATCAATACTTTGAATTCATCAGTCATACGGACATTATAGCATTAGAAAAGGTCCGGATTGCTCCGGACCTTCTCATTAAAGATCTCAGTAATCTTATAATCAGCTCTCTTCAACAGTACATGTAGCGGCTGCAATTGAGTTGCCGTTGAGATCGTAGAATACGCATGTGTACTCACCTGCTACGAGGTTGCCGTCACCGTTTGTCTCAACATCCGGATAACCTGTGTTGTAGTAAGCCTCGATCCAGTAGCCCTGATCCTCCATAGCATCACTTACATATACGAGCTCTTCGCCGAGGTAGATCTCGTAATAGAAGTTCCAGATGCACTCCTGTCCTTCAGTTGTAGGAATGATATCGAGCTCGATGGAATCTGTATCGATATATGTATCTTCCTCATCTGTCCAGTACCAAACAACATCATCGATCATGCTTGCGTCAGCTTCTCCGTACTCGATGTTCTCAACAGTACATGTGGAATCAGCAAGAACGTTGCCTGCGAGATCGTACATGATACATCTGTACTCACCTGCAACGAGGAATCCTCTGTCATCAACCTGTGCAGCAGGATCATAGTCAGGACCATAGTAAGCCTCGATCCAGTGTCCTACGTCTTCACAAACATCGCTTGTGAAGATGAGCTCACCGTTGTAGTAGTACTCATATGTGAACTCGAAAGGAATCTCTTCACCCTCAGTAGTTGTGATGATGTCGAGCTCGATCTGACCGAAGTTGGAATAAACGCTGTCATCAGAATAGTACCAGTAAGCATCTTCGATGTAGTCCATGAGAGGAGGTACGAATGTGTAACCTGCAGCGTCTGCATAGAAAGAATAAACTTCATTAACGATGTCTCCGTCCTCATCGTCAACGAGCCATGCCTCGTCCTCAAGAACGAAATTGATTGTTGAAGAAATTGTCTGCGTCTGCGCGTCATCTGCTGTAAGAGCATCGATGAATGCATCAACATCACCGCCGTCTTCGCTTACCTGCTCGAAAACAGCCTCGGAGTCAACGAGAGTCCATGTTACATCAACACTTCCCTCTGCGTTCTTCTTGGAAGACTGAACAGACTCCTCATCGATCTCATAAGAGATTGTACCTGCGATTGCAGAGCACATGTCTGCATAACCTGCAGGCATACCCTCTGTATCATTTACGAGGTAATCGAGGGACTCTTCAAGGTCCTCACCGTTTGTCATAAGACCGGTAATGTCACCGAGCTTAACCTTCTGGATTGCTGTTGCGTAGTCGTCTGCAGCCTTGAGCACACCCTCATCATCCTTGTCGAACAAAGCACATCCGCCAAGAGAAGCGAGCATGGAAACACATACTGCAGAAGCGATCAACTTCTTGCTTGTCTTCATAAAATTTCCTCCCATTACTGGATTTAAACAAATAGGCATTCTAACCCCATTTATCGTATTTATTTTACACCCCACAAAGATAATTGAACACTCCCGACAATATGACAAAAGTCACATAAGAAACTGTCTTTCGGCATTATTCTTCTGTACACCGCTCCCGTAGAATAACATCAGAAAAGGCGCTATGGAGCGCACACAGATTAAGGAGAATAGAGAGATGACAACAGTAGTAAAGCTCGACGGACTTATCAAGAAATATGACAACAAGGCTGTGGTAGATGGTCTGTCACTCGAGATCCGCGAAGGAGAGATCTTCGGTCTTCTGGGTCCGAACGGCGCCGGCAAGTCCACCACCATGAACATGGTCTGCTCGCTTCTTAAGCCCACGGCAGGAACGATCGAAGTCTTCGGTTACAACAACAGAAAAGACATCAATAAGATCAAGCCCCTGATCGGATACATTCCTCAGGACCTCGCGATCTACGACAACCTCAAGGCTTGGGAGAATGTGGAGCTCTTCACTTCCCTGTACGGCATCAGGGGACAGGCTCTGAAAGATGCGATCGATGAGTCCCTCGACTTTGTAAAACTCAACGACAAGCGCAACGCCTTCGCGAAGACTTTCTCGGGAGGAATGAAGAGAAGACTTAACATCGCATGTGCATTGGGTCATCACCCGAAGCTTCTGATCTTCGACGAGCCCACGGTAGGCATCGATCCGCAGTCAAGAAACTTCATCCTCGAGAGCATCAAGGCGGCAAACAAGAAGGGCGCGACAGTCATCTACACCAGCCATTATATGGAAGAGGTCGAAGCGATCTGCACACGCATCGCGATCATGGACAACGGCAAGATAATAGCCATCGGTACCAAGGAAGAACTTAAGGACATGGTAAGGAAGGATAAGAACGAGGACATCTCACTCGAGGAGGTCTTCCTCACACTTACGGGAAAGAAGTTAAGAGATTACACGGAAGGTTAATAACATGAGCAGGATCATTACACTGACAAAGAATTATCTGAAGCTCATCTTCAGAGCAAAGTCCGTGATAATCATCACGATCGTGGGAGCATTGGTCGTCATCGCGGCACTCACAAATGTATTCCACACATTGCTTGACCAGGCCGAGACTGGCGAGGACTTTACCATCGGATACGAGATGAGCGAAGACAGTAAATACTCTTACGCAGAGGACTATCTTAAGGAAGGCTTCGAAGACGAAGGTCTCACAGTCGTTAAGTACGATAACGCAGACCCGGAGAAGCTCTTAAGAGACGGCAGCATCGATGTCTTTATAGATTTCGGCGGGGATGACTACAGCATCACGGGCAGAAGCAACACCGAGATCGACGCGAGGATCGTGCAGTACGTTCTTTATAACGTCGACCATGTCATGAACGGCGATACCGGCAGTACAAGCGTAAACACCGGAAGCATCGAGGCAGCCGAGAAGCCGGATGCGGACACATACTACTGCATCGTGCAGACGATGTATTTCGCTTCGCTGTGCTCCGTGTTCCTGTGCCTCATCTACATCACCGAGAGAAGGCAGAACATAGGCATCCGTTTCAGAAGTTCTACTGCAAGCGGTGTGCACACATACTTGGGGAAACTCATCGCATGCGTGCTCACGACATGGCTGTCGATGATACTCATTACAGGCGGACTCGTGCTGTTCCTTTTTGACATCAAGCTGGACCACCCCGTCTTAAGCGTCGCCATCATGATGTTCACGACATTGGCCTTCATCGCATTCGGCATGCTGTTCTTCATCATCTTCAGGAACACCGCCGCATCGATCGGACTTCTGTTTGTGGTCATCTGGTTCTGGGGTTACGTGGGAGGCTGCTTCGAGACTTATATGCTCAGCTCCGTGTCACAGACGGTTAAGCAGATGTCTCCCCTGTACTTCGTCAACAGAACGCTCGTAGAGCTCTCGGTCAACGGCAGCAGCGATTACCTTATGCCGTGCATCACAGCACTCACACTGATGACCGTTATAAGCATCGGACTCGGCATGTTCATCACAGCCAAAAAGAAAGAGGTTTAAGTTATGTTTGGTTCCGCATTAAGGATGGCAAGATCTTCAGGTAAACTCATCCTTCGTAATAAAGCTTTTATCATCATCGGGATCCTGATCCCCGTGCTGTCCACACTCCTCATGGATCTGTGGTACAGGATGCCGGCAGCAGACATGTCGGACGGCGTCCACAATCTCACGACTTACGATGAGCAGATGGCTTATAACGTCGACTACTACAGATATCCCGTTAAGGTCTACGACACCATAATGGATGAAGATTCCGAACGTATCTGCAACAACTTAAACTCTGCAGGATTGTTCCAGATCTTCCGCGCTGATGCTTCTTCTCTGACCGATGAACAGATAAGAGAAAATGCCGAATATACAGCGAACGAAGACCATGTAAATGCGGTCATAGTGCTGCGTGAAAATGCTGAAGATACCGAGCTGTATTCGATAGGCGAGGATGAAAGATTCGATCTCCTTAAGACCAGCCTCGAGAATGAACTTGCAGGCACCGGCAACACATACGATATGCCCGAGGTTACATTCGTCTCCGGCGGCGGCGATGAGGTTGATTTCTACAAGACAAGAAACATCTCCTTCTGCGTCGCGATCGCTTCCCTGGCATTCGTCTTCGGCGGCGTACTTATCCTGAATACGGTTTTCGCGGAGAAGAAGGATCACGTCTACAGCAGGATCCTGCTTACAAAGGCAAGCAAGGCGAGCTACCTCCTGTCCAAGGTACTTCTGTCGTTCACGATCGCACTGACGCAGGCAGTCCTCATGACGGTAAGCTTCGTCCTCTTCGTAAAGAGCGACATCGGCATATCCACCCTGCAGTTCTTCACGGTCATCTTCCTCACGGGACTTATCTTCGACCTGATGAGCCTGTGCGCGGGACTGTACTTCGATACTATGGCACCCGCGGCGATCCTCTCATTCGTTATCTGGGCGATCTCCGCACTCATCGCAGGTACGTACTTTGACATCAGCGGCGCGAGCGAGCTTTACAAGAAAGCGTCACTCCTGATGCCCCAGAGATGGTCGATGTTCACGATCAACCGATTCATGAACGGCGACTCCTCCGGATACACCCTGATGCTTTGTGTAACGGCAGCGTATTTGGTTATAATATTCGTCGTAGGAGTCCTGGGGCTTCGCGTACGCGAACAGGAGTAAGGAAGTAAGGATTTTGGAAAGCCGGATAAGGAACAACTACTTCGTTTTTGTTAAGGCTCTGGGCATCATCGCCCTCGCCTTCGACGGTGTGTTCTCTTTCCTGGACGACCCGTCCGCCGGCGGCTTAACGTTACTTATAAGTGCGGTGTTTCTGCTTTTCGCAGTGATGCCGGAGACAGAGCCCGTAAAGGTCCCGCGTAAAGTATGGTTAATAGGCGAAGGAGCAGCGTCAATAGCGGCGCTGTTCCTTTTTCCTTCCGTTGGTATCTGCTTCACGGCAATAACCTACCTCGACCTCGTAAGTCACTTGCCCACACCAGCTTACCTCGGCGTCATGTACGTACTGCCGCTCGCGTGGAAGTTCGGGCTCGACCTTAAGTACTACTTCGTGATCATGGTGCTGCTCGTGCTCATCTACTACCAGCACAGCAAAGTCATCGGCTGGTATGCGCGCACGACAGAGGTAAACCTGGAGGAAGAGTCCAAGCTCAAATCTGACATCGAGCACAGCAAGGAAGCGCATAAGAACGAACTTTACAAGTCCCGACTCCAGCACGAGAACGAGCTTCTCGAGGAGAAGGGCAGGATCTCGCAGGCTCTGCACGATAAACTGGGGCACAGCATCAACGGCTCTCTTTACAAACTGGAAGCAGCGAAAGTTCTGGTCGAGAAGGACCCTGCGAAAAGCACGTCCATCCTGCAGGAAGTTATCGATAACCTGCGCGGAAGCATGGACGAGATCCGCGTCATAATAAGAAACGAGCGTCCCGACAAGTCGCGTATGGCACTGAAGTCTTTGCAGGCATTGCTCAGCGAGTGTGAAGAAGAGTACGGCATAAAGACATCGCTTGATATTGACGAGGACGGACGCACCATCCCCGAGAATATCTGGGAGATCATACTCGACAATTCATTTGAAGCTGTCACGAATTCGCTCAAGTATTCAGGATGCGATGAGATAAAAATAAGTATCAACGTATTGGGCGAGGTCGTACGTGCGACGATAAGCGACAACGGCAAGGGTGCCGATAACATCGAAGAAAGCATGGGCATACAGGGCATGAAAGCCCGCGTGCGCAAGGTCAAAGGTTATATGGATATAGATTCGATCGGCGGGTTTACGATCAACATGATACTGCCGCTCGAGACGAAGAAGGAGAATGCAGATGGATCCGATCAAAGTACTGATAGTTGATGACAGCGATTTCGTAAGAGACGGGATGAAGATCATCCTCGACATAGACGATGACTTCAATGTCATCGGATGTGCATCCAACGGCAAAGAAGCAGTCGACCTGGCGCGCAAGACCCCGTGCGACGTCGCTCTCATGGATATCCAGATGCCCGTAATGGACGGTATAGAAGCGACTCGAATCTTCGTTGCCGAGAACTTGGGCAAGGTTATGATCCTCACGACATTCGATGACGACGATCTCGTTCAGAAAGCCCTCACAGAAGGCGCGAAGGGATACTTCATTAAGAACCATAAGCCTGAGGACTTAAAGCAGATGATCCGCTCGATCCATCAGGGTGCGAAGGTTATGGATGAGCAGGTATTCGATAAGTTCGTCGATGCGGGAATCCGCCCGAACAGCAACTTCGACAAGGAGAAGTACACCGCGCGTGAGATTGAGATAATCGAAGCCGTTGCGTCAGGTCTGTCCAATAAGGAGATTGCAGAGAAGCTGTTCATTTCAGAAGGCACGGTCAAGAACTACATCAGCAACATCCTGCTTAAAGAAGGACTCGCACACCGCACACAGCTCGCGGTCTATTACCTGACAGGACGCAAGTAATCAGCAGTTACCTGTATAGACGTACTTGAGTTTCTCTTTAGCAATCTCTGCTAAACCATAAACCGTACTGACGGGTGTCGGTCCGCGGTCAGTCATATGAAAGCACGGATGGAAGCGCGACACATGAAGCGGGATCTCATCGCTGATCGAAGCGATCCATTCAGCCTCTTCTCGCATCATATCTTCTGAATCATTAATACCGGGAACGATAAGCGTCGTCAGTTCCACGTGTGAAGTCTTGGCGGCTTCTTCTATGAAAGACTTCGTCATCCCGAAGTCGCCTCCGAGTGTGTTCTTATAAATATCGGCATCGAAGCACTTAAGATCTATATTCATCGCATCGATATACGGCGCGATCTGCCTCAGGATATCAGTCTCCGCAGTGCCGTTACTTACGATGACATTCTTCAATCCCTTCTCATGAGAAAGCTTTGCCGTATCGCGCACGAACTCGAATCCCACCAGTGGTTCATTATATGTAAATGCGATACCGATATTGCCTATGTCTTGGTACCTCAGAGCTATATTCACCAGTTCTTCCGGATCGATAAACCGTGCATCTTCCCTGTAAAGTGCGGCTTCATTTCCCCATGAGATCTCACTGTTCTGACAGAAGGGACATCTCAGATTACATCCGTAACTTCCGACGGACAGGATACGCGACCCCGGGAAGAAACGTTTGAGTGGCTTCTTCTCGATGAGGTCTAGAGCGAGGGCCGTCACATACCCATAATTATCCGCAACCACCTTGCCGTCGCGACAGATGCGCGCGCCGCAGAATCCGGTCACACCCTCTTTCAATTCACAATGACGGAAGCAGACCTCACACCGGCTCATGTATGGCGCACCACTTCGAATCTTTGAAGATAGATCTTCTCGTGAGAATGAATACCGCCCTTATACATCGCGATCGACACCTGGTCTTCGACTGTATCCACACCCTCGAGATCGGGCAGCAGCAGTCCTCTTCTGCCGTCAGGCGTCGAGACGATCACGCCGAACCTTTTTACGTCCAGCTGATCGAGAGAATCTATGTCTTCAGGTTCGCCGAGAACATCCACATTGATCTCAAGCTGATCAATCTCATCCTCTTTAACAGCAGGAAATCTCGGATCCCTCGTGGACGCGCTGATCGCGTTATTGATTATCTCCTGCGCGACACAATAAGTCGTAGGTCCGATCGTTCCGATGCAGCCTCTTAGCTCACCGTTCTTATGAAGCGATACGAATGCCCCTGCGCGTCTGTTCATCAACTCTTCGGGAAGCCCCTCAGGTATCTGAAGCTTCTTCCCGTCTTTTATGTAACTTGTAAGCGACTGTCTCGCGAGCTCAACATAGATATCACCCATTCTGACCTCCTTCGGGATAAAAAGAACAAATCCCGTATCCGACGCCCGTGACGCCTTCGTGCGAGTAGACTTTGGGAGTCACTTTCCTGCCGTCCCACGCACCCGCCATTATCACGAAAGACCTGTGTCCGCACTCGGCAGCCCTGTCACAGAAGTCCTCATCAAACTCCAGAAGCTCATCGAAAGCGGCTCTTCCCATGACATCCATTATCTTCTTATCGTACTCGGGACCTTCCTTCGCGAAGCCGTACGGACCGTAGTCCTGCAGCTTATGCGACAGGTCACCGCTCGCGATTATAACAATGTTACTTTTTTCTGAATCGACCGCCTCGGCTATTATTTGCCCCAATTTATAGTGGTCCTTATAGGGCAGACCTGACAGTCCGATCCTTACGATCTTCCCGCCCTTATACTTATTACGGATAAACCACAACGGCACCATCGTGCCGTGATCAAGTTCGGAATCACGCTCCCCCTGAGTGCCGCACGGGAAGCCCTCGCGGTCAGCGATCTCACAAATTCTCTTCACGAGAGCCTCATCGTACTGCTCGTTAAACTTAACCTGCGGCGCTCTGAAGCGCTCGAAGGAGCCTTGTGCCCCGGCTCCGGGACTTATATGGAAATAATCGTAATACATCACCGAGTGAGGACTTGTGATAACTATCGTATCCGGCGCCAAAGCAGCTACCTCTTCGGCAACTTTCTCATAAGACTCTATAGTCTTGGAAACTTCCTTCTCACCTCCGCGTCCTACCGCAGGAACGATAAGAGGCGGATGAGGAACCATAAATGATGCAAGAATCGGCATAAAGACCTCCTCTTATTTGATCGCCCAAAAACCTGCCTGAAGATAAGACTGCCACAGGACATTTACAGACGCAAAGCCGCATTCCTTAAGAAGCTTCAGATGTTCTTCTATCGTGATCGGGAACACTTCGACTCCGCGTCTGTCAATGTGGCGCTTCACTTCTTCTTGATCAAAACTCTTACTTAAGAAATTCTCCCAGCGCTTAAGCCCGATAGCATCACTTGCTTCAGTCGACATTTTTATATTCTCGAATGTCACGAATACGCCGCCTTCTTTAAGTGCATCATAGCAGTGCTTCACAGCCTGCTCCCTGCCCGGCTTGTCGTAGTAGTGGTGGCTTTGTATTGCAGTAACGACATCGAACTTGTTCTCGAATGAAAGCTCGTGTGAGCCGCAGTTTACGTAAGAAGCCTTGTCCCCTGTTTTCGCGCGAGCCTGCTCCAACATCTGTGCTGAGGGGTCTGCAAGAGTGAAACGTATGCTGTTGTTTTCGCTTAGGGCGCGAAGAGCGAGTGTACCGGTACCGCAGCCCGTGTCGAGCCACTCGGGAGCATTAAGCCCCATCGTCTTCACGAGGTCCATTACCTGCGCGTGAAACTCCGTGTAGTACGGTAATACGTTCACGATATTGCTGTCGTAAATCCCTGAATCGTATGCAGATGCGTTGTCGATCTTACTCATATTGTCTATCCTCATTGTATTCAGTGTTTTCTTAATTATATCGGACTTGCCGGCAGGTGTATGTATTATTGACTTAAGGATCATCAGGCATTACGATAAAGGAGTAACGGATCAATTAGTTATTCGCGTTCCGTTGCCGCGACGCTCTTACGGGCGGGGTTAATAATGATAAGAACCTCAGAATCTCATCATGAATGACAAAGCACAGCGCTCCGGCGCAAGTTTTTTGCTGTTCGTGAAAGGAGGTTCTATTTTTATGCTTCACGACAACTATTTTGACTACTACGAGAGACTCGCTTCCTGGAAGTTCGATGAGTTCGACATCCGGTCCGAGAGTCTGACAGACTGGGATCTTTATGAGATCCTGCGTTCGCTCGTGACCCGTGACTCACAAGTCCTCGACCTCGGCACCGGCGGCGGCGAGAAAGTCATCGCGAATTACCCCGAGTGTGCCGGGATCACCGCGACGGATTACTCACCTCAGATGATCGCGACTGCGAACAGAAATCTTGAGGCAAGCGGAAGAAAAGACATCACTTTCCGCGTGATGGACAACCTCAAGATGGATGTTCCGGATGAGTACTACGACATGGTGGTAGCGCGTCACACCATAACCGACGCAAGGCAGATCCACCGCTGCCTCAAGCCCGGAGGACACCTTCTGATAAGAGGCGTAGACAAGTACGACTGCTGGGAGTTAAAGATGATCTTCGGCGGCGGACAGGGCTGGAATGATCCCGTACCCGTCAGCATCACCGACTACGAGAACGTGATACGCGCGGGCTTCAACGACGTGACACTGGTACCGATATGCGAGCGCGATTACTTCAAGGACAGAGAGGCGTTCAAAGGATTCCTGACAAAAGTCCCGATCCTCGAAGGCGCGCCCGACGATGCGCTTCTTGACGAATACATCGCACGCAACACAGTAAGTGGCTTCATCAGACTTCAAAGATGGTGTTACGGCATCACTGCACGAAAGTAAGATCAGACAATATAATTCTGCGCCTGGCGGTCGAACATCTCACGGTATCGGCCGTTAAGCGCCATCAGCTCGTCGTGCGTACCCTGCTCTTTTATCGTGCCCTGCTCGAAAAGGTAGATCCTGTCAGCCATCCTGGTCGTGGACAGTCTGTGCGAGATGAAGATGATCGTGTCATTCTTGGCATTCTCGATGAGGTTCTTGTTAAGTTTATATTCCGAGACCGGATCGAGCGCAGACGAAGGCTCGTCGAGAATCGATATCGTCCTGTCGCCGGAACCTGCGAAGATTCTCGAGATCGCGACCTTCTGGCTCTCACCGCCTGACAGGTTCGTGCCTTCCTCGCTGAACTCCTTGGTTAACTGCGTGTTGATGCCGTCGGGAAGCTTCTTCAGTTTCTTTCCGAAGTCCGCCTTCTCGAGCGCCTTAACTACGGTGTCTGCATCTTCTTCCGATACTTTACGCATAAGGACATTCTCGGCAAGAGACGCGGCATAGATGTTGTAGTCCTGGAAGACCGCACCGATCTTCTTCCTGTACTCATCTGTCGCGTACTCACGGATGTCGTGACCGCCGTACTTTATGCTTCCCGATGTGATGTCGTACAGCCTCATCAAAAGCTTAACGAAGGTAGTCTTACCCGCACCGTTCTCACCAACGATAGCGATCTTCTCGCCGGGCTTGATCTCAAGATTAATGTTGCATAATGTATCCTTCTCGGAGTGCGGATAACGGAAAGAAACGTTCTCGAGTGCGAGCGTCGCCGCACCTTCTGCTGGTGTCAGTCCGTCCGCCTTCTCGATGACCGGCTTATAGTCGAGCATCTGTCTGAACTTCTCCGCATACTGACCTATCTGCTGGAAATCGACGAGGCAGAAGTTGATCTCATTAAGATTGCTTCTTATGTAGTTCGATGCGTTATTACCGGAAGCGACATCGCCCAATGCGATCTTACGAAGCACAAGCGCGAGGTAGCCTAAGTACGCAGGGATCGCGAAGAACGAGAATACCGTGAATACCGAGATCCAGTTGATAAGCGAGATCCATGTAAGCTTCGGACCGTACTTTTTACCTGCCGCGGTCGCCTCATCAAGCGCGTCATCGAACTGCTGTTTCAGCGGGACCTTAACGTCCGTAAGCTTACACTCCTTGGCATACTCGGGCTGATAGAAGACGCGCTGCGAATAGTTCGCCTTACGTATCGCAGTCTTATTCGCGACGTCCCAGCTGTACTGCAGCTGCTCGATCTTGAAGCGAGTCAGAAGGTTTACCGTGAAGCCTGCGATCGGGAATACCGCGAGAAGCGGATCGATCGTAAAGATCATGGCAGAAGCGATACCCAATGCGACAATGCCTCCGATGGTCTTACTTACGACCATGACCGTCTGCTCTATCGCCGTATCCGCGTTGCCAGCGACTATGACATATGTGTTGTAGTATTCGGGATCATCGTAGCAGATAAGATCCATCTTACTGTTGTTCTCGATAAGGTCTCTCTGGATAGTGCCGGAAAGCTTAATAAGTTTCGCCTTCGACCACTCGTCGATCAGCTGATTGATCCACTCAAGGCATACAACAAGCACGAGCGAGATAAGAAGGAGAACGATCATTGACGAGAACTCCGCCTTGCCCGTAAGGCCGTTGATGATCATCTTAAGGATGAAAGTATCGTTGATAGCTTTACCAGCCTTGGACAGGATAAAGAGCACCATGATGCGCGTGATAAGGGGCTTATCGTAGTGCGAAGCATACTTGATCATGAAGAACGCATTCTGAATAATGCGCTTGATGGAGATGTCGTTTTCTTTCTTAGCCATAGAAAGCAGCAGCTCCTTTCATGATCTCTTCGGGCAGGCTGTCCTGATAGTTCTCGGCCTGCAGCATAAACATCTCGTGATAGTAACCGTTAAGCGCCATCATCTGCTCATGCGTTCCCTGCTCCACGATCTTACCGTCCTTCACAAGGTAGATCTCATCAGCCATTCTCGCGGACGACAGTCTGTGCGAGATGAAGATGACGCCCTTGCCCTCGGACAGCTTCATCATGTTGCGGTACATGTTGTACTCGGCAAGCGGATCGAGAGCCGACGAAGGCTCATCGAGGATTACCATGTCAGGCTGCGCTGCGAAAACTCTAGCGATGGCGATCTTCTGCGCCTGTCCGCCGGAAGGAACAAAACCCTCCTCGTCGAACTCGCGGCTTATTACTGTATCGAGTCCCTTGGTAAGGCCTCTGTGCCCGCAGTCGAACTGTGCGTCCTCGAGTGCTTTTCGTACTTTCGCGTAGTCTTCCTCGCCCTCGGGTCTTCGCATGAGAACGTTCTCAGAAAGTGTCATCGCGAACACCTGAAGGTCCTGGAAGACCGTGCCGAATCTGTCGCGGTACACATCGAGGTCGATCTCGTTGATGTCGATGCCGTTTACAAGGATCTGACCCTCCGTCACGGGGTAGAGCCCCATGAGAAGCTTGATGAGCGTCGTCTTGCCGGCACCGTTGTAGCCTACGATGGCTATCTTCTCGCCCTTACTCCACTTGAAGCTGACGCCGTTAATGGTAGGCGTATTCGCACCGGGGTATGTGAAAGTCACGTTCTTAAGCTCAACCGATTCGATCTCGTCAAGCACGATCTTCTCTTCCTTTGGCTTTCTGTCCTGCTCAAGGAACTCTTCCAGGTTCTCGAACAGCTTCGACTCGTTAAAGATATAGATTCTGTTCTCTACTGCCGCTTTAAGCTGGTATGTGGAGAACGACATTGCGGTGATCATGGCGACATAACTCGAGACGTCAGCGACGTTGCCGTACTTAACGCGGAACACTACATAGAAGTATGCGACTATGCCTGCGAAGATCGAATAACTTCCCTTCATGATGAACGAATAGAAGGCGGTCTTCATTCTGTATCCGAGTGAGACCTTCTCCATCCTATCGACGGCTTCTTCCTGTTTCTGAAGCATCAGGTCGTTAACATCATAGAGTCTTACCTCAGCGGCATATTTCTTCTCGTAGTAAACGCGCTTAACATACTCTGCCGTACGCTTGTCACGCGTGACAGCCTTCTCACGCTCGAAGTTCGTCTTGGCATTCTTCTTGCCGAAGTAGAGGCTCACGATCATAGGAACGATCAGGAACACGAGGAACGCGGGATCGACCGTGACTGCGATAAATACAGACATGATAGTGGAGATAACATTACCGATATACACGCCCGTCTTGATCGCGATGTTCATCGCCTGATCAACGCAGTTATCAAGAGCTCTCGCGTACTTGTCGTAGAACTCGGGAGACTCGTAATCCTTAAGTTCAAGTGTGTCGGACAGATCGATTACTCTGTGGAAGATATGCCTGTAGACCTCGGGCGTCTTGATCTTCCTATAGGTCTCATACCAGCCGCAGATGAAGTGGATGCAGATGTGACCCGAGCATGCGATCACAAGGAACCAAAACAGGCGGCTGTACTCGATATTATTCTCGATGCAGTTGAAAATGTACTTTGTCAGGTAAACAAAGAAGAATACATAGAAGACCTGCTCGATCGAATTCTTGAACAAAGTAAATACGAGAAGCAGTTTATCCGCTTCCCATATCTGTTTCATAGCATAAAAAAGATGTCTTAACGAACTGTCTTTATTCTTCGAACTCATGCAGGTATTCTATCATTATCCGAGAGGTAATGGCTATTAACTCTGCGATTCTATAAACCCTGTAAGAGCTTTTTCTACAACCGAATTTAGCGAAATCTGATGGGTATAAGCATATATTGCAGCTGACTTATGAAGTTCCGGGGCTATCCTGATATTGAAGGTTCCTTTATATGAACGTTCCGGGTCTGTTCCTCTTTCAGCACATAGATCCAGATAATCATCTACAGCCTCATGGAAATCTTTAATAAGGCTCTTAGCACTATTACCCTCATAAGATATCAAAGATCTTATTCCCTGTACTTTGCCATAGAAGACCATATCCTCATCTGAGAACTCAATACTGCCTATATAGCCCTTGTATTCCAAATAGTTACTCATCCCAATAGCCCTCCTGTTCAATCAGCTCGTGCAAATGCTTTACAACATATGCCTTGAGATATTTCTGCGGGTGAGGCTTATGGAGCAATATATCGCAGTGTGAATCCTTAACAAATCTGATACGGGAACCACTGGTTCTTCCTGAATTGTCCAGTCTGTATCCGTAGTGTTCAAGCAGTGTCACTATTTCTGCGAAAGAAATATCTTGGCCGAAGTTTATCAATTTCTCTTCAACACGCTTCCACCTTGCCATAACCACATATCTCCATAATAGAACGCCATCGGATGTTTTGCAACTATATTTAGTACCACTCTCCTTCTAGCTTATTTCTTCGCTCAATCCACTTTTCGTATTCTGCGTTTCTCTGCCTACACAGATTCTGAAAGTCATAATAGTCCTCGCCTACAATTAGGGGATCCCCATCAAGCCAGTACCCTCGCTCTTCAAAGAAATACTTCTTCATATGCCTATACCATATTTCCGGTTCGCAAAACTTTCCGGCTGTAGAAGCAAGCATATTATTCTCATCAAAGAACCAAGAGTTAGGGAAAATCTCATCTTCACTGTAACCATGAGGACAAGTAGATTTATTGAACTTAATAAACTCCCTTATCATATTCTCGTCCGGTTCAGGTTTTACCCATAATTTGCCTGCTGCGGCTATCCAAGTGCCCATGTTAAATCCTCCTTATATTCCATTGGTATGATAATATTACAACATACCATTGGTATTTTTCAAGAGTATTGTTATAATCACTTCATCAGCTGTTGGAGGCGAAAACCACTATGCAAAGCAACATCAAAACAGAACGATTAGCAGAATGCAGAAACAAACTACAGCTTACTCAAGCACAAGCAGCAGAATTAATCGGCGTCACACAACCCGCTTATCAACGCTACGAAGCCGGAACTAGAAAGCCTTCCATCCAAGTTGTAAAAGAAATGGCTAAGGCCTTCAACGTATCTGTCGACTACCTTACCGGCAACAGCAAGAGCAAATCACCGGATTTCATTATGGTAGATAAAAACTCATCTCCCCTGCTCTTTTCTGTTGTTGACCGATGCAAAGAATATGATGAAGAGCACCTGAGAAATCTCCTATCATTATTAGAAAATCAAGGCTTGGATTAACGCTCCTGAACAGTACAATCAGATTTCTTATTAAATACCGGCATAAGTATAAAGATGATCATAGGAAGAAGTGCGACAAGTAAGAGAGGCAGTTCGCTCCATGCCACATGCTGGTCCTGAGCTGTACCGCCGTTAAAAAGGACTCCCAGATTGTTGTTGATATAATGCATGATCACAGGCACCCATATATTGTTGGTCTTCATGTATGCGTAGCCGAAGAAGATCGCGAATGCCACACATGCGATGATCTGCTCAACAAACATCTGAGGACCGTCTGTAGTGGTGTAATACATGAAGTCTGCACCGATGTGCCATACAGCCCAGACAACACCTAACAGCAAAACTCCGATCCTGTTGCCGAACTTATTCTGCATAACAGGCTGAAGATAATATCTCCATCCGTATTCCTCACCGAAGAATGCGATCCATGTCATAAAGAAATTTATGGGAAGAACCAGAAGATTCATTAGAACCATAGGTTCTGACAAAGCCTCTATCAACGGCTGCAGACCGTTTCCTGCGATAAGATTCGGGATGATGATCCTCGCGAAAGTAAGAATCGTGAAAACAACTACCAGGATAACGCTCCACTTGATGTTGTTACGGCTCAAGCCGTTAAGCCTTCTGCTTTCCTTGCTGCACGTCCAGGTGAAGACATAACCGACAACCGCTGCCAAAACAAGGACCAGCTGCGACAACAGATTCCATATATCCATCGGCGTCCCCGCCATATCCATAGGCTCCATCGGAATGATGATCGACACGAGTGCCAGCAGCATCATGACACCTGTCGTGATGAGTGTAGTAATGTAAAGTCCCAGGGGAAGCTTCTCGCCTTCTTTCCTCGCGATGAGCTTACCTAAGATAACGCCGCACGCGGGGTACATCATCTGCACGTTAACAAAAGCCGTAAGGTCAACGTCTCTGCCCTTACCTATCGCCATGAACAACGTCATCACTGCCGTCACACCGTATGCGATGGCGATGTAGATCCATAGTCTTTTACTGTTTGTTGTCTCCATTTTCTATCCCCCTTATGACGTTAACATCATCCTGAGGAAATTATATCAGTCTTCGGGAAACTGCAGAGAGGAATTCTCCGCATGCATCATCAAAGGTCTGAAAACATTATAAGGCTGGATGCTTCGTATCTTTCCGCTCTCATAAAGCTCGACACCAAGCCTCGTGCGGATAATACCGGCGGGAGTGTTAACGCTGATCTCATCGCCTGGCCAGAGAGTTATACTGCGGATCTTTCCCGACGGATAGAAGTAAATGCACTGAGGTCTTATATGCAGGACCTCGCCTGCGATATTAAAGTCATAGTAAGGAGCATTCTCCATCTCCTCTTCGATGCTCCAGTATGCGGTGGTCTGTCCGTACAGAGGGAAGATTCTTTTCGCGCTGCCGTCTTCGTAGAAGGTGATAAACTCTGCCTGAAATGCACCTGCAGGAAAAGAAAGCACAGACGGCTCCTCCAAGTAAACGCTTCTTACGGCACCGGAATCATAATATAAAACCGCGCAGCGGTTTTTCTTCCTGTAATCGGAAGCACCGCTGCACGGTAGGAGATCACCGTACTTTGTCTTGATGATACTCAAGTTGATCAGTTACCCAGATCGATAACGGGGATGACGGCTCCGTTATAGTTGTCTGCGATCCACTGCTGAGTCTCTTCGGACAGAAGTACTTCTACAAGAGCCTGGATAGCGGGATTGTTCGCATCTTCGGCTCTGATAGCTATGATATTTGCATAAGGGCTGTCTTCGCCTTCACTGAAGAGCTTCGCGGAATCGATACCCGCCTCGAGCGCCTTATTGGTATTTGTGATGAAGAAATCGTAGTCGTCTCTTGTAGGGATGATCTGCGCGGAGTCGATCTCTACGATCTCGATAGGTCTTACATATTCAACGATGTCGGCTACGGAAGCGGACAGGGAATCTCTTGCTGCATCATCGAGAACGATGAAGCCGTTCTGCTCAAGGATGAGAAGAGCTCTGTACTCGTTTGTACCGTCGTTAGGGATAGCAACTACTGCATTGTCGGGAACTTCATCTACGGAAGTGTAAAGATCGGAGTAAGCCGTGATAGGCTCGATGTGGATGCCGCCTGCGCTTACAAGATCATAACCGTTTGCCTCGTTCTCGCTCTCGAGATAAGGCAAGTGCTGGAAGTAGTTGAAGTCGATCTCGCCTGCTGCAAGTCTCTCGTTAGTAGTAGCATCTGCTGCTGTTGATACGAGCTCAATGTGGATGCCCTGCTCCTCGAGCTGAGGTGCTACATGCTCGATGATCTCAGAGTGGGGTACGAGGTCTACTATACCTCTTAATACTACCGTCTCACCTTCTGCAGTGGGAGCATTTGATTCTCCCGCAGCAGCATTGCCTGCCGCCTGAGCATTTGCTTCAACCTCGGTATCACCTGCTGCGCATCCTGCGAATGAGAGTGCCAATGCACCTGCTATTAATGCTGCTGTAACCTTCTTTGTAATAATGTTCTTTTTCATAATAAACTCCTCTTTTCAGATTAAATTTCTTGTTTTAAGTATTTGTTTGGACACAAGATTTCCTATGCCCTGTATCAACTGAACCAGGATGATCAGTATGTATACACATGCGAACAGCCTGTCGTGCTGGAATCTTTGATAACCGTATCTGACTGCTATGTCTCCTATGCCGCCTGCACCGAACATTCCCGCAAGTGCCGTCATGGACAGAACCGAGATGACCGATACCGTAAATCCTCTTATAAGTGAAGGAAGTGTCTCCGGCAGAAGTATCTTGAACACGATGCTCAAGTTGTTACTTCCTATCGCCTGCGCTGCCTCGATCTTTCCTTTCTCTATCTCGAGGAGGCTGCTCTCGACTATCCTCGCATACATCGGTATACAGCTTGCCGCGATGGCGATGATACATGCATTCGTTCCGTATGCCTTACCGAAGATAAGTCTCGCGACCGGGATCATCAGGATGATCATTATCATCTGCGGCAACGATCTTAAGCAGTTGATGATCCAACCCGATACCGTGTACGAAGCCTTCAGGGGGACAAGTCCGTCAGGGTTGGTCACGGTAAGAAGTATTCCGATAAGAAGTCCGAACACGAGCATGATCAACGAAGATACGACCGTCATGTAAAGTGTCTCTCCGATAGGTCCCCACAGGTCTTTCCAGATGTCCGGCGACAGGGATGCCTTGATGACCTCCCATAAAGATGAATCCAATAAACTCATTTGTTCCTCCTCAGATTCCGCCACCCTGGGTAAGCTCCACGCTCTGAAGGAGTCTGAACACCTTCGCGAAAAGCTCGCCTGTCTTGCTGTTGGGATTCTCGAAAATATCTCTTACGAGTCCGCTCTCCGTTATCTTTCCTTCTTCAAGCACCGCCATCCTGTTACAAATGTATCTGATGGCATCAAGCTCATGTGTGATCATGAGGATCGTGATGCCGGACTTGCGGTTTATCTCCTTGAGAAGATCCAGTATCTGTATCGTGGTCTGCGGGTCAAGTGCCGACGTCGCTTCGTCCGATATGATGAAGTCAGGATTCGTAACGATCGCTCTTGCAATTCCTACTCGCTGTTTCTGACCTCCGGAAAGAGCTCCGGGATGAACCTTAAGCTTATCGGTAAGACCTACAAGTTCAGAGGTCTCAAGAACTCTTTCCTTTATCTGTGCCTTCGGAACGCGCGCCTGCTGAAGCGGATACGCGATGTTCTGATAGACAGTCATCGAATCGAACAGATTGAAGTTCTGAAAGATCATTCCTATCCTGTGTCTTTCCTTCAGAAGTTCACTCTTGGAAAGCTTGAGGATATCGGTTCCTCCCAGCTCGATCGATCCGCTGTCGGAAGTCTCGAGTCTGTTAATGCATCTTGCAAGCGTTGACTTGCCTGCACCGGAGAATCCTATGATCCCGAATATCTCGCCTTTCTCCACCTCAAGATCTATACCGTCCAGAACCTTAAGGGTCTTACCGTGCGGATAGAAAGACTTATGCAGATCATTTATCTTAAGATATGCAGTCATTTTCATTACCCGTGGCTGAATGTATCAGCTGCCCTTTCCTTTCTGTCTTTGTACAGTTCTTCATGAAGATCCTTGCCCTTGCCCGGGATTCCCAGACTGTCTGCACGGCAGTGCTGACAGTGACGGAATACCTCAAGATATTTGCCGGCTTCCATTCGTACTGCTTCGAGGTCCGCACAGTTCGGTGCGGGAATATCCTTCATCTCGTTCTGCGGAATAAGCGGAATAATATTAAGGATAGAAGCACCGAGTTCAGACGTTACTCTTGCAACTTCCGGTATATGCTTATCGTTGATACCGGGTACGAGTACGCTGTTGATCTTAACTACGATGCCCTTCTCGGCAGCAAGTCTGATACCTGTAAGCTGCTTCTCGATAAGCATCTTTGCAGCCTCGATACCTTCGTGCTTGAAGCCTCTCTCATCGATAACAAAACTGTTGATCTTCGCCTCGATCTCGGGATCTACCGCATTGACCGTAACCGTCAAAGTCTCTATGCCGATCCTTGCGATCTCATCAACGCACTCCGGAAGTCTGAATCCGTTAGTAGACAGACAGCATATAAGTTCAGGGAAATTCTCCTTAACCAGAGCAAATGTCTTAAGTGCCTGATTGTTCGCAAGTGTGTCTCCGGGGCCCGCAATGCCGACTACGGTAAGCTCAGGACAAAGCTCCTTGGCCTTGCGTACTGTCTCGACAGCCTCCTCGGGCTTCAAGACGAGTGATGTAACTCCGGGCTTGATCTCCGACTTGTTGTAAGCTCTTGTGCAGAACTTGCATCCGATGTTGCATACGGGACTTACGGGAAGATGCAGTCTTCCGGCCGTCACATTCGAATGGCCTCCCAGGCATGGATGTCTTTTCTGCAGATTCTCGAAAGAACCTTTTCGCGCAGGATCTCCATACTTCTTCCTCTCTTTTTCTTCTTTATACTCCGGCGCGAGGATACTGATCCTCGATGTCAGAAGCTTGTCCAGAACAAACTTCACCTCACGCTCTATATCTGTGCTTTGAACCTTCTTCTCATACAGGGCGACACGTGCGTGCTGTCCGGACTTGGCCGAGAAGACGACGTTGCAGTCTTCAACCGCATCAACAAGACGCGCGATCAACGAATCGTCGTGCTGCAGACTTATGCCGAGACTGTCGACATGTCTAACATCGACGAGCTCATAAGTCTTGGCCAGAAGATCGATCTCATAAACATCAAACCTCTCGGCGGTACCGAAGTGTCTGTTGATATTTACTCCGTCTCCTGTTGCAAATGCTGCCCTGATCATGTTCTTTTCCTAACTTTTCTTTCCTTAGATGTGATAGTTGTCTTTGATGTTATCCATGAGACCGAATTCGAAGAGGATCTCCTCGAGTCTCTCCTGTGTCATCGGCTTCGGGATAACAAACTGTGTGTTGTTCTCGATCGCCTGTGCGAGGTTTCTGTACTCCTGTGCCTGCGGATGCTTGGGATCGTGATCGATAACCGTCTTCTTCTTGATCTCCGCCCTCTGCACCTCGTTGTCACGCGGTACGAAGTAGATAAGCTGGCTTCCGAGTTCCTCTGCGAAATGTCTCAGGAGCTCCTTCTCGCGGTCTACGTTTCTGCTGTTGCAGATGATGCCTCCGAGTCTTACTCCGCCCTTAAGTGCATACTTCTGAATACCCTTACAGATATTGTTCGCGGCATACAGAGCCATCATCTCGCCTGAGGCTACGATGTAGATCTCCTTCGCCTTACCCTCTCTGATCGGCATCGCGAATCCTCCGCACACAACGTCACCCAAGACGTCGTAGAAAACATAGTCGAGATCATCCGTATATGCACCCAAGTCCTCGAGCATTCCGATAGATGTGATGATGCCTCGTCCTGCACATCCGACACCGGGTTCAGGTCCGCCCGACTCTACGCATCTGATGCCGCCGAAACCTTCCTTCTCGATCTGTTTAAGATCATCTACTTCGCCCTCTTCGCGGAGAGTATCGAGTACTGTTCTCTGTGCAAGACCGTTAAGAAGAAGTCTTGTCGAATCTGCCTTGGGGTCGCATCCTACGACCATGATCTTCTTGCCCAACTCGGCAAGACCTGCCGTAAGATTCTGTGTTGTGGTGGACTTACCGATTCCGCCCTTACCGTAAATTGCTATCTGTCGCATTTCTTTGTGATCTCCTATGTGTTTGTTATCTGTATGTCGCGAGGACTCTGTCGTAGATATCCTCGATAGCCCTGAGGCCGCCTTCATAACCTGCATATCCGCAGTTCATTACAAGTCTGTGCTGAACCGGAACCGAGATTATAAGCAGGTCCGCATGAAGCTCGTCTGCGATGTGCTTGTCCCATGAACTTCCTAAGATCAGCAGTCTCTTGTCCTGATAATCCTTGGCGTCCTCCAGAAGCTTCTTCTGATCAAGTCCCGCATCAGGATCGAAGACTACCTTCACGTCACGTGTCTGAAGATCCGAGATCTTCGAGAACTCTTCGAGCACGCTCTCCTGATACTTCTCCGGAATGTCATCCACGATGAACTGGATTCCGGGGATGATGCCGAGCTCATTTAAGAAGAACTTCGAGAAGCCCAGTGCATTCGATGCATCCGCAAGTGTGTAGAACCTTCTCGGGATACCGTATCTGAACTCGAGCATGAAGCTTGCCATCTTATCGATGTGTGCATAGAACTTCTTCTCCTCGCGGTCAATGTACGCTTCCACCTTTTCCTGATCGAGATTGCCGAACTCCGCTACAGCTCTTAAGAACTTGGATGTTTCCTTGGCACCGATAGGTGTGTAAGGGAAGTGCAGATACGGCGTACCGTACTTTCTCTTAAGGTGCTTCACGATATCGAGACCTGCCCAGGACCCGGCGAAAATATTGAACTCGGCCTGCGGGATCGACTTCCACTCGGACACGCCTTCGGACTCATTACCGAAAAGGATGTTTACCTTAAGTCCGATGCCTGTAAGAACTCTTTTAATCTGCTCAAGGTTGCCGTTCCAGTAAGGATCCTGATAAGGGATATTCGCGAACACGTTTACAAGCCCGGGAATAACCTCGCGGTCTTCGTTGAACTTATCGACGTACTGATCGATGATCGCCTTAACGACTCTTGAATGGCTTACATAGTTGTTCGACTTGAAGCCGCCCTCTTCTACATAGACAACAGGCTTATCGTCCTCCTGGAACTCGCCTACCACTGCTGCCACATCATCACCTGTGATAGCTGCCGTGCAGCCTGTAATGACAACATAAAGATCGCCGTCTATAACTTTGAACGAATTCTCGACTACGTCTCGTAACTTTTTCTCGCCGCCGAATACTACATCCGACTCCTCTGCGTTCGTACAGGGCATTGTGGATCCGCCTGCATAGCCTTCACCCTGACCGATGATCCGGGAAACCTGAACTCCGCATCCGGGGCCGGAATGAAGGATCGGTACGCCTTTCTTTATTGCTACGACACTCTGGCATGCACCAAGTGCACATGTAAATCTCGGTTGTTCGATCGCACCTGACATATCAGACTCCTCCCTTTCCTGCTGCGCATCCTCTTCCTGAACCGTCACCCTGGAAATATCCGGGATCCTGTTCGAACCACCACTTGGTGTAAGGATTTGAAGCATGCTTGGAGTAGTTCTTGATAAACTCGATCGAGTCAAGTGCATCGTCTATTCTTCTTGCGTAGTTAAGTGCGCCCTTGTATCCGATACCGAACTGCTCATCACCGATAAGAAGTGAAGGGATACCGAACTTCGCACCCCACAGCGTCATACCGCCGTGTCTTGCAAGAATGAGGTCGGGCTTGATCCTGTTCAATGCGTTAACGAGCTCGCACGCCTGCTTGTTGCAGACACGGTAGTCCGGAACATCACCGTAGTTCTTAACTGCCTGTCCTAAGATATCGAGTTTGTCGTCACCGCTGTCATACACAGGATCGTGGTGGAAAACGGCTGCACCTACCACATCCATTCCGAGCTCACCGAGAAGTGTGATAAGAGCCTGTCCGTGGGCGGCACCTGCCGTTACATACGCCTTCTTGCCCTTGAATCTTTCCTTAAGCTTCTCGATCTCGGGCAGATACTTCTCATGACCTTCCTTTATGATCTCCTCTGCAAGTTCTTCCTTGCCGACAAGCTTTCCGAAAGCTCTGAGCCATCTGTCCGTACCTGCCACTCCGTATGCCGGCGGTACGAGGACCTCAGGCACGCCGTGAAGCTGGTTAAGACCTGCACCCATGTATGTCGAAAGTGAAGGGCAGATATGAATTGATGCTGCCGCCTCACTTATGTGCGAGAGCTGCTCTACAGTAGAGAAAGGAATTATGTACTGAGGCTCGTAACCGAATCTTTCGATGATCTCATCGAATACGTGACTGCCCCAGAAATTAATGATATTTATCTTATTAGTCTTCTTCTGGGCGGGCTTTACGATACCTCTCAATACCGTGTGATAAGCCGCATCGAATCCTGTCGTCCAGATCTTGGATCTGAAGCCCTCGCAGTTACATGTAACTACCGGGATACCAAGCTCCTCGGAAGCTGCATCTACTACAGCTTCGATGTCCTCACCGATGATTCCCGATGCACAGGAAGTAGTAACGAAGATCGCATTAGGATGCTCTCTTTCGTAAGCGAGCTTGATAGTATCCTCGAGCTTCTTGGCGGCACCGAAGACCGTATCTTTCTCGAGGAGGTTGGTGCAGTAATATCTGCCGAGCGCAGGGGGAAGATCTCTTCTTGCCTGCTCTACTCTGTAAGTAAAGTTGAAGTCAGCAAACTCGCCTGCGCAGCCGATGGGAGCGTGATTGATAACGACCGCATCCCTGATCATCGCGAGCTGGCAGAAAGCCTGCTGCTGGTTGCAGCCGAGGCACTGTGAGAACTTTCTCTTGCAGTCACGAAGCTCACCCTTGGCAGACTTCTCCACGATCTGGGAAGCTGTTCCCGTGAAAGCGTTGATCGTTCCGAGTCTCTTCTCGCGGATTACTACGCTGGGCTCCTTGATGTTGATCTTTGACATTGTGGTGTATCTCCTTCCGCATTAACCACTAACCTAGTAGGTGTATGGTTCTTGCATGGAAGTGATGATACTCCTTTGACATTATCAAGTGATAATACGGAAAAACGATACTCGGTTATAAGTTGAAGTTATGACCCGTAAGCTTTGAGATTTTCTACGTATTTCTGCCCGAGCTCACTTAAATTGCTGCCCTCGCGGACAACATATACGATCGAAGTTTTCTCGCGGCTCTCATAAGGAACAGCCCTGTATCCGGTGCCGTTAAGCTCCTCGCATATGATGCCGGAGCACAGCGTATACCCGTTAAGGCCTATCATCATGTTAAGCATGGTACCTCTGTCGTTAACCTTGATGTTCTTCTTCCTCTCGAACATGCTTATAGGCTCCTCCGCGAGGTAAATAGGATCCTCCTCGCCCTGGTTGAACGTAAGGCAGGGGTATGGCTCGAGGTCGTCCTCAGTTACCTTCTTCGCATCCGCGAGCGGATGATCTGACGACAGATATGCATAGACCTTGCAGTCGAATAACTTGTGGTACTCGAGGTTATTGTACTTAAGGTACTTCTGTATGAAGCTGTGGTTGTACTCGTCGAGGTGGATGACACCTATCTCCGAGCGGAAAGTTCTGACGTCATTTATTACTTCCGAAGTCTTTCCTTCGTAGATGGAATACTCATATTTGTCTGTGCCGAACTTCGATATGAGTTCGATATAGGACTTAACCGCGAAAGTATAGTGCTGCGTCGAGACGCCGAATTTCTCCTTGTGTTCTTTGTCGATATATCTTTCTTTAAGAAGGTCATACTGGGCGACGACCTGTCTTGCATACACAATGAAGTCTGCGCCCTCTGCGGTAGTAGTAACGCCCCTGTTGGACCTCTCGAAAATAGTTACTCCGATCTCATCCTCAAGGTCTTTGATAGCATCGGATATGGCCGGCTGCGACACAAAGAATTTCTGTGCAGTCTTATTGATCGATTTCTCGTCGGCAGTTGTGATCGCATACATCAGCTGCTGTAAAGTCATGTCTGTGCCCTCCCGGAAAGCTGAAGGTTATTCAGACATAGTACTACCTATTAACATAGTAGGCAAGTATTATTTATGTTCCCCGATCATCTTCTCCATCCAGATCATGTTGTACCAGCGGCCGAACTTATAACCGCACTTATGAAACTCACCGCACTTGGTATACCCCAGATGCTGATGGAAATGCTCGCTGTTCTTTGTAAGATATTCATCCTCTTCTATCGGATCGCCGATGCAGGCATAGAGGTTCGTGATGCCCATGCTCTTAAGCTCCTCTTCGAGCTTCTCATAGAGTGCTCTTCCGCAGCCTTTGCCCTTGGCGTTGTTATCAAGATAGATCGTGACCTCGCAGGAACGGTCGTATGCAGCCCTGTCCTTAAAGACACCCGCGTATGCGTAACCCATTATCACGCCGTCTTCCTCGAGGACGATATACGGATACTTCTGAGTTATATGTTCTATCCTCTTCCTGAACTCATCTTCCGTCGGCACTTCATACTCGAAAGTGATCGCCGTGTTCTCCACATAATATGCGTAGATTTGATGAAGCCTTCCCGCATCTTCTGTTGTCGCCTGTCTTATGGTTACCATACTTACCTCAGTGCACTGCTTAATGAATTCGGAATGCCTCTCGGTCCTCTTATCGCCGTCACCCCGTACTCGTCCCTCAGTATATCGAAAGTAAATTCATCTTCCTTATACTTTTTGAGAAGCTTGATCTTCATCAGTGCCTTGATAGTCAGATTAGAGTCTTCATAGTCATACGGGATATCCGTCTCAAGAACTCTGCATTTATACAGTATCGCTGACACGGGAGCAGCAACATAAAGGTACACTGTATCGCCTGTGTTGATACCGCTTCCCTGCTTCCAGTCGATCACATCAGACTTCTCGAAAGCTCCGATTACATCGTAGTACTTGGGATTAGCAGGGATGATCCACTCCTTTGGCTCACGGTCTTTCTTCTTGCGTCTCTTTCGTGATGTCGCCTCGAAGCTTACCCCAATAAGTTCGAATACTCTCTCGGCGGGCACACTGCCGTCGAGAAGGACCGTCACCCAGTGGCGCTTGTTCATGTGGTAAGCCGGGATGATACCGTCTTCGCTTAATACCATCTCGCGAAGGAAGATATCGTCGATCTTAAGGTTAATGACGGGAATAACCTCTTTGCCTTCGAAGCCCAGATTCTCACGCCTTACTTTCATGATCAGGGCGAACCATTTTCGATTATCCTGATGGCGGAAGACTGCTGCTTCCGGCGTGCTGTCCCACGGAAACTCCGGTTCCACTCCGTACTGCTGTGCTATATGATCTGTAATTATCTGTCTCATGTTCTTATTATGCTCCATGCTTTTATCAGTCTTTCCGGACTCCACGCCGCGTTGGCTGGACTTGTTGACGGAAGGCAGACTCCCTCTCTTTGTATGACCGGCTCAAGATATTGCTGATATAAATGATAAGCCTTCTTACCATTAAGGTATATGGCTTTTATGTCCGCCGTTGTCAGAATCATGCTGATGTCATTGACCTTCACGTTTCTGATGCTCGAGTCGGATGAACCGTCTATGTCACAGGAGCCGATCACATCCCAGAGTGCGATGCGGTTTCTTATAAGGAAGGCTTTCTTCTCTGCTGTTGTTCTTGGTGTTTCTTCGTTGAATATAGCAGCCGTCACCTTCCAGAATCTGTTCTGCGGATGCCCGTAAAAGAACCCCTCTTCCCTCGACTTCACCGACGGGAAACTCCCGAGTATCAGAACTTCGGAATCCTTATCGTAAACAGGTTGTATCGGATGGATGATCATAAGAGAACTATATCATAATCGGATTCGTCAGCTTCTATTTGTATCCATAAACACAAAAAGCGCATGAAAGATGCGTTGTCATTTTGTCACGATTATTATATAATTATCGTGACATAGGGAGATAAGAATCATGCCTAATATTGCTGCGACAATCAATTCAAGAATAAAGGAATTCAGTCCCGGGATGATTTTTCTAACCGGGGACTTTTCTGATGTTGCAAGCAACGCCACTATTCGTAAAACATTGGGAAGACTGTGCAAAAGTGGCGAGATAAGAAGAATCATGGATGGCGTTTATGAGAAACCGATCTACAGTGATCTTCTTAAGGAATATCTTCCGACAGATCCTGAATCTGTAGCATATGCTTTAGCAAGATACTACCATTGGAATATTGCTCCGTGCGGAGACATTGCGCTGAATAAACTCAAGCTCTCAACACAGGTTCCTATGGTATGGTCTTATATAAGTGACGGACCATATAGGGATTTCAATTTGGATAACATCACGATTTCATTTAAGCACAGAACCAATAGAGATATATCAAATATGTCAACAATGACAATCATGGTAATCGAAGCTTTAAAATGTCTAGGCAAGGAATACGCAGATGATCAAACTATATCCACTCTTAGAAATGTATTATCAAAACAAGATAAAGAAATAATTCTAAAGGAATCTGCAAACAGTGCAGACTGGATATTCAGAACTATACGAGAGGTCTGCGAGACATGAAGAAAGTAGCATTATTATCTGATAAAGAAAGAGGAGAACTGTTTCAAGCTACTGCTTTGAAGAAAGGAATCAGGCCGGAAGCAATTGAGAAGGACTTTTGGGTCTGTTATTTGATTGATCATTTATTTCATGATTGTGAATATAAGGATGCATTTGTTTTCAAAGGCGGCACAAGTTTGTCAAAGGCATATCACCTAATCAATCGTTTTTCAGAAGACATCGATCTAATACTCGATTGGCGAAGAATAATCAAGGATCAATCTAATCCGTGGGCAGAAAGATCTAAGAGCAAACAGGATCAATATAATAAACATATAAATGCGGAAGCTGCAAAGTTTTATGCAAACGAACTTGTTCCTGTATTGAATAACGAGTTGAGCTTAAAAATCGGTAAGAAAGGCCTGATTTCAGTAGATATCCACGATGAGATGGTTATTAACTTTAACTATCCACGATTGTTTGAGGATGATTACATTAGGCCGGTAGTCAGATTAGAGATTGGTCCACTGGCAGAATGGACACCGTCGCATACAACAAGAATCAGTTCTTTTGCAGCCGAGAAATATCCCCAATTCTTTGATCAAGCAGAAACGGAAGCATTAACCGTTGATGCTGAGAGAACTTTTTGGGAAAAGATAACTATACTTCATAAGATTGCAAACTTCCCCGAAGGAAAGGTTTTACCATTAAGATACGCACGACATTATTATGATGTATTTTGCATGGGCCATTCTGACATCAAAGAAAGTGCATTTTCGAGAAAAGAGCTCCTCGAAAAAGACATTATGTTTAAACAAAAGTTTTATTACTCAAAAGGAGCCCATTACGAGACAGCTACGCTTACTGATATTATGCTTATTCCCGGCGACAGCATAATTCCTGCATTGCGGGCAGATTATAAGGCAATGAAAAACATGATATATGGTGAGATTCCGGAATTTGAGGAAATATTGACATATCTTTCTGAACTTCAAACTGAGATACATTCTTTATAAAAGCATAAATATGGTTGAGAACGATCGGACAAAAGCATTAGAAGAATATATACATGCCCTCGAAGAAGAAAACAAATATCTTAAGGTACTGCTTGATAATGCCGGCATTGCTTATGACTTCAAACACTCAGCACGAACGGAGAATGATGATAAGACTCCGGTAATAAAAGAAGAAACTCTGACCAAAGAAAAAGTGCGGCTCTTCTATTCCATGTTCAAAGGACGAAAGGATGTATACAGTCTTCGCTCCGGCAAACCAAGTAAAAAGACCGGCAAATACGGATACTATCCTCAATGCGCTAACGTTTGGAATTATACGTTATGTAGCAAGGCTACAAATCCGAGGACTAAGTGTACTGACTGCCCTAATCAAAGCTACAAACCGTTAAACAGTGATGTATTAGTTGCTCACCTTAAAGGGGTAAAGTCTGATTGTTCTGATGTAGTAGGGTTATATCCGGTATTACCTGACGGAACATGCAATTATTTGGTGTTTGATTTTGATAATCATGACGGTGCATCAGATTCGTTACGTTGGCAGGAAGAAGCCAATGCGCTTAGGAAAATGTGTGAGAATAATAATGTTCCATGCTTGGTTGAGCGGTCCAGATCAGGTAAGGGTGCTCACGTCTGGTTATTTTTCGAGAACCCGGTAGAAGTCAAAAAAGCACGTCAGTTCGGAGCTGCATTATTGGATAAAGGCGCTGAAAGTGTAAATCAGATTTCATTTGATACATATGATCGAATGATCCCTGCCCAGGATAAACTGCCTTCCGGTGGACTTGGAAATCTGGTAGCTCTCCCTTTGCAGGGAAGAGCGGTAAAGGCAGGCAACAGTGTTTTTGTTGATGCCAACTGGCAACCATATTATGATCAGTGGGACGCGTTAAGAAAAACCGGAAAAATAAGCAGCAGTTTTATAAGTGAAAAGATAGCTATATGGGGAAAAAAGAATCCGGATATCAAAGGAAACACCAACACAGAATCCCAACAAATATCTATCGATGATACTCCTTGGGAGAACATGAATACATTCTCTTCTTCAGACGTTGACGGTAAGCTCAGAATCGTTATTGCAGACAAGGTATATGTTGAGAAAACACATATGAAACCAAACCTGCAAAACAAAATAAGAAGATTGGCCGCCTACAATAATCCGGAATACTTTAAGAAACAAGCCATAGGTCTTCCAACACTCGGCATACCACGTATAGCGTATTCCGGTGAAGACACGGATCAATACATTTCAATTCCTCGAGGGTGTCTTGAGAAGTTGTGCAATAATTTGAAGTTGTCTTCAATAGAATATGAGCTTGAAGACAAACGCAACTACGGTAAAAGAATAGATGTTGCATTCGCGGGAAAGCTTTATCTGGAACAAAAAGATGCGTCTTCTCATATGCTGGAAAACGATATTGGCATTCTATCCGCAGCAACAGGGTTTGGCAAAACAGTTGTAGGTTCATATCTCATAGCCGAACGCAAAGTGAACACCCTGATCCTAGTACACACAAACGAGATAATGCAGAACTGGCTAACTGATCTTGATCGGTTTCTGGAGATAAACGAGGATTATCCTCAATATACAACTAAGACCGGAAGGATAAGAACAAGAAAGAGTTTGATAGGAAAACTTTCAGGCGCTCATAATTCATTAACAGGAATAATAGATGTAGCAATGGTATCATCCTTGGGCAAAGGCGAGAATGTAAAGCCTTATGTTAAGAACTATGGCATGGTAATCATGGATGAGTGCCATCATGGTGCAGCAGATACTATTGAATCGGTTTTGTCAGAAGTAAATGCACGATATGTATATGGATTGACTGCTACTGTAAAGCGTGAAGACGGAAAAGATAAAACCGTAATGATGCATTTCGGTCCCGTGAGATACAGTTTTACCGCAAAGGACAAGTCGATACTTCAGGGAATAGAACATGTATTGGAACCCAGGTTTACTCCTATTACATCTGCGAGGATAAAACTGACCGCAAATGAAGCATACGATATTGTTGTTAACAGTGATATCAGAAATAATATCATCGCTGAAGACATCGAAAAGAATGTAATGAATGGTCATACTCCCATTGTATTGTCAAAAAGGAAAACACAGATAGAAGCGTTATTTGATAAGGTGAAAGATAAGGCTGATCATGTATTGGTCCTAACCGGAGGAAAGACTCAGACAGAACGCAATAATATTCGAGAAGAATTAAACTCAATACCACCGAATGAATCTTTGATCATACTTGCTACCGGGCAATATATCGGTGAAGGTTTTAATTGCTCTCGCCTTGATACACTATTTTTAGCAATGCCTATTGCATGGGATGGAAATGTCGAGCAGTATACAGGCCGCCTTAACAGAAGTTACGAGGGCAAAGAAAAGGTAACCGTTGTAGATTATGTTGATCATCACATTGATATGTTCGCTAATATGTATAACAAACGACTCAGAACATATAGAAGGATTGGATATGAGTTGTCCCAAGGTGCAGAGAGTAAGCCCACGGATGATTATTTCTTTGATATAGAAACCTACTATAAACCATTTCGAGATGATTGCATAAATGCACATAGTGAAATAATAATATCAAGTCCATACGTAAGTTCAGCCGGAATTGAGCGTCTAATTCGTGATGGTTTATGCAGCGATGATGAACGTGTGTCAATCAAACTAATCACATTCCCGCCCGCGCATTATAGCGAAGACATCAAATTAATAATTGAAGCACTTCACAATAAACTTGTAACCGCAGGTATTGAAATCCGGTATGAGGAACATATTCCATCCAAATATGCAGTTATCGATAAAGAGATCATTTGGTATGGCAGCATGAATTTGGTATCTACAATCAAAGAAGATGATGATGAGATGAGAATCGTCAATAAGGATGTAGCTTACTCACTGATTAAAGAATAATCACAGCTTCTTCATTATCCTCAAACACGCCTCGATGTGCATGATCCAGTGGCGCGAGAACGGCATCTGTATCAGTCCGCGGACATCCTTGCCGCACCAGTAATCGATGAGCCATACTGCGTCTTCGTCTTTACTTACGACACCGAGCGATTCGAGCTTCGCACGCCGCTCATCGGATACTTTATTCTTGAGAGTCCCGAACGTCATGTCAGCAAGAATGTTCTCCGTACTATTCTTCACTTCCTGCGCATAAGCATAGAGCTTATCGAGATCAAGTCCCTGCGAGAACTCCGCGATCTGCTCCTTATGCAGTTCATTGCCTGTCGTAATTATCGGCGACTTGATCCTCTTCTGATAATCCCCTGCGAAAAGCACTTCGTCATCACCCGCGATCAGGTCATGTGCGACGATATCTTCTATCCTGAAGACATGCCAAATCGAATACGCTATATTCTTGCAGTGATATCCGTCCGCATTGATAAACGGCATCGCATCGAAGTCTTCGCGCTTATATTTCTCACGCCACGTCAGCACCTCGTTCATCAGTTCATCGCGAAGCGTCAGCAAAGTTCCGATACCTTCCTCAAAGGTATCTTTCTTCTTAAGCTCAAGCTGCATCGTCTTGTTAAGCGCGGACCATTCTTTATTCATAAAATCACATCTGATGTCTTACAGTCTTATACTCGTCACCGTCTTTATAGAACGGACACTCCTTGCTTCTGCGGTTCGACAGTCTAATTACCTCATCTTCATCAAGATCAAGATCACAGAAAGCCTCGCCTGTAAACTCATCTATCGCCGCATACTGACATGTCTCACAACTCGCCATAGAAACCTCCCATCACAACCTCTGAAAAAAAGCCGTCTTCTCCGTACTGTTATACCCCGCCTTTTCGTAGAAGCGCAAGGTATTCGGATCTTTCGAGCCCGTCAGCAGCATCATCTTGTAGCAGTTTTCTTTAAGTGCGATATCACGCGCGAAGTTCAGGCACTCCTGTGCAAGTCCCCTGCGCCTGTAGTCTTTATGTGTCACCACGTTCTCAATGAAAGCATAGGGACGGACATTACGCGTCAGGTTAGGTATGATCACGCACACGCAGGAAGACACGATCTTACCGTCGACCTCGTTCACGATGATGTGATGGTTCGGGTCGTTTATAATCTGCTCCCACGTCCTGCTCAAGTGCTCGGACTGATCCGGTATGCTGTCCTCATGGAGGTACAGATACAGCTCAAGCAGTGCATTAAGATCGTCCCTGTTCGCTTCTCTTATCATGGCTTAATTATCTCCATAAACACATCAACATCAGTCCTGTCGTACTCTTTGAAACCGCACTGTTCATAAACATGGATCGCACGCGGATTATCGACATATACACCAAGGTAAATCCTTCTGAATCCGCCCTCGTTAAAGCCGTACCCGATCATGCGCTTCAGCGCCTCCGTGCCGTAGCCTTTATTCTGCATGGAAGCCGTCATGACTATGCCCCACTCGGCCTCGTCGCCGTTAATATTGAAGAACGACGTGTTGCCGATAAACTTACGCGTCTCCTTCTCTAACATCGAGAACATTATGTCGGGACCTGCGATCTTCTCCTTCATATACTCGATCTCTTCCTGCTCCGTATACGGCTCGCGGCGGTCGCTTATGTACTTCGCCACATTCTCGATATCGTTGACCATAACAAGATACTCCGGCACCAGATTCAGCGTCGGCTCGATGAAGAGTATTCTTTCCGATTCAAACACTTGGTTCATATTCACTTTGCTTTCTTCTCCATCACATCTGCGCACAGGAAATCGCCGTAGCCCGTGTCGATCTTAAGATAATCAACCTCGCGGAAACCGCGCTTAAGGTAGATGTTTTTCGCCGGAAGGGACGCATGCAGGATGATGACATCATACTTCTCGGATATTCTAGCCTCAGCAAAGTCCAGCAGCGCTCTGCCGTACCCCTTACCCTGAAACTCCGGCAGCACGAAAAGCCTGTCCACCTCATTATCAGTGAGCGTTACCGTACCCGCGGATTCTCCGTCGTCGGTAATTACTAAATATACAATCCCCGCGTCGATATCGCGCATGATCTTCTCATCCGCGTGATGCTCCGAGAAAAACCTGACCGCACCTGCAGGATAGTACTTCGGGTACACCGCATGTATCGTCTCCTGCGTAATCTTCTTTACTGATTCAAAGTCACTCGCTGCCGCCTGTCTGATATCCACTAAATTATCTCCTCGTAGCTGATGTCGATCTCGTGCACCACTTCATTATCGGTGCACGCTGAGCACATCACGACGGCAAATGTCGTGAACAGCGCGGCTATACGTTTTGTCAGCGTCTTACTGAGCATACCCCTGATATCCGCACTCTTTACAGGTGTACTGCTTACCGGACCATGTAAAGTCCGGACACTGGCATCTCGGGCAGGTCAGATACGGTCTTCCGCCGGTCTGCTTATCCCCCTGTGCGCCGCCTGTTACATTCTCAAGCTCATTAATGTCGAGCATTCTGTCTGCCATAAAATCTCCTCCTTATTGATCTGCCGCTTCCCTGCGCTTCCTGAATGACAGGTACAGACAAATTATCTTTCTTATTTTTATATAAACGTCCCCGATAATAGATTCGATAGAAATAATTCTAGTCTCCGCCTTATATAGAAACAATAAATATCAAAGAAGTTAATTTATATTTTACAAGTTGTCATCACATTGAGACGGAATACATCGTATATTAATAATATGAAAACCAACAACAGGGTCCGTTACCATCTGCTGCTTACTTCTTTGGCACTATTGGTCTTAATTCTTAGGAGGTCTTTATGGATATAAGCAACTACAAATATCTGCGTATACAGGGCTTGGAACTTGCCGAGAACACGATGTACGCGAAAGGCATCTTCAGCATGTGTTGGCATCTTGTCCAGAACGATAAGATGGAAGAAGAGGATGCCGACCTCTTTAAGGCGATAGACGGGTGGTTCAGCAAGCACCTCCCCTACCCCGAACCGTGTAAGCGTCAGGAGAAAGTAGTCTGCTTTTTCAAGACCGAGAATTCTGATGAGATGCTGAAGATGATCAAGCCCGCACTGTGGCTGCTCGATAAATACAACCACCCCTACTATCTTGTCTTTACGAACACTCCCGGAGAGATCGTATACGAGGATCAGTATCAGGTCGCGGTGAAGGTATCGGGAGCTTTACAGATAGACAAGCTTCAGCCTTCGTGGAGCCCGCCTGATACAGAGGAAGAGTAATTCTTATTTACGTACAAACCTAAATACGTTTGCCTTGTCTTCGTCTGACATCTCCGTGATGTATTTCAGGTACATATCTGACACATAATCGTTCCTGCCATCGTCGGCGATTTTCTGAAGCTGTGCGCACGCCTCAGCTCTGCGTCCCAAGTGGAACAGTCTGATCGCTTCCTTAAAGTCATCCGCGTTGGCGCATCTCTTCTGTCTCTCCTCTTCGGGCAGACAGTCGAGCACCTCATATACAGACTTAACTTCATTTACGCCTGCGACCTGGATCATGCCCAAGTAACGAAGATTAACGGCTTCGGTGTCCTCCATCCTGTCGAGCGTATCCTTCGATATGAGCATCGCCGTCTTGAACTGCTTCGTAAGCGACTCGAGACGCGAACTTAAGTTAACCGTGTCGGAGATGACGGTGCCCGACAGACGCTCGCTCTCGCCCACGATGCCCACCATCGCCATACCGGAATGCAGACCGATACCGATGTTGATGCTGCTGACATTAAGCTCCTCTGCGGTCTTCGGGTCAAGCACGATAGCCTTGTACAACTCGTTTCCCGCCTTAACAGCGTCATCCGCGCTCTCGAAAAGCGCCATTATCGCATCACCGATATACTTATCGATAAAACCGTTATTCTCTCTTATGATCGGACCCGCCTTGCCGTATACGGTGTTGACGAAAGCGAAGTTCTCCTTCGCGGTCATGATCTCCGAGTTGATCGAGAAGGAACGGATATCGCAGAAGAGGACCGTGAGGTCGCGGCTGCTCGCGTCTCCGAGAGCAAGATCCGAGATATTCTCTTTGCCAAGATACTCCTTGAACTTCTGCGGCACGAACTTGTAGTAGAAGTTCTCTGCCTTGTCCTTCTCGTTGAAGAGCGTCTCAAGGCTCTGACCCATCTCGTTGACCTTGGTACAGATCTCACCCAACTCATCATTAGACCTGTATTTTACTCGCGCGGTGAGGTCTCCTTCAGAGATCTTCTCGACCGTCTTTCTGGCCTTCTTTATGGACCTCGTGATGCCGATGGTACTAATGGTAACGATGATAGTCATGATGACGAAGATGAGGGATCCGTATATGAACTCATTCAAGACGAAGTCTCTTCTTATGTTCCAGAAGCCCTTATTCTCGGTAGTTACAACAAAGTAAAAGTTGCCGCTGCCTTCCTTGTCGTTAATTCTCTTAACGGCATTAATGCTGCTGTTTCTCGAATCATTATCAAACCAGAACGAATTGATGTCATTAACGATATAAGCATCGCCTGTGGTCTGATCCCCGTTAACGTAATTCAAGTCAGATAAGCTGTACATGGGCTGAACTATGCGGTCGCTTCTTCCCAAAACAACTTCCTGCCCGTCAGGTTTCTGATAGATAACGGAGAAATAGAAATCATCCTTTAATATCGACAGACGGTCTTCAGTCAGGCTTCTGAGTCTGTCACCGAGCTGATGGTACGCTTCGCCGGTATTCTCATCTACAGTGAGAAGTCCGGAGAAATCATACCCGTCAAGTTCTTCACAGCCGAGCTCAGCTATGATCGCTACTTCCTTCTCGATATTCTCGTTATTAAGATTGATGAAATAACTGTACAGATTGAACGCTATACCGAATATCATGGCTACAAGAGCCGGAATGGTAAAAGCGATCTGCTTGAACAACAAAGTCTTTTTTCGGATGATAAGGTTGATCAGAAGTCCGAAGATCAGCACATGACGCACATACGAGAAAAAGTCTATGACGACGTACTTTATAAAATATCTTTCGGGCTTGATGACTATATTCTTATCAGTAAGCATTGCGTCTTTGTAAACCTGAAGCGAATTGTCACAGCAGACGACCAGTACTTCTTCTCCTGTCTCATCGACATATGTATCAAGATATTTGATAACAGATCCACTGTTAACTTCGAAGGCTTCTCTCATCTGTCCGTCTTCAAGAGCGAATACCTTGGTCGGTTCATTCTGATCAACAACATAAGGTGTTCCGTTAAGAATAACTGCCTGCGTGAAATACGGATTCTCCGTCTGTCCTTCCGGACTGATATCGAACGTATAAATGACATCTTCCAGCGGTTCACCAAAGGCTGTTCTGTATACACTTCCGTCGCTTCTTAAGAACAGGAATCCGCTGTCGACCGGAATGACCGATGAAGTATATGTACCGTTCGAATCGTTCAGATACTTATCACTTATGGTTATTCCGGATGTGTTCGTATCGATGGCATAAAGAGTTACTCCGTCTGACTCGATAACAGCAAAAGTGATCTTGCCGTCATAGTAATGAAGTCTGCTTAATCTTGACCCGCTCGAACTTACAGGGTATTCGATCTTACAAACGTCTCCTAAGTATCTGTAATCCGCGGAGATCCTGATAATTCGTTCTTCCGTTATAAATGTACTGTCAGTAGTATCATACGTGACTGCATAGATGACATCGTCATCAGTAACGGCAAAATTATGTACACGTATTTCTTCCCCATCGGCGTCTGTCAGATAATTGGAAGCATTAGCATAGCTTTGAACCCCGCTGTCTATATTAAGAACTGTGCACAGCTTATTCTCTCCGACTCCGTTATCCAGGAAAAAGATCGCATTGCCCTCATCGTTGATACCAAACTCAACAACCCTCTCGAGAGGGACAATGTCGGGCGTAATCCAATCATCGGTCATATACGGGTTACAGTAGCGTTCTGTATAAACGTTGCTCGTAAGAAGATTCGACAAGACGAGCAGAAATACATACAGGAGCGCCAGCCACCTTGCTTTACCGCAGGTCTTATAGATCACCTTCTTCAGGAAGGCGACAGGCTTGAAGCCTTTCTTTTGCTTAACGTCATTCTGACTCATAGTTCCTATCTTATCAGACAGCTTAAACGCCGTACAGATTATCTGCTTCTTGTCTCACGTCAGATATTTGATAACCGGCTCAAGATACTTCTCATCAGAGATGTCGTAAGACTTCGCTACCATCTCTGTCATGATCTTCTCTTCCTCGGTCGGATCCTTCTTTTTCTTCAGAGCCGATACAAACATCTTCATGGCAAGCCTCGATGGAGCATTCATCCTCTCATAGTTAAATCCTCCCTGGCAGTAGAAAGCCCTGATGTACTCCCTTTGCTCATCGGTAAGCATGTTCTTAAGCATTACCTCTACGTCAGGATTATCGTTCGGGCTTCCGCCTACGCAGTATATGGCAAGTTTCTTACCCTTCCATGATGCGGCTCTATTAAGGAACCACTTTACCTTAACGACGCTTGCCGCCATGACCCAGCCTCCGTAAACGATGGCTTCATAGTCTTCAAAGAATGCATCGTTCTTCTTCTGCGCGTCCTTCAGATCCAGCAGGTCTCCGCCCGTCTTCTGTGCGAGCCAATCTGCATACTTCTTCGTAAATCCCGTCTGTGATGTATATATGATCAACGTCTTCATAATTCGCTCAGATTCCTTTCCATTCTCATTATGGTCTGTATGGTGGCAGTAAGGCTTGCTTCATCCACACCGTCGAAAATCCGCCCGATGATGTACTGACTCTGCTGCCCGTTGTTGTCGTTTTCGTCAAGAAAGTCGCGGCACGCTTGTGTGACATGTATGCGCTGCTTTCTTCTGTCCTTCTCATCCGGCACGAACTCCACGAAGCCCTTCTTCTCGAGCTTGAGCAGGATCTGCTTCACATTCTGGTGCGAGCTTCCCATGACATCCGACAGCTCGTTTAACGTGGGCGGCTCCTTACAGAGGTTGATGCATATCACTGCGAAAAACTGTTTCCATGTGATCTCCTTGAAGAAGGCATCCGCCGCAGCCTGGTAACGGTTATCGAACGCGCTCAGAAGGCCTAACAGAAACGCCTGAGGCGGCATATTGCCGAATTCGACATTATTCATATTCATCTGTTCATCGTAGTTCATGATCATCCTCCTTATCCGAGATAGGTAACATGTTACTTATGTGGATAATGTAATATATTACCTATTCATTGTCAATACCAACGTGATAGAATTAAAGTTGGAGGAAATAATGAGCATATTAATTAAGGATACGACCCGCGAAGAGCGCGAGCGGATAGTCGCTGAGTCGATCGGAAATATCGACGGGATGTGCGACGGATGCATGGCGGGACTTGCCGATATGTATCAGGACTACATTGACGGCAAGCGCGAGATAAAGGACATCAACATGGAATACCGCGCGCATTTCGTATCGGGCGAAGGCGAGGACAAGCTGAATCGGGGATATTCCTGCCCGATGAACTGAAAGTCCGGCGTAAAAATGATAAAATATAATCTTGGGGGGTGAGTCCCTGAGTACTTTAAATTAAGTAAGTAAGGACTGACAAGAAAATGAGCATAGTCATAGACAACATCAAAGACAGTCAGGTAAGAAGGCTGGATACACACGGCAATGAGGAGCTGTACGCTGTGTCGATCTGTGTATGCCGCAGCCTGTCAACAGACGGTTTTGCAACATTTGTATGCGAAAGCGAACGATTAACTTTCAACGATACGCAGTGTAAACTCGAATTTCCAGAAGACGTAAGCCGTACCTTCAAGATCAAGAACGCAGACGGCAACTATACGACTGCATCACTCTATATGTCTGATGTACTCGATGCATATATCGCTTCTATCGAAGAGAGGAAAAAGGAAAGAGAAGAAGCCCGTATCCGTGAGCTCAACCTCAAGTTCCACGATACGATGTACTATGCCGTATATACCAAGAAAAACAATAAAGAATCCGTGGTGCATTCTTATAAGACAGTAGAAGATGTCAATAACGAGGTTCGTGACATCCTTTTCAAGGAGCTCGACGCAGACTTGAACCGCAAGCTCATGCGCCGTTCGGTAACCGAATGTGATGTTGTTATCTTCTCCGAGGAAGGCACGCTGAAGATGCTCCGCACATCCTTAAAGAAGAGCGCCTTCAAGAATGCAGGCAGTTCAGGTTCTGTTAAAGAGAATCTCTACTATGTCCGTAACGACAGAAGAATGCTTATTACCACATGGGACTGGTCCGAAGTAATCGATGACGTTTCCTTAAGACAGATCTATAACGATGATCTTCTCCACTTGGAACGCACCGAAGAAGAATGGGCACGTATCCAGGCCATCGCGACCACCAACGTCAAGAACAGAAGCTTTAACGTTAAGAACCTGACAGAGTGACAGATAACAAAACCCCGGATTCGATTCCGGGGTTTTCTGTATGTTATATAGATCTATTATCACTCAGCTCAGTCTGTCGCTTATTATCATTCCCAGACCTGAAGCGGGTTCTTCTGTCTGTGTTTGCGACCTATAATTATCGTCAGAATAATGGAAACGATGGTGAAACACAGTGCGAGCGGCGCTCCCTCTACTCCGAAGGCAGGATCATATATGAAGTTGGACGATGCGACGGACGCATCAAGCTTCAGGATTGAGAACTCGGTAACAATGCCGCTGTTAGGCAGACCGAATATGATGTTCTGTGTGTAGTTCCACGCCGTGTGCGCACCGAAGGCGAACCAAATGCTGTCGAAGTAATACACGATCAAGCTGTAGAATACCGCGATGGCTACAAGATGCAGGATCGGCACCAGCGAGATACCGTCGTTCAGAAGATGCATTGACATGAATATAAGCGAGCTACCTAATATAGGCACGAGCGGACTCTTATGTCCCCTTGCAAGCCTCTGGTACAGGAAGTTTCTGCACATGAGCTCCTCCGAAGAAGACTGCACCAACACTGCGAAAAGTATCGCAAGCAGCGGCAACGGTTTGAAGCAGTCAAAGACGAGATAAATGTCGCCGTGAATGATCGCGATGAGGATACAAAGCGCATTCTCTCCGCCTCCGATGAGCATGCCCAGCAGGAACATTTTCAGCGTGTTGCCCTTTGCCTTGGGTGTGAGTGCTTTTGCCATGGGGCGGTTACGTTTCGTAATAAGTTCGTAGCCGAGGAAAACGATCCACTGACCTGCAGTCACGATGTACATGACGAACATATTTAAAGCACCGTTGTCAGCCCCTCCGAAGATCAGCGCAACAATGATATCCATGATGATCTCTGCTATTATCGCGAGAATCGTAAGACCCAGGAACAGCAGCACTATTATGATTATGTTGTCATGCCAAGTATAGCGGTCCGTCTGAAACCTGCTGAATGGTGACTTTCTTTTGGGCTTAGTATTGTTCTCCATATATTCTCCCCTATCTTTGTTCGTGAGGTTGGCAAGAGTTCCCTAAACATATCCCATTTTACATCCACTTTAGCAGATTGTTAAGGAATAGACCCCCTTTATTCTCTAAACACACATCAATTTTGCTCCAAATCGGCTGCTAAATGGGGAACAAATAGGGCATCATCATTGTCTTCGAACAGATACCGTATCCCTCTTCGTCATACCATTTCTTCATAAAAGACCTTATCTTCATTACGCCATACACTCTTGCTTATCTTATACGTACCGCCGTGATAAGGACCTTCCCCCTCGAAAAGCACCGTAAACCCGCACTTTTCGAGCACCCGCCCCGAGGCGACATTCTCCTGAAGCCGGATGCCGTATACTTCCGAGGCACCGACTCTTTCTGCCATAACAGGAAGAAAAGCTGTAACGGCTTCAGTTGCATAGCCCTTTCCTGTATAAGCCTTAGCCACATGATAACCGATTTCCCACTTTCCGTCTTCGATCGGGACCAACTGAACATAGCCGATGTTCTTGTTGTCTTCTTTGGTAATCAGCGCATAAACAAGAGGACCTTCAGTCGAACCGTACTGAGAGATCAGAAAACCGATCGTCTCCCGGGCATCTTCCAAGGTCTCGAAGACTTCATCTGGAACAAAACGCCTCGTATCTTCATCCAAGGAGTTCTTATGGACATCCATTGCCATGTCCACGGTAAGTTCAGTAATTATCAGTTTGTCTGTTTCTAACAACATGGATCGGCGGGATAATTAAGGTGCTTAATGCTCTGAAGGCGGCATCTGGCCTATGGATATAGTCTCGTCGCCCAGTGTGTAAGCGACATAATAGATGCCTACATACTCTTCGCCTTCAGCGTCACCGTCTACTCCCGTGATATAGATGGCACCGCCTTCGTCGTTAACGTTATACATGTGATACTGGAAGCAGGTCTGGCGCCTTCCGTTCTCTTCACTAGTATAGTTTCTGTAATGGTTGTCGCGGGAAGAAAAACCCGTGTACCTCTCGAGATCACTGCTGCTCACATTCTCGATATTACAGGAATCCAAGAAAGCTTCCACATCATCAACACTGATATCGTTCTCATCTACAACATAGTCTGCCATCATGTCGTGCAGCTCATCCGCATCACGGTCAGTAATAACACCCGCAAGGTCCTCCCTGCCGGGCAGCCATCTGTTATTCTCGACATCAGCGACATTAACGGAGATTACAAGCACCGCGATCAGGATCCACGGGATAACGATCATTGTGATGCCTATCCATAAACCTATCTTCTTCGTCTTCTTATTCTTCTTCTTCGCTAAAGCAGATCTGACAAGAGAGCCGATTATCAATCCTATGGCAATAAGGGTCAGGATTATGGCAATCCCGATAATGATACTAATGACTACAACGTTTAAAAGAACGACAAACATACGACCCCCTGATCTATCTTCTATATCACCAATTAAACTTATAATACTAATTGTATTTCGTTACTGACCAAAAAACCACTGAAGTTTGAGCTTCAGTGGCTTTAATGATTACATATAGCCTTAATGTCAGACTCAATCCTGAGAAAGCTTTCTGTATTCCTCAGAGTTAATGAATCCGGAAATGATGGCCGTGCGGTCGTCTGCAGTCGCAAGAATACCCAGCCAGTTGGCAAATCCGGCTTCATCCGAACCTCTTCTTAAGCATACGAAGTACAGATCTTCAATGTACTCCTCATTTGTCTTATTAAGAGCCTGATACTCTTCACTTCCTATGAATCCTTCGATCAGTTCCCCGACAGTCATATCACCTGATCTTACCGATGACAGCCAATACTGCTTTCCGGACTCGTCGGGCTCACGGCCGAGAAGTCTTCTATACAGCATATCGATAAACGAAGACAGGTCGTGAGCATTGACGTTAGAAGACGGTTGTCCGGATGAAGATCCCGAAGAAGGAACAGCGGCAGATACCGGTGCTTCTGTTACGGGGGCTTGTTCAGTATCAGCATCAGTATCTGTATCAGTATCGACCGCAGCTTCCCCGGACTCAGCCATGTAGAAAAGCAGATCATCAACACTTCCCCAGCCGTCAGGGGCGTAGTTAATATCAATCACGAGATTTACAGTAACAGGCTCCGTAACAGTCAGTGTCGCCTCAGGCATCAACCAGGTATTCCAGCCTGTAGTCTGAACTTGATCACTCGCTGCCAGTACATCTCCTGTAGCTGCATCAACTATCTTAAATGTCACGTAGGAACCCTTATCGCCGTCACCCTGCACGTAGCCTGTAAAGACGTATGTTCCCGCCTCAGTAAGCTCGTAAGGAGCAGTCAGAGTGACAGACCCTTCAGAGCCTTCAGCGGACCACCAGTGTGCTGAATAGCTTCCGGATCTTGCATCGTGTGTATCGTGGACCGTGATGCCTTCGCCTGTCACGTCGTATTCCACTTCATAATCAGATGTCTCAAATCCTGCAACGTCATCACTTATAAGAGTAGAAGGACGGACAGTCAGTGTTATCGAAGTAAGAAGTCCTTCACACATTCCGGAAACTACATAAGTTCCCGCCCGCGTTGTATCGACTGCTTCAAGCTCTGCCGCAAGCCATGTGACAGGAGCGGAGTATGTGGAGCCGTCTCTTCCCGTTACAGTTGCCTGAGCAGGGAATGTATAGCTACTGCCGGCATCGATCGTTACATCGAATGTCTCTACGCGGTCTGCAGCTGAAGATGAAGATGTCTCACCTGTTCTTATATTCTCGAATACTCCCCATGCGTCTGTAGGACGTCCGTCAGGATAGAACAGAGCCTCGTTATCAACTGCGGTTCCGCCAAACCAGCGTCCAGCATCATCAGGATCGTAGTCAGACGCATATGAGGATGCCCAGCCGCAGCCGTAAGTCTCCCATGCAAGTCTGTTAGCAGATACCTGCGCATCGTATGCATCACCTGACAAACCGAAAGTATTTCCAACTGTTATCCATGCAGGTTCCCAATAGAATGTACCGATACCGCCGGCACGATTAACTGCATTGATCACATCGCGGACTGCTCTCGCCTGACCCTGAACAGAGAAAGGCTGAAGGAGGTTATCGCCTGTGTCGTTGTTGCCGGGCCTTACTGTGTTAGAGTGGCCGTCTGAATCAGCAAGAGTATATGCGTAGGATGTCTCTGCGACCATGACATCATAGCCATAGGATCTCGCTGAAGAAAGCTGGTTCGTTAAGTTAGAAAGGGAACCATGCCAGTACGGATAGTACGATGTCGCGAGAATATCAGCGGAGACACCTTCAGAGCTTAATGTCGCAGCCCATGATGCGATCGTACCGTTCTCAGGGTTAGTAAAATGGATTACTGCACGGACGTTGCTGTCCCAGTCATGAACTGCATCACAGCCGGCATCGAAGATCCTGCACATATCAGAGCTGTTAGACACGCCGCAGACTGCACCGTTTGTCTCGTTTCCTACCTGTACCATAGCGACAGTATTGTGGTTAGGATCGATGGTATTAAGCGAGTCGGTTATGAACGATGCGACCGCAGATGCTCTTTCCGTAGCGGACATCGAGCTCCACGCAACTGGCACCTTCTGCTTACCGGGATCACACCAGAAATCGGACAGATGGAAGTCTACAAGCATCGTGATGCCTGCCGCTTCGCACGCATCTGCAATGGCAGCTGCTGTTGCAACATCGTTGTTGCCTCCGCCAAATCCGTTGCCCTGTGAATCATATGGATTATTCCACACGCGGACGCGGACACAATTGACACCCTGGTCTGCGATGAAACCTATAAAAGAATTAACATTAGTAAGTGCGTTCCCGTTATAATCGTAGTAGACAACTCCTGCGTTAAGCTCGGAAACAACAGAAGAAACATCAACACCGAGATAGAAATCATCGGGAAGAGTAGGCACCCCATCGAAATTAACATCACCCTCTACAGGTGTTACGTCACCCGGCAGTACTGTTACTGTTGTAACCGGGTAAGGTGTGATCAGGTCACTCCAGGATGAATCCTGAACTCTCGCCTGAATCTGATAATCACCAGCTGCGGTAAATGTAAATGTGTTCGTAAGTGTGTTCCCCGTGCTGTCATCAAGTGCACTTCCGGATGTGTTGTTCCAGAACCAGACCGTAATGCCTGTATCTGTAAGATCGGTGATCTCGGTTGCATCCTCACCATCTACATAGTTAAGCGTAACCTCGAAAGTAACTTCCTGACCTGCTTTGGGGGCAGAAGGATAAACTTCTATAACAGCTTCATAATACGGCTCGTCTGTATCAACAGGCGCATCTGTTCCTTCAGTAACAGTTACTGTTACGTAAGCTCCCGCCAGAGCTGTGGACCAGTCAGAAGGGTCCCACAGTTCGACCTTAAGGTCGTAATCATAAACGCCTGCGTCAGGATAAGTAAACGTATTGGTAAGACCGGAAGAATTAGATCCGGAAGAGTTAAGTGACTCGCTCCACCACGAGATAACAAGACCTTCATCTGACGGATCGAATTCCACTCCATCGTTATAGAAAGCAGCCGTAAATGTGGTCTGCTCACCCGCCGTTACCGTGGCCGGGGTAACCAGTACTGAATATCCCGTCTCATCGGGTGTTGCCGAAGGATCTGAGCCTGATTGAGCTTCAGATACAGTAACAGTAATGTAGTCTCCTGTGATCCAAGCATAATCACCGTCTTTCAATTCGACTTGGAAGTCTGTATATTCTCCCGCCTCATCGAAAGTAAATTCACTCGTCAATGAGTCATCTCCGCCACCGTTGGACGAGATAGAATTACACCACCAATAGACGTGAAGTCCGTCTTCATTGGTTTCAAAGTCGTACTCTTCACCGTTCTTTGTGATCGTCGCAGAAAACGATGCCGGAACACCTGCAGTAATAGTATCGGGGACATCGATCGATATCGTATAGACATCGTCTTCAGCCAATACCGTCCGGGCTCCTGCGATCGGAGTAAGCAGCATCGAAGCTGACACCAGACCTGCAATCAACCTTCTGACTGTTTTTAATAGTTTCATGGGAACACCTCATGTTGTCTTAAACTGCGCAATTCATTGTTGCGCAACCGCTTGTTCACAATTAGAGTAACAGATTAAAAAATGGCCAGCAATTAGCATTCTGCCAATTCAGAAAAATGTTTTTTGTTGAAAAGGTAAATTTGCGACAAAAAGTTGCGCAAGGCCTGTAAACACTACATTTCAGGCTTGTTAAAATCCCTGATGATCTCCAGGGCAGGCAGTGCATTTCCGTCGTAATCGAACAGCGCCTGATTGGCCCATTCATTTCCGCCAGGACCCTTCTCACCCGTATAGGCCAGAGCAGCTTCATTAGCCCAGCCCACATTCGGCACAGGGATCCATCCGGGCTCCCAATAGAAGAAGCCTCTGTTAAGCTTACTTCCGGAGCTTATCTTCATGAACTCTTTCATGAACTCACACTGACCTTCTTTTGTAAGAGGGTATTCGACCTTCGATACAAGCTCCGGGCTTGTGGCATAACCTTTTCGCTCTGAGGGGGAAAGCTTCTCATAGGAAGCATAGTCTTCCATAGTAAATCCCGTGGACACTTCAGCGACAACGGTCTGCTTTCCGTAACGCCTCTCGATGTCGCGCATGTTCCTCTCAAGAGAACGCATGGTACCGTGCCAGAAAGGATAGTACGACAGACCGATTACATCAAAGTCTTCACCGCGCTTTATATAGTTATCGAACCACTCGACATACATCGGATTGTTGCCGCCGTTATCGAGGTGGATCATGACCGGAATGTTCTTATCAAATTCACGGCAGGCGCTTATTCCGGAGCTTACAAAAGCAGCAATATTATCAAAGTCAGGCTTCTTTCCCAAAGGCCACAAAAGGCCGTTGGTAAGCTCGTTTCCGACCGCGATCATATCGGGAGGAACTCCCTCGCTGCGAAGCGCGTTCAGCACGCTCAATGTATACTCATAAACTGCGTGCACGAGCTCCCTGGCACTCTTCCCCACCCAAGCCTTAGGCATAGTCTGCTTGCCGGGATCCGCCCAGAAATCAGAATAGTGAAGGCACAGAAGAACCTTAAGTCCAATGTCCTTCGCGCGTCTGCTTATCCTGATAAGTTTTTGAAGATCATTAGTACCGGCACCGTATGGCTCTCCTGATTCAGAATACGGATCATTCCAAAGCCTGATGCGGACCCAGTTAAAACCGTAGGACTTCAAGATCGCAAGCAGGTCCTTACGAACACCGTGATCATAATAGACCGCGCCATTCTCTTCCTCCTCGATCAAAGTAGATATATCAGCACCTTTAATGTAACCGTCAATATTGATCATCAGTCAAAATCAAACTTCTCAAATCTTTGCATCATCGCCTTATAGCGGGTTCTGACCATCTCGTTCATGTTAAGGACATCGCTCTCCTTGCCGGTAAACTGGCACCTCAGGCAGTAGAACTCATCCTTCTCCTTATCATAAAACATATCGATGTCGAGGTCTCTCAGAAAACAGGAGGGACATCTGTAATTCAGTTTGCCTTTGCCAGATTGAGCCATGTTGTTACAACCTCTCCTTCAGTTATCTTCTTGTTCATTCCGAGCGTGTACATCGGGGAGAAAGCGTAGCCTTCCCTGATGTAGACAGAAGCATCCTTGGCGTCCGTCTTAAGCGATACGAGCGTATCGATATCCGGGATGAGCGCACTTGCTTCAGATGCACCTTTCGATGCTATCTCGCGGCACTTGTATTCGTACTTAACGGAGCCTTCATTGTCTCCGCCTGTGACAGCCAGAGTAATATTGGTCATGTCCTCGGGATACTCGGTCGTACCGTAGCAGCCGACCATATATTCGTTGATCGTAACATCCGCATCAGGGTCACTCATCTTTAAGATCTTACGCTCATACTTAACCGCAGATGAACCCTTCTCGAACGTAATGACAGTCTGCAGGGTTACGGTAAGATCGTAGAACTCGATGTCGACAGGATCGAGGGTCAGAATCTTCGCGTCCTTTGTCTCGTTGAAGTGAGCCTTCGTCCTGCACAGGCAAAGGTCTACCTCCTCGCCGCCGTGCGATATCTTCGCTGATCTGATCGTGCCCTCACCTGCGTAGTGTGTGAAATAACCTGCGCGGTACTTCTCCTGGATCAGGAACGGATACGATGCGTCCTGCACATGAGGAGTGCCGATTCCGACCTTCCATTCAAGCTTCGATACATAAGGCCTTAAGTCGACAAGAGCGCCGCCCTGATCCATGTTGATGCAGGCTCTCATGTAAGGATCAGCATACCAGAACACCTGCTTGTCAGAACCGTAAAGGATGTCACGCCACAGTGCGCACTCAGGCTCCTTGTAAGACTTCTTCGCACGGTAGTAATCCGCGAACTCGGACATTGTCATGTCCTTGAGCTTGCCCTCTTTCTTAAGCTTGCCGTAGTATGCCATACCGTCCTCATAGGACTTCTTAAGAAGCTCGTAAGGAGCCTCCCACCTGCCCATCTTGTTAAGCCAGCCGGGGCCTACGAACATCATGTTGTAAGAGTAGCCGTCGTTGTATTTTCCAAGGTCTCTGTACTGGTCGATGATGTTATAAAGATACGGGTACTCCCATGTCTTCGTGTCGTAGATCATGCCTCTTAATACATTCTGAGGATGCGTTCCGAAGTTAGAGCCGTTGCCGTCATAGCACGCGATGAGATCTCGCGACAGGTGCGGGATGGCAACTATTCCGGAGTCCTCCTCCTCGTTTGCAGCAGGGGCATGCGTGTTCTGCTTTGAAGGTATCCAGGGATTCCACGGCCCCCCGTCGAAAAGCGTATACCACGAATTATTGCATGTGTGGTATGCCTTGGGACCCTCCTCCCAGCAGGTCGCTACGGCGCACTTGACCGAAGGGTACTTGCTCTTGATGTAGTTAGTAAGATCAGCGTCCATGTAGTAGGAACCTGTGGACTCGGGATAGAAACCGAAGATGTCGTGGAACTTGCCGAATACATCATCTACGATGCGCATCTTATCCTCCATAGAGAACATCCAGATGCAGAAGTCCTTGGTGTTGTACTTCTTACGGAACTCCTCGCACGGCAGACCGAGAAGAGAAAGTGCGATCTCATCGCCGTATGTGTCGTGATCTTTTCGAGCTATGCTTACAGCCTCCTCGTTGAAAAGACTCGCATATGTCATGTGTATCGTAGTCTTGAGTCCGTTCTTGTGTGCAGTCTCCTGCTGAAACTTGAAGATATCGAGTGACTCTGTAAGGAGCGCTTTCCTTCCGATATCCTCCTTCTTACCCTGTCCCGTAACCTTCTCAGAATATTCAGGTACCATCTCGGGACGATGGATTATGTTAACTATAAAGTCGTTTTGCATTTTAATCTATACCTCTAAGTTTGAGTGTTATCAGCCCTTGGAAGCACCGCCGGTGACGCCCTCTACGTAGTACTTCTGCATAAGAATGAACAGAACTGAGATCGGGATCGAGATCAGAAGTCCGCCGGCGCAGAAGATAGAGAAGTAGTGAGACTTCAGATCCTTGCCGAGCATGTTGTAAAGTCCTATTGCTACCGTCCAGTCTGTCGAGATACCGGAGTTTAACATGAGCTTAGCGAAGACGAAGTCTGCCCATGGTGCGAGGAATGAACTGATTACTGTGTAGACGATGATAGGCTTTGACAAAGGAAGGATTATCTTGAAGAAGATCTCCACCTCGGATGCACCATCAAGTCTTGCTGCTTCTCTTATCGAAGTCGGGATCGTATCCATGAAGCCCTTGCAGATCAGATATCCAAGACCGGAACCTGCCGAGTATACGATTACCATTCCTACATGACTGTTTGTAAGACCTAACTGCTTCATTACGAAGTAAACTGCGATCATGGACAGAACGCCCGGGAACATGTTCAGGATGATCGAGAACTTCATCATAGCGTGTCTTCCCTTAAATCTCATACACGAGAATGTGTACGATACCATGAGGACAAAGGCCGTCGATATGATGCATGAGAACAGTGCGATGATAAATGTATTCTTAAACCATGCTATGTACTGAACTACTGAGTCAGGTTCAAACAGAACGATCTTAAAATTATCAAGTGTCCAGCCCTGAGCGGGGAAGAAATGCGCCGTGTCGATTCCCCTGTACTTGGAGAATGCAGTAACGAGGAGCCAGACGATTGGGATGATCCAGATCAAAGCGAAGATCGCGATAAGCGCATTTATTATGATCGTCGCTGCTGTCTCAGACTTCTTCTTGGAACGGAGTTTCAGTTCTTTCTGTGCATAATTGTCATGTTTACTAATTGCGTTTTCCATTACTGATAACTCTCCTCTCTTCCGCCTGACAGGAACTTCGAGAACGCTATGAGTGAGAATACCGCACAGATAACGAATACGATGATTCCGATTACGGATGCCATTTTGTAGTTGTAGTAGTCATTGGTCAGTCTGAACAACCAGGTTACGAGGAGATCAACTTCCTTTGCATTTGCATTTGCCAAAGTCTGATTTGTCGTAACGAACGTATCCTGAGTAAGCAGATAGATAACATTAAAGTTGTTGATGTTTCTTACGAAGTCTGTGATAAGCGTCGGGCCTTCAACAAACAGTACGTAAGGCATCGTGATGTGCCAGAAGATCTGCCATGCGTTGGCTCCATCGAGCTTAGCGGATTCGATCTGGGATTCAGGAATATTGAGGAGCACACCTGTCGCGATGAGCATCTGATACGGAACACCTACCCAGATATTGATCATAATGATCATGAACTTAGCCCAGGAAGGATTAGTAAGGAACGGGATATAGTTCAGATGCGCTGATACCAGCCCAATCGCTTTAAGCGCTGATGTGATTCCTATACTTGAGCAGAAACTGTTTACGATACCCGAGTCACCGAAGAAATACCTGACAAGGAGCAGCGTAACGAACTGCGGAACTGCGATAGTGATTACAAATAATGTTCTCCAGAACTTTGGAAACTTGACCCTATGGTATGAGATGAGCTTAGCCATAACGATACCACCAAGGAAGCATGTGAAGGTGGAGAAGAATGCCCATACGAGCGTCCAGCCAAGAACTTTAAAGAAAGCATATCCGAAAGCTGAATTTGTACTTGAAAAGTTGATGATACTCTTAAAATTAGTAAGGCCTACCCAGGTGAAAAGTGATGAGGGCGGCATGTGCTGCTGATCGTAATTAGTAAATGCGATCGCGATAAGGATGAGGATCGGTATTACATTCATCAGAATGACGCCGATTGTAGGCAGCGCCATGAGAGTGATGTTGAATCTTCCATTAACAAGAGATTTTACATCCTCAGCGAAGGAGTTAATATGCTCCCCATTTTCTGACATGAGCTGAAGCTCATACTGGCGCTTAATGTTGTGGATCCACGTGAGTATGAATACCAGAATCATGAACAATGCGATAACGGAGTTAAGAAGGATAAGAAAAGAGTTATCGCCCGGTATTACCGTATTCTGCATAGTTACAGGATCAAAAGATGTGGAACGGACTGTCGTACCGAGCGTACCAAACTTGGCAAGATTGGGAGTTGCATAGAATATGCACATCAGTACGAAGAGTGCCTCATAGATGGTTGTTAGTATTCCGACTACTATTCTCTTCCTTGCAAAGTATCCGGCTCCCATCAGTACAGTCGATAGTTTTACAGCCGCATCACCATTGGAGATAGCCTTGCCAAAATCTGTGAAGTAATTCTTGAAATCCTTAAAGAAATTCACTATCGCTTCACCTGCGGAAGAGGCATGTACTTCTTTTTTACTTGCCATAATCAAACCTCTTTACTCAAATTATTCCATAGAAAACGCCTCATATGTCGATAATGAAGCATATGAGGCGTTCCCGGAAAACCTTATATTTTTATGCTACGGGTGCCTCGATACCCTCGACAGCTGTGTCAAGCAGTGCCTGGATATCCGTACCGTCAGGATTACCTGAAGCGAGGATCTCGCCAAGTGTCTGGGAAGGAGCCCAGTAGTTGCCGCCAATGCGCTGAGGTGTAGCGTAATCTGCCTGAGCTGCGAGAGCTGCGATAGCGGGATTAGCCTGTACTTCAGGAGAACTTGCTGCTGCGATATTGGAAGGGCCAAGACCTCTCTCGTTAAATCTTCCAATCTGAGCATCCTCGTTTGTGAGGAACTCTGCAAGAAGCATTGACCAGCCGATCTGATCTGAATAAGCATTTACACCGATGAGCTTGCATCCGGAGAAGGAAGACATCTGTGTCTGATTGCCGTTAAGTGTGAATGTGGGAAGCTTACATGCTGCATAGTTGTCGCCCCAAGCCTCAGCTGCTGTCTCAGCTCTCCATGTGCCGTTAACACATGCGGAGATCTCGCCGTTAGCAATTGCTGTAGCCTGTTCGTCATCTGTCATGTTAACAAGAACGCCTGTGCCGAAGTAGTCGATGATAGCCTGAGCAACATCTGCACCGCCATCTGCGTTCCACTCACAGAAGTTTGTTACACCATCTTCGTTAAGACCTGTCTCAAGACCTGCACCTGCGAAGAAGGAGTACAGATACCAGCCGCTTGAAAGATCCATACCGATCTTTGTGCCGGAAGCCTCAGCTGCCGCGATCATAGCATCAAGGGACTGAACGTCTTCCTCTGTGTATATAGAAGAATCGTAGAACATGAAGTAACCATTGTCTGCTGTCATAGGATAAGCGTAGAGCTGTCCGTCAACTGAAGCTGCATCAACAGCACCTGCTACGTTCTCATTTGCTACATCGTATGTATAGTAAGCATTGATGGGCTGCAGCGCACCTGCATCAACAAGAGCCTGGATCTGATCATCTGCAAAAGCGAAAACGTCAGCTGCAGCTTCGATATCAGTAAGCACTGTATCCTTACATGTTGACTCAGACTCTGAACCGAGCTGAATATCAAAAGTAACATCAGGATAAGCAGCGATAAACTCATCGATCAATGTCTGAGTATAAGCCTGGTCTTCTTCAGATGCCCATACTGTGAGTGATACTGTTCCCTCAGTTGCTGCGATAAGGTTCGCGATAGCGTCATCGCCAACAGCTGCGCCGCCGTTGCCTGTCTCCTCAGCTGCGCCTGTGCAACCTGCAAGAGATCCGACGAGCATTGATGCAACTGCAGCGAGTGCAACAATCTTTCTCATTTTCATACTAAATCTCCTCCTAATAACTTGAGATCATCCCCGATTAACATGTGTAACCGGTTGTCCTACTCCAATAATAAATCATTTGTTCAAATCGTCAAGCCACAATTTGATATTTAGCACTTTTTTGTTCTATCCGCACAGTCGTCGAATTATTTTGTTGACAATTCGCACAATTCACCCTGCTAATCCGGCCTGCGCAACAAGCACATTTAAATCATCTGTCATTGCGCATACCACTTAAAAAGGCCACCATTTGGCAGCCTTACTGAGTGGATCTTTTAAGTGTTACATCGTATTGAAGTAGTCGCTTCTTAGGAATATCCTCACCGTTCATCAAAGCAAAAAGCGTGTTACAAGCCTCTGCTCCAATCTGCTTCGGATCATAGTCGAGCGATGTAATCGCAGGCCTGTGGTTCTCCAGGACCGGGCTGTTATAGAACGATGCTATCCTTATATCGTCCGGTATCGATAACCCCTGCTTTCTTATCTCATCAAGTGCAAACTCGGTTATCATATCGTCTGTACAAAGAATACAGTCAACTTCCTTGTCCAAAGCATCAGTTACAGCCCTTACCACCATCGGTTTGGAATCCGAATTCATGTAAATGATATCATTATTAACCGGTATATTTAATTCGCTGAACGCCTTAAGATAACCGTCTCTTCTGGATCTGTTAACCACATGGTTCTCGTTGCCGCCTATCAAAGCGATGTTCTTCATACCTTTAAGAAGCAGCACTTCCGTAAGCTCCTTACAAGCCCCGATATGATCATTATCGATCTGAAAGACATTCTTATAGGGTGTACTTCCGATAGTAACAAACGGAATCCTCGACTGGAGAAGGAACTCCACACAAGGGTCCTTGAATAAAGTTCTCGCCAGTATAACGCCGTCCACCTTACGGTTCTTGACGATCCTCTCAAGATTTGAACGGTCATCTTCGTAGACCATACACAAAAGAATGTCATTGTCCTGTGACGCCGCCACATCAGATACACCGAGCATACACTTCTGGAAGAACGGCAGTTCAGTTACCTGTGAATCACCGGGAAATACCCACGCGATATTATAAGTCTTGGACTGAGCGAGTCCTTTTGCCAGCGGGTTAGGACGGTAATCGTGCTCTTTTATATACGCGAGGACCTTCTCTCTGGTCGCGGGTCCAATCCTCCCCTTTCCCGAGATCGCCCTCGAGACTGTAGTCTTTGAAATGCCAAGTTCCCTTGCTATATCGTCTATAGTTATTCTGTTGTCAGTCATAACAATATCCTCTTGATGAATTGCGCACAATCGGTTAGAATCCACGCAACCGGTTGTGCTATATCCATTCTATCAGTTGACCGCTGTAATTCAACACTATTTTCGAGGTATATGTTTATGAAACCTGAACAATACTTATTTGGCTGCGCCTACTATGATGAATATATGCCGGTATCCCGGATAGACACGGACTTCAAGATGATGAAAGATGCTAATATGAACGTCATCCGCATCGCGGAATCCACATGGTCCACCTGGGAGCCCGAGGAGGGTGTTTTCAATTTCCGGTCTCTTATCCAAATGCTCGAAGGAGCCCGTAAATGCGGGCTTCACGTAATCATCGGCACTCCTACTTATGCCTTCCCCTCCTGGCTTTTGAAGATCGACCCGGATGTGCTCGCGACAACAAAAACCGGGAAGCTGTTATATGGAAGAAGACAGCTCATCGATATTATTAATCCAACATACAGAAAATACGCTGAACGCGTCACCAGAAAGCTTCTGGAAGCCTGTAACCCGTACCACGATGTCATCATTGGTTACCAGCTGGACAACGAGACACGATCCGCCGGTTCTATGGGAAAAGTTGCGCAGAAGATCTTTGTTGAAAGGATGAAAGAAAAGTTCAACGGGGACATATCTGCTTTTAATCAAGAATTCGGCCTTGATTACTGGAGCAACAGGATACCATCCTGGGAGGACTTTCCGGATGTAAGGGGTACTATCAACGGTTCGCTTGATGCCGAATACAGAGCTTTTCTTCGCGATGCCATCACTGAATTCCTGTTTTTCCTCAAAGATATTATCGACGACTACAGAATGCCCGGTGAATTCATCACCCATAATTTTGACTTCTCCTGGATCGGTCACTCATTCGGTCTTCAGCCTGAAGTTAACCAGAAAGACGCCGCCAGGTGTATGGACATCGCCGGAGTCGATATCTACCATCCGTCAAAGGAAGACCTCACCGGTCTTGAGATAGCGATGGGTGGTGCGATCGGACGTTCTCTTAAGAAAGACAATTATCTGGTTCTCGAGACACAGGCCCAGGGCAGGCCTTCCTGGACACCGTACCCCGGGCAGCTTACACTCCAGGCCCTGTCCCACCTGGCTTCAGGCTCAGGCGGTGTTATGTATTGGCACTGGCATTCGATCCACAACTCTTACGAGACCTACTGGAAGGGCATTCTAAGCCATGACCTTCAGCCTAATGAGCCATACGTCGAGCTCTCGGAGTTGGGAATACTCCTTTCATCGGTCGGTGACCGCATCACCTTCCTCAAGAAAGCCCTGAGTGTCGCAATAATGCTGGATAACAGAAGCCTTACAGGCATTGACGAATTTCCAAGCAACGGCGAGGAAGCTTTCCACGGACGACCCGAAGATGACTATAACCATATGATGAGGCTATGGTTTGACTCTTGCATGAAACTTAATGTCGAAGCAGATTTTGTCTACTGTGACGACGATCTGTCATCTTACGCGCTTGTTATCGTCCCTGCTCTGTATTCCGCTTCCGATATCACAATCGCCAGGCTCCGTGCATTCGCAGAAAACGGCGGTCACCTGATCATCACACCGCGCTGCTTTTTCTCGGACGAACATCTCAAAGTCTATGCAGATGCTCAGCCTCACGGATTCACAGACCTTACAGGCTGTACATATAACGAGTTCTCGACGCCCCTCTCTATCGGCTTTAAAGGGACACTCCCTCTTACAGGTACAGCCCATTCATTCATGGAGTATCTCATACCTTCGACAGCAGAGGTCTTATCGTCATACGACCATATGTATCTTGGCAGGTTTGCAGCAGTTGCCCGCCTCGGCAACGTAACTACCGTTGGCTGTATACTCGATGAACATGACACCATGGCTGTATTAGAGAATACTCTTGCCGCTTCCGGCATTGATGTTCCTGAAGCCAGATTCCCGGTTTCCATTAAGACAGGAATGAATAAATACAACGAGAAAATCACCTTCATCTTCAACTATTCAATGGAGGCTGTTGATCATCAGATCACTGAATCGTACAAAGACCTGCTGACAGGAGATTCTCTGTCACCCGGTCAAACGATCAGCCTCCCGCCGTGGGGCTACCGCATCTTCTGCGCAATGCCTGTCTAAACCAAATATGTAATTAATAGTACCTAATGTGAGGAACGCCTTATTATTGGTTATATCTTTAAAACCGGTCGTGCCTGACGGGTCAATCACACTGTGGAAAATGCGGACTGTTGATACGAGACATATCGTGTCCCATCAGCAAAATCAGGGGTTTTGAGACTTACTGTGTCCTTCTTAAAGTCGCGGGGAAAGCTTAAGCTTGAACCATAACAAACATGAAGGAGGACATCACAATGTCAAAGACAATCTGGAAAATTCTATTCTACGTAATCGGTATCGCAGGAGTCGGATTCATAATCTATTCCATGGTCAAAGATCAGATCACTCCCTATCTTGGAATCGGAACCTGCTGCACAGCCATTGCCAACGTTATCGGTTGTAAACTGAATCTAAAAAGATATAATCCTTGCAGAAGAAACATTTCTCCGGAGGACGATTAATGGATCAGATCAAGATCGGCGAATTTCTTAAGGAACTTAGAAAAGAGAAGAACATGACACAGGAGCAGCTTGCCGACAAATTCTTCGTCTCAAGGCGCACAGTCTCGAGATGGGAGACCGGCAGCAATATGCCGGACCTCGATGTTCTAGTCGAACTCGCCGACTTTTACGATGTGGATTTAAGAGACATTTTTAACGGCCAAAGGAGAGAATCTGATATGAATGCTGAATTAAAGGATACACTGCTTCAGGCAGCAGACTATACCAATGACATTAAGAAGAAGATAACCAAGAGAGTAAATTATATGTTCATAGGCGGCATCACAGCCATGGCAATCTACATAATCTCACTATATCTTGTACCCGAGGATGCAGGCGGTGCAGCAGGCTTCGTTCAGGGCGTAACACTCGGAATCTCATTCGCAATGCTCATCATGGGAATGATCATAACGGGCCCGTTCGGAGAGAAATACCTAAGCGGAGGATACTGCAGGAAGAAGAACTGACGCTTTACGCCCCGTGTCCCATCACCGCCGATGATCGGAAGACTCATGTTGCCCATGCCGAGAGCTGACAGCCTGATACCCTGAAAATCAATGATGAGCACTGAAGAATTCGACGGCGCCCTCAGGATAGTAATTCGGATATACAGCCCTGATAGTAGTCTGCGTAATGTCGCGGACTGCTTCAAAGTCATTCATATCAGCAGGTCTGATGTTATTGGTCATGCGATCTCATTCTCCGTTATAAACTTCGCCAGCGTCTGCCCGAGTTTTATCTGATCATCGGGATCCAAATGACATCCGTCAGCATCGGAAGCCTTAACGTACTTAGATGCATCAACGAACGATGTACTGTACATGCCGGCCAGCTTCTCATACCATCCGGCAAGCTCCGACGACACCTTACATGCATTCTCATAGCCGAAGCTGTCGCCCAGCCACGAATCCTTTATAGCATCCGATATAAGCGGCGGTGACACGAGTATTATCTTAAATCTGTTCTGACATCTGAACTCGTTATAGGCCTTGATCTTCTCTAACATGATCTGCATCTCGCCTGCGATGTCCATAGATGAATAAGAGAACTTACGCTTGCAGTCATTCGAGCCTAACATGATTATCACTATATCAAGAGGAGTATGTGTCTCGAGGCAGGGGCCGATATATTTAAGTCCGTTCTTCTCTCCTTCTGAAGGATCATCAGTCGCTATCGTGCGTCCGTTCTGACCTTCCTCGATGATCTCATAATCATCGCCTAAGATCTTGCCCATCACACGCGGCCATCTATTATCCTCATCAAATCTGACTCTGTTAACAGGATCAAATCCCCAGGTCAGCGAATCTCCAAAACACAGAACTCTCTTCTTAGCCATATATCAACACCTCTTCAGATGTCATTTTACCATTCCACCGTGGAACACACATTCATAGACTTTGACGTCGCCTTTGTATATCTCCTCGTATCCCTGGAACCATGTAAAATCACCGGTCACATTACACTTATATAGATACTCGCCCGACTGATAGAATTCAGGACGCGTGGAATCCACTTCATTCTTAAATGCAGCATCTGCAGTTTTTCTGAGAAAATCATTTCCGCTCACCTCCAAGGAAAGTCTACAAAACGAATACTCTGCAGACCACCAATCGCAAGTTGCATTTACGCAACCTGTGTTATACCCTGATGAACCCCTGGTCTGAAGAAGGCAGGTCCTCGGAGACGTATCTTTCCACTCTCATATGAAGGTCATACTTATCGCGAAGGGAAGCTATCGTCTGCATCATAGTAGACGCGTGGTGAACGTCGATCGCCTCCTGGCTCTCCCACGCATCTATGAGCAGGACTGTCTCAGGATCATTCATCGGGAAGAAATACTCGTAGCGAACATTACCCTTCTCGGCACGGATTTTGTCTGCAGTTCCGCTGCTCTCCATCTCCTGCGCAAACTTCTTCGCATTGCCGTTTGTTCCTGTGTAGTAAAGATTGACTGTGATCATATTATTTCCCCTGTTGATTAATTATATCTTCCCGCACGGCTTTTCTTAAAGCAACCTCACCACTCATAAATGCCTCACAAAGCAAGCAGACTATATAATGTTATTCTATAATGTATTGGCCTTCCATCCTTCACAGTAACCGCAGTTGCTGCAGCCGTTGCAAAGAATCTTGAATGCGCACTCTTCGCATTTCGCTGCGAAGTGCCGCACATAAAGCTTCTCCTTCGGAACCGGGTTCCCGTCCTCATCCTTAAGAACGAATGTCATCGGTTTACCCTGATAAGTCATGCCGGAATGCAGAGCCTGAGACTGCTGAGTCTGCTTGCTTCTGATCCTGTACTGCTTCCCATCCTTAATGAAATTGGTGCCGGTCTCCATGTAGCAGAAAGTAATATCACGCGCGACGCACTCCTTCTGTATCGACTTAACCCAGTCGTAATCGCAGGGTCTGCTGCCGCCGTAATTCTCACCGCCTAAGGCAACCTGTTCGATCTGATTGCTGTCGAGGTATTTACCGATATCTATGGGTTCCAGAAGCGGAGCCAGATGAAGACCTTTGTGTTTAAACGGAAGATCAAGAAGTATCGGGATTCTCTCATCCGCCCTGCTTTGGTTCTCACAGGTTACATTAAGAAAAATGTTATCCCAGCCGTCCCCCCAGTTCTCAGGAAGACAATCCATGATCCTTTGAGGTCTCTTGGTCAAAAGAAGGAATACCACATCGCTTCTTTTCCTCATCATATCCCACGCTTCACCGCGCCACGCATCCGCTTCCTCCAGGAAGAAATCCGAAGTCATGCAGACGCTGATCATCTCGCCGCTTTGAATCTTATAATTACCGCTTCTGTCCTTGAATAAAGGATACTTAAAACCGGTCTTGGTCTTATAGACATCAGCGCCGTCTCTGCCTCTCATCCTGTCGATATAGTAGACATAGCAGTTCTGACAGCCTTCGCTGCATTTAACACATCCGTGCCAGGGGTTCCAGTTACTGTGCATAATGGTGCCCTCCTTTCTCATATGATAACTTCTTCAATGTAATACTACACGCGACAGATTTGTGCCTGAGTGTCGCTTAAGCAACACTTACAGTGAATGTTATCCATTGGTTTCGCATTCCGGAGTGAGCATAATAACTCATATAAGAAATCAAAGGAGTATTAAAACTATGACAAACAATATTAAAAACCTGACTGTAAACGAACTCGCAGCTGTTAACGGCGGTACCGGAGTCAATATATATGCAGGATATTCAAGAGTATGGACGAAGGTTATGGGCGCCTGCATGCAGCACGATTACAGGACCGCCAAGTGTCCTGTATGCGGAACACCTCTCCCGAAGCTGACTCACAGAAGTGCATACACGGAAGAAGAAATGAAGCTTGCCACTGAAGAAGACAAACTCTTTTGCCATAACTGTAACAAGGGATCGGCAGCTGAGCTCTGGGTAATCAACAGCTTCAACTGATTAAAAAAGCTTCCGGCAGATCAGATATTCCCAATGAAAAAACTGCCAATACAATAGCGGCAAAAACCACTAATCCGATTATGCTGTAAATAATAAGTACTTTCTGTCATTGGTCATCTGTTCCCGTATTTCAGGAGAAAGAGGGACATTGACCTTTGACGGATCCATAGTATATGAACCCTGCTGATCCTTCTCGAAAGGTATGCACTTAAAGTCCTCGGAACGAAGTTCGGCAGTTTTTCTTCAATCCCGGCACCATCAGAAACAGCAGGCTTCACCGAAGGCTCCGGCTTTACCTGTGTCTCAATCTTGTGTTTGATGTGTTCCGTTAAGCACAATATGTAGTGGTGTTTGAAGGGATTACCTCTTGCTGATCATCCCGGGTGCGAGCCACACGGACCTCTATGATCAGGTGGACATTATCCCCTTTGATAAGATCGAGGAGTTCATAAGATCCAATATCTGATAATATTAGTATTATTTGTCGAGGGGAGACTGAGACTTGATACTGCTATTAAAGATATTCGAGAGCTTTAAGATCATTGATTCTCCGACCGCTTATATCATGGCTTTTACGGGAGCATGGTTTCTGGTCTTCCTGGTAACGGTTGTTTTTGTAAAGCCGAAGAATAAGGATGTTTACAGGATCGTTGGTGCTATTCCTGTCATACATTTCCTGGTGTTCTTTTTCTTTAACTACACCGAAGGCGATTTCAATCTGGGATTCGGCAGATTCATATGGTTCCTGATCGCAGCATTTGTCTATGCGGTCGCTGGAATCGTCATTGCTAATAAGGAGAAGGTGATAAGACACGTCGTGATCACCGGGATACTGGTCTTTATCACGTTTGCCCTGAGTGTCTTTTATATCTCGGGGATCAGCCATTACTCGCGTTTTACAAACTATTCGCACATGAACTACGAGCAGTCGATGGCGGCGCTTATCGATGAGATCGAGGGACACTACATCCTGTCTGACCATAAGAATATCGACTACGATGCTCTTCGTGCAGAGTATATTCCTCTGGCAGCGCAGGCGGATGCCGCACACGATGAGCTCGCGTATGCGCAGGCAGTAGCAAGCTTATGTTACGAGTTTCACGACGGCCACTTAAGTGCCTTTGTCATAGACCCGCAGCTTAGAAGCGATCTCGTAGTGAGTATGCTGGGTAACGACTACGGCTTTTCGATGTTGAGAACGGATGACGGCGATGTCGTTGCTGTCCTGACGGACGAGACTTCAGCCGCTTACGAGCTTGGAATACATGACGGAACCATAATAACGGGCTGGGGCGGATTCGATATCGATGAGGCTTTAAGCAACGTCAGCTGCATTACGCCCTGCTGGCCTGTGGAGACATTCCCTGACGCGAGAAACGAAGAAATGATGAGACCTGTTTTCCTTGCAGGCAACGGCGGTGATACCGTTAGTGTCAGGTTTATAGACGATGACGGAAATGAGACCGAAGTGACGCTTAACAGTATCGGCAGTTACTACGACCGTTATATGGAAGCAACGGCTCCTTTTACAGGTAAGGTGAGAGATGAGTTCGGATACAGTGAGATGCTTAATGACCACTGCGGATATATCTGCATCCCGATCGAAGAATACGAGACTTTCGGTGATATCGAGGCCGCACTCACCGACGACTATCCTGCCGTAAGAGAGCTCCTTATTTCCCGTATCGATCAGATGATAGATCAAGGCATGGACAGGCTCATAATCGATGCACGCGGCAATGACGGAGGTCTGGATATTCTCGCGTCATCAGTCGTTACTTTATTTACGACGGAAGAGATAAGAACTAACAGCGGATTCAGAAGCGGAGACGAGATAGTGCAGAGTCGGTACTGGAACTGGACAGTGCCTGCTGACGGAAGGTATTCTGATATCCCGGTAGTGCTTCTTGTTAATGCAGGAACGGCAAGTGCCGGTGATATCCTCACATATAATCTTTCTTTATGTCCGAATGTCACCGTCATGGGTCTGGCGACGACCTGGGGATGCGCACAGGGTGTGCCACAGACTGCGCTTATGAGTGGCGGCACTATAAGAGTGCGTTATTCTATAATGGCGACGCTCGATGAAGATGGAAACATCTACATTGATGGAGGAGAGGACCGTGTGAGCGATATCCAGTTGGATGTCAGGATCCCTCTTGATATGAATACCATAAATGAGATATACGGGCAGGATAGCGACTACCCTCTCGAATATGCTGTGGAGTGGTTAGACAGATTAGGGTAGATC